>NZ_JBEXYR010000004.1:0-263234 GCF_040631005.1 Micromonospora sp. NPDC005707
GCCGGGCGCCCCCCCCCCCCGCCCCCGCCCCCCCCGGCGCGCCCGCAACCGCGCCGGTCGGGCGGGCGGGCGGCGGGCGGCCCGCGGCCGGACCGGGTGCGACGGTCCGGCCGGCCGGGTTGCGCATCCGCTGGCTGCTGGCCGGCATCGCCGCGGTGCTGGTGGCGCTGGTGGCCGGCGTCTCGCTCGGCCCGGTCAGCCTGCCACCGGGCAGCGTCGCCGCCGAACTGCTCAACCTGCTGCCCGGGGTACACCTGGACAGCGGGCTGACCGAGCGGGAGATCGCCATCGTCACCGAGCTGCGCCTGCCCCGGGTCGTGCTCGGCCTGCTCGTCGGCGGGCTGCTCGCCCTGGCCGGCGGCTGCTACCAGGGCGTCTTCCGCAACCCCCTCGCCGACCCGTACCTGCTGGGGGTGGCGGCCGGCGCCGGGCTCGCGGTGACCGCGGTCATCACGCTGGGCGCCGGCGCGGGCGGGGCGATCACCGGGATGCCGGTCACCATCCCGCTCGCCGCGTTCGTCGGGTCGCTCGGCGCGGTCGCCATGACGTACGGGCTCGGCGCGGCGGGCGGCCGGTCCCGGTCACCGGCCACGCTGATCCTGGCCGGGGTGGCGGTCTCGGCGTTCCTTTCCGCCGGGCAGACGTACCTGCTGCAACGGCACTCCGACAGCATCCAGCAGGTCTACTCCTGGCTGCTCGGCCGGCTCGCCACCGCCGGCTGGCACGACGTCCTGCTGGTCCTGCCCTACTTCGTGCTCACCGCCGTGGTGGTGCTGCTGCACCGGCGTGAGCTGGACGTGCTCTCCGTCGGCGACGACGAGGCCACCAGCCTCGGCCTGCACCCGCAGCGCTCCCGCTACCTGCTGATCGCCGCCGCCTCGCTGGGCACCGCCGCCGCGGTCTCCGCCTCCGGCCTGATCGGCTTCGTGGGCATCATCGTGCCGCACACCGTGCGGCTGCTCGCCGGGTCGAGCTACCGGGTGATCCTGCCGCTGTCGATGCTCTTCGGCGGGGCGTTCCTGGCGCTGACCGACGTGGTCGCCCGGACCGCCGCCGCCCCCGCCGAGATCCCGATCGGCGTGGTCACCGCCCTGCTCGGCGGGCCGTTCTTCGTGCTCGTCCTGCGCACCGCCCGCCGGGTGCTGACATGAGCGCGCCCGCGGTCGAGCTGCGCGGCCTCCGGGTCGAGCTGGGCGGCACGCCCATCCTGGCCGGCGTCGACCTCGCCGTCGCGGTGGGCGAGTGGGTCACCGTGATCGGCCCGAACGGCGCCGGCAAGTCGACCCTGCTGCGCGCCGTCGGCGGCCTGCTGCCCGCGCCGGGCGCGGTCTCCCTCTTCGGTACGCCGATCAACTCCCTCCGCCGCCGCGACCGGGCCCGGGTGGTGGCCACCGTGGCGCAGTCCCCGGTGGTGCCGGCCGGCATGTCGGTCCTCGACTACGTGCTGCTGGGCCGCACCCCGTACATCCCGGCGCTGGGTCGGGAGTCCGCCGCCGACCTGGCCGCCGTGCACGAGGTGCTGGACCGGCTCGACCTGGGCGCGTTCGGTCGGCGCGAGCTGGCCACCCTCTCCGGCGGCGAGCGGCAGCGCGTCTTCCTGGCCCGGGCGCTGGCCCAGGGCGCCACCCTGCTGCTGCTGGACGAGCCGACGAGCGCGCTGGACATCGGGCACCAGCAGGAGGTGCTGGAGCTGGTCGACCAGCTCCGCCGGGAGCACGACCTGACCGTGCTCGCCACCATGCACGACCTCTCCATCGCCGGCGAGTACGCCGACCGCCTGGTCCTGCTCGCCGAGGGCCGGGTCGCCGCCGCCGGCCCGCCGCAGGAGGTCCTCACCGAAGCCCTGCTGGCCCGCCACTACCGCGCCAACGTGCGCGTCATCCCCGGCGACCACGGTCCCCTGGTGGTCCCCGTCCGCCCCCGCTGACCGGGCTGCTCAGCGGAGGGCGGTGACGGAGAAGAGCGCGCCCTGGGGGTCGCGGAGCGCGGCGCTGCGGCCGGCCGGGTTGTCCCGGGGCGGGACGAGGATTGTGCCGCCCAGCTCGGCGGCCCGGGCCGCCGTGGCGTCCGCGTCCTCGACCGCGAAGTAGACCGTCCAGTAGGCCGGCAGGTCCTCGGGCAGCGGCTCCAACTGCGGCATCATGCCGGCGACGATCCGGGCGCCGCACCGCCAGCCCGTGTAGGTGACCGGGCCGGACGCCTGCTCCTCGGGATGCCAGCCGAAGACCAGCGCGTAGAAGTCCTTCGCCCGTTCGGGGTCGGGCGTGACCAGCTCGTTCCAGCACATCGCGCCGGGGGCGTTGAACAACTCCGCCCCGCGCATCGCCATCGGCTGCCAGACGCTGAACACCGCGCCGGCCGGGTCGGCGAGGACCGTCATCCGGCCCTGCTCGAAGACGTCGAACGGGGAGACCACCACCTGGCCCCCGGCCGCCTCCACCCGGGTGGCGACCAGGTCCGCGTCGTCGGTGGCCACGTACGTCGACCAGACCGGCACCTGGTCCGGTGCGGCGGGCGGCCCGGCCCCGGCGACGGCCCGGCCGTCCTTGAGGAACGTGGTGTAACCGCCCGCACCCGGCTCCGCGGACACCCGGCCGGTCCAGCCGAACAGCTCCGGGTAGAACCGCTTCGCGTCGTCCAGGCCGGGCGTGGCCAGGTCGGCCCAGCAGGGCGTGCCGGGCTCCACGCCGTCCACGCTGACCCCTCTCGCCGGGAGCGGCCCCGATGGCACGCCCTGCCGGCATCGTGGCACCGTCCCGCCGGCCACCGGGCCGGATTCGGACAAAAGGTCAGGTGAAGCGGCGTCCCTCGTCCCGCCGGTACGCCCACCCGGCGACCCCCGCGAGCACCACCACCCAGACGACCAGCATCACCAGGGCCCGGGGGTCGGGCCGCCAGTCGGTGACGGCCGCCCACATCAGCTCGACCGCGCCCCGGGTCGGCAGGTAGGGGGCGATCGCCTGGATGAAGCCGGGCGCGTCGTCCGGGCCGGAGAGCAGGCCGCCGCCGAAGGCCAGCGGGAAGAACACCACCTGGGCCACCACGATGGCCGCCTTGCTCGGCAGCGAGTAGCCGATGGCCATGCCCAGCAGGGTGAACGGCACCGAGATCACCGCCACGCCGGCGAGGCCGAGCAGGAACTGCGCCGGCGTCACCCGCGCCGCGGTGGCGACCGCGGCGATCACCACCACCGGGATCATCGAGAAGTAGGTCAGCACCAGCCCGGCCAGGATCCGCCCGGCCAGGCGCGGCCCGGGACCGGCCGGGAGGGTGCGCGTGTACGGGTTCCAGGGCTGGTCGCGGTCCTCGGCCACGCCGATGCCGTACTGGAAGATGTTGGCGCTCATCACCGCGAAGGTGACCATGGCGGCGGTGGCGTACGTGGCGCCGGCGGCGTCGTCACCGGCGAACGGCACCACGAAGAAGAGCATGGCGGCGGCCGGGAAGAAGGCGCTGCCGACCACCGCGACCGGGATCCGGATGGTCTCCAGGAGCTGGTAGCGGGCGTGGACCAGGGCGAGCGGCACGGAGATCTCCTAGGCGAGGGTGGGTGCGGGCCGGTCGTCGGCGGTCAGGGTGAGGAACGCCTCCTCCAGCGAGGTGGGCCGGACCTCCAGGTCGCGGAACGCCACGCCGGCGGTGACCAGGTCCCGGACGAGCTGGTCGGCGTCGGTGGTGAGCAGGTGGGTGCGTCCCTCGGCGTGCTCGGTGGCCACCACGCCGGGCAGTGACGGCAGGTCGTCGGCGACCAGGCTGACCCTGCGTACGCCGACGATGCCGCGGATCGCCGCCACCGAGTCGTCGGCGAGGACGCGGCCGTGGCCGATCACCACCACCCGCTCCGCCAGCGCCTCCACCTCCTCCAGGTAGTGGCTGCTCAGCAGGACCGTGCCGCCCTCGGCGTGGAAGGCCCGGACGGCCTCCCACAGGGTGCGCCGGGCCTCCACGTCCAGCCCGGTGGTGGGCTCGTCGAGGACCACGAGGCGGGGCCGGCCGACGAAGGCGAGCGCCACGGCCAGCCGGCGGCGCTGCCCGCCGGAAAGGCCGCCGGTCTGCCGGCGCACCTGGTCGGTGAGGCCGAACCGGTCGAGCAGCTCGGCCCGGGGCACCGGGTCGGGGAAGTGCGCGGAGACGAAGTCGACCACCTCGCCGACCCGCAGCGTGCCGGGCAGGCCGGTCTCCTGCGGGGTCACCCCGAGCTGCCGCCGGCTCGCCGGGTCACGCGGGTCGCCGCCGAGCAGCTCGACCCGGCCGGCGGTGGGGCGGCGCAGCCCGACCAGCAGGTTGAGCAGGGTGCTCTTGCCGGCGCCGTTCGGGCCGAGCAGGCCGACCAGCTCCCCGGCGCGGACGGTCAGGTCGACCCGGTCCAGTGCCAGCACCTCGCCGTAGCGGCGGCTGACCTGGTCGGCGCGGGCCAGGATCATCTTCAGGCTCCTCAGGGGGTTGCGGTCCCGGGCGGGCGTGCCCTGATCTGTGTACCGTGCCGGCGCGAATTCCACCGCCCCGCGCGGAGGGGTGCCGATCGCCTACTGTGGTAATCCCGTTGTCCGGCCACGCCGGGAGCGGGTGACCGCCGGCTGGACACTGGGGAGGGTCCGCGTGACGAGTCCGAGCAGGAACCTGGAGGTCCAGCCGGAAGCGCTGACCGCCTTCGCCGCCGCGTCCCGGGAACGGGCCGGCCGCTTCCGCGAGCTGCGCCGGGTCTTCCACGACGGGCACGTGCCCCGGCACTCCTTCGGCATCATGCCGGCGTCGTTCAGCCTCGCCGCCGCGTACGCCGAGCAGTTCGAGGCGTGCCTGCAGGGGCTGGAGGACGGCGCCGAGGTGATGGCCGACATCGCCGAGGGGATCAGCGACACGGCCGGCGCCTACACGGGGACCGACGTGGCGATCACCGACATGTTCACGCCGGGCGGCTGAGGGGGCCTGATGAGCACCGAGGCGTTGCAGCGCAACAAGACCTACTTCGAGCAGATCGTGTCGGGCACGCCCGACCCGTTCAAGCCGCTCTCCAACGCAGTGCTCTGGCCGTTCGAGCAGCTGCTGGAGCTGGTCGCCGGCGAGCCCGACGACCTCATGCAGGCGGCCCAGCTCGCCCTGAGCACCGGTGAGGCGGTACGCCAGATCGCGGGTGACCAGATCGCCGACCGGGCCCGGCTGCGCGGCGCCTGGGACGGCGACGCGGCGGAGAAGTTCCACGCCTCGATGGAATCGGTCGAGGAGGCGATCGAGGAGCTGGCCAAGGGGCTGGACGGCACCAAGGAGGTGCTGGTCGACGCCGCGAACGCGGCGGTCGACGCGTTCAACCTGCTGGTCGAGCTGATCCTGGAGTTCCTGCTCTGGTTCCTGACCGAGGTGATCATCGCCGCGGTGGCCGCCGTGCTCAGCGCGGGCGTGACGCTGGCCGCCACGGTCGTCCGGGTGCTCGCCCGGCTGGCCACCACTGTCGGCCGCATGGTCAAGATCGTGGCCCGGTTCGCGGAGATCCTCACGAAGCTGGTCGCCAAGCTGGAGCGGGTCGCCGAACTGCTCATGGAGTACCGCCGAGTGGTGCTGGAGCTGAAGAAGGCCAAGAAGGCGTACCGGCTCTGGAACAAGTCCGGTTACAGCCGGGAGGGGCTCTCGTTCATGGCGAAGCGGACGGCCATCCTCTTCCCCGGCAAGTTCGCGATCAACCAGGCCTCGCCGGTGAACGTGAACGGCATCGGCGGCGCCCTGCTCGACACGGGGGTCGGCCTGCACGACATCTCCGACGGGCACAAGGACCGCAACTACCTGGTGGACGGCACCTACTCGGAGGACCTGGGGCCGTACACCAAGGGCGTGCAGAACGTCTTCGACTCGATCGTGAACTGAGAGGCAGCCATGACCTTCCCAGCCCTGGACCGGATCGAGGCGCTGGCCCGCAACCTGGACGGGTGGCAGCGCGAACTCGGCGCGCGGATGGCCGAGCTGGAGCAGAGCAGCGCCGAGGGGGTGAGCGACTCCGGCCTGGTCACCGTCACGGCGGCCGCGGACGGCAGGATCCTCTCCACCGAGATCAACGCGCGGGCCATGCGCTTCGACTCCTACACCCTCGCCGAGGAGATCACCGCCGCGGCGAACCGGGCCCAGGAGGCCGCGGCCACCCGGGTTCGGGAGATCGTCGGCGAGGTGATGGGCGCCGCGCCGGCCGCCGAGCGCCCCAGCGACGACGGCCACGGCCACGACCGGTACTGAACCGATGGACCAGACCGCATACCGGGACCGGATCGGCCAGCTCGTCGAGCCGGGCGAGCGGGTGCTGGCGTACGCGGAGGCCGAGGCGGCGAACGGCGCGTCTCCACCTCCGCCAGCCGAGGCGGCGAAGCCGGAGGCGCCCGCCGGCCCCGTGAGCATCGGGGCCGTGCTGCTCAACGTGATCTCGCCGCTGGTCAGTTGGGCCTGGGGCGATCGGGTGGTGGACCGGGTGGTCTGGGGGATCGCGGGGCGCGGCGCCCCCGGTTCGGCGGCCTCCCGCCTGCGCCACGCGCTGCAACCGCCCGGTCCGGACCTGGCGGTGCGGGACACCCTGCTGGTGGCCACCGACCGGCGGCTGCTGGTCTGCGTGAGCGGGCCGAGAAAGTTGCTGTCCAGCCGGGCGGACGACGAGCGGTCCGTGGCGGAGACCGGGATCGCCTGGTCGGCTTCGCGGGCGGAGGTGGCGTCGGCCCGGGTGGGCTGGCACCGGCTGAACCCGAAGCGGCTGCGCCTCGACTTCGCCGACGGCTCCTGGCTCGCCTTCACCGTGCCGATCGCCGAGTCCGGCCGCCCCCTGCGGGACGTCGCCGCCGCCCTCGCCGGCTGAGCCCCCGGCGGCCGGGGCCGGTCAGCCGGCCAGCGGGGCGGGCAGCGGTTCGCGGTGCAGCACGGCCAGCCGGGAGACCGCCCGGGTCAGCACCACGTAGAGGCGGTGCAGGCCGCGCGGCTCGGCGGCCACGATCGCGGCCGGCTCGACGACCACCACGTGGTCGTACTCCAGGCCCTTGACCAGGGTCGCCGGGACGACGGTGACCCGCGCCGCGGCCTCCACGTCGTCGGCGGTCGCGGTCTCGACGCCCGCGTCGGCGAGGGCCGCGCGGAGCCGGTCCACCGTGTCGTCGGCGGCGATCACGCCGACCGAGCCGTCGTGCGCCAGCGCCGCCCGCACCTCGGCCACCGCCGCGGCAGTCAGATCCTCGACGGTACGCACGTCGAGCGTCCCGTCGCGGCGCAGCGACTGCGCCGGGGGCACATCGACGGCGAGCGCCGGCAGCAGCCGGTTGGCGAAGGCGACCACCGCGGCCGGCACCCGGAAGCCGATGCTCAGCGGCACCACCGCCGCGTCCGGCTTGCCCAGGTGGGCCAGGGACTCCCGCCAGTCGGTGGCCGCCCAGGGCGCGGTGCCCTGGGCCAGGTCGCCGAGGAGGGTGACGGAGCCGTGCTCGCTGCGCCGGGCGATGGCCCGGCACTGCATCGGGGAGAGGTCCTGCGCCTCGTCGACCACCACGTGCCCGAAGCCGGCGGGCCGTTCCAGCAGCCCGGCGGCCTCGTCGATGAGCACCGCGTCGGCGGCGGTCCACCGGGTCGCCTTCGGGGTGCGCCCGACCGGGCCCGACCGGAACAGTTCCTGCTCCTCGGCCGTGAGCAGGCCGTCGGCGGCGGCCGCGAGCGCGTCGGGGCCGGTCCGCAGCCGGTGCAGCAGCCCGTCGGGGGTGAGCGCCGGCCAGACCGCGTCGAGGAACTCGGTGACCGGCTTCGCCTTGCTCATCCGGCGCAACCAGGCGTCGCTGGGCGACTCCGCCCGGCGGGCCTCGGACTGGCGTTGCAGCAGCCCCACCACGCGGGCGCGCACCCGGTCCCGGCCGGTGGCGTACGGCAGGTCCTCGCGGCGGGTCTCCTCGACCAGCCGGTGCAGCGGGTCGAGGCCGATCCGCCAGCGGTACGAGCCGTCCGAGACCATGATCGGCTCGGTGGGCGTGCCGATGTGCGCGTAGACCGCGCGGCGCAGCACCTCGGCCATCCGGACGTCGTGCTTGAGGGTGGCCACGGCGGGATCGTCGACCGCGCGGACCGGCAGCCGGACGACCAGGTCCTCGACCGTGGCCTGCTCGACCTCGACCTCGCCGAGCGCCGGCAGCACCGCCGCGATGTAGGACAGGAACGCCCGGTTCGGTCCGACGATCAGCACACCCGACCGGCGCAGCCGCTCGCGGTGCAGATAGAGCAGGTACGCGGCGCGGTGCAGCCCGACCGCCGTCTTTCCGGTGCCCGGCGCGCCCTGGACGCAGATCGAGTCGGCGAGGTCGGCCCGGACCAGCTCGTCCTGCTCGGGCTGGATGGTGGCGACGATGTCGCGCATCGGGCCGACGCGGGGGCGCTCGATCTCGGCGGTGAGGATGCGGCTGGCGGTGCCCAGCTCCTCGCCGCGGTCGAGGCGCTCGTCCTCGAAGCTGGTCAGCACGCCGGAGCTGAACCCGAACCGGCGCCGGACCGCGACGCCCTGCGGGTCCCGGGCGCTGGCCCGGTAGAACGACCGGGAGACCGGTGCCCGCCAGTCCAGCACGAGCGGCTCGCCCAGCTCGTCGCTCACGTGCCGGCGCCCGACGTGGTAGTCGCGTCCGGCATGGTCCGGATCGCTGTCGCCGAAGTCGAGCCGGCCGAAGAAGAGCGGGGTGTTCGGGTCGTCGGCGAGTTCCTTCACCCGCCGGGCCATGTGCCGGCCGAGCTGCTCGGCGGTGTACGCGTCCCCGGCCACCTTGTCGCCGGTGGCGAAGAGGGACTCGGCGCGCTCGCGCATCTGCCGCAGCGCCGCGCGGGAGGTGTCCAGGTGGGCGCGCTCGGCGACGAGCTCGGCGTCGAGGGTCTGTTCTTGGGCGTGCAGGGTCATCCACGTACTCCTCGTCACGGGGAACAACGCTGCCGCTCGCGTTTCCGACCTCGGGTCGGCGCGGGACGTCCTGTGCGGTGCTACTCACCACGGCCGTCGGGCGGGACAGAGCAGCCTACTCCGGCCGGGTGAGTGGGCAACTGAATTTCCCGGTCACCGGCTTAGGCGGGATCATGGGTGGCATGACGGAGGCGCGGCCGGAGCAGCGCCGGGTGACGATCAGCGACCCGCAGGTGATGCGGGCCCTGGCCCACCCGGCCCGTATGGCGATCATGGAGCATCTCAGCACGGTGGAGGGCGGTGCGACCGCCACCGAGTGCGCCGAGATCGCCGGCTTGTCGCCGAGCGCGACCAGCTACCACCTGCGGGAGTTGGCGAAGTTCGGCCTGATCGAGGAGGCCCCGGGCCGGGGGGATGCCCGCGAGCGGGTCTGGCAGGCGTTCAGCCCGTCCTACTACATCGAGACCGGGCAGGACGCCGACTCCGAGGCCCGCGCCGCCGAGCTGGCCCTGGTTGACGCGCACCTGGCCCGGGACAGCCAGCGCGCCCGGGACTGGATCCGCCGCGCGCCCGACGAGCCCAGCGACTGGTATGAGGCGGCCTGGTTCAGTGACACCCTGCTGCTGCTCACGGCCGACGAGTTGGCCGCGCTGAACCAGGCGGTCCATGGGCTGCTGGACCCGTACCGGCGGCGGTTGCGGACCGACCCGCCGGAGGGGGCGCGGACGGTCGCCGTGCAGTACCGGGCGCTGCCCCTGGAGTGAATCGGGGGTTGAGCAAACAGGTGTGAAGGATTATCTTCGAAGTATGTCCTTCACATCTGGTCCGTCGCGCTGGTCCGACATCTGGCTCGTCACCGCGGCCCGAGGGGTCTCCACCTGCGGCGACTTCCTCGCCGCCAGCGCGCTGGCGCTGGCCCTCCAGTCCGCCGGCGCGGGCGGGCTCGCCGTCTCCGGGTTGATGCTCGCCGCCACCCTGCCCCTGGCGGTGCTCGCCCCGCTGACCGGCCGGCTTGCCGACCGGGTGGACAGTCGCCTGCTGCTGGTGGCCGCCGGGCTCGGCCAGGCCGCGATCTGCCTCGCGCTCGCGTACGCCGGGCACCCGGCCCTGATCGTCGCGCTGGTGGCGGCGCTCGCCGCCGGTCTCGCCGTCACCCAGCCGGTCCTCTCCGCGCTGGTGCCGGCCATGGTCCGGGCCGAGGACATGCCCCGGGCCAGCGCGCTCAACCAGACCGCCGGCACCCTCGGCGCGTTGGCCGGGCCGGCGCTCGCCGGGTTGCTGGTCGGTGGGTTCGGCGCCCGGCTGCCGCTGCTGCTCGACGCCGGCAGCTATCTCGCGTTGGTCGCGGCCGGGTTGCTGATCCGGACCCGCCGCGGTGGGAGGCGCCGACCGGCCCCGGTGACGATGCCCAGCACGGCCGGTGAGCTGCCGGCGGCCACCTGGCGGTTGCGCCGGGACCCGCTGCTGGTCGCGATGATCACGACCCTCGCCGGGGTGATCGGCGCGGTCGGGGCGATCAACGTGATCGAGGTCTTCTTCATCCGTGAGACGCTGGGCAGCTCCACCACCATGTACGGCCTGGTGACCGGTTCCTGGACGCTCGGCATCCTGGTCGGGGCGTGGCTGTTCGCCCGGCTGGCCCGGCGGTTGACCGACGACGGACGGATGCTGATCGGCTACCTCGCCCTGCTCGCCGGGTGCTGCCTGATGGTCCTGCTCTCCGCCGCCGTACCCGCCGCCCTCCTGCTGGTGCCCGTCTGGCTGCTCGGCGGGGTGGGCAACGGCGGCGCCAACGTCTTCGACAACGTGCTGCTGGCCCGGCGGGTGCCCGAAGCCGCGCGCGGCCGCGCGTACGCCGCGCTCGGTGCGTCCGTCCAGGGCGCCGCCATGGTCGGCTACGTGCTCGGCGGCCTGCTGCTGGAAGTGGCCGCCCCCCGGCCCCTGGTCGCCGCCTGCGGGGCGGCCGGGCTGCTGGTGATCGTGCTGGTCGCGCTGCCGGTCACCCGGGCCGTCCGGATCGAGCGCGCGGCGGCGGGCGCTCGTCCCGCGTCGGCGGTCGGCCCGGAAACGCCCGGGTCGGCGGTGGCCGGTGCGGAGCCGGCCGGGCCCGGCGGGCCGACGCCCGATGCGGAGTTGGCCACTTCCTCCTCCTCCCGCTGAGCCGCCTGTGACGGGCAGCGATACGGTCGGGTCATGGCCGACCGTATCGCCCGTCCCCGCGTGGGGCACATCCAGTTCCTCAACTGCCTGCCCATCTACTGGGGGCTGATGCGGTCCGGCGCGCTGATCGACGTCGACCTGCACAAGGACTCGCCGGACCGGTTGAACGCCGGGCTGGTCGCCGGTGACCTGGACATCGGCCCGATCTCGCAGGTGGAATACCTGCGGCACGCCGACGAGCTGCTGCTCCTGCCGGACCTGGCGGTCGGCAGCGACGGCCCGGTGCTCTCGGTCAACGTGGTCTCCACCCGGCCCCTCACCGAGCTGGACGGCGCCCGGGTGGCGCTCGGCTCCACCTCGCGCACCGGGGTGCTCCTGGCGCAGTTGCTGCTCGGCGAGCGCTACGGGGTGCGCCCCGAATATTTCCGCTGCCCGCCCGACCTGACCCAGATGCTGCTGGAGGCCGACGCCGGGGTGCTGATCGGCGACGTGGCGCTGCGAGCGCTCTACGAGGCGCCGCGCAAGGGCCTGGCGGTGACCGACCTCGGGCAGGCCTGGCGCGAGTGGACCGGGCTGCCCATGGTCTTCGCCGTCTGGGCGGTCCGCCGCGAGTTCGCCGCCGCGCACCCCGGGCTGGTCAAGGAGGTGCACGAGGCGTTCCTGCGCTCGCGTGACCTGTGCCTGGCCGAGCTGGACCAGGTGGCCGAGGCCGGGGCCCGCTGGGAGCCGTTCGACGCGGAGACCCTGGCGACGTACTTCCGTACCCTCGACTTCTCCCTTGGGGAGCGGCAGGTGGCCGGCCTGCGCGAGTTCGCCCGTCGCGCCGCGGCGATCGGCGAGGCGCCGCCGCTGCCCGCCGGGGGACCTGAGTTCTTCCAGGGCTGACCCGCCCACGACGGCGATGTGGCGGTGTCCCGGGATCGGGACACCGCCACATCGTGACGTGATCGAGCGGTCAGGTGGCGTCGCGCAGCAGTGCCTCGGTGATCCGTTCGCAGGCCTTCATGCCGTACTCCCACCCGCCGCCGGCGCTGAACGGGGTGCGGACCATCACGCCCATCGTCCAGGTGTCGCCGATGGCCAGGCAGTTGACGTGATATTCCTGCTCCTTCTGCCGGTCGATCCACCCGTTCTTGATGGCGATGGTCTTCTGTTCGGCGGACGGGAACGCCTTGCGGATGCCGAAGTCACCGGCGCCGCGAACCAGCCGCATCTCGTTGATCAGCCACTTCGTCCACTTCGGGCCGGCGGCCCGGCCATCGTCGATGCACAGCCCGAGCCGGGCGGTGTCCCGCGGGGACAGCAGTGTGCGGCTCCAGCCGCCGTCGCTGGCGACCTTGCTGTCGGTCAGGTCGCACATGCTGATCAGGCGCTTGATCGAGGCGGACCGGTCGACGCTGTTGTAGAACTGTTCGGCACGGGTGTTGTCGCTGTCCCGGATGATCTTCGTGGCGTCGGCCAGCTTCGCGTCACTCGGGGTCTGCCCGGCCTCGGCCGCGCGCCGCAGGTAGTCGGCGACGACCCACGACTTGATCAGCGACGCCGTGGTGTTGGTCTCGGCCATGTTCTTCGAGCCGATGATCTTGCCGGTGCGCTTGTCCAGCACGCTCCAGGCGTACCAGCCCTTGATGTTCAGGTCGTCGAGGTCCTGCGCCTCGAACGGCAGCGGCGTCAGCGAGGGGGATGGGGACGGCTCGGGACGCGCGTTGCGGTCGGGCGACGTGCCCGTGGACCGGCCGGCGCTGGTGGCGGCCGGGTGCGAGGCGGCCGTCGGGTGCAGCGGCGAGCCGGGTACCAGCCGGAGCGCGACGAGCATGAGGCCGACCAGGGTCACGGCGACCGCGCTGTAGAGCAGCGGCCGGCGGTCACTGCCCGGTCGGCGCCGGCTGCCCGCCATCAGAGCTTCCCGACCGGCTGCTGCGGCACCTTGAGGGCGGCGCCCGGCTGCGGGGTCACCAGCTGGGTGGCGACGCTGGCGCAGACCTTCGCGCCGTACGAGGGGGTCCTCGTGTCGCCGGCGCCGGGATAACGCATCATCACGGCCAGGGTCCAGTCGTCGGCCACCGCGAGGCAGTTGACGTGCCACTGACCGTCGGCCCAGAGCATGGTGAAGCCGTTCTTGATGCTGACCGGCCCCTGCGACGTGATCGACTCGGGCAGGCCGTCGACGATGCCCCAGTGACCGCCCTGGACGGCGGTGGACTTCTGGTCCTTGACGCTGCCGCGCACGTTGGCCATCTCGCTCAACACCCACTTCGTCCACTTCGGCCCGGCGGCGGTGCCGTCGCCGATGCAGTCGCCCATGCGCACCGCGTCGCGTGGCGACATCAGGGTGTACGCCCACTTGGCCCGGGTGGGTTCAATCTTCGTGTCGGTCAGCTTGCACATCTTGATCAGCCGTTCCAGCACCGGCCTGCGCCCGCCGGCGTTGTAGAGCGCCTCGGCCGAGATGTCGTTGCTGTCCCGGATGGCGGTCTCGGCCTGCTTCTTCCGCGTCGCGCTGGGCGCCTTGTCGCGGAGGTTACGCAGGTAGTCCGAGACGATCCACGCCTTGATCATCGACTCGGTGGAGTTGGTCGAGGCCATGTTCGGCGCACCGCTGATCTTGCCGGTCTTCCGGTCCATCAGCGCCCAGGAGAAGAACTTGCCCTTGAAGTTCACCGAGACCGGCCCGGCGGCCAGCGTCGGCTCCGGGGGTGCGGTCGGGGCGGGCGCGGGAACCTGCGCCACACCGCCGCCGATGCCGCCGAGACCGCTGATGCCGTCGCCGCCGGAGAGCTTGGCGTACGCGGCGGGGACCAGCATGCCGCCGCCGAGAAGGACCGCCACGATGGCGAGCACCATGGTCACGCGAGGTCGCATGAGTGGGTGAACTCCAGGTTGTCTGGCCGGGGGGACCGGCGCTTTCCGAATGTGGTTCGGCCTGATCGCCGGGGCCGGGGGAGATGGCCTGGAGCGTTGGCGATCGTCAGCAGCCGATCGGTGTGCCGGGCGAAGTCTACTTCCGGACAGGCCGGATGCCAGATCCCCGGGCCCGGCAACTCGCCGTGAAGGCGGGACATTGGACCGCTATGCCGCGCTTGTGAGGATTCATCTTCTCCGCGTGGCCGAGGTCACAAGGTTTGCGCAGGTCAGGGGTTGTCACGGGAAGCGGTCGTCCGGTGACGGAAGGTACGTCGGGAAACCTGTTACACCCTCTGGTGTCATCGGGCGCGAGCTGTAACACTGGCCTCATGTATGGCAACGACTTCGCCCCGCCCGAGGACGGCCCGGGCGGCGGCCTGCTCGGCGAGGTGGAGGCGGCGGAGGCCGCGCTGCGGGAGGCGGCGGCACGCGCCCGGCGCGGCGGACCGGCCCCGGACGAGGACTTCGCGGCGTACTTCGCGGACGTGATCGACGCCGACCAGAAGATCGAGCCGCGGGACTGGATGCCCGAGGCGTACCGGAAGACGCTCATCCGGCAGATCGCCCAGCACGCGCACTCCGAGATCATCGGCATGCAGCCGGAGGGGAACTGGATCAGCCGGGCCCCCTCGCTCAAGCGCAAGGCGATCCTGCTGGCCAAGGTGCAGGACGAGGCCGGCCACGGCCTCTACCTCTACGCCGCCGCGGAGACGCTCGGCGTCAGCCGCGACGAGCTGGTCGAGCTGCTGATCGACGGCCGGCAGAAGTACAGCTCGATCTTCAACTACCCGACCCTGACCTGGGCCGACGTGGGCGCGATCGGCTGGCTGGTGGACGGCGCGGCGATCGTCAACCAGGTGCCGCTGTGCCGCTGTTCCTACGGCCCCTACGCCCGCGCCATGATCCGGGTCTGCAAGGAGGAGTCGTTCCACCAGCGCCAGGGCTACGAGATCCTGCACACCCTGGCCCACGGCACCCCGGGGCAGAAGGCCATGGCCCAGGACGCGGTGGACCGCTGGTGGTACCCCTCACTGGCCATGTTCGGCCCGCCGGACGGAGACTCGACCCACAGCGCCCAGTCGATGGCCTGGAAGATCAAACGCTTCTCCAACGACGAGCTGCGCCAGCGCTTCGTCGACATGTGTGTGCAGCAGGCGGAGATCCTCGGTCTCACCATCCCCGACCCGGACCTGCGCTGGAACGAGCAGCGGCAGTCCTACGACTACACCCAGCCCGACTACGACGAGCTGATGCAGGTGATCAAGGGCAACGGGCCGTGCAACCGGGAGCGGATGGAGCACCGGCGCCGGGCCCACGCCGACGGCGCGTGGGTGCGGGAGGCCGCCGCGGCGTACGCGGCGAAGCAGCGGAACAAGGAGAAGGTGGCGGCATGACCGAGCAGACCCCGCTGTGGGAGGTCTTCGTGCGGGCACGGCGCGGGCTGTCGCACACCCACGTCGGCAGCCTGCACGCCCCCGACGCCGAGCTGGCCCTGCGCAACGCCCGCGACCTCTACACCCGGCGCCAGGAGGGCGTCTCGATCTGGGTGGTGCCGGCGAGCGCGATCACCGCGTCCAGCCCCGACGAGAAGGACGCCTTCTTCGACCCGGCGGCCGACAAGGTCTACCGCCACCCCACCTTCTACGAGGTGCCGGACGGGGTGGCCCACCTGTGAGCGAGTTGTTCGACTTCACCCTCGCCCTGGGCGACGACGCGCTGATCGCGGCGCAGCGGCTCGGCGAGTGGACCTCCCGTGCGCCCGAGATGGAGGAGGACATCGCGCTGGCCAACATCGCCCTCGACCAGCTCGGCGCGGCCCGCCTCCTGCTGACCTACGCGGGCGAGCTGGAGGGCGCCGGCCGGGACGAGGACGCGCTGGCCTACCTGCGCGGCGACCGGGAGTTCCGCAACTGCCTCCTGGTCGAGCTGCCCAACGGCGACTTCGCCGTGACCATGGCGAAGCTGTTCTTCCTGGCCGCCTACCAGCTCCCGCTCTACACGGCGCTGAGCGGGTGCGCCGACGAGCGGCTGGCCGCGATCGGGGCGAAGGCCCGCAAGGAGTCGGCGTACCACCTGGACCACGCCTCGCTCTGGGTGAAGCGGCTCGGCGACGGCACCGAGGAGTCGCACCGGCGCATGCAGGACGCGGTCGACCAGGTGTGGCCGTACACCCACGAGCTGTTCACCGCGGACCCGGCGGCGCCGGTCGACCCGGCCACCCTGCGGGCCGACTTCGACACCGTCGTGTCCGCGGTGTTCGACGAGGCGACGCTGACCCGACCCGCCGACGGCTGGGCGCCGGGTGGCGGCCGGGCCGGCGTCCACACCGAACACCTCTCCTACCTGCTGGCCGAGATGCAGGTGCTGCACCGCGCCCACCCCGGAGCCCGCTGGTGAGTGACCCCAGGGCGGCCGTGGCGGCGGTGGTGGACCCCGAGATCCGGGTCGTCACCATCGACGAGCTGGGCATCCTGCGGTCGGTCGACGAGGACGCGGCCACCGGCCGGGTGGTCGTCACCATCACCCCCACCTACACCGGCTGCCCGGCCATGGACGTCATCCGGTCGGACATCCGCCGTGCGCTCTCCGCCGCCGGGCACCCGGACGCCGAGGTCCGCACGGTGTACGCCCCGGCGTGGAGCACCGACTGGATCTCCGAGCGCGGCCGGGCCAAGCTGGCCGCCGCCGGCATCGCCCCACCCGCGCCGGCCGGTCGGGCCGGCGGGGTCGTCCCGCTGACCCTGGCCGTCCGCTGCCCGCGCTGCGGCTCACCGGAGACCGAGCAGGTCAGCCGGTTCGGCTCCACCGCGTGCAAGTCCCTGTGGCGCTGCCGTTCCTGCTCCGAACCCTTCGACCACCTGAAGGCGCTGTGACTGTCACGATCACCCGACCGGTCCGCCGCCGGCCGGTCTTCCACCCGCTGCCCGTCGCCGCCGTCGACCGGCTCACCGACGACGCCGTGGCGATCACCTTCGCCGTGCCCGAGGAGCTGCGGGAGACGTTCGCGTTCTCCGCCGGGCAGCACCTGACGGTCCGGCTTGCCGCCGGAGGCGGGCCCACCGGCCCCGCCGGTGAAGGCGGGGCCGATGAGGTGCGGCGGTCGTACTCGATCTGCTCGACCCCGGACGAGCTGGCCCGGCACGGCCGGCTGCGGATCGGGGTGCGGGAGGTGCCCGGCGGCGCCTTCTCGGCGTACGCCTGCGGCGCCCTGCGCGGCGGCGACACCGTCGAGGTGCTGCCCCCGCTCGGGCACTTCACCTCCGCGTTCGCCCCGGACCGGGTCCGCCACTACGGCGCGGTGGTCGCCGGCTCCGGCATCACCCCGGTGCTCTCGCTGGTCGCGACCGCGCTGTCCGTCGAGCCGGCCAGCACCTTCACCCTCGTGTACGGCAACCGCACGGCGAACACGGTGATGTTCGCCGAGGAGCTGGCCGACCTGAAGGACCGGTGGCCGACCCGGCTGCACCTCGTGCACGTGCTCTCCCGGGAGATGGGCGAGTCCGCGCTGCTCTCCGGGCGGATCGACGCCGACCGGCTGACCCGGCTGCTCGACACCGTCGTCCCCGGCGAGGTGATCGAGGAGTGGTTCCTCTGCGGCCCGTACGGGATGGTGGTGGACGCCAAGGCGGTGTTCGCCGACCGGGGCGTGGCCGATTCGGCGGTGCACGCCGAGCTGTTCCACGTCGACGCCCCGCCGGAGCCGGTCCGCCGCCCGAGCGACGAGCCCGGCACCGGCGCCGAGGTGACGATCGTGCTGGACGGACGCTCGTCGAGCTTCACCATGGGCCACGACGAGCGGGTGCTGGACGCCGCGCTCAAGGTCCGCGGCGAGCTGCCGTACGCCTGCAAGGGCGGGGTCTGCTCGACCTGCAAGGCCAAGGTGGTCTCCGGTGAGGTGACCATGGCCCGCAACTACGCGCTGGAGCCGGACGAGGTGGCCGCCGGCTACGTCCTCACCTGCCAGTCCAGCCCGGTCACCGACAAGCTCACGGTCGACTACGACGCCTGACGGCGCGCCGGGCGCCGGCTTCCGCCCGAAGCGGGGACCGGCACGCGGCGCGGGCCGTCAGCGATTGGCGCCGAGGCAGAGCAGGAGTTTCCGCGATCCGTCCTCCTGCGTGTAGGCCGCGACGGCGCCGGAGAACCGCTCGCACTGGGCGTCGTCGGTGGTGTCCTCGACCTTTCCGACAACGACGTAGGCGGCCGACTGGTCGCCGCAGTCGACGACGTTGACGAACGGGTCGGTGCTCAGGCCGGTGGCGCTGACGCAGGCACCGACGTCGGCGTAGGACGGGTCGGTGGAGATCGACCAGCCGACGGCGAGGGCGATGGCCACGGGTATGCCGAGACCGAACACCGCCGCCCGCCGGAACACCGGCTTGCCCGGCGTCGCGGGCGTGCCCGGAGCGCCCGGCGCCGGCTCGCCGAGGCGGCCCAGCCGAACCCGGGTGACGAGGTTCCCGATCAGGACCAGCGGCGTGATGATCATGGAAAGCGGCCCCCACCAGCCCTGCCAGAGCGTCTTCGCGCTCATGTCGCGGCAGACGGCGATGCCGCACGACCGGCAGAACGGGCCGCGTTGGGTGAGAGTGCGCATGAAGAGGAGGAAGCCCTGGTGCCCGTGGAGCGTCCCCTTGATGGCGGGAACCGAGCCGCAGCAGCGGCAGGTGAGGGCGGTGCCGGGCCAGGCCCCGGGCTGGGGCGCGGGCGGGACCTGCGGTGGATTGGCGAGAGGTGCGGTCACGACTCTTCCTTGATCGAAGTCTGAGAGCACCGCACGATAAGCCAAGATCAGCACATTCGTTGTCCCGCCGGTGCGACCCGTAGAACAAATCGTTCTACACTCGGAGCGTGGAGCAGATCGCGGTCCGGGAACTGAACCAGCACACGAGCCGGGTGCTGGCCCGGGTGCGTGCGGGCGAGACGGTCGAGGTGACCGATCGCGGGAAGCCGATCGCGCGTCTCGTCCCGGTGCTGGCCGGCGACGCGCTGGTCGGCCGCCTGGTTGCCGAGGGGCGGGCGACGGCGCCGACCACGGTCGGGCCGGTTCCGATGCCACCGGTGCTCGGGGATCCCGCGGTGGACGTCGCCGCGGTCCTGGCGGACGCGCGGGACGAGGAGCGCTGGTGATCTATCTCGACTCGGCGGCGGTCATCAAGATGCTCCGGCGCGAGGACGAGACGCCGGAGCTGATCGCCTGGCTCAACGACCACGCCGGAGCGCCGCTCGTCTCGTCGGCCCTGGTCGAGGTCGAGGTGCCGCGAGCGTTGCGCCGTGCCGCGCCGCAGGCGCTGGCCGGTGTTCCGTCGGTGCTGGGGCGGCTCTACCGGGTCGAGATCGACGCGGCGGTCCGGGCGGCGGCCGGTGCGTATGCCGAACCCCAGCTGCGCAGCCTGGACGCCATCCACCTCGCCACCGCGGAGACCCTGGCCCGCCAGGCCGGGGCCGACTTCGTCGCGTTCGTCACCTACGACCGGCGACTGTTGGAGGCCGCGAAGGCGGTCGGCCTCGCGGTGGCCAGCCCGGGGATGAACTGAGCCGGGCGGAGGGTCACACCGCCGAGCACCCCTGGCAGGGCCGGTGCTCCAGCGGCGTACCCTCGGGGACGTGACGGTGAGCCGGGAGATCGACGACATCCTGCAGCGCGGCGCGGACGGCGGGCGGATCACGCCCGAGGAGGCCCTGCTGCTCTACACCGAGGCGCCCTTGCACCCGCTGGGCGAGGCGGCCGACGCGGTGCGCCGGCGGCGCTACCCGGACAACATCGTCACCTACCTGATCGACCGCAACATCAACTACACGAACGTCTGCGTGACGGCGTGCAAGTTCTGCGCCTTCTACCGGGCCCCCAAGCACAAGGAGGGCTGGACCCACCCGACCGAGGAGATCCTGCGCCGCTGCGGCGAGGCGGTCGAGCTGGGCGCCACCCAGGTGATGCTCCAGGGCGGCCACCACCCGGACTACGGCGTGGAGTACTACGAGGAGCTGTTCTCCTCGGTCAAGCAGGCGTACCCGCAGCTCGCCATCCACTCGATCGGCCCGAGCGAGATCCTGCACATGGCCAAGGTCTCCGGGGTGAGCCTGGACGAGGCGATCGCCCGGATCAAGGCCGCCGGGCTGGACTCGATCGCGGGCGCCGGCGCCGAGATGCTGCCGGACCGGCCGCGCAAGGCCATCGCGCCGCTCAAGGAGTCGGGCGCGCGCTGGCTGGAGGTCATGGAGTTGGCGCACCGGCAGGGCCTTGAATCGACCGCGACCATGATGATGGGCACCGGCGAGACGCACGCCGAGCGGATCGAGCACCTCCGGATGATCCGCGACGTGCAGGACCGCACCGGCGGCTTCCGCGCGTTCATCCCGTGGACGTACCAGCCGGAGAACAACCACCTGAAGGGCCGCACCCAGGCGACCACGCTGGAGTACCTGCGGCTGGTCGCGGTGGCCCGGCTCTTCTTCGAGACGGTGCCGCACCTGCAGGCGTCGTGGCTGACCACCGGCAAGGACGTCGGCCAGCTCGCCCTGCACATGGGGGTGGACGACCTCGGCTCGATCATGCTGGAGGAGAACGTCATCTCCTCGGCCGGCGCCCGGCACCGCTCGAACCTGCACGAGCTGATCTCGATGATCCGCACCGCGGACCGCATCCCCGCCCAGCGGGACACGCTCTACAACCGCCTCGCGGTGCACCGGACCCCGGCGGACGATCCGAGCGACGACCGGGTGGTCTCGCACTTCTCCTCCATCGCCCTGCCGGGCGGCGGGGTCGGGAAGTCCCTCCCGCTGGTCGACGTCAACTGACCTCCACCGAACGGCCGGGCCGGCGGCCTCCCAGGTAACAGGACGGCGGCGACCAGCGCGACCTTGGTCCGCGCGGCGCTGCCGGCGGCTACGCTGCGGCTGACGGTCGTCCTCCATCGGCCCGCGAGGGTCGTTCACATAACGCACGGCAGCAGGGGCGGGATGGGTCACCATCCCGCCCCTGCTGTCTGTGTCTCCCCAGAGGACCGAGGAAATCGTGCACGGGTTCTGGCGCGTCGCGACGTCGCTCCGGTAGCGTCCGTTCGTTCCGCAACCATCGGCACGTCCCTTCACCCCGGGGGATCCATGACTTTCCTGCACCGATCGACGCTGGCCCGTGCCGGCGTCGTCACCCTTCTGGCCGCCGGCGGTCTCGGTGTCGTCGCCGGCCCCGCGCACGCCGCCGACCAGGCCGACCTCCAGCTCATCCCGCTCAGCTACCAGCTGGCCAAGGGCGTCGAGCAGGCAAAGGCCAAGCCGGTCAAGTTCCAGGTGGACAACACCACCGGCGCCGTCGACGCCAAGGACGTCCGGGTCACTGTGGAGACCAAGGGTCTCAAGCCCAAGAAGGTCGGCGTGGTGGTACCCGCCGGCTGCGAGGTCGCCGGCACCCGGTTCTCCTGCCTGCTCGGCGACCTGGCCGCCGGCACCACCGAGGACTTCGGCATCCCGCTCTTCTCCACCGGCGGCAAGGGCGCCGGCGGCAGGCTGGTGGTCACCATCAGCGCGGCCACCGCCGACCCCGATCTGAAGAACAACACCGTCAAGCACGACATCACCGTCACCGAGCCCGGCTACGACCTGACCACGTGGGTGCAGGACGTGTACGCGGACGTGCAGGTCGACGGCGACGAGGCCGGGGAGTCCGGCCTGAAGCCGGTCCGGCCCGGCGAGACGGCCCCGCTGGACTGGGCCGTCTACAACGACGGCAGCCGCCGCGCCACGGGCGTCGCGTACGGGATCGCGCTGCCGGCCGGCGTCACCTTCGCCGAGCTGCCCGAGGGCTGCGAGGAGCAGGAACTGGGTGGCCTGGCCACGGCGTACTGTGAGGACGGTGGCGCGGTGCTGGCGCCGGGCGAGTACTACACCGCCGGCGTCCGGGTGAAGGTCGGCGCGGACGTCACCGAGCCGGTGCTCCGCCCCGGCTTCGTGTACGCCTCCGGCCTCGACGCCGCCTCAGGTGAGCCGGAGGAGGAGCCCCGGGTGGCCAGCTCGACGCAGCGCCGCAGCTTCACCGAGACCGACGACGGCGACAACACGGCCCAGTTCGACGTCTTCGTCGACCTGAGCACGGAGCCCACGCCGACCCCGACCCCGACCGCCGAGCCGACCCCGACCGCGGAGCCGACCCCGAGCGGCGGCGCGACGGCGAGTCCCGCGCCGACCGCGGGTGGCGGCGCCGGTGGCGGCCTGCCGGTGACCGGTGTGCAGGTCGGGCTGATCGGTGGCGTCGGCGCGGCCATCCTGCTGGCCGGCGGGGCGCTGCTGATGCTCTCCCGCCGCCGGAAGGTGGTCCTGGTCACCCCGACCGACGAGCGGACCGAGGACTGACCGACCTGGACAGCGATGGGCGGGGTGGGCGACCACCCCGCCCTTTCGCGTACCCGGGAGGAGTCGGGCGCGGGTCGGCTGGCAGAGTGGAGGCGTGAGCCGTACCCCCCAGGGCCAGCGCGCCAGCCTGGACAAGCAGCCGCACGAGGTCGCCGCCATGTTCGACGGCGTGGCCGCCCGCTACGACCTGACCAACACCGTGCTCTCCTTCGGGCAGGACCGGTTCTGGCGGCGGGCCACCCGGGCGGCGTTGGGGCTGCGCCCCGGCGAGCGGGTGCTGGACGTGGGCGCCGGCACCGGCGTCTCGACCGAGGAACTGGCCCATTCCGGGGCGTACGCGGTGGGCGCGGACCTGTCGCTCGGCATGCTGCACGCCGGCAAGCGCACCCGGCCGGGGGTGCCGCTGCTGGCCGGGGACGCCCTGCGGCTGCCCTTCGCCGACGCCAGCTTCGACGCGGTCACCATCTCCTTCGCGCTGCGCAACGTCAACGACACCGACGCGGCGCTGCGTGAGCTGGCCCGGGTCACCCGGCCGGGCGGCCGGCTGGTGGTCTGCGAGTTCAGCACCCCGGTCAACCCGGCGTTCCGCACCGTCTACCTGTCGTACCTGATGCGGTCGTTGCCGGCGGTGGCGCGCACGGTGTCGAGCAACCCCGACGCCTACGTCTACCTCGCCGAGTCCATCCGGGCCTGGCCGGACCAGGCGGCGCTGGCCGCCCGGATCGGCGGGGCCGGCTGGGGCCGGGTGGCCTGGCGCAACCTGACCGGCGGCGTGGTGGCGCTGCACCGCGCGACGCGGGAGTGACGCCCGGGCGGTATCAAATCGCCCTTTTCGTGAATATCCGTTTTAGGTCTACTTTGTCCCGTAAGCTCGCCCCCATGACGGGACCAGACCGAGCGACGACCGACGACGACGCGGCGGAACTGATCGCCCAGCTCCGGGACCTGGCCGGCGCGGATCCCGCCGACGTCCGCCAGGTGGTCGCCGAGGTGCTGGCCGCACTCGACCGCGCGGCCGGCGGCGCGCTGCGCGATCACCTGCCGGAGGCGATCCGGCTCGACGCCGGCCTGGGACCCGCCACCGCCGCCCGCTCCTGACCGCCCGAGGGACTCCCGCCGGCCTGTTTCCGCGAGTTAGGCCCCCCTCAGCGCATACAGGTGTAACGCCGGTCATAGACTCCAACCCGATCGGCTTGTGAAGCATTTCACGAGCATGCGGGAGGAGGCGCGGATGGCCGCGGTGGAGAACGACGCCGACGTCATCGTCGTGGGCGCCGGTCCCGGAGGATCGGCGACGGCGTACCACCTGGCGCGGCACGGCGTACGCGTGCTGCTGCTGGAGAAGACCGAATTTCCCCGGGAGAAGGTCTGCGGCGACGGGCTCACGCCCCGGGCCGTGCGGCAGCTCATCCGGATGGGCGTGGACACCTCGCCCGAGGCCGGCTGGCTGCGCAACAAGGGCCTGCGGGTGATCGGCGGCGGGGTACGCCTCGAACTGGACTGGCCCGACCTGGCCAGCTTCCCCAACTACGGCCTGGTCCGGACCCGGCTCGACTTCGACGACCTGCTCGCGCAGCGGGCCGTCGCCGCCGGGGCGAAGCTGCGGACCAGCGTCAACGTGCTGACCCCGGTGCTCGACGCGGACGACCGCGTGATCGGGGTGCAGGCCGAGGTGGGCCCGGACAAGGAGCCGGCCACCTTCCACGCGCCGCTCGTGGTCGCCGCCGACGGCGTGTCCGGCCGCTTCCCCCTCGCCCTCGGGCTGGCCAAGCGGGAGGACCGGCCGATCGGCGTGGCGGTGCGCCGCTACTACCGCTCGGCGGCGAAGCACGACGACGACTACCTGGAGTCCTGGCTGGAGCTGCGGGCCAAGGGCAGCGACGCGCTGCTGCCCGGCTACGGCTGGATCTTCGGCCTCGGCGACGGCCGGGTGAACGTCGGCCTGGGCGTGCTCAACTCCTCCTCGGCCTTCGGCAAGACGAACTACCGGCGGCTGCTCACCGACTGGCTCGCCAACACCCCCGAGGACTGGGGGATGACCGACGAGACCAACGCGGAGGGGCCGATCCTCGGCGCCGCGCTGCCCATGGGCTTCAACCGGGTCCCGCACTACACCCGCGGGGTCCTGCTCGTCGGGGACTCCGGCGGCATGGTCAACCCGTTCAACGGCGAGGGCATCGCGTACGCCATGGAGTCCGGCGAACTGGCCGCCGAGGTGGCGGTGCAGGCGCTGGCCCGTCCGGCCGGCGCGGAGCGGGAGCGGGCGCTGCTGGCGTACCCGCAGGAGCTGAAGGCCCGCTTCGGCGGCTACTACCGGCTCGGCGGGATCTTCGTGAAGCTCATCGGCCGGCCCGAGGTCATGCGGATGGCCACGAAGCACGGCATGCCGCACCCGATGCTCATGCGCTTCGTGCTCAAGCTGCTGGCCAACCTCACCGACCCCCGGGGCGGGGACGCCATGGACCGGGTCATCAACGCCATGACGAGGGTGGCACCCGCCGTGTAGACCACCGGTCCCGAACCCCCGGGACCGACAAAGATCGACCCCCGCCGTCGAGGTCGTGAGGGACGTGAATAGTGTGATTTTCGCTAACCACCGAGGTCAGGGAAGGACGAGCAGGAGATAACGATGACGCTCTCTCCTTACGCACCGATCATCGGGCTGTTCGCCCTCGCCGCGGGGTTCGCGCTGTTCTCCGTGGCCGCCGCCCGATTCGCCGGTCCCCGGCGTCTGAACAAGGCCAAGCTCGAGGCGTACGAGTGCGGCATCGAACCGAGCCCGCAGCCGGTCGGCGGCGGCCGGTTCCCGATCAAGTTCTACCTGACGGCGATGCTCTTCATCGTCTTCGACATCGAGATCATCTTCCTCTACCCCTGGGCCGTCTCCTTCGACGCCCTGCCGATCTTCGGCTTCGTGGAGATGGTCATGTTCATCGTCGCGGTCTTCGTCGCCTACGCCTACGTCTGGCGGCGCGGCGGCCTGGACTGGGACTGAGGGAGGTACGTCAGATGGGCATCGAGGAGAAGCTCCCGGCCGGCGTCCTGCTCACCTCCGTGGAGAAGCTGGTCAACTGGTCGCGGAAGTCGTCCGTCTGGGGCGCCACCTTCGGCCTGGCCTGCTGTGCCATCGAGATGATGGCCGCCGGTGGTCCGCACTACGACATGGGCCGCTGGGGCATGGAGGTCTTCCGGGCCTCGCCGCGGCAGGCGGACCTCATGATCGTGGCCGGCCGGGTGAGCCAGAAGATGGCCCCGGTGCTGCGCCAGATCTACGACCAGATGGCCGAGCCCCGCTGGGTCATCTCGATGGGTGTCTGCGCCAGCAGCGGCGGCATGTTCAACAACTACGCCATCGTGCAGGGCGTCGACCACATCGTGCCGGTCGACATGTACCTCCCGGGCTGCCCGCCCCGGCCGGAGATGCTCATCGACGCGGTGCTCAAGCTCCGCGAGAAGATCATGTACGAGCCGCTGGGTGCGAACGGCCGCAAGATGCTGGAGGCCCGCAAGGAGCGCGGTGACATGCCCGTCGTGCCCTACGGCTCGATGCCGTCGTCGTACCGCAACGACAAGGCCCGGCGCGCCGAGTGGACCCAGGCGGTCCGCGAGGGGCGCGAGGAGCAGCTGCGGATCGAGAACTGGATGAAGGCGCAGAACCACCTCCAGCCGCAGGGGGGCCCGAAGTGACCGCACCGAACGACAAGAACAACGACGGCGGGGTCCCGGTGCCGACCACCCCCGTCGGGGCCAGCAGCACCGCCCCGGCGGAGTACCCGCCGGCCAGCCCGGCCGGGCGCGGCATGTTCGGCAACCAGGGCACCGGCGACGTCTCCGGCTTCGGCGGCCTGGTCCGCCAGCGCAAGCCCATCGAGGAGGCGGCCCGGCCGTACGGGGGCTACTTCGACGAGGTGCGCGACGCGCTGGAGGAGGCGTACCCCGAGTTCGGCGACGCGATCGAGAAGGTCGTGGTCGACCGGGGCGAGCTGACCCTGCACGTCCGCCCGGAGCGGATCGCCGAGGTCTGCCAGGTGATGCGCGACGACCTGGCGCTCCGCTTCGAACTCTGCTCCTCGGTGTCCGGTGTGGACTACCTGGGCACGGACGGGCGCCGGCTGCACGTGGTCTACCAGCTCACCTCGATGACCTACCGGCGGCGGGTCCGGCTGGAGGCCGCGGTCTCCGTCGAGGACCCGCACCTGCCGAGCGTCACCGCCGTCTACCCGACCGCCGACTGGCAGGAGCGGGAGACGTACGACATGTTCGGCATCGTCTTCGACGGACACCCCGCCCTGACCCGGATCCTCATGCCGGACGACTGGGAGGGGCACCCGCAGCGCAAGGACTACCCGCTGGGCGGCGTCCCGGTGGAGTACAAGGGCGCGGAGATCCCCCCGCCGGACCGGAGGAGGTCCTACCAGTGACGACGTCGAACTACGCGACCGAGCGCGAGACCACCGAGGGCAAGGTCTTCACCGTCACCGGTGGGGACTGGGACCAGGTCGTCTCCGGCACCGACCCGATCAACGACGAGCGGATCGTCGTCAACATGGGTCCGCAGCACCCGTCCACGCACGGCGTGCTCCGGCTGATCCTGGAGCTGGAGGGCGAGACGGTCCGCGAGGCCCGCTCGGTCATCGGCTACCTGCACACCGGCATCGAGAAGAACCTCGAATACCGGAACTGGGTCCAGGGCTCGACCTTCGTGACGCGGATGGACTACCTCTCCCCGCTGTTCAACGAGACGGCGTACGCGCTCGCGGTGGAGAAGCTGCTCGGCATCACCGACGACATCACCGAGCGGGCCACCACCATCCGGGTGCTCATGATGGAGCTCAACCGGATCTCGTCGCACCTGGTCTGGCTGGCCACCACCGGCATGGAGCTCGGTGCGATCAACATGATGTTGTACGGCTTCCGCGAGCGGGAGTACATCCTCGACATCTTCGAGACCATCACCGGCCTGCGCATGAACCACGCGTACGTGCGGCCGGGCGGCGTGGCCCAGGACGTGCCGGACGAGGCGATCGTCAAGATCCGCGACTTCCTGAAGCTGATGCCGAAGAAGCTCAAGGAGTACGAGGACCTCCTCTCCGGGCAGCCGATCTGGATCGAGCGCACCAAGAACGTGGCCGTGCTCGACGTGACCGGCTGCCTCGCGCTCGGCGTCACCGGCCCGGTGCTCCGCTCCGCCGGCCTTGCCTGGGACCTGCGCAAGACCATGCCGTACTGCGGCTACGAGACGTACGAGTTCGACGTACCGACCCACACCGACGGTGACGTCTGGGGCCGCTACCTGGTCCGGCTCGCCGAGATCCGCGAGTCGCTGAAGCTCGTCGAGCAGGCCCTCGACCGGCTCAAGCCGGGGCCCGTGATGGTCGCCGACCGCAAGATCGCCTGGCCGGCGCAGCTGGCCATCGGCGTCGACGGCATGGGCAACTCGCTGGAGCACGTCGCCAAGATCATGGGTCAGTCGATGGAGTCGCTGATCCACCACTTCAAGCTCGTCACCGAGGGCTTCCGGGTCCCGCCGGGCCAGGTGTACGTCGGCATCGAGTCGCCCCGCGGTGAGCTGGGCGTGCACGCGGTGTCCGACGGCGGCACCCGGCCCTACCGGGTGCACTACCGGGAGCCGAGCTTCGTGAACCTCCAGGCCCTCCCGGCGATGGCCGAGGGCGGCCTGATCGCCGACGTGATCGCCGGTGGCGCCTCGCTGGACCCCGTGATGGGTGGTTGTGACCGATGACGACTTTCACTGAAGAGACCCGGGAGCGGGCGCGCGAGATCATCGCCCGCTACCCGGCGGACCGGTCCCGCTCGGCGCTGCTGCCGCTGCTGCACCTGGTCCAGTCCGAGGAGGGTTACGTCTCCCCGGCCGGGGTCGAGTTCTGCGCCGAGGTGCTCGGCCTGAACAAGGCCCAGGTCGGCGCGGTCGCCACCTTCTACACGATGTACAAGCGCAAGCCGACCGGTGACTACCTGGTCAGCGTCTGCACGAACACGATGTGCAACGTGCTCGGCGGCCAGGAGGTCTACGACACCCTCGCCGAGCACCTGGGCGTCGGGCACGACGAGACCACCGCCGACGGCAGGATCACGCTGGAGCACGCCGAGTGCCTGGCGGCGTGCGACTACGGCCCGGTCATGACGGTCAACTACGACTTCTTCGACAACGTCGACCCGCAGGGCGCGCTCGGCGTGGTGGAGGAGCTGCGGGCCGGCGGCCGGCCCATGCCGACCCGGGGCGCCCGGCTCTGCACCCTCAAGGAGATGGCCGTCCAGCTCGCCGGTTTCGCCGACGAGCGGGACGGCGCGGTGGGCGACGGCGGGCCGGGCGAGCCGACCCTGCGCGGCCTGCGCCTGGCCGAGCAGCACGGCATCTCGGTGCCGGGCTTCGACCCGAACACCCCGATCCGCAGCAAGGCCGAGGCCGACAAGGCCGCCGCCGAGGCGAAGGCCCGGGCCGAGGCCGCGAAGCCGGCCCCGGCGGCCGAGCCGGCGAAGCCCGCGGCGGCGACCGGCAGCACCGCACCGGACGTGAAGGCGCCGGACGACAAGTCGCCGCAGGTGCGTACGGCCGAGACCCGGCAGCCCGACGCGCGCACCGCCGTGCCGGACGCCCCGGGCACCAAGGTCCCGACGGACGGTACGCCGCCGGCGCCGCGCGACGCGCAGGCGGCGGAGTCCGCCGGTGCGGCCGCGAACCCGCCGGCCGGTGACGGCAAGCCCGCCGGCGACGAGGCCGGGGCGCAGCAGCGCAACCTCAAGGAAGCGGAGGCCGGGGCGGGCGCCAACGGCGCGGGCCCGGCGGTCGCGAGCGAAACGGGGGTCCAGAAGTGACCGCTCCTCGGCCGGAGACGCTGGCCAAGCTGACGCCGGTGCTCACCAAGCGCTGGCTGTCGCCGGACGCCTGGCGGCTCGGCACCTACGAGAAGCTGGACGGTTACGCCGCCCTGCGCAAGGCGCTCAAGGCGCACCCGGACGACCTGATCCAGCTCATCAAGGACTCCGGGCTGCGCGGTCGCGGCGGCGCGGGCTTCCCGACCGGTCTCAAGTGGGGATTCATCCCGCAGGGCGACGGCAAGCCGCACTACCTCGTGGTGAACGCCGACGAGGGCGAGCCGGGCACCTGCAAGGACCTGCCGCTGATGACCCACGACCCGCACTCGCTGGTCGAGGGCGTCATCATCGCCTCGTACGCGATCCGCGCCAACCGGGCTTACATCTACATCCGGGGTGAGGCCGTGCACGCCGCCCGCCGGCTGCGCAACGCCGTGCAGGAGGCGTACGCCAAGGGCTACCTCGGCCGGAACATCCAGGGCAGCGGCTTCGACCTCGACCTGGTGGTGCACTCCGGCGCCGGGGCGTACATCTGCGGCGAGGAGACCGCGCTGCTGGACTCGCTGGAGGGTTTCCGGGGCCAGCCCCGGCTGCGCCCGCCGTTCCCGGCGACCCACGGCCTGTACGCCAGCCCGACCGTGGTGAACAACGTCGGCACCATCGCCAGCGTGCCGTACATCGTGCTGGGCGGCGCCGACTGGTGGAAGACCATGGGCACGGAGAAGTCGTCCGGCCCGATGATCTACTCACTCTCCGGCCGGATCGCCAACCCGGGCCAGTTCGAGTGCTCGATGGGCATCACGCTGCGCGAGCTGATCGAGCTGGCCGGCGGCATGCAGCCCGGGCACAACCTGAAGTTCTGGACCCCGGGCGGCTCGTCGACGCCGCTGCTCACCGCCGAGCACCTGGACGTGCCGCTGGACTTCGAGGGGGTGGCGGCGGCCGGCTCGATCCTGGGCACCACGGCCACGCAGATCTTCTCCGACCAGGACTGCCCGGTGTACGCGACCTACCGGTGGCTGGAGTTCTACCACCACGAGTCGTGCGGCAAGTGCACCCCGTGCCGCGAGGGCAACTACTGGATGGTCCGGGTCTACCGGCGGATCCTCGCCGGGCAGGGCACCCACGAGGACCTGGACACCCTGCTCGACACCTGCGACAACATCCTCGGCCGCTCGTTCTGCGGTCTGGGTGACGGTGCGACCAGTTCGGTGACCTCGTCGCTGAAGTACTTCAAGCAGGACTACCTCGACTACATCGAGGGACGTACCGCGCCGAAGCTCTCCGAGAAGCAGCTGGTGGGAGCCCACTGATGACCGACGTAGCCAAGCAGACCGAGACCGTCACCCTGACCATCGACGGCGTCCAGGTCACCGCGCCCAAGGGGGCGCTGCTGATCCGGGTCGCCGAGCAGTTGGGCACCGAGATCCCGCGGTTCTGCGACCACCCGCTGCTGGCCCCGGCCGGCGCCTGCCGGCAGTGCCTGGTGGAAGTGGAGGGCCAGCGCAAGCCGGTCGCCTCCTGCACCCAGACCGTGGCCGACGGCATGGTGGTCCGGACCCAGCTCACCTCGCCGGTCGCCAAGAAGGCCCAGGAGGGGGTGATGGAGCTGCTGCTCCTCAACCACCCCCTGGACTGCCCGATGTGCGACAAGGGCGGCGAGTGCCCGCTGCAGAACCAGGCCATGTCCACCGGCCGCACGGACTCCCGGTTCCACGAGCACAAGCGGGAGTACCCGAAGCCGCTGCCGATCAGCACCCAGGTGCTGCTCGACCGCGAGCGCTGCGTGCTGTGCCAGCGCTGCACCCGGTTCTCCGAGGAGATCGCCGGCGACAAGTTCATCGACCTGATGGGCCGGTCGTCCGCCGAGGAGATCAACATCTACCGGGACGACGCCTACGGCGAGGAGGGCGACGAAGGCGACGTCCCCTTCAACTCCTACTTCTCCGGCAACACCGTGCAGATCTGCCCGGTGGGTGCGCTGACCGGAGCGCAGTACCGGTTCCGGGCCCGCCCGTTCGACCTGGTCTCCACGCCCAGCGCCTGCGAGCACTGCGCGGCCGGCTGCGCCCAGCGCACCGACTGGCGGCGCGGCAAGGTGCAGCGCCGGCTGGCCGGCGACGACCCGGCCGTGAACGAGGAGTGGAACTGCGACAAGGGCCGCTGGGGCTTCCAGTACGCCCGCGCGTTCGACCGGCTCACCACCCCGCTGGTGCGGGACGGGAAGACCGGGGAGCTGCGTGAGGCGTCCTGGAGCGAGGCGCTGACCCGCGCCGCCGAGGGGCTGCGCGCCGCCCGGGACGGCGGGCAGGGCACGGCGGTGCTGACCGGCGGCCGGCTCACCGTGGAGGACGCCTACGCGTACGCGAAGTTCGCCCGGGTCGCGCTGCACACCAACGACATCGACTTCCGGGCCCGCCCGGTCTCCCGCGAGGAGGCCGACTTCCTGGCCAGCAGCGTCGCCGGGGTCACCGACGTGACCTACGCGGACGTGGAGAACGCGCCCGCCGTGGTGCTGGTCGGCCTGGAGCCGGAGGAGGAGTGCCCGATCCTCTTCCTGCGGCTGCGCAAGGCGTACCTGAAGAAGAAGCTCACCGTGTACGCGCTCGCGCCGTTCGCGACCCGCGGCCTGGAGAAGCTCGGGGCCAAGCTGGCCCGGGTGGTGCCGGGCGAGGAGGCCAGCGTGCTGGCCGAGCACGCCACGGTGGCCGAGGCCCTGAGCCAGCCGGGCGCCGTCCTGATCGTCGGCGAGCGGCTGGGCGCGGTGCCCGGCGGCCTCTCCGCCGCGGCGGACGTGGCCCGGCGCACCGGGGCCAAGCTGGCCTGGGTGCCGCGGCGCGCGGGTGACCGCGGCGCGGTCGACGCGGGCTGTCTGCCCAACCTGCTCCCCGGTGGCCGCGTGGTCACCGAGCCGGCCGCCCGCGCTGAGCTGGGCGAGGCGTGGGACATCCCGGCCGGGGTGATCCCGAGCCAGGCCGGCCGCGACACCGACGGCATCCTCACGGCCACGGCCAACGGTCAGGTCGGCGCCCTCGTGGTGGCCGGCGTCGACCCGGCCGACCTGGCCGACCCGCGCCTGGCCGAGCAGGCCCTGGACGCGGTGCCGTTCCTGGTCAGCCTGGAGTTGCGGATGAGCGCCGTGTCCCGCCGGGCCGACGTGGTCCTCCCGGTCGCCCCGGTGGTCGAGAAGGCCGGCAGCTTCCTGGACTGGGAGGGCCGGCTGCGCACCTTCGAGCGGGTGCTGGACACCGGCGCGATGACCGACGGCCGGGTGCTCGACGCGATCGCCGCGCAGCTGGACGTGCGGCTCGGCACCGGCGACGTGCAGAGCGTCCGCCGGGAGCTGGGCGGGCTGCCGTCGACCCGGGTGGACCGGCCGTCCGCCCCGTCGGTCGAGCCGACCGCCGTGCCGCAGCCCGGCGCCGGCGAGGCCGTCCTGGCGACCTGGCACCAGCTCCTCGACCTGGGCAGCCTCACCGACGGCGACGAGCACCTCGCCGGCACCGCCCGCCCGCCGGTGGTCCGGCTGGGCAAGGGCACCGCCGAAGCGCTCGGCGTCGCGGACGGCGACCCGGTGACCGTCGGCACCGACCGCGGCGCGGTCACCCTGCCGACCGCGATCACCGAGATGCCGGACGGCGTCGTCTGGCTGCCGACCAACTCACCCGGCTCGACGGTCCGGCGCAGCCTCGGCGCGACGTCCGGCGAGGTCGTGAAGGTCTCCGCCGCGGCGGTCGCCGCCGACGCGGCCGGCCGGCCGGGTCCGCTCCTCAACACCGGGAGTGTCCAGTGAACCTCTACCTCGCGGCGCAGGACCCGACGCTGGCGGACTTCGGCAAGGACCCGTGGTGGCTGGTCCTCATCAAGATCGTCTTTGCGTTCGTCTTCGGCCTGCTGGCCACCCTGCTCGGCGTCTGGTTCGAGCGTCGGGTGGTCGGCCGCATGGCCGTCCGGCCCGGCCCGAACCAGGTCGGACCGTTCGGTCTGCTGCAGACCCTCGCGGACGGCCTGAAGATGGCGTTCAAGGAGGACATCCTCCCGCGCGCCGCCGACAAGGTGGTCTTCTTCTTCGCGCCGACCGTCTCGGTGATCTGCGCGGTCACCGCGTTGTCGGTGGTGCCGTTCGGCCCGAAGGTGAGCATCTTCGGCCACTGGACGCCGCTGCAGGTCACCGACGTGTCGGTGGCGGTGCTGGTGATCCTGGCCTGCTCCTCGATGGGCATCTACGGCATCGTGCTCGGCGGCTGGGCCTCCGGCTCGACGTATCCGCTGCTCGGCGGTCTGCGGTCCAGCGCCCAGATGATCTCGTACGAGGTCGCCATGGGCCTGAGCATCGTGGCGGTGTTCATGACCGCCGGCACGATGTCGACCAGCGGGATCGTCGCCGCGCAGGGGGACGCCACCCAGCTCACCATCGCCGGCCAGCAGATCCCGGCCCCGGGCTGGTACGCGATCCTGCTGCTGCCCAGCTTCGTCATCTTCTTCATCGCCATGGTCGGCGAGACCAACCGGGCGCCGTTCGACCTGCCCGAGGCGGAGTCGGAGCTGGTCGCGGGCTTCATGACCGAGTACAGCTCGCTCAAGTTCGCGCTCTTCATGCTCTCCGAGTACGTCTCGATGGTGACCATGTCCGCGGTCACCACCACGCTGTTCCTCGGCGGCTGGCGGGCCCCCTGGCCGATCACCCTCTGGGCGGGCGCCAACTCGGGTTGGTGGCCGATGCTCTGGTTCTTCGGCAAGGTCATCGCCCTGGTCTTCGTCTTCGTCTGGCTGCGGGGCACCCTGCCCCGGCTCCGCTACGACCAGTTCATGCGCTTCGGCTGGAAGGTCCTGCTGCCGATCAACCTGGTCTGGATCCTGGTGCTGAGCGGCCTCCGCTCGATCGAGGACTGGCAGACCACGGACCGGCTGGTCGCCACCGGCATCGGCGCGGGCGTGCTCCTGCTGGCCACGCTCTTCTGGCCGAGCCGGAAGAAGGCGCCGAAGCCGCCACTGCAGGAGCAGGTGAACAGCCGTCCACACGGCAGCTTCCCGCTGCCGCCGATGGATCTTCAGGTTCCGCCGAGCCCGCGTACCAAGCGCGTGGTCGCCGAGCGGGAGCCGGCCAACGTCGTCGCCGGCTCGGAGTCAGGGGAGGTGTGACGTGGGCGCGATCACCGGAACGTTCAAGGGCTTCGGGGTCACCTTCTCGCACATGTTCAAGAAGGTCGTCACCACCGACTACCCGTTCAAGCCGCCGGTCTCGGCGCCGCGCTACCACGGGCGGCACATCCTCAACCGGCACCCGGACGGGCTGGAGAAGTGCATCGGCTGCGAGCTGTGCGCGTGGGCCTGCCCGGCGGACGCGATCTACGTTGAGGGTGGCGACAACACCGAGGAGCAGCGCTTCTCCCCGGGTGAGCGGTACGCCAGCGTCTACCAGATCAACTACGCCCGGTGCATCTTCTGCGGGCTCTGCATCGAGGCCTGCCCGACCCGCTCGCTCACCATGAGCAACGAGTACGAGCTGGCCCGGGACAACCGGCAGGACCTGATCTTCACGAAGGAGCAGCTGCTCGCGCCGCTGCTGCCGGGCATGGAGCAGCCGCCGCACCCGATGCGGCTGGGCGACAGCGAGAAGGACTACTACGTCGGCGGGCTGACCAACCCGGGCACCTCGGCCGGCGCCGAGCACTCGCCGATGGGCCCGGGCCGGTACCAGGTGGAGGAGCACCCCGGTGTGACCTTCCCCGGCGCCGAGCAGGCCGCGCAGCGGGCCGAGGCGGGCAAGGGAGCAGGGGCATGACCACGCAGACGGTGCTCGCCGCGGCGGGCCAGGTGTCCGGGGGTGAGCAGGTCACCTTCTGGATCCTCGCCCCGCTGGCCCTGATCGGGGCCATCGGCATGGTCTGGGCGCGCAACGCCGTGCACTCGGCCCTCTGGCTGGTGCTGACCATGCTCTGCCTGGGCGTGTTCTACGTTCTGCAGGCCGGGCCGTTCATCGGCATGGTGCAGATCATCGTCTACACCGGCGCGATCATGATGCTGTTCCTGTTCGTGCTGATGCTGGTGGGCCGGGACGCCTCCGACTCGCTCATCGAGACGCTGCGCGGCCAGCGCGTCGCCGCGGTCGTGCTCGGGCTCGGCTTCGCCGGCCTGGTCGGCTCCGGGCTCTACCGGGCGCTGGAGGGCGTGCAGGCCGTCGGCCTGGACCGGGCGAACGCCGAGGGCAACGTGCAGGGCATCGCCCGGCTGCTCTTCACCAAGTACGTCTTCGCCTTCGAGCTGACCTCCGCGCTGCTCATCACGGCCGCGGTGGGCGCGATGGTGCTGGCGCACGTGGAGCGGCGCAAGGAGGACCGGATGGACCAGGTCGCCACCATGAAGGCGCGGTTCCGCCCCGGCAACTACCCCGGCCCGAAGCCCGGCCCGGGTGTCTTCGCCACGTCGTCCTCGGTGGCCACCCCGGCCCGCCTGCCCGACGGCCGGCTGACCGACCGCAGCATCCCGGAGATCATGCCGGTGCGGGAGCTCACCGCCGAGGAGACCTCGTTGAAGGGGACGGAGAAGTGACCCCGGACTACTACCTGATTCTCGCGGCGGTGCTGTTCACCATCGGCGCCGTCGGCGTCCTGATCCGGCGCAACGCGATCGTGCTGTTCATGTGCGTCGAGCTGATGCTCAACGCGGCCAACCTGACGCTGGTCACGTTCAGCCGCATCAACGGCGACCTGAACGGCCAGATCATGGCGTTCTTCGTGATGGTGGTGGCCGCGGCCGAGGTCGTGGTCGGGCTCGCCATCATCATGTCGATCTTCCGGACCCGGCGCTCGGCGAGCGTCGACGACGCCAACCTGCTGAAGTACTGAGGGGCTCGTGGTGGAAGAGATTCTGACGTACGCCCAGGCCGAACCGGCCGGAACCGTCGCCTTCGCGACGGCAGATGGGCTTCTAAGCAGTGTCTGGCTGCTGGTGGCCATCCCGCTGGTGAGCGCGGCGATCCTGCTGCTGCTCGGCAAGCGGGCGGACCGCTGGGGTCACTGGCTGGGCGTGGCGGCCATCGGCGCCGCGTTCGTGCTCGGCCTGACCTACTTCTTCCAGCTCCGTGGCCTGGAGAACAAGCAGGTCGAGCAGAGCCTCTGGCAGTTCATCACGGTCGGCGACCTCAAGGTGGACTTCGGTCTGCTCTTCGACCCGCTGGCCGCGGTCTTCGTACTGCTGATCACCGGGGTGGGTTTCCTCATCCACCTCTACGCGGTCGAGTACATGGCGCACGACGAGGGCCGGCGACGGTTCTTCGGGTACTTCAACCTGTTCGTCGCCGCGATGCTGCTGCTGGTGCTCGGCAACAACTACGTGATGCTCTACTTCGGCTGGGAGGGCGTCGGTCTGGCGTCGTACCTGCTGATCTCCTTCTGGTACGGCCGGCCGAGCGCGGCCACCGCCGGCAAGAAGGCGTTCCTCATGAACCGGGTCGGCGACGCCGGCCTGGCCATCGGCATCTTCGTCATGTTCGCCATGCTCGGCACCACCCAGTACGACGAGGTCTTCAACGGCGTCGGCGCGCTGAGCGGCACCACCGTGCTGGTGCTCGGCCTGCTGCTCCTGCTCGGCGCGACGGGCAAGTCCGGCCAGTTCCCGCTCCAGGCGTGGCTGCCGGACGCCATGGAGGGCCCGACCCCGGTCTCCGCGCTCATCCACGCGGCGACCATGGTCACCGCGGGCGTCTACCTGATCGCCCGCTCCAACCCGATCTTCTCGGCCGACCACACCCTCCAGCTCGTGGTGGTCAGCGTCGGCGCGGTCACCCTGCTGATGGGCTGCATCATCGGCGCCGCCAAGGACGACATCAAGCGGGTCCTGGCCTGGTCCACGGTGAGCCAGATCGGCTACATGTTCCTCGGCGTCGGCCTGGGCGGCGCGGCGTACGCGCTGGCCATCGTGCACCTGCTGGCGCACGGCTTCTTCAAGGCCAACATGTTCCTCGGCGCCGGCTCCGTCATGCACGGCATGAACGACCAGGTGGACATCCGGCGCTTCGGCAACCTGTCGAAGTACATGAAGGTCACCTGGCTGACCTTCATGATGGGCTGGCTGGCCATCATCGGCATGTTCCCGTTCTCCGGCTTCTTCTCCAAGGAGCCGATCATCGTGGCCGCGTTCGAGCGGGAGGGCTGGACGGCCTGGCTCTTCGGCCTGGCCGCGCTGCTCGGCGCCGGGCTCACCGCGTTCTACATGACCCGGCTGTTCGTGCTCACCTTCCACGGCCCGAAGCGGTGGACCGAGGACATCGAGCACCCGCACGAGTCGCCGAAGCTGATGACCATCCCGCTGATCCTGCTGGCGATCGGCTCGGTCGGGGCGGGCTTCCTGCTCGCCACGTCGGTGCCCGACTGGCTGGAGGCGACCGCGGGCCTGGGCGGCCAGGAGGAGGGCCACGCGGCCGTCCTCGCGCACTGGCTGATCACCACGCTCTCCCTGCTGGTGACCGTGCTCGGCGCCGGGCTGGCCTGGTTCCTGTTCCGCAACGGCACGGCCACCGAGCCGCAGCCGGCCGGCGTGCTGGTCACCGCCGCCCGCAAGAACCTCTACACGGACACCGTCAACGAGGCGGTCTTCGAGAAGCCGGGCATCTTCCTCACCCGGGCGCTGGTCTTCCTCGACAACCGGGGCATCGACGGGCTGGTCAACGGCCTCGCCGCCGCGGTGGGCGGTGGCTCGGGCCGGCTCCGGCGGCTGCAGACCGGTTTCGTGCGGTCGTACGCGACCTCGATCCTGACCGGCGCGCTGCTCGTGGTGGCGGCCTTCCTGGCGGTGCAGGCGGGGTGGCTGGCGTGATCGACCTCAACGCGGCCGCCCCCGCCGGCGGGCCACGCAGTCACGACGGAGGTAAGGCCGAATAATGTCCAACTTCCCGTTCCTCTCGGTGCTGACCGTGGCACCGCTGGTCGGCGCCCTGATCGTGGCCCTGCTGCCGCGGCGCAACCCGGACCTGGCCAAGCTGGTGGCGTTCGGCTGGTCGCTGCTGGTGCTGGTGCTGTCGGTGGTCATGTGGATCGCCTTCCAGGCCGACGGTGACCGGTTCCAGTTCCGCGAGTCGTACGCGTGGATCCCGAACTGGGGCGTCAACTTCACCTTCGAGGTGGACGGCATCGCGCTGGTCATGCTGATGCTCATCGCGATCCTGGTGCCGCTGGTTATCCTGGCGTCGTGGCACGACGCCGAGTCGTCCCGGCGCTCGGTGCCGGTCTACTTCGCGCTGCTGCTCGTCCTCGAGTGCACGATGATCGGCGTCTTCGCCGCCGCCGACGTCTTCCTGTTCTACGTGTTCTTCGAGGTCATGCTGGTGCCGATGTACTTCCTCATCGGCAGCTACGGCGGCCACCAGCGGCAGTACGCGGCGGTCAAGTTCTTCCTCTACTCCCTGGTCGGCGGCCTGTTCATGCTGGCCGCGGTGATCGGCCTCTGGGTGGTCGGCGGGAAGACCTTCGACTGGCAGGCGCTCAGCCAGGCCGAGTTCGCCACCGATACGGCCCGCTGGCTGTTCCTCGGCTTCTTCATCGCGTTCGCGATCAAGGCGCCGTTCTTCCCGTTCCACACCTGGCTGCCGGACGCCGGTGGCGCGGCCCCGGCCGGCGCGGCCGCACTGCTCGTCGGCGTGCTGGACAAGGTCGGCACCTTCGGGATCCTGCGGTACTGCCTGCCGCTCTTCCCCGAGGCGTCGAGGTGGTTCGCCCCGTGGGCGCTGGCGCTCGGCGTGATCGGCATCATCTACGCCGCGCTGCTGGCCGTCGGGCAGAACGACCTCAAGCGGCTGGTGTCGTACACCTCGATCGCGCACTTCGGGTTCATCGGGGTCGGCATCTTCGCCTTCACCACCCAGGCCGGCACCGGCGCGGTGCTCTACATGCTCAACCACGGCCTGGCCACCGGCCTGCTCTTCCTCGTGGTCGGCATGCTGATCGCCCGCCGGGGCTCGGCCCTGATCAGCGACTTCGGCGGCGCGGGCAAGCTCGTCCCGGTGCTCGCCGGGGTGTTCTTCTTCGCCGGTCTCGCCTCGCTGGCGCTGCCCGGCACGGCGCCGTTCGTCTCCGAGTTCCTGGTGCTGATCGGCACGTTCACCACGAACAAGCCGGTCGCGGTGATCGCCACGCTCGGCATCATCCTGGCCGCGGCCTACGTGCTGTGGATGATCCAGCGCACCACCCAGGGCACCCTCAACCCGGCCCTCACCGAGGTCGACGGCATGCGCCGGGACCTCAGCCTGCGCGAGAAGGTCGTGGTCGCCCCGCTGATCGCGCTGATCGTGCTGCTCGGCTTCTATCCCAAGCCGGTCACCGATGTCATCAACCCGGCCGTCCAGGCGACCATGCAGGACGTCGGCAAGACCGATCCCGCCCCTGAGATCGGCAGCGTCCAGGAGGCTGCGAAGTGAGTGAACTGAAGCTGCCGTCGATCGACTACGCGGCGCTCGCGCCCATCCTCATCATGCTGGGCGCCGCCCTGGTCGGCGTCCTGGTCGAGGCGTTCGTGCCGCGCCGCCTGCGCAACGCGGTGCAGCTCACGCTCGCCCTGCTGGCGGTGCTCGCCGCCCTGACCATGGTGATCCTGAATGCCGACGACCGGCTGATCACCGCCGGCCAGGCCATCGCCGTGGACGGGCCGACGCTCTTCCTTCAGGGCGCCATCCTGATCCTGGCCGCCATGGCGCTGCTGCTCGTCGGCGAGCGCACGGTGGAGCGCGGCGGGGCCTTTGTGGCCCAGGCCGCGGTCACCGCCGAGTCCGAGGACGACCGGCGGCAGGCCGACGGGATGGGTGGCGCCACCGAGGTGTACCCGCTGGTCACCTTCGCGATCGGCGGCATGCTGATCTTCGTGGCGGCGAACGACCTGCTGACCATGTTCATCGCGCTCGAGGTCTTCTCGCTGCCGCTCTACCTGCTCTGCGCGCTGGCCCGCCGCCGGCGGCTGCTCAGCCAGGAGGCCGCGCTGAAGTACTTCATGCTCGGCGCGTACGCCTCGGCGTTCTTCCTCTTCGGTGTGGCCCTGATCTACGGCTTCACCGCCGGGATCCCGAACCGTGGTGCCGGCGTCGACTTCGCCACCGTGCACGCCGCGGTGGGCGAGTCCTCGTCCAGCCCGGTGCTGCTCTTCGCCGGCATGGCGCTGCTCGCCATCGGCCTGCTCTTCAAGGCCGCGGCCGCCCCCTTCCACGTCTGGACGCCGGACGTCTACCAGGGCGCCCCGACCCCGGTGACCGGCTTCATGGCCGCCTGCACCAAGGTCGCCGCGTTCGGTGCCCTGCTGCGGGTCTTCCACGTCGCCTTCGCCGGCGCCGCCTGGGACTTCACCCCGGTGCTCGGCGCGGTGGCCGTGCTGACCATGCTGGTCGGCGCGGTGCTGGCGGTCACCCAGACGGACATCAAGCGGCTGCTGGCGTACTCGTCGATCGCGAACGCCGGCTACCTGCTGGTGGGCGTGCTGGCGCCCAGCAAGGACGGGCTCTCCGGCACGATGTTCTACCTGGTCGCGTACGGCTTCTCGGTGCTCGCCGCGTTCGCCGTCGTGACCCTGGTCCGGGACGCCGACGGGGAGGCCACCCACCTGTCCCGCTGGGCCGGGCTGGGTCGCCGGTCGCCGTTCTTCGCGGCCATCTTCACGTTCATCCTGCTGGCCTTCGCCGGTATCCCGCTCACCAGCGGGTTCACCAGCAAGTTCGCCGTCTTCGCCCCGGCGCTGGACGCGAACCAGGCCTGGCTGGTGATCGCCGGCGTGCTGACCAGCATGGTGCTGGCCTTCCCGTACCTGCGGGTCGTGGTGATGATGTGGCTCTCCGAGCCGGGCGAGGCCACCCCGACGGTCACCGTGCCGGGCGCGCTCACCTCGGCCGCCCTGGTCATCGGCGTGCTCGCCACGCTGGTCCTGGGTGTGGCCCCGGCACCCCTGCTCGACCTGGCCAACGGTGCCGCCGAATTCGTGCGATGACCCAGGTTCACCCCCGGGGGCCGGTACGCCGTGGCGTACCGGCCCCCGGTCCGTATCCCCCTCGCTGGGCAGGTCGAACGGGTGTGGCATGGTTGATGGCGTGGTGATTCCGGCTGGCGAGCGTTCAGGTGCCACCGGGCCGGGCGGTCGTCCGGGCCCGGAGGGCACGGGTCAGTTCGGCGCGCTCGGGCTGCACCTCGCCGATCCGCGCGTCGAGGCTTCCGTGCTGGGCCTCCTGGATCGGGTCGAGGTCGACCTGCGGGCCAGCGTGGCCAGCGCCGACCCGCTCGTCACCGAGGCCAGCCGGCACCTGGTCGAGGCCGGTGGCAAGCGGTTCCGCCCGCTGCTCGTGGCGCTCGGCGCCCAGTTCGGCGATCCGGACGCCGCGCAGGTCGTCCCCGCCGCCGTGGTGATGGAGCTCACCCACCTGGCGACGCTCTACCACGACGACGTCATGGACGAGGCGGCCGTGCGCCGGGGCGCCCCGAGCGCCAACTCCCGCTGGACCAACTCGGTGGCCATCCTGGTCGGCGACTATCTCTTCGCCCGGGCCGCGGACATCGCGGCCGACCTGGGCCCGGAGGCCGTACGCCTGCAGGCGCGCACCTTCGCCCGGCTGGTGCACGGGCAGATCGCCGAGACGGTCGGCCCGCGCGGCACCGATCCGGTCGCGCACTACCTGCACGTCATCGCCGAGAAGACCGGCTCGCTGATCGCCACCTCGGCCCGCTTCGGCGGCATGTTCAGCGGGGCGTCCGCCGAGCACGTCGAGGCGCTGGCCGGCTACGGCGAGGTCATCGGGGTGGCCTTCCAGCTCTCCGACGACCTGCTGGACATCGCCAGCGAGTCGATGCAGTCGGGCAAGACGCCCGGCACCGACCTGCGCGAGGGCGTGCCGACCCTGCCGGTGCTCTACGCGCTCGCCTCCGACGACTCCGACGCGGCCAGTGTCCGGCTGCGGGAGATCCTGGCCACCGGGCCGCTGGTCGACGACGCGCTGCACGCCGAGGCCCTCGGCCTGCTCCGGGAGTCCCCGGCGCTCAAGCGCGCCCGCGAGACGGTCCGCAGCTACGCGGAGGACGCCCGCGCCCGCCTCGCGCCGCTCCCCGAGGGCCCGGCCCGCCGCGCCCTCGAATCCCTCTGCGACTACATCGCCGACCGCACCAGCTGACCCGCCGGCCTCCCGGCCGCGCGCCGCACCGTCCCTCCACGGCCTTGATCATGAAGTTATTGCCATCGGCCACGGCGTGTCGTGGCAATAACTTCATGATCAACGCGACGGGGACGGGGAGCGGGACAGGAGGCGGGCGCCCGCCAGCATGAACGCGGCGGCCAGGAGCATGGCGGCCGCCGCGGTGCCCCACATCGCCGGGTAGCCGGCCACGTCGGCGATCGTGCCGAGGCCGAGCGGCCCGAGGCAGCCGCCCGCGTACACCCCGGTCTGGGTGATCGAGGTGGCGGCGGCCGGTGCCTGCGGGTGGAGCCGGACCACCGCGAAGTTCATCAGCCCGGGCCAGGCCCAGCCGAGGCCGAAGCCGAGCACCACGCCGGCGACCAGCGGCACCGGGCCGGCCACCGCGAGCAGGACCAGCCCCACGGCGCCCACCACCAGCATCCCGGCGATCAGCGCGACGTGCCCGGTCTCCCGGCGGTCGGCCAGCCAGCCGGCGCCCACCCGGGCCGCCACGCAGACCGCGCTGCCCAGGGTGAGGGTGAGCCCGGCCAGCGCCGGGGACAGCCCCCGGCCGGCCGCCGAGTCGACCACGAAGGTGCCCAGGGCGTTCGCCGCGGCGGCCGCCAGGGTGGCCGCCACGCCGACCACCACGAGCGCCGTCGTGGCCCGGCCCGCCCGGCCGGCGGCGGGCCGGACCCGGTCCCGCTCGACCGGGGGTACGGCCGGCAGCGCGGCGAGCGCCGCGAGGGCGGCCACCACGAACGCCCAGCGCCAGCCGGCGGTCAGCGCGACGGTCGGCACCGCCGCGCCGGCCAGCAGGGTGGAGACCGGGATGGCGGCCTGCTTCACCCCGAAGGAGAGCCCCTGCCGGTGGGCGGGCACGTGGCGGGCCAGCGCGGCGTTGCTGGCCAGCTGGCCGAGGGCGTTGGCGGCGGCGCTGAGCGCGAGCAGCGCGACCAGCACCGGGTACGACCGGGCCAGCCCCGCCACGGCCAGCAGCGAGCCGGCGGAGAGCAGGATGCCGGCGCGGGCCACCACGTCCGGCCCGTACCGCTCGACCAGCGCTCCGGAGGGCACCGAGGCGAGCGCGCTGACGCCGAAGTAGACCGAGACGGCCAGGCCGAGCCGGGCGGGGGTGAGGTCGAGGTCGTCGCCCATCTGCACGGCGAGCCCACCGACCAGGAAGACGGGCAGGACGCACGCGATCGTGGTGGCGATCGCTCCCGCGTTGACCCGGACGGTACGCCGGGGCGCGGGCGGAGCGGGGTGCAGCGCTGTTTCGGTCATGGTCCGGCAAACCTACGCCGGTCACGTTTCGGCAGCTGATCGTGTCTGTCGGTGCACTGTCTGTGCCCGGTGATCTGGCATCCTCGATCCGAACAGGCATTTCGCACTCGGCCTGTTTTTCATATGGTGTAAGTCCCCGGCGGCGGAGGTGGTTGTGCGTGACCCCTTGGCGGAACCTTCGGACCTGATCCGAAGTGTCTCCCGCGCGCTACGAGTGCTCGAGTCGGTCGGCCGTGCGCCGAAAGGGCTCACCGTCAAGCAGATCGCCCGCCGCTGCGAGCTGACCGTCGCCACCACCTACCACCTGGTGCGCACGCTGGCGTACGAGGGTTACGTGATCCGCCGGGAGGACGGCACGTACATCGTCGGGCTGGAGGTCGCCGACCGCTACCGCGAGCTGGTCACCGCGTTCCGCGGGCCGCCGCCGGTCGGGGAGGCGCTGCGGCGGGCCGCCGCGGACACCGGCTGGAGCCACTACCTGGGCCGGTTCGTCGGCGGCCAGGTGGCGGTCACTGCGGTGTCCGAGGGGCCGCGCTCGCCGTACCTGGAGGACCTGGTGCCGGGCTTCGACGAAGGGGCCCACGCCACGGCGCTCGGCAAGAGCCTCCTGGCCACCCTCACCGCCGAGCAGCGGTTCCGCTACCTGCGCGAATACGGCATGCGCCCGTTCACCGGCGCCACCCTCACCACCACGGAGGCGTTCGAGGCCGACCTGGCGGCCGGCGACCGGCGCGGCATGCAGTTGGAGCTGGGGCAGTTCCGGCAGGGGGTGGCGTGCGCGGCGGTGCTGGTCACCCCCGACAAGGACATCGAGCGCCGCGTCGTGCTGGCCTGCGCGCTGCCGGCCAGCGAGATGATGACCTCCGCCCGGGTGGTCCGGGCCAAGCTGCTCACCGTCGCCCGCGCGGTCGCCGACGGCATCGCCGCGGACGCCTGACCCGGCGCGCCGTGACCTGCGGCTGAACCGTTCGGCGTCACGGCACGTATCAAGTGGCGAACGCATCGCCGGTCTCCCCGCCGCCGGAAGCGAGGTACCGCCATCAGCGACCACGACGCCCAACTGCTGCGCGCGCTGCACGACGAGCATGCCGACGCGCTCTTCGCGCACGCCCTCCGGCTGGTCAACGGCGATCGGTCGCGCGCCGAGGACCTGGTGCAGGAGACGCTGCTCCGGGCCTGGCGGCACCCCGAGTCGCTGGACCCGCGGCGCGGCTCCGTCCGCGCCTGGCTCTTCACCACCGCCCGGAACCTGGCCATCGACGCCTGGCGGCGGCGGTCCACCCGGGTCGGCGAGGTCTACACCGACGAGCTGCCCGAACCTGCCGAGACGGTCGACGAGACGGAGCGCGCGGTGGAGGCGTGGACCGTGGCCGAGGCGCTGAACCGGCTCAGCACGACCCATCGAGAGGTGCTCGTCGAGTGCTTCTACCAGGGCCGGTCGGTGGCGGAGGCGGCCGCCCGGCTCGGGGTGCCGCCGGGCACGGTGAAGTCGCGGACCCACTACGCGCTGCGCTCACTACGGTTGGTGCTGGCCGAGATGGGGGTGACCGGATGACCCGCTGCGAGTTCGAGCACGACGACGGCGCGTACGTCCTGGGCGCCCTCGCCCCCGCCGACCGGGCCGCCTACGAGCGGCACCTGGGCGGTTGCGCGCCCTGCCGTGAGGCGGTGGCCGAGATCGCGGTGCTGCCCGGCCTCCTGGGCCGGCTCGACCCGGCGGGGCTGGAGCAGTTCCTGCCGTCCGCCACCGAGACCTCCCGGGTGCCCGCGCTGCTCGACGCCGCTCGGGACCGCCGGCGCCGCGAGCGGTCCCGGTCCCGGCGCCGGTACGCGCTGACCGCGCTCGCCGCGGCCGTGCTCGCGGTGCTGGCCGGCGTCGGGGTGTCCCTGGTCCGTCAGCCGGCCGTACCGCCGCCCACGGCGTTGCCCACGACCACCGCGGCGCCGGTGACCATGACGGCCATGCAGCCGGTCGCCGGCGCGGTGCCGCTGCACGCCGAGGTCGGCCTGACCGACAAGAGGTGGGGCACCGAGGTCACCATGCGCTGCGGGTACGACCAGCGCGCCGGTCACCGGGAGGCGTACACCTTCCGGCTGGTGGCGCACGGCCCGGACGGTGCGACGGAGCAGGTCGGCACGTGGCTGGCCGCCCCCGGCGACAACGTCCGCGTGGTCGGGGCCACCCACTTCACCCACGGGGAGCTGGTGCGGCTCGAACTGGTCCGCGCCGACGGCACCCCGGTCCTCGCCTTCGACGCCCGCTGAGGCGCGGTCAGCGGGCCTCGGCGGGCACCAGGGTGGCGGCCCGTGCCCGCGCGCGGGTCCGGCGGGCGTGGCGGAGGGCGTCCGCGGTGAACACCACGAGGGCGACCCAGACCAGGCCGAACCCGGCCAGCCGGGCCGGCGGCATCGGCTCGTGGAAGACCAGCACGCCGCAGCCGAGCTGGAGGATCGGGCCGACGTACTGGAGCATGCCGAGGGTGGAGAGTGGCAGCCGGTTCGCCGCGCCCGCGAAGAGCAGCAGGGGGATGGCGGTGGCCGCACCGGCCAGCACCAGCAGCGCGGTGTGTCCCGCCGAGACGTGTCCGAAGGTGGCCGCGCCGCTCCGGGTCAGCCAACCCAGGTAGGCCAGCGCCGGAAGCGCCAGCACCGCCGACTCGACGAAGAGCCCTTCCGCGGCGGGGAGGCCGAGGCGCTTCTTGACCAGCCCGTACCCGGCGAAGCTGAAGGCCAGCACGAGGGCCAGCCAGGGCAGCCGGCCGTAGTCGACGGTCAGCACCGCGACGGCCGCCCCGCCGATGCCGAGCGCCACCCACTGCGCCGGGCGCAGCCGCTCGCGCAGCAGGAAGACCCCGATCAGCACGATGACCAGCGGGTTGATGAAGTAGCCGAGGGCGGTTTCCACCACCCGGTCGGAGTTCACCCCGTAGATGTAGGTGCCCCAGTTGACCGCGATGAGCGCGGCGGCGGCCGCGATGGCGGCCAGCGTCCGGGGCCGCCGGGCCAGCGCGCGCAGGAAGGCGATGTTGCGCATGGCGGCCAGCAGCAGCGCCACGAAGACCACCGACCAGACGATCCGGTGCGCGAGGATCTCCACCGGGCCGGCCGGGCGGAGCAGCTTCAGGTAGATCGGGAAGAAACCCCAGATCAGGTACGCGCCGAAGCCGTAGAGGTAGCCGAGACGGGTCTGGTTCACGCCTCTACCGTAAGTGGTGAACCGGCACTTTGCTCCTTTCCGGTGAGCTGGGTCACCCGCTGGTCGTACTGCATCCAGCGGTCCGGCTCGACCGGGCTGAAGCCGACCTTCGCGTAGACCCCGTGCGCGTCGGCGGTCGCCAGCACGATCCGGCGTACGCCCCACTCGGCCAGGTGGTCGCGGGCCGCTCCGGCCAGCCAGGTGCCCAGCCCCCGGCCGCGCTCGGCCCGGTCGACGTAGACGTCGCAGAGCCAGGCGAACGTCGCCTGGTCGGTGACCACGCGGGCCACCGCCACCTGCCGCCCGTCCCCGGGCCGGTAGACGCCGAAGCCGATCGAGCCGGCGAAGGCCCGCCTGACCGTGTCCCGGTCCCGCCCCAGCGCCCAGTACGCGTCGGTGGCGAGCCAGTGGTGCACCCGGTCCAGGTCGAGCCGGTCCGGATCGGTGGTGAGCAGGTAGCCGTCGGGGCGGGTCAGGGTGAACACCCCTCCGACCCTAGTTGCGGCCGCACCGGGCCTCGCCAGCCAATTCCCGCCCACTGGCCTGGGCCGGCGGGCGGGAATCGGCGGGTGATGCGGGCTCAGTCGCGGTCGAGGACGGCGCCGAGGATCCAGGTGACGATGCCGACGAAGAGCGCGCCCAGCACCGCGGCGGGCCAGAAGCCGTCCACGTGGAACGGCAGCCCGGCCTCACCGGCGATCCAGCTGGTGAGCAGGAACAGCAGGCCGTTGACCACCAGCGCGATCAGGCCGAGGGTCAGCAGGTAGAACCCGCAGCCGACGGTCTTGATGATCGGCTGCAGCACCGCGTTGACGACCCCGAAGATCACCGCGACGAGCACCAGCGTGGTCACCGTCTCGGTGGCCGAATCCGAGTCCAGCGTGATGCCCGGGATGAGCAGCGTGGCCAACCAGAACGCCACGGCCGTCGTGCCCAGCCGGATCAGGAGACCCTTCAGAAAATCCATGGCCGGGATCGTGCCACGCCGCGTCGACTCGCGGAACCCGTGCCGGCTCAGCGGCGGGCCGGGCGACCGACCAGTTGCGACTCGATCGGCGTCGGCGAGAGCAACGCCCACCGCAGCGCCCGCCGGTTCACCACTGCCACCATGTCGTCCCGGATCCGGGTCAGCCACTCCGCCGAGCCGCCCAGGCCGAGCGCCGCGCCGGCCAGCGCCGCCTCACCGGGGTCGAGCGGTTGCAGGATCGCCAGGTCGGCGCGGGCCAACGCGGCCGTGTCGGCCGGGGTCAGCTCGTCGCGGACCACGAGAACGGACTGCCACGCCGCCGCGGGGCCGGCCTCCGGTGGCACCGGGCCGGCGTCGACCACCAACAGCAGGGGACGCAGCGGGGAGCCGGGCGGGCCGCCGACCGGCCGCCCCGGCGGGACCAGCGGCACCGCGCCGCCCGGCCCGCCGACCCCGCGGACGAACGGCTCCCAGAGCCGGGGCCGCGCCGTCTGCACCGCCACCCGCGCGCCGAGCGCCAGCGCCCGCAGGGTCAGCAGCTGGGCGGCGCCCACCCCACCCACCAGCAGCAGGCGGGTCGTCGTGGGACGGAACAGGCGTACGGTCACCGCGCCGCCGTGCCGGTTGGCGCCCACCATCAACCCGGACTCGCCGAGGGCGAACTCCAGGGCGGCCAGCTCGGGCCCGAGCGGGGGCGCGTCCGGCCGGGCCGCCGCCAGCGGCAGGGTGGCGGCCAGCCCGCTCAGGTGCTCGCCGTCCAGCCGGCGCAGCTCGGCACCGACATCCCCGGCGAGCCGCCGGAGCGCCCGCTCGGCCACCGACAGCTCCGCGGTGGTGTGGGCGGCCAGGCGTACGGTCAGCTCGCCCGGCGTGGACGCCGGGTCGGCACCGATCCGCGGACCGACGCAGAGCGAGACGGTGGTGGCGGTCGCCGGCAGCGCCAGCAGCCGCGGCACCAGCCGCCGTGCGGCGTCGGTGCGCGGATCCGGCCAGCGGCGCAGCCGCCAGGTGGTCTGCGGGAGCCCGCCCACGGTCACGGCGGCCCAGCTCTCCCGGACCGGAGCCCCGGCGTCGTGGTGGGCCAGTTCGGCCACCACGCGCAGCGCTGCGGGGCCGCCGAGGGGGCGACCGGTGAGCGGCCCGAGCCGGCGCACGATCCGCCGGACCGTGCCGGACAGCGCCCGGCGCAGCTCGTCGTCGGACCAACCGTCGGCCCGGAGCACCCGGACGGCCAGCACCACCCGGGCCCGGGCCGCCAGCCGCCCGTCGGTGAGCTGCCGGTACGAGGTGCCGGCCGTGCCCGCCCCGGCGGCGGGGGCCGGCGCGGGCGACGCGGAGAACAGCAGCTGGATCTGCACCGGGGGGCTCTCCGGTCCCACCGGGGGCAGCAGGCCGAGCGGCGGCGGCAGCTCCCGCGGGCCGTCGCCGAGCAGGTCGTCCGGGTCGCCGATCTCCAGCAGCGCGGTCATCCCGGCGGCGTCCTCCAGCACCGCCGCCGGACCGCCGGCCAGCTCGGCCGCGTGCACCGCCGTGCCGGGGCGGGCCAGCTCCAGCAGCGCCGCCGGCCCGCAGGCGGCCGGGAGGGCGCGCCGCCGGGTCAGGTAGGCCACGCCGACGGCGAGCCACTCGAAGAGCCAGCGCCCCCGGAGCCGGACCCAGGCGGCGGGCAGCAGCATCGCCGCCAGCAGCAGGGCGGCCGCGGTCACCAGGACGCCCCGGCCCACGGCCGCGACCAGCGCGGCCACCGCCACCTGCGCCGTCACCACCTGCCCGGCCCGGACCGACGGCGCCGGCCGCCGGATCCGGTGTGGAGAGTCGGCGGACGCCGGTCGTGCGGTGGTGGTCGCGGTCACCGCACCTCCTCCGCGCGTTCGCCGGGTGACGCCGCCGTGGCTCATCGTAGAGCTTCGCTGTCCACAGGGGAGCCCGAGGGGTAGCAGAACCGGAGTCGGACGGCTACCGTCAGCGACGAGTTCCGTCGAGCGCGCCCGCCGTCCCCTTCCCCCCCCTTCTCCGGTGGCGCGCTCCGGCGAGTCCACGGTGGTCGCTCCGGCGGCCAGCCACGACCGAGGAGACGAGGTGACGTCCGGGGTGTCCCAGACTCAGGCACAAGCCGCGGTGATGCAGCAGACCGCCGCGAAGTTCGAGCAGGTCGACCAGTCGTTGCAAACCATGCTCAGCGGCCTCATGGCCGAACTGGAGGTGCTGCAGCAGGCCTGGCGGGGCGCCGGCGGGCGCTCCTTCGAGCAGGTCAAGCAGCAGTGGGCGCAGGACCAGACGGCCCTGCAGCGGGCGCTGCGGGAGACCGCGACGGCCATCCGCACCGCCGGCCGGCACTACGACGTGTCCGACACCGAGGCCGCCGGCCGGGTGGCCGGCACCAACCGCGGCATCCAGCTGCCCCTCTGATGCACGGGAAGGACCGATCGATGGACCATGGTGTGCTGGTCGTCAACTTCGCCGCTCTGCAACAGGCCGGCGCCGACATCCAGAGGGCGCTGACCACGCTCGAGAGCCAGCTCGGGCAGCTCGAACGCGACGCCGCCCCGCTGGTGTCGAGCTGGTCCGGCGAGGCGCGCGAGGCGTACGAGCAGCGGCAGGCCCGCTGGCGGGCCGCCTCACAGGACCTCCAGGCCATGCTGCGCGACATCAAGCTGGCCGTGGAGGACTCCGCGACCGACTACCTCGACACCGAGAAGCGCAACGTCAACCTGTTCCAGTGACCGCCGCGCGAGGGCGGCACGGGCTCCTCCGCCCGTGCCGCCCCGTCGCTGCCCTCTGGCCGGGCGGTGGTGCGGGTCAAGCCGGCCCGGCCGGGTGCCAGCGGCGGCGCGCCCCGCGGGGCAGCACCACGGCGAGCAGCACCACGGCCACGGCCGCGGCGCCGGTCGCGGCACCCACCAGCAGCGCCCGGTGCCGGGCCGACGTGCGGCGGGCCTGCCGGGCCAGCTCCGCCTCGTCCCGGCCGCCGGCCGGCAGGGCGGCCCCGCCCCGAGGGCGAGCGGCGGCGACGACCGGCGACTCGGTGACCGCCCGGTACGGGTTCAGCACCCCGGAGCCGTAGCCGTCGCCCCGTCCCGGGGCCGGATCGGCGCCCGCCACGATCCGCCGGGCGATCTCCGCCGCGCCCAGCTCGGGGTGATACTGCCGCAGCAGCGCCGCGGTGCCGGCCACGAAGGGCGCCGCGTAGCTCGTCCCCTCCGCCCGGCGGTGGCCCTGCCCGGGCGCCGCCATCAGCACGTCGCTGCCCGGGGCGACCAGGTCGACGTACGGGCCGGTCTGGGAGAAGGCGGCGCGGGTGCCGTCCGCCCCGACCGCACCCACCCCGAGCACGCCGTCGTACGCGGCCGGGTACGGCCGGGGGTCCCCGCTGTCGTGCAGGTTGCCGGCGGCGGCCACCACCACGACGTCCCGCCGCACCGCGTAGGCGACGGCGGCGCGGACGGCGGGGTTGTCCGCGTACAGCACGACGGAGAGGTTGACCACGTCGGCGTCGTGGTCCACCGCCCAGCGGATGGCCCGGGCGAAGTCGGCCGCGCCGACCGTACGCCCCGACTCCCGCCCGTCGACCACCTGCTGTTCGCTGACGCGTACGGGCAGGATGCGGGCGCCCGGGGCGAGCCCGCGGAAGGCCACGCCCGGCCGGGGCGCGGCGGCGACGAGGCTCGCCACGCCGGTGCCGTGCCCGGCGCAGTCGCGGGTGCCGTCACCGCCCGGATCGAGGAAGTCGGCGCCGTCGAGGACCCGGCCGGTGAGCTGCGGGTGCGAGCGGTCCACCCCCGAGTCGACCACCGCGACCACCACCCCGGCGCCGGTGGCGAGCGGGGCGAGCCGGTCCGGCGCGTACCGTTGCTGGGGCCATGGCTGCTCCGCCACGGGGCGGGCCGGCGCGGGCGGTGCGGCGCAGGCCGAGGGCGCGCGGGCCGAGGCCGGGGCGACCGGCAACCCGGCGACGACGAGGGCCGCCAGGACGGCCAGGGCCGGGCGCGCGGTGGGCCGGGACATCGACGGCCTCCGTATCGTGTCGACTCCGGAACGGGATGTTAGCGCCTCGCCGAGGACCCGGCCGACCGTCGACAACCAGGCATTTGTGATCTTGTTACCACCTTGTAGGTTGTAGGCGATGCCTGTGGCCTGTTCGCGGAAGGAGAGGTGGCCGTGACCGGATGGGAACCGGCCACCGAGGCCGAGGTGGCGATGCGCGATGCGCTGCGCGCGCAGGACCAGCAGCTCTACTTCCGCATCCTGACCCGGCTCGATCTGCTCCTGCCGGTCGCCGCGGAGACGCTCGCCGGGCCGGGCCCGGGGGGCTGGGGCACCTGGACCACCGGTGGCCGCACGCACGTGCTGGCCTTCACGTCCGCCACCGCGCTGCGCGCCTGCCTGGGCGAGAACGCCGGCGCCACCCGCCGCGTCCCGTACGCCGGCCTGGCCGGCGACTGGCCCAACCCCGAGTGGTGGCTCGCGGTCAACCCCGGTCTGCCGATCGAGGGCTACCTGCCGGCCTGGTTCGTCGCGCAACTCGCCCGGGGTGACATCCGGCTGCCGGGCCGGACCATGGGCGCCCGGACCCGCCTGGAGCGGGTGGAGAGCGCCGCCCGGGCCGCCCGGGGTGGCCCGGCCGCCCCCGGCCGGGACGTCCCGCCGTCGCCGGTGCCCGGAGGGCGAGTCCCGCCCGACCCGGTCCGGGCTGGACGCGGCCCGGCCGGCGCCGAGCCGTCGACCGTCCCGATCCCGACCGTCCCCGCCCCGAGCACCCGGGCCGCCGTGCCCGACCCGGCCACCCCACCGCCGGCCCTCCGCCCGGACCCGCCGGTCCCGCCGCCGGCCCTCCGCCCCGACCCGGCGAACGGCCGGCTGACTCGCCCGCTCGGTCGCCGTGCCCCCGACGACGCGCGACCCGCCGACGCCGCCGGCGCCGATCCGGGCCTGGACAACCTCGCCGGCTGGCTCACCGACCTGCGCCGGCGCCCCGACGAGTCGGATCCGTTCGCCGGCGCCGGCCGATCCGGACCGGCCAACGGCCGGCCGGCCGAGCCCGCGCCGCCGCCCGCCCGGTCCTTCTTCGACCCCACCTCGGGCCGCTCACCCCGGCGGCCGTCGCCGCTCGACACGCCGCACCGCGGCGGGGACCGGGCGGTGCCGCCCTCCCGGTTCGCCGGCGGCGGCCAGCCGTTCCCGCGCCGCCGGCCGTTGAACGAGCCGGTGCCGCAGGACCCGACGCAGGCGTTCCGGGTGGACTCCGCCGAACCACCGGCGGATCGGCCGGCGGCGCGGGAACGGCCGTTCCGCCCCGCCGCGCCGCCCGCCGAGACCACCCAGGCGCTGCCCCGCCGGCACGCGGGCGCGGGTGACGACCCGGGCCCGGACGAGCGCACCCAGCCGATCCCCGGCACGGGCCACCCCGCCGAGGCCGAGGAGATCCCGCCGTCCATCGCCGAGCCGGTGCCCGGCCCGCCCGCGCCGCGTCGGGGCTTCACCCCGATCGTCATCGAGGGCACCGTCATCGAGTCCCGCGATCTGACCGAGCCGGTTCCGCCCCCCACCGCCGGTGCGTCGCCCGAGCCGTACGGGGTGCCCACGGCCCCCGCCGCCGCGTCCGCGATGGCGGCGGCCACGGCCGACGGCGGTTCGGCCGCGCCGTGGGCCGGTCCCACCGACCCCACCCTGTCGCTGACGGTCGACCCGCCCACCGCACCCGCCCCCGTCGCCGCCGAGCCCACCGATCCGGGGGAACGGCCCTTCGGAACGCCGGGCGAGCCGACCATGTTCGGCCCGTCGGCCCCGGCGGACGACCCGCGCGCGGCACTGTTCACCCCCGCGAGCCCCGACGAGGGTGCCGGCTCGCCGCCGGATGAGCGGACCGCACCGCCGGTGGAGCCCCCGACCGTCCCGGCGGGGTGGCCGGCGGACGAGACGACGACGTCGCTGTTCGCGCCGGCCGCGCCGGCGCCCGAGCCGACCACCACGCTGTTCGCCCCGGCCTCCCCGGCGCCCGAGCCGACCACGTCGCTGTTCGCCCCGGCCCCACCGCCGGCCGAGCCGGCCACCACGCTGTTCGAGCCGACCGCGCCGGCCGCCACCGCGGACGAGCCGACCACGTCGGCGTTCGCACCGACCGCTGCCGACGAGCCGACCACGTCGGTGTTCGCGCCAGCTCCTGCGGACGAGCCGGCCACGTCGGTGTTCGCGCCGACCGTTGCCGACGAGCCGGCGACGTCGGTGTTCGCTCCGGCCGCCGCGGACGAGCCGACCACGTCGGTGTTCGCGCCGTCCGCAGCCGACGAGCCGACCACGTCCGTGTTCGCGCCGGCTCCTGCGGACGCGCCGGCCACGTCGGTGTTCGCGCCGACCGCCGCTGCCGGGTCGCCGGAGGAGCCGGTGGCCGGCGCCATCCCGTCCCCGGCGGGCGTCGCCGGCAGCACCGCCGAGGCCGACTTCGTGCCGGCGAACGAGGTGGAGGAGGAGCTGCTGGCCGCGGCCGGCAGCGGCAGCACCGACGGCTTCCTCACCACCCTGCTGCTGGCCCGGGTGCTGCTGCCGGTCGCCCCCGAATCGGCGGCGGGCAGCCGTCCGGGGGACGCCGGCTTCGTCTGGCGTACGGAGCAGATCGACGGCGGGACCTACGTGGTCGTGCACACCTCGCCCGAGCGCCTGGCGGACCGGGCCGTCGGGCCGGTCGAGACGGTACGCGTCAAGTTCGTCCAGCTCATCCGCCGCTGGCCGGACGTGAGCTGGTCGTTCGCCGTGAACCCGGGCACACCGGTCGGGGCGACGTACCCGGGCGAGCAGGTTCTCGCGCTCGCCAACTGGGCCGCCGAGGTGGGGCTGGGCGACGACCCCGAGACCGAGCCGGAGCCGCCCGCCGCCGCACCGAAGTCGTCGACCGAACCCCGGCCCGTCCCGCCGGCGGTGGACCCGACCCGCCCGGTGGTCATGCAGAAGGCGATCGCCCCGAGCCAGCTCGCCTACTACCTGGAGCGCGGCTACGACCGGGTCTCCGGCTTCGTGCACCGGGCCAGCGAGCTGGCCCACCTCGGCACCCCGGCGGAGCTGTACGACGCGCTCGGCCTCGGCCACCCCGGCTCGCCGTTCTCCCGGGACGCCGAGGAGATCTACGTGCTGCGCTGGCCGGCCTACCGACCGAGCCTCTACCGCATCCCGTACGGCGGGCAGAACGAGGCCGCGATGCGGGCCATGGAGGGCTGGGTGATCGAGCGGCCGCCGTTCCGCGGCAACGGCTTCGCGCCCGGGGAGAGCAGCGACGTGGTCGCCGAGTTCAAGGTGGACAGCGCCCGGCTGCCGCACGGCGCCGAGCTGTGGCGGATCGGCGCGGACCGCAGCGAGCGGGTGGTCGCCGTGCTGGACAGCGACGAGCTGCTGTGGCGCCGGGCGGGTGACGCGTGACCCGCGACGGCTACGTGGCCCGCTGGCGGGGCCGGGAGTACCAGGCCAGCCCCGACGGCGGCGACGTCCGCCTGTACCAGCCGGAACCGGGCGAGGGCTTCACCGAGGTGCGCCCCGGCCGGCACGTCCGGGTGGTGCCGGTGGCCGAGATCGAGGACCTGGCGTACGTGCGGACCACCTGCACCTGGCAGGGGCAGCCGTTCATCGTGCTCGCCGAGCACGACGGCTGGCTGCGGGTGGAGTACACGGGCGGCCGCTGGCCGGTGGCCCAGGGGATGCGGCTGGAGGCCTTCGACTTCGGCGTCTACCAGGGCTGGGCGCCCGCCGGCGAGGTGACCGACCTGCGCGAGCAGCGGGTCTGAGTCAGGACTTCGTCCAGCGCAGGATCTCGCCGAGCACCAGGTCCCGGGCCTCCACGTGCGGGAAGTGGCCCACGCCGTCGAGCAGCCGCCACTCGTAGGGGGCGGTGACGTAGCGGCCGGAGCCCTGGGCGGTGCGGGGCAGCGAGGCCCGGTCCAGCGCGCCGTGCAGCTGCAGGGTCGGGGTGACCAGCGGCTTCTGCATCAGCCGGACGAACCGGTAGCCGTGCAGCCGCAGCACCGACCGGAACGCCCAGCGGTAGCCCTCCATGGCGCAGAACGCCGCCTGCGGGATCTGCATGGCCACCCGGCAGCACCGGGCGTACGCGTCGAAGTCGGGGCCGTTCACCCAGCGCGGCCCGCCCCAGCGGCGCAGCATCGCCTCCACTTCGGCGGCGTCGTCGCGGGTCAGCACGTGCTCGTAGCGGGGGAGCTGGAACTTCAGCGTGGGGGTGGACGCGGTGAACTGGCCGCGCGGGTCGGCGAAGATAGCGGCCCGCAGCCGGAGGGGGTGCGGCGCGCCGAGCACCACGAGCCGCCGGACCAGGGTGGGGTGGAACGAGGCGGCCGTCCAGGCGATGAGGCCGCCGGCGCCGCTGCCGACCAGGGTGGCGGACCGTTCGCCGAGGGCCCGGATCAGGCCCGCCACGTCGGCGGCGAGGGTGTAACCGTCGTACCCCCGGGGTGGCTTGTCGCTCGCGCCGTAACCGCGCAGGTCGACCGCGACCGCGCGGAAGCCGGCGTCGGCGACGGCCGGCAGCATCTCGTGCCAGGCGTACCAGTATTCGGGGAAGCCGTGCAGGAAGAGCACCATGGGGCCGGTGCCGGCCTCGACGACGTGGAAGCGGCTGCCGTTGGCGCCGACGAACCGGTGGGTCCACGGCCCCTCGGGGAGCACGCAGGCCTCGTCGACGGGTCCGCCACGCTGGTCGGTCATGGGGCACAGCCTAGGGCCGGCACCGCGCGGGCGGTCCCGCAGGTGCTTCAGGATCAGGGGATTCTCCGGGAGATGCCGGACCGGCCGGGCACCGGAAAGGGCGGTGCCCGGGCAGGTGACCTGCCCGGGCATCGCGGGGTGTAGCGGTGATCAGCGGCTCAGGAGAAGCGGACCTTCATCGAGGTGCCGTTCTGCTGGAGAACCTTGATCTTCACACCGGCGGCCGGGAGCTTGACGCCGTGGTTCGGCAGCTCCGGGTACCAGTACTGCTTGGTGTCGTCGAACAGCGGCTGCGCGGCCTGGCCACGGATGTACTGCGGCTGGCTGTTGATGTGCAGCGTGAACGAGTCCGCCTTCTTGAGGCTGAACGGCGCGTCGTAGACCTGGACGCGGGCCCGCCACGGGGCGCCGGTCAGGTTGTAGATCGGCCGCGGGTGCGCGTCGATGTAGAGGTTACGACCCTCACCCGGGTGCTCGAAGGTGTCGTTGTCCGCGTACCGGAGGTTCCAGTACGAGATCAGCAGACCCTCCTGGTACGCGTAGTGGTCCACCCAGTCCGGGCGGGTGTTCGCGTAGCCGAAGTAGTACGGGCCGGTCTTCAGGTACTTGTCGTACGAGACGTACGACCGGTTGCCCGCGATGTAGTAGTTGTCGAAGAGCCGGGTGTAGCTCTCGCCGGTGATGCTCCAGCCGGCGAGCGCCCAGTCGCCGGCACCGGTCTCGGCGCCGTCGCTGAGCAGGGTCTGGCCGTCGGCGGTCACGGTGATGGCGTCACCGAAGAAGCCGCCCGAGGCCACGCCACCGTCGGTGACGTAGTGGAACCGGAACTGCGCAACCTTGCCGGCCGCCGCGTCCATCGGGATGTTGATGTCCACCCACTTGCCCGCGCTGCTGCCGGTGAGGCCCGGCGTCGGGTCGGTGTTGGACACCGGCGGGATCGGCTTGCCGTTGACCGTGCCGTTCAGCGCGTTCCACGTCTTGCCGCCGTCCAGCGACGCCTCGAAGAAGAGGTAGTCGTAGCCGGTCTCGATGTTGAAGCGGCCCTTCATGGACAGCGCCGCCGAGGTCTTCCCGGTGAAGTCGAGCGTCCTGGTCATGGTGTTGTTCAGGTCGTCGTCGTTACCGGAGAAGTACTGCTTGGTGCCCTCGAACGGAGCGCCGTACTGGAAGGTGTACTCCCGCTGTGGCAGCACCACGACCGCGGCCTGCGCCTTCTTGGAGTTGTACTCCTCCGGGCCCAGGTCCAGGTCGCGCTTCTGCCCGGCCTTGACCACCTCGTAGTCGAGCCAGCCGAGCTGGAGCTTGTTCCAGGCGCCGAGGTCGCCACCGCGCTCGCCGATGCCCTGGTCGTTCTTGTCACCGAGCCGGCTCTGGGCCATCAGGGTCCAGTGCTCGTTGTTGTTGTCGCCGCCGTTGATGTTGTTGTAGTCGTCCGGCAGGCCCAGGTCGTGGCCGTACTCGTGGTAGAAGACGCTGCGGCCACCGTTCTCCGGCTGGATCGTGTAGTCGCGGATCCAGACGCCGGTGTCGCCGATCTGGGTGCCGCCGATCGGGAAGTTCGCCGGACCCACGCGGGAGGTGTTGTACGCCGCCCAGCGGTGGCTCCAGATGGCGTCCTCACCCTGGTGCGGGTCACCGTCGGCCTGGTCGCCGCCGGAGTGGACGATCTGGAAGTGGTCGATGTAGCCGTCCGGCTCGTTGAAGTTGCCGTCGCCGTCGTAGTCGAACCGGTCCCACTGGTCGAACGACTGCATGTCGGCCTTGATCTGGGCGTCGGTGCGGCCCTTGGCCTTCTGGTCGGCGACCCACTGGTTCGCGGCGTCGCGGATCAGGTCCCAGGTGTTCGGGCAGACGTTGTCCGCGCAGACCGCCGGGTCGCCCGTGGGGTCGTCGTCGGCCTTCGGGTCGTCCGAACGGCCGTAGCGGGCGGCGTTGTACTTGACCTTCACCCAGTCGGTGACCGTGCCGTCGACGGTGTAGCGGCCGGACGACTGGGCCTCGTAGTACTGCTTGAGCGACTCGTCGCCCGGCTTGGTGCCGAAGTACAGCTGCCGGAAGTGCTCGGCGCTGTAGTCGGCCTGCCAGACGGTGGAGTTGTCCACCGCCCGGTTGGGCTTCGGGATCTCGTTGTGCTGCGGACCGTCGTACCCGGTCGGGCCGGCGATGTCCGGGTTGATGTCCTTGTCCGGGTAGGCCGGGTCGCGGTCGTCACCGAACTCGGCGAGGATCACGAAGATCTTGTCGGTCCGCTCCCGGGCCAGCTCGACGTACTGGTCCTTCTTGCCTGCCTTGGCGGTCCGGGCGCCGGCCGCCGCCGCCGCGCCGCCGGCGGTCTCGCCGACCTTGACGACGGTGCTGCCGTTGATCTTCTGGGCCTTGGCCCGGCCGGACAGGACCTCGCTGAGGCCCTCCTGGCGGAGTGCCCGCCGCTTGTCCTCGAGCTTGTCCGGCAGATCGTGAGGGGCCTGCGGCTCGGCGACCGCCGGAGCGGCAGCCGGCAGCTTCGGGGTCGGCGCCGCGCTGGCGGCCGCGGAGCCGGCCACCAGTCCCGTCGCCGTCAGCGAAAGCCCGAGCAGACCCACTGCGACTTTGCGCACGTGGTACCTCCGGTGTGAGGGAACCGGCCCAACGGGGGTACGGGCCGGTGGAAGATCCCATTAGTGGGACCACTGGTGAAGATAAACATTCCCGTGACGCGTGGGAAGACAGACGCGTCAATTTGTAGCAACTTTTTGTTGGGAACGCTCCTCACCGTCACATCAGGATCGGTCAATCGGGTCGCGTGAGCTGGGGCGAAAGGCTTCGGGGTACGCGAAAGGGGCCGCCGGCGTCGCCGCCGACGGCCCCTTCCGTGTGGTGCTACCCGATCAGTTGCTGACCTTGACGACCATGTCGCTGGTCGGGGTGGTGCCCTGCTTCAGGATCTCGATCTTGGTGCCGGTGCCGGCGACCTTCACCGAGTTCCACGGGTTGTTGCTGTTCCAGTACTTGTTGACCCCGCTGTCGGTGAACACCGGCGTCGGGTCGAGCTTCGGCACGGTGACCGCCACGCCGTTCAGGTGGAAGGTCTGCGCCGGCTTGGCGTACCGGCTGAAGGTGCCGTCGTAGCCGTTGCGCCGGTTGGTGATGGTGCCGACGCCGCCGACCTGGATCTTGCCCGGCCGAACGTCGACCGGCAGGTTCAAACCGTAGCCCGGGTGCTCCGACGTGTTGTTGTCGCCGTACGCGTAGTTCACGTACCAGACCAGCAGACCCGGCTGGACGGAGAACCGCTCCACCCAGTTCGGCCGGCTGTTGTTGAACCCGTAGTTGTACCCACCGGTCCGCAGCGTGTCGTCGTAACCGAAGTAGGTCCGGTTCTCGGCGATGTAGAAGCGGGGGTAGGTGTCGGTCACCGAACCGCCCATCCGGGTCCAGCCCTTGGCGGTCCACTCCGCGGCGAGGGTCTCCGCGTCGTCGGTCCAGGCCACCGCGCCGTTCTTGGTCAGCGAGATGTTGTCCAGGAACGGACCGGCGAAGTGCACGCCGCCGTCGGTGGCGTACCGGTAGCGGAACAGCACCGACTTGCCGGCGTACGCCGACAGGTCGTAGGTCGAGTCGACCCAGGCGCCGTTGCTGGAGCCGTCGATGCCGCTGTCACCCGCATCGACCAGGTTGTTCTTGACGTCGGCCCAGGTGGCGCCGCCGTCGGTCGACACCTCGGCGTAGAGGTAGTCGTAGTCCTCTTCGATGTCGTACTGCAGCTTGGAGGTGATCGACGCGGAGGTCGCGCCGGTCAGGTCCAGGGTGCGGGTCAGCGAGGCGTTCAGGTCGTCCGCGCTGCCGCCCCACCACTCGTACGACCCGCCGAACGGCGTGTTGTAGTTCGTGGTCTGGGTCTGCGCGGGCAGGTTCACCACGACCGCCTGGGCCTTCGGCCCGTCACTGTCGCCCGCCGGGCCGAGGGTCACCTGGGTGGTGCCCGAGCCGTAGTCGACGGTCGAGTGGTTCAGCCAGCCGAGGAACAGCTTCGACCACGGGTCCATGTAGCCCGGGGTCGAACCGATGTCGTCGGTGCCGTGGCTCAGCCACGAACCCGAGGACATCAGGCTCCAGAAGCCGACGCCGTTGTCGCCGCCCGCGGTGTCGTACAGGTCCGGCAGACCGAGGTCGTGACCGTACTCGTGGGCGAAGACCCCGAGGCCACCGTTCTCCGGCTCCGTGGTGTAGTCACGGATCCACAACCCGGTGTCGCCGATCTGCACACCGCCCGCGAGGTTGCCGGCCGGGCCGGCCTTGCCCTCGAGGTTGGTGAACGCCGCCCAGCGGTGCGACCAGATGGCGTCCTCGCCCTCGGCGCCGCCGCCGGCCTCCTCGCCCTCACCGGCGTGCACCGCCTGGAAGTGGTCGATGTAGCCGTCGGGCTCGTTGAAGTTGCCGTCGCCGTCGAAGTCGTACCGGTCCCAGACGTCGAACTGCTTGAGGTAGTCCTTGATCTCCTGGGACGACTTCCCGGCCGCGGCCTGGGCCTGGTACCAGGACGTGGCGCTGTCCCGGACGAAGTTCCAGTACCCCTCGGCCTCGGAGATGTTGTCGTTCGGGTTGTCCGGGTCGTCGTTGTGACCGTAACGGGCCTCGTTGTAAGGCACCGTGATCCAGTCGCTGACGTCACCCTTGACCGTGTAACGACCACCGGACTGCTTCAGGTAGAAGTCCCGGAACGACTCGCCCTCACCGTAGAACATGTCCATGTAGTGCTCGCGGTGGAAGTCGGAGCGCCACAGGGTGCTGTTGTCGTCGGTGGAGCTGCCGTCCCAGTTGCGGTCCGGCTCCGGGATCTGGTTGACCACCGGGCCCGCGGCGCCGCCGGCGCGCGGGTCGGTCTTGTCGCCGAAGTTGACCAGCATCGTGAAGATGGGGTCTTCCTTCGGCGCCTGCTGGTACTCGACGAACAGGTCGTCCTTGACCTGGATGACCTTCGAGCCGTTGCGCGTCTGAAGCTTGGCCTTGCCCCTGAGCAGGTCGGAGATCGCCTGCTTCTTGAGCTCCCGCTGCTGATCCGCCTTCGGATCCGCGAGGTTGTCCTTGCCGTGCTTCGCCTTCTCGACGCCAGGCGTGGGCTCCGCCGCCGGGGCGGCGGACACCGGCGTCGTGACGACACCGGCTGCCAGCAGCGCGGCCGCGGCCGAGGCCAGGCCCGCTGTGACTCGTCTCCTCAAAGGTCCTCCTCCTTTGTGGATGTGTTACATGGCAGGGGCAGCCAAAGCCATCACTGTCATGTCAGGCGTCACTCACAATGACAGGTGTTTGCATCGTTGTCACCGGTCAATCACCCGATGATTCGCCTTTTTTTCCTGGGCAAATCAGGGCAAAAGAGCGCAGCGATTCAACACCGATTCGCATTACGGTTCGGCCACGATCACTCTGAGTGATGGTGATTATGAGGCCCCCAAAGGGGAGCGCAGTGGCCCCGGAAAATGTCACACCAGCCGGAAGAAGAATTGTCCGCGTGTAAGAAGGGCGGGGCCCGCCCGGAGCAGTGTGCTCCAGACGGGCCCCGCCGTGTGGTTCCGACGCGCCCCCGGCGTGTCAGGTCACGGTTTCGGTGGGGTCACCCACACCATGGCGTACGCGTTGTCCCTGGGCGCCCACTTGATGGTGATCGAGACGCCGTACGCGACGCCTGCGTCACCCGGGTTGCCGGTGCCCAGCACGATGGCCCCGCCGCCGAGCGTCGAACCGTAGTAGTCCGTCGCCGGCGTGCCGTCCGGGTTGGTCACCCGGGTCGTGTACTTCGCGTTGCCCTTCGACGGGACGACCACCGAGGCGTCGTTGTCCCGGGCGTACGCGGCACCGTCCCGGATCTCGATGCCCGGGTACCAGCCCTTGGCGTCGGTGAATCCCTTCACCGGGCCCTGGGCGGGGAACTTCGTGCAGTACTCGCTGTACGGCTCGTCGGCCGCCTCCAGGCACTCCCGGAACGGGTACGTCGGCTTCAGGGTGAAGGCCGCGTTGGACGACTGCGGGCGGCTGGGCAGGTTGTCCAGCACCGACGGGTCCTTGACGGCCGCCTCGCCCTTGCGGCGCAGCGGGTCGTTGTGCGAGTCGACGATCAGCAGGCCGCCCTTCGCCCCGTAGCTGGGCAGCGCGGTCATCTGCGCGGTGACGTGGTTGACGTCGCCCAGCTCCGTGTCCCGGTACCAGACCAGCATGCCCGGAGCGTTGTACGCGATCCGGTCGACCTTCCACGCCTCGTGCGAGTAGATCGTGTCGTACGCGTACTTCAGGCCCTTGTCGAAGCCGTCGAAGTTGCGCCACTCGGCCAGGTAGTAGTGCGACTTGACCTGGGTGCCCGAGTCGGTGTGCCAGCCCGCGCCGCTGGTGTCGGTGAAGGTGCCACCGGTCTGGGTCCAGCCGTTGGCGCCGCCCTCGACGTCGTCGCTCCAGGTGGTGGCGCCGCCGCCGGTGACCGAGAAGTCGTCGGCGAACCAGCCGCGCTCCTGGAACGCCTCGTCGGTCGCGTACCGCAGCCGGACCTGGACGGTCTGACCGGCGTACGACGACAGGTCGACGTAGTCGTGCCGCCAACCGCCGGTGGTGCCGGTCAGGCCGTACTTCTTGTTGCCGAAGTCGACCATCCGCCCGTTCGGGTCGGCGTAGCCGTCGTCGGTGGTGACGAGCTTGCCGGTGTCGTCGTAGACCTTCCGCTCGGTCCAGGTGTTGCCGCCGTCGGTGGACACCTCGACGAAGCCGTAGTCCCAGTCGGCCTCGATGACGTAGTTGTTCCACATCCAGAACTTCGCGTCCGCGGCGTTCGGGACGGTCACCGTCCGGCTCAGCTTGACGTCCGCCCAGGCCTGGTCGGCGCCCGAGTACCACATGTTGGCGCCGCTGTGCGGCTGCGCGAGCGTGATCACCTTGTCCGGCAGGTTGATCTTGATGCCGTCCTCGGTGCCCACCGGCGTCCGCGACGTCTGGCCGAGCTTGACCAGCCGCGAGCGGTCACCCGCGTTGACCTCCAGCGGGTCGGCCCAGCCCAGCACCCACTTGTCCCAGAGGCCCATGTGGGTCGGCAGCGCCTGGAAGATCTCGCCGCTGTGCGAGCCCGAGGCCATCAGGTCCCAGAAGTCGACGTCCGAGTCGGCGTTGCCGGAGGTGTCGTACAGGTCCGGCAGGCCGAGGTCGTGGCCGAACTCGTGGGCGAACACGCCGACGCCGGCGTCCTCCGGCTGCACGATGTAGTTCGACACCTTGAGGTTGGTGCCGGGGATCGTGTAGCCGCCGGCCACGGTCGAGGAGTGCGCCCAGACCGAGTAGACGCCGATGTCGCCGCCGCCGCGGGACTTGCCCTGGTTGGCGTGCACCAGCACCAGGTGGTCGATCACGCCGTCCGGCTCGTGGACGTTGCCGTCGCCGTCGCGGTCGCTCTGGTCCTCGATGTCGTAGTCGGCCCACGGGAAGCTCGGGTCCGCGGCCGCCAGCGCGTCGATGGCGTCGGTGGCGAGGCGGCCCGCGCCCTGCGGGTTGTCCGGGTGGCCGTTCATCGACTGCTCGCGACCGGCGACCCAGTTGCCGTTCTCGTCCTGGAAGCAGCGGGAGGCCGCGTACCAGCCCTCCGAGTGCGGCACCGTGATCCACGGGCTGGCCTGCCCGTCAACGGTGTACGCGCCCTTGGACATCTCCAGGTACATGTTGTGCATGGTCCGCCCGGCGAGGCTGATGCCCGGCTTGCCGTCCGGCCCCTTGAGGTCCTTGCGGACCCGCTCGGTGATGCCCTTCTTGGTGTAGAGCATCTTGTCGTAGTGGGCCGGCGAGAAGTCCGGCACCCACATCGAGTTGTTGTCCTTGTGCGGCAGCGTCGCCGGGTTGGGGATCGTGTTGTGCCGCGGTCCGTTCTGGACCGTGCCCGGCACGCACGTCCGGTCCTCGAAGACGGTCTTCGGGACCATCACGTTGGTGAAGTCGTCGTTCGCCTTGTCGTTGAACTCGACCAGCAGGGTCAGCAGCTTCGCCGTCTGGGTGCTCTTGGCCTTCTTGATCCGGCGGGGGCTCTGGCCCGTCCGGATCGCCTTGGCCTCCACCTTGGCGAGTTCCCGCGCGGCAATGGGGTTGCCCCCGGCGTACTTGCGGTCGTAGGCCTGGGCCTCGTCCGCCGCCGAGGTGAAGACGCCGTCCCGACCCTTGACCTCCTTGCCGCCGGTGTCCGGCTGCACCTCGGGTTCGGCGTAGTTGATGTAGTACTCGTCCGCCCCGATCGTGACCGGCGCGGGGCCGGACGTCTGGGCGGCCGCGCTGCCCGTCACGGTCAGCGACGTGGCGGCGAGGGCGATGGCGGGCAGCGCGACGAGTAGGCGTCGGCGTGACCCGGTCCGTGGAGATGTGTGCATGCCACTCCGTTCGTAGGGCATGGGGGGAGAGAGTCGGCCGGCCGGCCGTCGTAGTGACGTCCGTCTAACCCGTCCGATGCGGCTGAACCTAAATGAGAAGGGTCCCTCACCGACAGGGGTGAACTGCCCCTCTGCCCGTTCAGCCCGCAGCGCCTCCACCGAACTTCCGACGCGTGGCGGGAAAACGACGATGGGTGACGGCCCGTCCGGACCGTCACCCATCTCGGGGTACGCCTGCCGTCAGTCCTCGTCGGACTTGCCGCCACCCATGCCGGAGGAGATCAGGTCCATCACCGAGGAGTCCTGGAGCGTGGTGACGTCACCGAGCGACCGGTTCTCCGCCACGTCGCGCAGCAGCCGCCGCATGATCTTGCCGGAGCGGGTCTTCGGCAGCTCGGGCACGAGCATGATCTGCCGCGGCTTGGCGATCGGGCCGAGCGTCTTCGCCACGTGGTTGCGCAGGTCGGCGATGAGCTTCTCGCCGGCCTCGCCGGAGATCTCGGTGCTGCCGCGCGGGATGGCGAACGCCACGATCGCCTGGCCGGTGGTCGGGTCGGTCGCGCCGACCACCGCCGCCTCGGCCACCGACGGGTGGCTGACCAGCGCCGACTCCACCTCGGTGGTGGAGATGTTGTGGCCGGACACCAGCATGACGTCGTCGACGCGGCCGAGCAGCCAGATGTGCCCGTCGTCGTCCTTCTTCGCACCGTCACCGGCGAAGTAGACCCAGTCGTCGCCCTGGTTGGCGCCGGCGCCGAAGCGCGACCAGTAGGTCTCGATGAAGCGGTTGTCGTCGCCCCAGATGGTGCGCAGCATCGACGGCCACGGCTCCCGGAGCACCAGGTAGCCGCCACCGCCGTTGGGCACCGACTGGCCCTGGTCGTCCACCACGTCGGCCACGATGCCGGGCAGCGCGGTCATGGCCGAGCCGGGCTTGGCCTCGGTGACGCCCGGCAGCGGCGAGATCATGATCGCGCCGGTCTCGGTCTGCCACCAGGTGTCCACGACGGGCAGCTCGCCCCGGCCGATGTGCTGCCGGTACCAGATCCACGCCTCCGGGTTGATCGGCTCGCCGACGCTGCCCAGCAGGCGCAGCGAGGACAGGTCGTAACCGGCGGGGATGTCCTCGCCCCACTTCATCATCGTGCGGATCAGGGTGGGCGCCGTGTACAGCAGGGTCACCTTGTACTTGTCGACGATCTCCCAGAACCGGCCCTTGTGCGGGGTGTCCGGAGTGCCCTCGTACATGACCTGGGTGGCGCCGTTGGAGAGCGGGCCGTAGACGATGTAGGAGTGCCCGGTGACCCAGCCGATGTCGGCGGTGCACCAGTAGACGTCGGTCTCCGGCTTGAGGTCGAAGACCGCGTGCGTGGTGTACGAGACCTGGGTGAGGTAGCCGCCGGTGGTGTGCAGGATGCCCTTCGGCCGGGCGGTGGTGCCGCTCGTGTAGAGGATGTACAGCGGGTGCTCGGCGTCGAACGGCTGCGCGGTGTGCTCCGGCGAGGCCGTGTCCACCGTCTCGTGCCACCAGTGGTCCTTCGCCGACCAGGCGACCTCCTCGCCGGTGCGGCGGACCACCAGCACGTGCTCCACCGACGGGCAGTTCGCCACCGCCTCGTCGACGGTCGGCTTGAGCGCGGACGGCTTGCCCCGGCGGAAACCGCCGTCCGCGGTGATGACCACCTTGGCGCTGGCGTCCTGGATCCGGTTGGTCAGCGCGTCGGCCGAGAAGCCACCGAAGACCACGCTGTGCGTGGCGCCGATCCGCGCGCAGGCGAGCATCGCCACGGCGGCCTCGGGGATCATCGGCAGGTAGATGGCCACCCGGTCGCCGGCCGTGACGCCCAGCTCGGTCAGCGCGTTCGCCGCCTGGCAGGTGAGCCTGTGCAGGTCCGCGTAGGTGACGGTGCGGGTGTCACCCGGCTCGCCCTCCCAGTGGATCGCCACCTTGTCGCCGCGGCCGGCCTCCACGTGCCGGTCCAGGCAGTTGTACGCCACGTTGAGCTGGCCGCCCACGAACCACTTCGCGAACGGCGCGTTGGACCAGTCGAGCACCTGGTCCCACTGCCGGGCCCAGTGCAGCCGCCCGGCCTGGCGCTCCCAGAAGGCGAGCCGGTCCCCGGCCGCCTCGGCGTACGCGTCCGCGGTCACGTTGGCGTTCGCGGCGAGTTCGGCCGGCGGCGGGAACTGGCGCGTCTCGTTCAGCAAGTTGGCCAATGCCTCGCTCATGCGGTGACTCCTTCATCGCGTGACCTGCGTCTCCTACCCGGGAGAGGTTAGTCGGGGCGCACCTCCGCCGCGACCGTCCGGTCAGCCGTCACGCGCCCAGTGGCCCTCGGCACGCGCCGAGCAGTAAGGAGGATCCCCCTGTCAACGCCTCCGGTAGCGAAGGGCTCCCTTCTCACCGCCGGGCCGGCGGCCGGCGGGCGTGGTGCTGGTCGCCTTCCTGGCGGCTGGCGCTCCGGCGACGTACGGGGATCGCTAGCGTGGCGGGGTGACCACCGACCCGCTCGCCCCGCTGCTCGCGCTCGCCGACATCGCGCCCGCCGTCGAACGCGCCCGCGACCGGGTCGACCAGGCCCACCGGCACCGCGCGCTGCGCCGCCAGGGCGGCCAGGTCGCCGCCGAGGTCAGCCTCCGCTCGGCCGTGGCCAGCGCCGCCCTGGAGGGCCGGGCGCACGAGCGCGAGGAGGTACGCGCGGGCACGGTCACCGATCCGCTGCTCCAGGGCGCGCTGCGGGTGGCCGGGGTGCTGCCCGGCCTCAGCGACCTCTGGCCGAAGGCGCCCCGCCAGGCCCTCGCCCGGCTGCACGTGCTCGCGGCCCGCGACGTCGTGGCCGAGGCGGAGCTGGGCCGCCCGGTGGCCGACCCCGTGGTGGCGGCCCGCCTCGACGGGCTGGCCGGGCTGGTGGCCGGAGGCACGAAGGTGCCGCCGCTCGTGCTGGCCGCCGTGGTGCACGGCGAGCTGCTCAACCTGCGTCCGTTCGCCGGGCCGTCCGGGGTGGTGGCGCGGGCCGCCGCCCGGCTCGTGCTGATCTCCACCGGGTTCGACCCGCGCGGGCTGGTCGCCGTCGACGTCGGCCACCGGGAGCGGGAGCCCGAGTACGTCGGCGCGGCCGGCGCCTTCGCCACCGGCACCCCGGACGGGCTGCGCTCCTGGCTGCGCCACTACATGGCGGCCGTGGAAGTCGGCGCGGAGCAGATCACGCTCATCGGCGACGAGATCCTCGCCGCGTCCTGATCCTTTTCGGCGTCCCCCGGGCTGCCGCGGTCGCGCGACGGGCGGTTCGCCCGGGACGGTCAGGCGGTCGGGGTGGCGGCGCGGGTGCGCCGGTGCCGCCCGTACCAGGCGATGCCGATGGCGACGCCCACGCCCACGCCGAGGGCCGCCGCCGCGACCGGCACGGCCGGGCGCTCCCGCAGCCGCCGGCCCAGCGGGATGGGGTGCCGGAACTCCAGCACCGGCCAGGAGTTCTCCACGGCCAGCTTGCGCAACGCCCGGTCCGGGTTGACCACGGTCGGGTGCCCCACGCACTCCAGCAACGGCCGGTCGCTGTACGAGTCGGAGTAGGCGTACGAGTCGGCGAGGTCGTAGCCACGTGCCAGGGCCAGCTCGCCGACGGCGTCGACCTTGCGCGGGCCGGCCGCGTAGAACTCGACCTCGCCGCTGTAGCGGCCGTCCGCCACCGCCATCCGGGTGGCGATCACGTCGGTCACCCCGAGCAGCTTGCCGATGGGGCGGACCATCTCCTCGCCCGAGGCGGAGACCAGCACCACGTCCCGCCCGGCGGCCTGGTGCTCCTCGATGAGGGCGGCGGCCTCGGCGTACACGTAGGGGTTGATCAGCTCGTGCAGCGTCTCCGCGACGATCTGGCGGACCTGTTCCACCGGCCAGCCCTTGCAGAGCGTGGCGAGGTAGTCCCGGGTGCGGGCCATGGTCTGCTCGTCGGTGCCGCCCAGCCGGAACATCAGCTGCGCGTACGCCGACTTGACCACGTCACGGCGCGTGATCAGCCCGTCCCGGTAGAACGGCCGACCGAACGCCAGTGCGCTCGACTTGGCGATGACGGTCTTGTCGAGATCGAAGAAAGCGGCACTCCGGCCCACGGCGCGAAAGTCTAGCCGGACGGGGCACGATCGTCGGGTCCCCGGGCCCTCCGGGACCGGATCGATCGGGGTCCGCCACTCCTCTGAGTGACGGCGGTCACACACTCGTACCACGAATTAGCGTTGCGTGGAGTGGACACCACTCGACGTATAAGGGTCCATTGCGGCATGCTTGTGCTCGCGACGAGAGTTCACTTCCCGTCGATCACAAAGGCTCTCGGCGGTTGCACCCCCCGTGACCGCTGAGTGGGTTCGGCTCGACCCCCCCGGAGCCGAACCTCACGACGACCCCCGTCTCCCCCCGACGGGGGTCGTCCCTTTCCCGGGGTGATCCGGACCGGACTCGGAGAACCGGCTCAGAGGCCGGCGGCCACCGCGAATCCGAGGAAGATGACGGCGGCGAGGGGCAGGGCGACCGCCAACGCGAGCGCCCGCTGCCGGTTCGACCGGCCGACCAGCACGACGGCCAGGACACCGAGCGCGACGTCGATCGCGACGTTCCAGCCCGCGCCCGGTGGCCGGCCAGGGTCGCCGATCCTGCCGGCGAACCGTGCGGCCTCCTCGAAGAAGACGGCGGCCGGCAGCGCGGTCCCGACGACCTGCCACGCGCCCTCCCGGCGCGCCCAGGTGCCGCCGACGCCGAAGACCACCCCGGCGAGAACGCCGAAGGCCATCCAGAGCAGCGACGTCGGCGCCCACACCACGGCCAGGTCGTCACCCTGGAGGAGTGTCGCCGTGAGGTAGTAGCTGGGCACCGCCACGACGAGCAGGACGGCGGCGCCGAGCGCCGCGCGCACCGGGCCCGACCGGACCAGGTAGCCGAAGGCGAAGGCCGCGACGGCCCAGGTGGCGGTGGAGTTGCCGAGCTCGGCGAAGGGGTACGGGACCCACTTGATCCACACGAAGTCGAGGGAGCCGAGCAGGAGGCCGCCCAGCACGGCGGTGAGCGCCACCGCCCGATGATCGGCGCGCACGGCGGGAAGCATACTCAGTATGCGGTTCGGCTCGGGCGCGACCTGGCTCCCACCGCGAACACTCCCGCCGCCATCGGCGAAGTAGGGATGAGCCCTCGGCCGTGCGGGAGGGATGCGGACCAGAAGGAGAGTTCATGGGTGTGGTGACACGAGACGTGTGCACCGCCGCCGAGGAGACCGACGCGGAGATCATCCGCCGGATGCACGGGGATCCGGCGGTGTTCGACGCCATCTTCGAGCGCTACTACCCGGCTGTCCACGGCTATGCCAGCCGGCGACTGGGCCGGGACCTGGCCGACGACGTGGCGGCGGAGACGTTCCTGGTGGCCTTCGACCACTGGCGGCGGTACGACACCACGCAACGGAGCGCCCGACCCTGGTTGTTCGGCATCGCGTCGAACCTCATCGCCGGGCATCAGCGGGCGGAGGCGCGGCGGTACCGGGCGCTGGCCCGGGCCGAGCACACCGACAGCGCCGAACGGGACAGCCACGACGGGCCGGCCGACCAGGTGGCCGTCCGGCTGGACGCCCAGGCCGTGCGGGGACGGCTGGCCGCGGCGCTGGAGGGGATCGCACCGGCCGACCGGGAGGTGGTGCTGCTGATCGCCTGGGCGGACCTGACCTGCGAAGAGGTCGCCCGCGCGCTGGAGATTCCCGCCGGCACGGTCCGATCCCGGCTGCACCGGGCGCGCACGAGACTGCGGGCGGCGCTGGGTGGCGCCGACCCGACGGCAACGGGAGAGGATTCCGAGTGATCGACGACATCACCGCGCTGCGGGAAAGTTGGAGCGAGGTCGAGCCGCCCTCTCCGGGCGCTCAGGACCGGGCCCGGGCGGCGCTGCTGGCTCGGATCACCGAACGCCAGGCCACCGTACCGACCGCGCCGGAGCGGCACCGCCGGCGCCTGCCGGCCTGGACCTGGCGGTCCGGCCTCGCCGCTCTCGGGGCGGCCGCCCTGGTCGCCGGGGTGGTCGCGGCCGGCGGCCTCGGTCCGGCGACTCCGCCGGCCCGCCCGACGCCGTATGTGGCGAGCGGGCCGGTCGCGCAGACCTTCGAACTAGCCGCCGTGCACGCCGAGACCGAACCGTTCACGCCACCACGCCTGGACCAGTGGACCTACGTCGAGCTGAGGATGGTCCGCGGCAAGATCGCCCAGGACAAGGGCCAGGCCACCCGCGAGACCACGCGGTCGTGGCAGCGAGCCGACGGGCGACAGAGCGCCGACCTGGTCGACGGCAGGCTGCAGGTCCTCCCGGAGAGCGCCGACCTGCCGCAGGTCATGCCGCCGCAGGACTACCCGACGCTGGCCGGGCTGCCCACCGATCCGCGGGCGCTGCTCGACTGGCTGCGCGCCCGGAGCTTCTCCGACCGGGATGGCGACGCCGTCTCGTACGTCCTGATCGAGTCGATGCTGCGGGACAACGTGCTGCCGCCCGGCGTGAAGGCGACCCTGCTGCGGGCCCTGGCCCTGATCCCGGGCGTCACCCGGTCCAGCGAGCCGGTCGACTTCGACGGCCGCCCGGCGATCGCGATGGGGATGGTGCAGGACGGCTGGCGGCAGGAGGACATCCTGCTCGACCCGACCACCCACGAGTTCCTCGGCAGCCGGACCGTCGTGGTCAAGGACCACACGACACCCGAGGGGGTCAGCCTCAAGAAGGGCGACGTCGAGGTCGAGCTGATCCGCGTCGCCGGCAGGATCGTGGACGCGCCGGGACGCACCAACTGACCGCGGACGGCCGGACCAGGATGGTCCGGCCGCCCGCGTCACCGGCAGTTCAGGACTTGGCCAGGTTGACGATCGACGTGTCGTGGACCGAAACGTACTGCTGGTACTCGCTGTCGTAGCCGGTCGCCTCGGTGCTGACCTCAGCGGCGCCCTTGCCGAAGGGGGTGCTGCCGTTGGGGGTGGCCGAGGCCGTCCACGGCACGGCGGCACCCGGGGTGCAGGTGACCAGGGCGGAGAAGTTGCCCCGGACCAGCACCTTCTTGACCACCTGGTCGACCACGCCGGTCATCGTCACCGAGGTCGGCTGGTTGCAGGTCACCGTGCCGTGCACGACCGCCTTGCCGCTGATCGTGCTGGCCGTGCCGTTCGTGGCGACGTCGAGCTCCAGGTCGAGCGGCGCGGGCGCCGGCGGGTTGGCGATGTGCACCTCACCCCGGGCCGCCGCCTCGCCGCCCTCGCAGTGCTGCTCGAAGGTGGCGTCGAACGTCTGCACGTAGCCGTTCGGGCCGAACACCGCGTTGAGGACCGTGAAGGTGCCGGTCAGCTCGTTGCAGCCGCGCCCGTTGCCGTCCAGGCTGAGGCCGGGACCGGCGCCGTTGAACGGGTAGCGGGTCGCGTTGTCGTAGGTGCCCGGCGTCAGCGGCTGGCTGCCCGGGGCGTCGAAGTCGAGATACCACCAGTCGCCGTTGTAGCCGTTGACGTTGACCGACACGTGGCTGCTGTCGGTCGACGCGGCGGTCGTGAGCTGGTCGCCGTCGCCGGTGGAGTACGCGTACGACCCGCCGCCGGTGATGTAGTCACCGGGGTCACCGCTGAAGGAGACCGAGCCGGACTCCACCGTCTGTGCCTGGACCGGCGCGGCGGCGACCAGCCCGCCCAGCGCCCCCGTGATCGACAGGCCGGCCGCGAGGGCCGCCCTCCGCCAGGTTCTCTGCATCCCCGTTCCTCTCTGTGTTCGGACGGCCGGGCGTCCATCGCCCGAACATTGCCGTCAGTCAATTACCGCGAGAACGATCGACGTCGTTACATCGCGCGGACGAACCGGTGCATTGAGGACGGTGGTGAGCGACCTCGCCATAGCAGATCGACCCCGCGGCCGAGGGCCGTCCACAGCGGTCGTCGCTGTCCACAGGAACGTGGTGCCGGGTGTCGGCCCGCCGGATCCGGCGACAGGCTGCTCCGCGGCACGTCCGAGTCCGACCGCTGGAGGCCGCCATGCCGCCCCGTACCCCGCTGCCGCCGTACCGCCGGCTGCCCCTGCTCGTCACCGCCGACGGCGACCTCCTCGACGAGCTGCTGCGGCTCGCCGCGGCGGGCGGCACCGAGGTCGAGCTGGCCGCCGATCCCGCCGCCGCGCGGGCCCGCTGGACGCCGGCGCCGCTGGTGCTGGTCGGCGCGGACCAGGCACAGGCCTGCCTGCGGGCCCGGCTGCCCCGCCGGTCCCGCACGGTCCTGGTCGGTCGCTCCGGCCAGCTCGATCCGGGTACGCAGCTCGCCGAGCTGATCGGCGCCGAGCACGTCGCCACCCTGCCCGCGGCCGAGCCGTGGCTGGTCGACCGGTTCGCCGAATGCGCGGGCGAGCCCCCAGGCGCCGGCCCGTCCCGGGTGGTGGCGGTGCTCGGCGGGCGGGGCGGCGCCGGGGCCAGCGTGCTGGCCGGGGGCCTCGCCGTCACCGCGGCCCGCGCCCGGTTGCGCACCCTCCTGGTGGACGCCGACCCGCTCGGCGGTGGCCTCGACCTCGTCCTCGGCTGGGAGCAGCTCGAAGGGCTGCGCTGGCCCGGGCTCACCGGCACCGACGGCCGGGTGGACCCGCCGTCGCTGGTCCGGGCCCTGCCCAGCCGAGGCGACCTGGTGGTGCTCTCGTGGGACCGCGGCGCACTGCGGCACCTGCCGGCCGAGGCGATGGCCGCCACCGTCGACGCCGCCCGCCGGGGCCGGGACATGGTCGTCCTCGACCTGCCCCGGCACCTGGACGACGCCGCCGTGGTCGCCCTCCAGGCGGCCGACCGGGCGCTGATCGTCGTGCCCGCCGAGCTGCGGGCCACCGCCGCCGCGGCCCGGGTGGTCGCCGTGGCCGCCCCGCACTGCGCCGACCTGGCGGTGATCGTGCGAGGCCCCGCCCCGGGACGGCTCAAGGCCGGCGAGGTGGCCCGCGCGCTCGGGTTGCCGCTCGCCGGCACGCTCCGACCCGAGCCGGGGCTCTGCCGGGGGCTGGAGCGGGGCGAGGCGCCGGCCGCCAGCGGGAAGGGTCCCCTGGCCGTGCTCTGCCAGCGACTCCTCGACGAGCTGACCGGCATGCCCGCGGCGGGTGCGGCATGAGTGGCCCGGCCGACTCCGAGGACCTGGCCGTCCGCGTCCGGCACCGGTTCGCCGCCGAGGCCACGCCGGTCACGCCCGCGGCCATCGTCTCCGCCGTACGCGCCGAGCCGGACGCCGCCGTGCTCGGCGACACCGCCCTGCTCCGGATCGCCGACCGGGTCCACCACGACCTCGTCGGCGCCGGGCCACTCGCACCGCTGCTGGCCGACCCGCAGGTGACCGACGTGCTGGTGAACGGCACCCGGGTCTGGGTCGACCGGGGGCGGGGGCTGCACCAGGTGGCCGTGCCGCTCGGCACGGTCGACGACGTGCGCCGGTTGGCCCAGCGCCTCACCGCGGCCGCCGGGCGCCGGCTCGACGACGCCTCCCCGTACGCCGACGCCCGGCTGCCCGACGGCACGCGCCTGCACGCCGTGCTGCCACCGGTGGCGACCGACGGGCCCTACCTGTCGCTCCGCACCTTCCGGCAACGGCCGTTCACGCTCGACGAGCTGGTCCGGCAGGGCACCGTGCCCCGGCCGGTCGCCCCGCTGCTCGCCGCCGTGGTGGCCGCCCGCCTGGCGTACCTGGTGACCGGTGGCACCGGCTCCGGCAAGACCACCCTGCTCAACACGCTGCTCGGGCTGGTGCCGGGGACCGAGCGGATCGTGCTGGTGGAGGATGCGGCCGAGCTGCGGCCCGTGCACCCGCACGTGATCGGCCTCCAGGCGCGGACGTCGAACGTGGAGGGAGTCGGGGCGGTCGGGCTGAGTGACCTGGTCCGGCAGGCGCTGCGGATGCGGCCGGACCGGCTGGTGGTGGGCGAGTGCCGGGGCGCCGAGGTGGTCGACCTGCTCGCCGCGTTGAACACCGGCCACGACGGCGGGGCCGGGACGTTGCACGCCAATTCCCCGGCGGATGTGCCGGCCCGGCTGGAGGCGCTCGGGATGCTCGGTGGCCTGCCCCGGGCCGCACTGCACGCCCAGGTCACCGCCGCGCTCCAGGTCCTCCTTCAGGTCCGGCGGACCACGGAGGGTCGGGTGCTGGAGTCGGTCGGCCTGCTCCTCCCCGAGGGACCCGAGCGGGTGGTCACCGTGGTCCCCGCCTGGATGCGCGGGCGCGGGCTCGGCCTGGCCGCCCGACCGCTCGGTGCCCTGCTCCGGGAGCGGGGCGTGACGGTGCCGCCGATCCTCTGCGCGGCGTGGCCCGGCTCGGCGGGTCCGTCGTGACCGGGCAGGTGTGGCTGGTGGCCGTGCTCCTGGCCGGTGCCGGGGCGACGATCGCCTGGCCGTTACGCGCCAGCCGGGTCCGGCAGCACGCCGTCCTCGACCTGGCGGACCGCCGCGCTCCGGGCGACCCCGGGTCGGTGTGCGCCCGCCCGGGCGCGGGGCCTGGACCGGCGGTGCGGACACCCCGCTCCGGCGTTCCCCACCGGCCCGGCACCGGCTTCCCCACCCGGGACACCCGCCCGGCCCCGCTCGGACGTCCCGCCGAGCGTCCCCTTCCGGGCCGGCCGCCCAGGCGGCGCGACCCGACGCGCCCGACCACCGGACCCGCCCCGACCGATCGCGCGCGCCGGCCCCGGATGGGCGCCGCTCTCGTCCCTACCTCCGCTCGTGCCCGGTTGTCCGGGCGAACCGCGCTGCCGGCGGCGGCCGTGGTCGGCGCCGGGGCCGGTGCGCTGGTCGGCGGCCCGGTGGCCGCGCTGGTCCTGGCCGCCTACGGCGCGCTCGCCGCCCGGGCAGTGCTGCGCCGGCGGGCCCGCCGGGCGGTCGAGCTGGTCCACCGCCGCGACCTGGACCAGATCGGCGCACTCGCCGCCGATCTGCGGGCCGGGCTGCCGGCCGGCGACGCGATCGGCGACGGCCCGGGGCGCGTCGTCCGGTTGGCACGAGCCGCCGTGCGACTGGCCGACCGCACCGGGGCGCCCCTGGCGGAGCTGTTGGAACGGGTCGAGGCCGACGCCCGGGTGGCGGACCGGGGCCTGGCCGCGGCAGCCGCGCAGGCGGCCGGCGCGCGGGCGACCGCCTGGCTGCTCGCCGCGCTACCGCTCGGCGGGATCGGGCTGGGGTACGCCATCGGCGTCGACCCGGTGGCCGTGCTCCTGCACACCCCCGTCGGCGGCGGGAGCGCCCTCGCGGCCGTGGCGCTGCAGATCGGCGGGCTGCTCTGGGCGGAGCGGCTCGGCACGGCACCCGGGCGGGCCGACTGATGTCGCGGCAGGCGGTGGCGGCGGCCTGCCTGGGCGCGGCGGCGTTGCTCCTGGTCGCGTCCGGGTCGGCCGTCCGTCCGGCTCGGCGGCTGCGCCTCCTCGCGCTCACCCGGCGGGCGGAGCGGAGCCGACCGGCCTGGTGGCCGGACCGCATCCGGCTCGGCGCCGGCCTGGCGGGCGTGGCGGCACTGGTGGTGGTGGGCGGCTGGCCGGGTGTGCTCGTCGGGGCGCTGGCCGTGGTGGCCGCCGACCGCCTGCTGCGCCGGATCGAGCCACGGGCGGTCCGGGACCGCCGGCTCCGGGAGACCGCCGACCTCCCCCTCGCCGCCGACCTGCTGGCCGCCGCGCTCCGGGCCGGCGCACCGGTGGACCGCTCGGTGCTGGCGGTGGCCGAGGCGCTCGGTGGGCCGCTCGCCGACCGGCTCGGCCGGGTCGGGCGGACGCTGGAACTCGGCGGCACGGCGGCGGAGGCGTGGGACCACCTGCGAGCCGTGCCCGGAGCGGAGCGCCTGGTGACCGGCGCGGTCCGGTCATCGAGGAGCGGCGCGGCGCTGGCCGGCGCACTCACCCGACTCGCCGACGACCTGCGGTCCGACCGCTCGACCACGGCCGAGGCGGCCGCCCGCCGCGCCGGCGTGCTCATCGTGCTGCCGCTCGGGCTGTGTTTCCTGCCCGCCTTCATTCTCGCCGGTCTGGTGCCGGTGATCGTCGCCGTCCTCGGCGACGTGCTGTGAACCCCTCAGAAAGGAAGTACGCCATGCGCAAACTCCTCACCCGCCTGCGCGGCGACGCCGGAATGAACACGGCCGAGTACGCCGTCGGCACCCTCGCGGCGGTCGCCTTCGCCGGGATCCTGCTGAAGGTGCTCACCTCCGGCAACGTGCAGTCCGCGCTCACCGCCGTCATCGACCGGGCCTTGAAGTGACCGGTCGCCGGTGGGCCGGCCGCCAACCCGGTTCCGACCCGGATTCGCCGTCGAGCCGGGCCGGCAACGGCCGATCGTGGGGTGCGCGGGAGCGGGGTTCCTTCACGGCCGAGTTGGCGGCCGGCCTGCCGGCGCTGATGCTCCTCCTCTTCACCGGTCTCACCGCGGTCGACGCGGTCACCACGCGGGCCGGCTGCCTCGACGCGGCCCGCGAGGCGGCGCTCGCCGCCGCCCGGGGCGAGCCGGGGTCGACGGTCGGCTCCCGGTACGCGCCGGCCGGAGCGGACATCTCGGTGACGGTGGCCGGCGACCGGGTCACCGTGACCGTCCGGGCGCCGGTCCGGAGCCTGGGTGCGCGGCTGCCCGGGCTCACCGTGACGGGCACCGCGGTCGCCGCCGTCGAACCCGGCGCCCCCGGACCGCGACCGTGACGGTGCGCGGCGGGATCCGCCCGGCCGGTCAGGGGAGCTGGTGGGCGGGCCGGGCGGCGGGGGTGGTCAACGGGCCGCCGGACCCGGGCGGCGACCGGGGTGGGGCGACCGTGTGCCTGCTCGCCGTGGGGTTGGTGCTCGTGCTGGTCGGGCTCTCCGGCGCGGGGCTCGGCGCGGCCCGGTGCGCACGCCACCAGGCCCGGAACGCCGCCGACTTCGGGGCGCTCGCGGGTGCTGGCCGGGCAATGGAAGGTGCCGAGGCGGCCTGTGGACGGGCCACCGACCTGGCCGCGGCCAACGGCGGCCGGCTCACGGCCTGCCGGCTCGACGGCCTCGACGTCGTCGTCACCACGGAGGTGAGGGTCGCCCCGCTGCCCTGGCTCGCCCGCGCGGCGACCGCCACCTCCCGGGCCGGCCCGACCCGAGGCTGACCGCCCGCGGCGGTCCCGGAGCGGAAGCTCACCGCCGCGACGGCCACGGCGGGTGCCGGAGCGGAAGCCCACCGCTCCGACGGCCACGGCCGGTTGTCGGAGCGGAAGCTCAAGGCCCCGACGGCCACGGCCGGTGCCGGAGCGGCAGCTCGCCGCCCCGACACCGGCCGGGCCGATCAGGTACGGCGGCCGAGGCGGCGCGTCAGCGGGACTGGAGGGCGTCCAGGCCGACCGCCATGGCGATCACGAGTCGCCGGTCGATCTGCGGGTGGTGGATGTCGACCACGTACCGGTCGCGCAGGCCCCACTTCTTGTCGACCGAGAACACCGGCTGGCCGTTGGCCACGAAGTCGAAGTGGTAGGGCAGCCAGGAGAGCGAGTCGACGAAGCGGCGCAGCAGGGCCACCGGCAGGCTCCGCTCCTGGCCGGTCATCTGCGGCAGGCCGGCCTGCTCGACGTGCCAGGTGGAGCGCAGCAGCGACTGGGCGAAGTCCTTGCGGAACAGGCCGATGGGGGTGCCCGCGTGGTCGGTCACGTCGTACGTGGCGCCGAGGTCGAGGCGCTGCCGGGCCTTGAAGCCGAGCAGGGGGTACTGCTTGGAGTCGTCGGTGTAGATGGTCACCTGCTCCTTGAAGGCGAGCCGCTTCTGCTGCGCGAACGCGAGCAGCCCACCTTCCGAGCCGTCCGGTGCCACCGAGTGGACCTCGTACTGGTTGACCATCATCCGGATCCGCTGCCGGACGATGAACCGCTGCTGGGCCTGCAAGCTGTCGAGCTGCATCTGGTCTCCTTGAAGAGGTGAACGCCGGAGTCTCGCACAACCCGGCCGTCACCGTCCGCCCGCGGCGGGCACGTTCCGGACCGTGCTCCGATCGACCGCCGTCCACGCGCCGCGCGACGGTCAGCGGCCGCCGTCGACCGTCGCCTTCATGGCCCAGGCGTTGAGCACCTGGTGGATGCCGCGCAGGCGCTCGTTGATCTGTTCCAGGCGTTCCGCCTGGGCCAGGTTGGCCAGCGCGACGCCCAGCGCGATCTGCTGGTCGGGGGTGAGGTTCTCCTGGTCGATCGTGTAGAGCAGGTCGACGGTCTCGGCGATCGTGTCGGCCATGGCCGCACCTCCGGCGGGAAGAATCTCGGGGACATGGAAGCGCTCCCATGCATCAATGCCCCGATGTGGCGCCACTCATGCGTCCGTCCCACGAACCAGGAGATCAGTCCGCGGCCCGCCCCTCCTGCCGGGGCAGCACCGCCCCTCGCCGGCCCTCCGCCGCCGCCAGGTTGGCGAGGACCACGTCGAGGACCTTGACCGCGCCCGGCTTGGAGAGCGGGTTGTTCCCGTTGCCGCACTTCGGGGACTGCACGCAGGACGGGCACCCCGACTCGCAGCCGCACTCGGCGATCGCGTCCCGGGTGGCGCGCAGCCAGGCGGCCGCCGTCCCGTACGCCCGCTCGGCGAAACCCGCCCCGCCCGGGTGGCCGTCGTAGACGAAGACGGTGGGCGCCTCGGTGTCCGGGTGCAGGGCGGTGGAGAGCCCGCCGATGTCCCACCGGTCGCAGGTCGCCATGAGCGGCAGCAGGCCGATCGCGGCGTGCTCGGCGGCGTGCAGGGCACCCGGGATGTCCGCCGCCTCGACGCCGGCAAGAGCCAGCGACTCCGGCGAGAGCGTGAACCAGACCGCGACCGTGCGCAGCTCGCGCGCCGGCAGGTCGAGCGGCCGGGTGTCGATCACCTCGCCGGAGGCGATCCGCCGCCGCTGGTACGACACCACCTGGCTGGTCACGTCGACCTCGCCGAGGAAGAGCCCGACCGGCCCGGCGTCCACGTAGGAGCGGACGGACACCACGGACAGCGAGGTGACGTCCCGGGCGTGGGTGGACCAGTCCGGCTCCTCGGCGTGCACCAGCGCGCACCCGTCGGCCAGGTCGAGCGAGTCGACCACGTACGAGACGCCCTGGTGCAGGTAGACCGCGCCGGAGTGGAGCAGGAAGTGCGACGACCCGCCGTCGACGGTGCCGAGCAGCCGGCCGGTGGACTCCTCCACCACGCAGACCGGCGCCCCGCCCTCGCCGCGCAGGTCGACCTCGGGGCGTTCGCGGTGCCGCCAGTACCAGCCGGTGGGCCGCTGCCGCAGCGCCCCCGCCTCGACCAGCGAGTCGACCGCCTCCTTCGCGCCCTCGCCGAAGAGTTCCAGGTCGGCGGGGGTGAGCGGGGCCTCGTGCGCGGCGCAGGCGAGCTGGGGCGCGAGCACGTACGGGTTGGCCGGGTCGAGCACGGTCGCCTCGACGGGCCGCCCGAACAGCGCCTCGGGGTGGTGCACCAGGTAGGTGTCGAGCGGGTCGTCCCGGGCCACCAGCACCGCGAGGGCCTCGTCGCCGGAGCGGCCGGCCCGGCCGGCCTGCTGCCAGAGCGAGGCGCGGGTGCCCGGCCAGCCGCAGATCAGCACGGCGTCCAGCCCGACGAGGTCGACGCCGAGTTCCAGGGCGTTGGTGGAGGCGAGCCCGAGCAGGTCGCCGGTGAGCAGCGCGCGTTCCAGCTCGCGGCGCTCCTCGCGCAGGTAGCCGGCGCGGTAGGCGGCCACCCGGTCGCCGAGCCCGGGCACCGCCTCGTCGAGCGCCCGCCGGGCGTTCGCGGCGACCACCTCGGCGCCGCGCCGGGACCGGACGAAGGCGAGCGTGCGTACCCCCTCGATCACGCTGTCGGTCAGCAGGTCGGCGGTCTCCCGCAGCGCCGAGCGGCGGACCTGGAGCAGGTCGGCGTCGGGGGAGGCGCCGTCGGAGGAGGGCAGCAGCGGCGGTTCCCAGAGCGCGAAGGTCACCCCGCCGCGCGGCGAGGTGTCCTCGGTGACGGCCGCGACGGGCAGGCCGGTGAGCCGGCCGGCCGCCGTCGCCGGGTCGCCCGACGTGGCCGAGGCCAGCACGAAGACGGGGGTACGCCCGTAGCGCGCGCACTGCCGCCGCAGCCGCCGGAGCACGTGCGCCACGTGCGAGCCGAACACGCCCCGGTAGGTGTGGCACTCGTCGACCACCACGTACGCGAGCCGGCGCAGGAAGCCCGACCAGTGCGCGTGCCCGGGCAGGATGCCGTGGTGCAGCATGTCGGGGTTGGTCAGCACGAACCGGGAGTGGCGGCGGATCCACTCCCGCTCGGTGCGCGGGGTGTCCCCGTCGTAGGTGGCGGGGCGTACTCCCTCCAGTTCCAGGCCGGCGACGGCGCGGAGCTGGTCGGCGGCGAGCGCCTTGGTCGGGGCCAGGTAGAGCACCGTGGCGCGGGGGTCGGCCAGCAGGGTGCCCAGCGCCGGCAGCTGGTACGCCAGCGACTTGCCGGACGCCGTCCCGGTGGCCACCACGACGTGCTTCCCCGCGTACGCCAGCTCGGCGGCCTCGGCCTGGTGCCGCCACGGGGCGACCACGCCGCGCCGCGCGAACGCCGCCCGGAGCTCGTCGGGGGCCCAGTCCGGCCAGGGCGCCGGCTCGCCGGCCCGGGCGGGCACCCGCTCGACGTGGGTGACCGGGTCGGTGGCGTGCCGCAGGCGCAGCCGGCGGAGCAGCTCACCCGGCGACCGCCCGGGGCCACTTCCCGCCGACCCGGTGGCCGCTGACGACTGCTTCAGGTCGTGGCGCGGCGACAGACGCGCCGAGCCGAAGCTGTCGGTCGACTGCTTCAGGTCGTCGCGCGGCGACAGACGCGCCGAGCCGAAGCTGTCGGTCGACTGCTTCAGGTCGTCGCGCGGCGGTAGACGCGCCGAGCTGAAGCTGTCGGTAGACACGTCCTGCACTCTCGCACTGGTGTTCGGAATTGGAAACCCGGGGGCGGGGGTATGGGGATGCCTGCGCCGGTGACCCGCAGGGGGCCGCGTGGGGGGATGGTTAGATGCCCAGAAGAGCTTACCGAGGAGGGACCGATGGAGCTGTCGCTGGCGACCCGCACCGTGGGGGAGCACACGGTGCTCGAGGTCGGCGGTGAGGTGGACGTCTACACCGCGCCGCGCCTGCGGGAACGGCTCCTGGAGTTGATCGACGGCGGCGCCCGCCGGGTCGTGGTGGACCTGGGCCGGGTGGACTTCCTCGACTCGACCGGCCTCGGCGTGCTGGTCGGCGCGCTCAAGCGGCTGCGCTCGGCCGGCGGTTCCTTCGCGCTGGTCTGCGACAAGGAGCCGCTGCTCAAGATCTTCCGCATCACGGCCCTGGACCAGGTCTTCCCGTTGCATCCCACGGTCGACGCGGCGATCAACGCCGACGCGACCGGCGCCGGCGCGTGATGGCGACCGTCAAGCTCTCGTTCTCCCCGGCTCCGGTGCACGTCCGCACCGCCCGCCTGGTCGGCGTGGCGGTGGCCCGCCGGGCCGGGGTACGCGAGGACCTGCTCGACGAGGTGCGCCTGGCCATCGGCGAGGCGTGCACCCGGGCGGTCGCGCTGCACCGGCAGTACGGGCTGCCCGACCCGGTCTACGTGGAGATGTCCGACAGCGGGGCGTACACGGTGCGGGTGGTGGACCGCGCGCCGATCGAGGCGAGCATCGGCCTCGCCGCGCTGCCCCCGGACGAGCTGGCCAAGGAGTCGCTCAGCGAGGACGCGCTGACCACCGGGGTGGGGTTCGCCCTGCTCGCCGGCTTCGTCGAGGACCTCCAGGTCCGCCCGGTCGACGAGGGCGTCGGCACCGAGGTCCGGATGGTCTGGCCGGTCGGCCGCCCCTGACCCTGTCCTGTCCGCAGGCCGCGTTCCCCTCGGGGGACGCGGCCTCGTCGTGCTGCCCGGTGCTTATATCAGATTTCTTCACATAGCACAGTTACGAAGATCATCAAGACACGGTGGCCCCTGGGTGTGACCCTCACCACGCCGGAGGGCTACAGTACCCGGGTTGTCAGCAAGTGACCCGACTCGCAGCCAGCGGGAATGGGTGTTCATCGCTGGTCCGCCGGGGTGGGTTGGCGCGCGCTTGCGAGTCCGCAATCCAGGCGTCGGTCCGTGCGTCTCCACTGGCCGGCGCGAGTGTTCGGTACAGGAGGACATAGATGTCCGGGACCTTGGCCGCCGACGGCGGCGCACTGTCCCTTACCGGAGCCAACGTGACGTACGTCGTCATCGCCGCGGTCATCGCGCTGGTGGCGCTCGTCTTCGCGGCCGCCTTGACCAAGGCGGTGCTGGCAGCCGGTACGGGAACCACGAACATGCAGGAGATCTCCGGGGCGGTGCAGGAGGGCGCGTCCGCGTACCTGCTGCGGCAGTTCCGCACCCTGGCGATCTTCGTGGTGATCGCCGTCGTGCTGCTGTTCCTGCTGCCGGTGCACGACACCGACGGCAACGAGACCCTCGTGAAGATCGGCCGGTCGGCCTTCTTCGTGGTGGGCGCCGGGTTCAGCGCGTTCATCGGCGGCGCCGGCATGTGGCTGGCCACCCGCGCCAACCTGCGGGTCGCCGCGGCCGCCCGCGAGCGGGAAGGCGGGCGCGAGGGCGCCATGAAAATCGCCTTCCGCACGGGTGGCGTGGTCGGCTTCCTCACCGTCGGCCTCGGCCTGTTCGGTGCGGCGCTGGTCGTGCTGATCTTCCGGGGTGACGCCCCGACCGTGCTGGAGGGCTTCGGCTTCGGCGCCGCGCTGCTCGCCATGTTCATGCGGGTCGGCGGCGGCATCTTCACCAAGGCCGCCGACGTCGGCGCCGACCTGGTCGGCAAGGTCGAGCAGGGCATCCCGGAGGACGACCCGCGCAACGCCGCCACCATCGCCGACAACGTGGGCGACAACGTCGGCGACTGCGCCGGCATGGCCGCCGACCTCTTCGAGTCGTACGCGGTCACCCTGGTCGCCGCGCTGATCCTGGGCCGCGCCGCGTTCGGCGAGACCGGCCTGGTCTTCCCGCTGATCATCTCCACGATCGGCGTGCTCGTCGCGATCGTCGGCGTCTTCATCACCCGGCTGCGCACCTCGGACCGCAACGGTCTGACCGCGATCAACCGGGCCTTCTACCTCTCCGCGCTGATCGCCGCGGTGCTGGTGGCGATCGCCGCGTTCGCCTACCTGCCCGCCACCTTCGGCGAGCTGGAGGGCGGTCTCACCGACGTCGACCGCAACCCGCGGCTCGTGGCCATCGGCGCGGTGGTCATCGGCATCGTGCTCGCCGCCGCGATCCAGGCGCTCACCGGCTACTTCACCGAGACCAACCGGCGCCCGGTGCAGGACATCGGCAAGAGCTCCCAGACCGGCGCCGCCACCGTCATCCTCGCCGGCATCAGCGTCGGCCTGGAGTCGGCGGTCTACTCGGCGCTGCTGATCGGCGCCGGCGTCTTCGGCGCGTTCCTGCTCGGCGGCAGCTCCATCACGCTGTCGCTGTTCGCGGTGGCGCTGGCCGGCACCGGCCTGCTCACCACCGTCGGCGTCATCGTCGCGATGGACACCTTCGGCCCGATCTCCGACAACGCCCAGGGCGTGGCCGAGATGTCCGGCGACATCGACGAGCACGGCGCGCGGACGCTGACCGAGCTGGACGCGGTCGGCAACACCACCAAGGCGATCACCAAGGGCATCGCGATCGCCACCGCGGTGCTGGCCGCGACCGCGCTGTTCGGCTCGTACACCGACACGCTGCGCTCCTCGTACGAGGACGCGGGCGTGAGCGACGTCGGCACCGAGATCCTCAACTCGCTGAACGTGGCCAACCCGCGCAACCTGGTCGGCCTCATCATCGGCGCGGCGGTGGTCTTCCTCTTCTCCGGCCTGGCCATCAACGCGGTCTCCCGCTCGGCCGGCGCCGTGGTGATGGAGGTCCGCCGGCAGTTCCGCGAGCTGCCCGGCATCATGGACCGCACCCAGCGCCCCGAGTACGGCAAGGTCGTCGACATCTGCACCCGGGACGCGCAGCGCGAGCTGATGACCCCCGGCCTGCTGGCCATCCTGGCCCCGATCGCCGTGGGCTTCGGCCTCGGCCCGGGCGCCCTGGCCTCGTACCTGGCCGGCGCGATCGGCGCGGGCACCCTGATGGCGGTCTTCCTGGCCAACTCCGGTGGCGCCTGGGACAACGGCAAGAAGCTGGTGGAGGACGGCGCGTACGGGGGCAAGGGCTCCGAGTCGCACGCCGCGACCGTCATCGGTGACACCGTCGGCGACCCGTTCAAGGACACCGCCGGCCCGGCGATCAACCCGCTGATCAAGGTGATGAACCTGGTCTCGCTGCTGATCGCCCCGGCCGTGGTGGCCTGGAGCGTGGGCACCGACCGGAACACCCCGCTGCGGATCACGATCGCCGTGGTGGCCGCGCTGGTCATCGTGGCCGCGGTGGTGTTCAGCAAGCGCAAGGGCATCGCGATGGACGACTCCGACAGCGGTGCCGGCACGCCGGACCCGCAGGTGGAGACGGTCAACGCCTGACCCGGACGACGCGACGGTTCCCGGTCGGCCTCGGCCGGCCGGGAACCGTGCCGTCCGGCGGTCCCGTGCACGAAACCTGACCGGTGGCACTTCCACCGCAAGGTCGTACGCTGCTTCGCATGCGTACGCGCCGGGCGGCAACCGCCGGAAAGCTCACGGTGGTCCTGGCCACGCTGGTTCTCGTCGTCGCCGGCTGCGGCGGCCCCAGCCCGCAGGCCTGGGCCGCGTCGGTCTGCCAGGCGCTCAGCCCGTGGCGCGCCGAGATCAACAAGCTGACCAGCAGCACCCAGCAGCAGATGACCGCGCAAACCACCCCGGCGCAGGCCAAGGAGAACCTGGTCCGGCTCTTCGCCGGGGCGGAGGAGGCCAGCGAGACCGCCCGGCGCAAGGTCGAGGAGGCGGGCGTGCCGGAGACCGACCACGGCGACGACATCTCCGCCGGGTTCCGCGCCTCGCTGAGCAAGGTGCGGGACGCGTACGGGCGGGCCCGGGACACCATCGACGGGCTGGACACCGCCCAGGCCGGCCCGTTCTACGACGGGGTGCGCACCGCCGTGGACACGCTCAACAAGGAGTACGACGCGAGCGCGCTGGACACCAGCAAGCTCAACTCACCCGAGCTCAAACAGGCCTTCGACGAGGTCCCGGAGTGTCGCTGACCCCACCCTCTCCGAACCCGGCCCGCCAGCCCTCGCTGTTCTCCACCGAGGCGGCCGATCCGTCGCTGGCGGACCTCGCCGGCCTGCTCGCCGGGCCCGGTGAGGTGGTCCGGATGGGCGGGACGGCCCGGGTCTCCGTGGTGGTCGACGCCGCCTGGCGGGTGCACGTGCTGGTGGCCGAGCTGGGCGCCCGGGGGATCCCGGCGAGCTGGGAGCCGACCGGGGACGGGCGGCACCTGGTCCGCACCGCGTACGCCACCACGCTCGCCCCGCTCGCTCTGGCCTGGCTGCGGGGGACGGTGAAGCGGCCCCCACGGGCGTTCCACCTCAACGGGCGGCGGCTGCGGCTCTGGCTCGCTGCCGCCGGGGCGGCCGACCCGGCCGGGTTCCGGCTCCGCCTCGGCCCGACCGACGAGGAGTGCTGGCGGCCGGTGCGCGCCGCGCTGGCCGCGGTGGGGCTGCCGGCCGCGTTCGTCGAGGCGGACGAGGGCGGGCCGGCGTACCGGATCACCGGTCGGCGGCGGGTGAACCGGCTGGTTGAGCTGGTCGGGGACCGGCCCCGGGCCGTGCCGGCGGCCGAGTGGCCGGTGACGCACGGCTGACCTTCCGGCGCAAGCCCGCCGCCTGTCCGATCCCGGACACACCGTGCGGAGGTTTGCGCAGGAAAACGACCTGTGTCCCCTCCGCCGTGGGTGCGTGATCGTCACAGTGACCCGCTCGGCGCCCTACCCACGGTGTACGGTGGCGCCGTCCGGCGGGGTGCCGGCCGATGGTCGACGCCACCTGATCATTTGCCGCCCACGAAACCCGGAACGCGGACGGCGCGTTACGTTGGACATCCGGACCGCCAGTGGTCCGGCAGGGTGCAACACGCCCCCAAGCGGGCATTGCGTAGGAGTGAGGTCGGGGAGAGACGTGCCGAGCAACGCTGGAACCACCCGTCTGGTCATCGTCGAGTCACCGGCGAAGGCCAAGACGATCTCGGGCTACCTCGGCCCGGGGTATGTCGTGGAGGCCAGCTTCGGCCACGTCCGGGACCTGCCCCGCAACGCCGCCGAGATCCCGGCCGCCTACGAGGACAAGCCCTGGGCCCGGCTCGGCGTCGACGTGGACAACGGCTTCGCCGCGCTCTACGTGGTCTCCGCCGACCGGCGCAAGCAGATCACCAAGCTGAAGTCGCTGGCCAAGGAAGTCGACGAGATCTTCCTCGCCACCGACGAGGACCGCGAGGGCGAGGCGATCGCCTGGCACCTCGTGGAGACGTTGAAGCCCAAGGTGCCGGTCAAGCGGATGGTCTTCCACGAGATCACCAAGCCGGCCATCCAGGCCGCCGTGGCCAACCCGCGGGAGATCGACCGGGACCTGGTCGACGCCCAGGAGGCCCGGCGCATCCTCGACCGGCTCTACGGCTACGAGGTCTCCCCGGTGCTCTGGCGGAAGGTCCGCAGCGGCCTCTCCGCCGGCCGGGTGCAGTCCGTGGCGACGCGCATCGTGGTCGAGCGGGAGCGGCAGCGGATGGCGTTCCGCACCGCCGAGTACTGGGACATCCTGGCCACCCTGGCGGTCGCGAACCCCGGCGAGGGGCCGCGCACCTTCAACGCCACCCTGATCGCGCTAGGCGGCGACCGGATCGCCACCGGCAAGGACTTCGAGCCCACCACGGGCCGGGTCCGCGCCGGCGCCGGCGTGGTGCACCTCGACGAGAGCGGCGCCCGGGGGCTGGCCGCGCGGCTGGACGGGCGGCCGTTCACGGTCACCCGGGTCGAGGAGAAGCCCTACCGCCGCCGCCCGTACGCGCCGTTCATCACCTCCACCCTCCAGCAGGAGGCGGCCCGCAAGCTGCGGCTCTCGTCCCAGCAGACGATGCGCACCGCGCAGCGGCTCTACGAGAACGGCTACATCACCTACATGCGTACCGACTCGGTGAACCTGTCGGAGACCGCCATCGCGGCGGCCCGCCGGCAGATCGCCGAGCTGTACGGCGAGCGCAGCGTGCCGCCGGAGCCCCGCCGCTACACCGGCAAGGTGAAGAACGCGCAGGAGGCGCACGAGGCGATCCGCCCGGCGGGGGACAACTTCCGCACCCCGGGCGAGGTGGCCAAGGAGCTGTCCGCCGAGGAGTTCAAGCTCTACGAGCTGATCTGGCGGCGCACCATCGCCTCGCAGATGACCGACGCGGTCGGCTCCAGCGTCTCGGTGCGCATCCGGGCGCTCTCCACCGCCGGCGAGGAGGCCGACTTCGGCGCCACCGGCAAGACCATCACCGACCCGGGCTTCCTGCGCGCCTACGTCGAGTCGAGCGACGACGAGAACGCCGAGGCCGAGGACGCCGAGCGGCGGCTGCCCACCCTCACCAAGGACCAGCCGCTCACCGCCGACGAGCTGGCCCCCCAGGGTCACCACACCCAGCCGCCCGCCCGCTACACGGAGGCGTCGCTGGTCAAGGCCCTGGAGGAGCTGGGCATCGGCCGCCCGTCGACCTACGCGTCGATCATGCAGACGATCCAGGACCGCGGGTACGTCTTCAAGCGCGGCCAGGCGATGATCCCGTCGTTCCTGGCGTTCGCGGTGATCGGGCTGCTGGAGCGGCACTACCCGCGCCTCATCGACTACGACTTCACCGCCAGCATGGAGAACGAGCTGGACGAGATCGCCGGCGGCGACCACGCCGCGGTCGACTTCCTCACCTCCTTCTACTTCGGCAGCGCCAACGGCACCGGCGACCAGGCCATCGCCCACGCGGGCGGGCTGAAGAAGCTGGTCACCGAGAACCTGAGCGACATCGACGCGCGCAGCGTCAACTCGATCCCGCTGTTCACCGAGGACGACGGGCGCGAGGTCGTCGTCCGGGTCGGCCGCTACGGCCCGTACCTCCAGCGGGCGCTGCCGGGCGAGCAGCCCGCGCCCGCCGCGGAGGGCGAGGAGGGCGGCGGCCAGGGCGACCGGGCGCCGATCCCCGAGGGGCTGGCCCCCGACGAGCTGACCCCGGAGAAGGTGCACGAGCTGTTCCTCGGCGGCGGGGGCGAGCGCAAGCTCGGCGACGACCCGGCCACCGGCGAGCCGATCCTGCTCAAGTCCGGCCGGTTCGGGCCCTACGTGGCCAGCGGCGACCGGAAGTCCTCGCTGCTGCGCTCGCAGTCGCCGGACAGCCTCACCCTCGACCAGGCGTTGCAGCTGCTCAGCCTGCCCCGGCTGATCGGCACCGACCCTGAGGGCAACGAGGTGCTCGCCAACAACGGCCGCTACGGCCCGTACGTCAAGCGCGGTGACGAGTTCCGCTCGCTGGACTCGGAAGACAAGATGTTCACCGTCTCGCTGGACGAGGCGCTCGCCCTGCTGGCCGCCCCGAAGACGCGCCAGCGCCGGGCCGCCGCGCCGCCGCTGCGGGAGATGGGCAACGACCCGGCCACCGAGAAGCCGCTGGTCATCAAGGACGGCCGGTTCGGCCCGTACGTCACGGACGGGGAGACCAACGCCTCGCTGCGGCGCGGGCAGACCCCGGAGGAGCTGACCCTCCAGGAGGCCTCCGAGATGCTCGCCGAGAAGCGGGCGAAGGGCCCGGCCCCGAAGAAGAAGGCCGCCAAGAAGGCCGCCCCCGCCAAGAAGACGACCGCAGCCAAGAAGACCGCCGCCGCCAAGTCCACGACCGCCAAAAAGACGGCAACAGCCAAAACCACGGCAGCAAAGAAGACCCCAGCCAAAAAGGCAGCCCCGAAGAAGGCGACCACCTCCCCGGAGTAGGCCGGTTCTTCGAGATCTTGGTACGTGGTTGCCCTTGGAGGGGCGGCGGCGTACCAAGATTCAGCCGGGCCAGCCGGCCGCTCGGAGGGCGGTGCGGAGTTGGGTCAGGACTTCGGTCGGGTTGTGGCGGACGGCCCAGGCGGGGAAGCGGAGTATTCGGTCTCCGCTGGCCCACAGGTCGTTCTGCCGTCGCATGTCGGCCCAGGCGGTGCGCGGATCGAGGTGCTGTCCACCGTCGATCTCGACGTGCACCCGCCACTGGGCGAACCACACGTCGAGATAGCGTCGCCGGCCGTTGGCGTCTCGGCGGATCACCTGCCGCGACGGCTCGGGAAGACCTGCTCGACGGACCAGGCTCAGGAAGTCCAGTTCGGCGAGGGAGTGGGCGCCGCCCGTCGCATCCGACGCGGTCGCCCGGATCAGTTCGCGTCGGCGAGCCCGGGGCAGCCTGGCCAGGACGCGGTGCACGTCGTCTCCGCCGACGAGACGCTGCTGGAAGCCCGCGGCGATCACCGCGCGGGCCTGGTCGTCGGTCGAGGCCCACTGCGCCGCGTCGACAAGCGACCTGGCGGGCATCGTCCGTGGCGGCTGCCCGACGGTCAGCACGTCCTCCGCAGGCAGCAGCGCGGTCCGGTGGAGCCGCACCCACGGTGGTAACGACCTCGCCTGGTGCCGGGCGGGCAGGAGCAGGTGGACGACGGGTGACTCGTAACGGCGTAGTCCCCACGCCTGAGCTGCGGTGAGCCCACCCAGCACGGCCGCCGGGCCGGCCGCGAGCGCGGCGATCCAGCGGATTTGGGCGCGGCCGACGGGCCCGTTGTGGGCGACTTAGATGCCCCGGTACACCTGCCGCCACCGCCCGCTGACCACGCGGTGGCGGACGGCTTTGTCGGACAGGAATCGCCGTGCCTGCGAGGCGCTGAGCACATCCCCCTGCCGAAAGAGCAACCAGCTCAACTCATCAGCGTCATCCGCCGGCACCCGCCGCCCAAACCCCGCCGATTCCCCACCCGCCCGCACACCCTCCATTCCTCCAGACCCCGCCGCCGCCCACCACCCCCTGTGGACAGCCGGCGGATCTTGGTACAGATCCGCCCCTCCAGGGGCGGCTGCGTACCAAGATCTCTAGGAGCCCAGCACCTGGGTCAGGTACGGGTTTGTGAAGCGGCGGTCGGGGTCCAGGCGGTTGCGGACGGTCAGGAAGTCGGTGAACTTCGGGTACGCCGCGGACAGGGACTCCGCCGTTCGCCAGTGCAGCTTGCCCCAGTGGGGGCGGCCGTCCAGGTCGGTGGCGACCTTCTCGAACGCCCGGAAGTACGGCTCGTACGGCATCCCCACGTACTGGTGGATGGCGACGTACGCGGAATCCCGCCCGTACCCGTGGGAGAGCCAGATGTCGTCGGCCGCGGTGAACCGCACCTCGACCGGGAACAGCACCTTGAACGGCAGCCCGGCCACGATGCGCTGCAACTCCGCCAGCGCGGTGGGCAGGGCGGCGCGCGGGAGGCCGTACTCCATCTCCACGAAGCGGACCCGGCGCGGGGTGCAGAAGACCTGGTCGGAGCGGCCGGTGTAGGTGCGTTCGGTGAGCGCCCGGGCGGAGATCGCGCTGATTCCGGGTGCGAGGGCGGGCGCGGCGCGGCCCAGCCGGCAGGCCCCGGCGAAGACGGTGTTGGAGAGGAACTCGTCGTCGAGCCAGCCGCGCCAGCGGGGCAGCGGACGGTCGTCGGCGGGTACCCGGTCGTTGGTCTTGACCTGCACCCGGTCGGTGTAGGGGAACCAGTAGAACTCGGCGTGGTCGTGCTGCTCGACGAGGCCGGGGAGGTCGTCCAGCACGGCGGCGAGCGCCGCCGGGCGCTCGTGCGCGCGGAGGACGAAGGCGTCGACGCACCGGAGCGTGAGCTCGACCAGCACTCCGACGGCGCCGAGCCCGACCCGGGCGGCGGCGAACACGTCGCGGTGCTCGTCGGCGGAGCAGCGCAGCACCTCGCCGGTGCCGGTGACCAGGGTCAGCGCGGTGACGAAGGTGGACAGGCAGCCGAGTTTCGCGCCGGTGCCGTGGGTGCCGGTGGAGAGCGCCCCGGCGACGGTCTGCGCGTCGATGTCGCCGAGGTTGGGCAGTGCCAGGCCGTGCGCGGCGAGCAGGTCGTTGAGCGTGTGCAGGGTCATTCCGGCCGGTACGGTGACCAGGCGGCGAGCGGTGTCGACGGTGACCCCGGTGTCCAGGTCGGCGAGGTCGAGCCGGTGCCCGTCGGCGACGGCGGTGCCGGTGAAGGAGTGTCCGCTGCCCACCGCCCGGATCGTCCGGCCGGTGTCGGCGGCGTGGCGCACCGCCTCGGCGACCTCCTCGACGGTGCGTGGGCGCACCGTCAGGGCGGCGGTGCTGCGCTGGTTGCCGGCCCAGTTGGACCAGGCGGCTGGCGTGCCGGCCATGGGGACGCTCCTCGACGTGAATATGAACTGACTTCATATCAGGAACGTTGTACCTGGTAAATACCGCAATCGAGCCCGGCTCGTTGTACCGGTAGTCACAGACTCGTGACGTGCAGATATGTTCATCCGTCGAAGGGGGGTGGCGAGTGTCCACACCAGCCGCCACGACCGGGCCGCTGCGTCGGGTACCGGTGCAGGGTCGAAGTGTCGCGCGGGTCCAGCGGATGCTGGACGCCTGCGCCGAGCTCGTCGACGAGGTGGGGTACGAGGGCTTGACCACGACCCTGCTCGCCGAGCGTGCCGAGGTGGCGATCGGGTCGGTCTACCAGTTCTTTCCAGACAAGCGGGCCATCGTGCAGGCGTTGACGCTGCGCACGATGGAGTCGTATCTCCAGCGGCTCGACGAGCGGTTCTCCTCCGCCGACCTGACCCACTGGTGGGACGGCGTCGACGCGGCCATCGACGAGTACATCTCGATGCACCGCACGGTCCCGGGCTTTCGTACCCTGCACTTCGGCGACGTGGTCGACCTGCACCTGCTCGACGAGCAGCGGGACAACAACGGGGTGATCGCTGATCAGCTCGCCCGGGTGCTCACGGAACGGTTCGGTCTGGCCGGCGTGCCCGACCTCCGCTTCCACCTGGAGGTCGCGGTGGAGGCCGCGGACTCGTTGATCAAGCTCGCGTTCCGGCGGAAGACCGAGGGCGACGAGCGGGTGCTGGTCGAGGCGAAGGCGCTCATCCGGGAGTACCTGCACCGGCAGGTCGACGCCCGGACGGAGGCCGTGCAACAGGGTTGAGCAGGGCGCCGCCGCCCTGGTGCCGGCGGTGGCGATCACAGGTGCGACGCCCGGGTGCGACCGGGCTGACGACGAACGGCGGGTTCCCGAGGTGTACCGGGACCCGCCGTCACCGTCTAGAGGAACGCGTGGCCCTCGCCCCGGTAGGTCGGCACGGTGGCCACCACGCTGTCGCCGTCGACCAGGTGCACCTCGTTGACATGCTCGCACAGCTCGCCGGCCTTGGCGTGGCGGAACCACACCCGGTCGCCGATCCGCAGGGCGGTGGCCACGTCGCCGGCGAGGGGGGTCTGCACCTCGCCCGCACCCTCCGCGCCCAGCAGCTTCAGCCCGGCTGGCAGCCACGGCCGGGGCAGCCGGCTGTCCGCCGCCGGGCCCGACGCGATCCAGCCGCCGCCGAGCACGGTGGCCAGCCCGGGCCCCGGGCGGCGGACCACCGCGCAGGCGAAGAACGCCGCCGGGGTGGGCCGCCAGGCACGGTACGCGTCGAAGAGCGTCGGCCCGTACAGGCCGGAGCCCGCGGTGACCTCGGTGACCGCGGGGTCGGCGCTGGTGGCGGCCACGCTGCCGGTGCCACCGCCGTTGACGAATTCCAGGTCGGCGTGCTCGCGTACCGCAGCGACCGCGGCGGCCCGGCGGGCCAGCAGTTCCCGGTACGACCCGCGCTGGGTGACCCGGATGGCCGTGCCGAGCACCGCCTGCCCGGGCGGGGCGTCGCCGAGGCCGGCGATCTGCGCCTCGTACGACATGAGGCCGACCAGCCGGAAGCCGGGCCGCCCGGCGACGGCGGCGGCGAGCGTGCCGGCCGCGCCGGCGCTGTGCACCGGTGACCGCCGGACGCCGACGTGAACCCGCCCGCCGAGGGGCCGCCAGGAGGCGTCCAGTTCGAGGCAGACCCGCAGCGCCGGCCGGCGACCGGGCGGGCAGACCTGGTCGACCAGGTCGAGTTGCCCGGCGTCGTCGACCATCAGGGTCACCGCGTCGGCGAGCGCCGGGTCGGCGGCCAGCTCGGCGAGTGCCCGGCGGTCGGCGGTCGGATAGGCGACCAGCACGTCGTCGCTGACGCCGCTGCGGGCGAGCCAGAGCGCCTCGGGGAGGGTGAACGCCATCACGCCGTGCCAGCCGGGCCGGGCCAGCGCCCGGGTCAGCAGCTCCCGGACCCGCACCGACTTGCTGGCGATCCGGACCGGCTTGCCGGCGGCCCGGTCGACCAGCGCGTCGGCGTTGGCGTCGAAGGCGGATAGATCGACCACCGCGTACGGCGGGTCGAGGTGGGCGGTCGCCCGATCGAGGCGATCGCGAAGTTTGTCACGGTCGATGGCCACGTCTGCACGCTAACTGTCTGGACGCCAATGCGAAATACCCTCGCGTCTGTCCGGGCTGCGGGCGGTGGTGCCGGCGGCCTAGGCTCGGCGAGCAGGCGAATGTCGCGGAGGGGGTCGCAGCTCGCCGCGACTAGAGTGTTCCACCGGGGATGCCCAGCTCTGGGCCGGCACGTGGAGGTACGGCCATCGAAAGCCAGAACAACGGCGAGTCGCCCGGCGTGTCGTCGCCCGCCGACCGCTCCGGTGCGGCCGCCATCCGGTCGGTGCTGCGCATCCGGCCGTTCCGCCGGCTGTGGATCGTGCTCGGCGTCGCCTCCTTCGGCGACTGGCTCGGCCTGCTCGCCACCGCCCTCTTCGCCGCCGCCCAGGTCTCGGGCAGCGGCGCCCAGGGTGCCGCCTTCGGTGGCGTGACCGCGATCCGCCTGCTGCCGGCCCTGGTGCTCGGCCCGGTGGCGGGCGTCTTCGCCGACCGGTTCGACCGCCGGTGGACCATGGTCATCTGCGACCTGCTGCGCTTCGTGCTCTTCGCCTCGATCCCGCTCTACGCGCTCACCGGCGCCAGCGGCGGCCTGGTGGTCGGTTGGGCGCTGATCGCCACCTTCCTGATCGAGTCGGTCACCCTGCTGTGGATCCCGGCCAAGGAGGCCGCGGTCCCGAACCTGATCCCGCGGACCCGGCTGGAGACCGCCAACCAGCTCACCCTGATCACCACGTACGGCCTCACCCCGGTGGCCGCCGCCATCGCGCTGGCCGTGCTGGACCGTGGGGTGCGCGGGGCGGTTGGTGGCGACCTGCCCGACTGGGCCGAGCCGGCGCAGCTCGCCCTCTGGTTCAACGCCTTCTCCCGGCTGGCCACCGCGCTGGTGGTGGCCTTCGGGATCAAGGAGATCAGCGAGGCCCAGCGCGGCGAGGCGGAGCGCGTCGAGCAGAGCATGTTCCGCCAGTTCGCCGACGGCTGGAAATTCATCGGCCAGACCCCGCTGGTACGCGGCCTCGTGCTGGGCATCTTCGGTGCCTTCGCCGGCGGCGGCATCGTGGTCGGCACGGCCAAGTTCTTCGCCAACTCGCTCGGCGCCGGCGACGCCGCGTTCTCGCTGCTCTTCGGCGCGATCTTCGTCGGTCTGGCGCTCGGCATCGGGCTCGGGCCGATGATCGTCCGGGACATGTCCCGGCGCCGCTGGTTCGGCATGAGCATCGTGCTGGCCAGCGCCTCGGTGCTGGTGCTCGCCTTCGCCATCCACCTGTCCATGGCGATGCTCGGCGCGATCCTGGTCGGCGCGGGCGCCGGCATGGCCTTCCTGGCCGGCACCACGCTGCTCGGCGGCGAGGTCGCCGACGAGGTGCGCGGCCGGGTCTTCGCGGTGGTGCAGATCGGCACCCGGCTGGTGCTGATCCTGGCCATCGCGCTGAGCAGCCTCCTGGTCGGCGTCGGCGGCTCCCGCCAGCTGACCATCGCCGACCTGGGCATCTCGGTCTCCTCGACCCGCCTGCTGCTGCTCGCCGCGGGCGCCGCCGGCATCTTCGCCGGGATCAGCGCCTTCGGCCAGATGGACGACAAGAAGGGCGTACCGGTCCTGGCCGACCTCTGGGGCTCGATCCGGGGCCGCCCGCTGATGCCGGCCGAGCCCTTCGTCTCCAGCGGCCTGTTCGTGGTCTTCGAGGGCGGCGAGGGCGCCGGCAAGTCCACCCAGCTCGCCGCGCTCGCCGAGCGGCTGCGCGGGCAGGGTCGGGACGTCGTGGTCACCCGGGAGCCCGGGGCCACCGGCATCGGGGAGCGGATCCGCTCGCTGGTGCTGGAGACCTCCGACGACGACGCCCCGTCGCCGCGCTCCGAGGCGCTGCTCTACGCCGCCGACCGGGCGCACCACGTGGCCACCGTGGTCCGGCCGGCGCTGGTCCGCGGCGCGGTCGTGGTCAGCGACCGGTACGTCGACTCGTCCCTGGCGTACCAGGGGGCCGGTCGGACCCTGCCGGTGCAGGAGGTCTCCTGGCTCTCCTCGTGGGCCACCGGCGGGCTGAAGCCGGACCTCGTGGTGCTCCTCGACGTCGACCCGCGCACCGGCCGGTCCCGGGTCGACTCCCGCAACCAGGGCGCCGACCGGTTGGAGGCCGAGTCGCTCGCGTTCCACGAGCGGGTCCGGTACGCCTTCCTCGACCTGGCCGCCGCCGACCCGAAGCGCTACCTGGTGCTCGACGCGTCCCGCCCGGTCGAGGAGATCGCCGCGGCGGTCGCCCGGCGGGTGGACGAGTTCCTCGTCGACCCGGCCGGCATCGTGCACCCCCGCCCGGCCCAGGGCCCCGACACCACGGTCCAGCCCGAGTTATCCGACGCGGAGCTGGTGACGATGGAACGCCCCCACCGATGACGGACGTCTTCGCCGACCTGGTCGGGCAGGACGAGGCGGTGGCCACGCTCCGGCGGGCCGCCGCCTCGGCCGCCGCCCTGCTTCGTGCCGCCGCCCCGGCGGTGGTGCGGGCGGGCGCCCCGGCAGCCGGCGGAGCCGACCCGGACGGTGGGCACGACGACCTCGACGCGCTCGCCGAGGAGCTCGACGGGCCCGGCGGCGCCACCGGTCAGGGCGCGGAGGGCGTGGACCCCGGCGCCGGGATGACCCACGCCTGGATCTTCACGGGGCCGCCCGGCTCCGGCCGGTCGGTGGCCGCGCGCGCCTTCGCCGCCGCCCTGCAGTGCGTGCACGGCACCGGCTGCGGCCGCTGCCCCGGCTGCCACACCACCCTCGCCGGCACCCACGCCGACGTGCGGCTGGTGGTGCCCGAGGGGCTCTCGATCGGCGTGAACGAGATGCGCGCGCTGGTGCTGCGCGCGGCCAGCACGCCGTCCGGCGGGCGCTGGCAGGTCGTCATCATCGAGGACGCCGACCGCCTCACCGAGGCCGCCGGCAACGCGCTGCTCAAGGCGGTCGAGGAGCCGCCACCGCGTACCGTCTTCCTGCTCTGCGCCCCCTCCACCCACCCGGACGACATCTCGGTGACCATCCGGTCGCGGTGCCGGCTCGTGCCGCTGCGGCAGCCGCCGGCCGGCGCGGTGGCCGAGGTGCTCGTACGCCGGGACGGCATCGCCCCCGACGTCGCCGAGTGGGCCGCCGCGGCGGCGCAGGGACACGTGGGCCGGGCCCGGCGGCTGGCCCGCGACCCGGAGGCCCGGCAGCGCCGTGACGCCGTGCTCGCCGTGCCGCGCCGGCTGACCGGGGTCGGGGCCGCGTTCGACGCCGCTTCCGCGCTGATCGAGGCCGCCGAGGCGGAGGCCGCCGCGGCGGTCGCCGAGACCGACGAGGCGGAACGGGCCGCGCTGCAGACCGCGCTCGGCGCGGGCGGCACGGGCCGGGGGGCGGCCGGGGCCATGCGGGGCGCCGCCGGGCAGCTCAAGGACCTGGAGCGGCGGCAGAAGTCGCGGGCCACCCGGGCCCAGCGGGACGCGCTCGACCGGGCGCTGGTCGACCTGGCCGGCTTCTATCGGGACGCGCTCACCATGGCGTTGCGGGCGCCGGTCGCGCCCGTGCACACCGACACCGCGGCGCTGGCCGGGGCCGGCGCGCAGAAGTGGGACGCCGAGGGGGCGCTGCGCCGGCTGGAGGCCGTCCTGGAGTGCCGGGCGGCCATCGAGGCGAACGTCAAGCCCCGGATCGCGGTGGAGGCCATGATGCTCGCCCTGTGGAAGGGCTGACCACCGCCGGTCGCGGTTGTCCACAGGGCATCGACAGGCTTTGTTGACTACGGTACGGTCCGGTGTGGCCGCGTGGTGACGGTGGCGGCACGCTCAGTGACGAGGTCAGCCGGGAGGAGTCCGCCGATGTCACGGGGGGAGATCGACGAGGCCTGGATCGAGGAGGCGGTGCGGCGCTACCGGCGCATCGAGACCCTCCAGGCCGAGTTCGACCAGGCGGTGGCGACGGTCGAGGTCACCGTCCGCTCGCCGGACGGCCTCGTCGAGGTGGTGGTGACCGCCGGCGGGCGGATCACCGACGTGCGCTTCCTCGGCCCGCTGCACCAGCGCAACCCCCGGGACGTCGCCGGCTCGGTGCAGGCCGCCGTGACCGCCGCCGCCGACGCGGCGCAGTGGGCCCGGGAGAAGCTGCACAACGAGACCTTCGCGGCCTACCGGCCGCTGGCGGGAGCCTGAGATGGAGACGTTGCGCGTGCTGGCCGCCCGCCTGGACGAGGCCGGCGCGACCCTCGCCACGCTGGCCCACACGGTCACCGCCACCGACCCGCCCCACCCGGCCTTCGGCGCGCACGCCACCGGCCGGCCCGGCGAGGTCGGCCGCGCCCTGCACCGGCAGTGGACCGAGGCCACCGGCGACCGGGCCCGCGAGGCGCAGGCCGCCGCGAGCCGGCTGGCCGCCGCCGCGGCCGCCCTGCGCAGCGCCGCCGACCGTTATTCGGCGACCGACCAGTCCGCCGCCCGGCGGCTGGCCCGGGAGGCGTGATGGACGCCCTCGACCGCCTCGCCGAGCCGGGTCTCGACCTGCTCGCCCGGGTCGACGCGCTGGTCGCCGCCGGCGCGCCCGAGGGGCACCGGCTCTGGCCGCTGCTGCGCCGGATGCGGGTGCTCCCCGGCGCGGCCGTCCGCGAGTTCCTCGACCTGCACCCCGCGCCGCTCGCCGGCGCCGGCCACGCCGTGCGCCGGCTCGTCCGGGGGTACGACGACACGGCCGCCGTCCTCGCCGACCCGGTCGCCTGGTCCGGGCCGGCCGCCGCGGCCTACGACGACGCCCGCACCGCCCTGCTCCGGCACCTCGACGAGGGGCCGGAGAGCCTGGTCGGGCGGCTGGAGTCGACCGCCGGCTACGCCGACGCCCTGGCCGACTGGGTGGAGGGGAGCCGGGCCGCGCTGGCCCGGGCGCTGGCCGAGGCGCTGCGCTCGGCCGAGGCGGTCACGGTGCACGTCGCCACCCGCCCGGGCGCCGAGGCCGGCCGGTCCGGGGCCCTCGCGGCCGCCGAGATCGCCACCCGGGTGCTCGGCGTGCTCGGCGTGGCCTACGACGGCGCGGAGACGTTGCTGCGGCAGTGGGCGCCGAGCCTGGCCGAGACGACCTGGCGGGAGCGGACCACGAGCGTGCCCCGCTACGGCGGCACCACCCGGATCGGGCACTGACCGGGCCCTCGCAGGCCCACGGCGTCGCACGCCGAACCGGCCGTGGCCGGGTTCCGGCGGCGACGCCGTGGCCTTCTCCTGCACCCCCCGCAGGTATGGCTTCACTCAACGCGGTCGGCCGCCGTTTGTCCCGTAGCTGACTCATGTTTCAGCCGTCCGGGCGAGGACCAACCACACGAGGGGTCGGGGTCGGTTCGGTCGAGTCGACAATCATGGATCGCTGCGCCGGGTGACCGGACGGCGACGGGTGGCCGGCCCCGATCCGTCCGGAGGTCGTAGGGTGGTGGGCATGGGCATGCTCTGCGCGGTCAGTTTCAACCGGTACGGGCGCCTCTTCTACCTCGACCCCGGTGAGCTGCGCCCGCAGGTGGGCGACAAGGTGCTGGTGCCCACCGACGACGGGCCCGAGGTGGCCGAGTGCGTCTGGGCCGCGCAGTGGGTCAGCGAGGACACCGCCGGCTTCCCCCGGCTCGCCGGCCTGGCCGGCGACGACGACCTGCGCCGCGACGAGTTGCTGCGCCGGCGCAAGGCCGACGCCAAGGTGGCCGCCAAGCGGCTGATCCGCGAGCACGGCCTGCCCATGAAGGTGGTGGCGATCGACCACGTCTTCGCCACCCCGGAGACCGGCAGCGACCGGACGACCGTCTACTTCACCGCGCCGCACCGGGTCGACTTCCGCTCCCTCGTCCGCGACCTGGGGGCGACCCTGCACTGCCGGGTGGAGCTGCGGCAGCTCTCCGCCCGGGACTCCGCCCGCGTGCAGGGCGGGATCGGCTCCTGCGGGCGGGACCTGTGCTGCGCCACCTTCCTCACCGACTTCGAGCCGGTGACCATCCGGATGGCCAAGGACCAGGACCTGCCGCTCAACCCGCTGCGCATCTCCGGCGCGTGCGGCCGGCTCATGTGCTGCCTGAAGTACGAGCACCCCCTCTACCAGCGGTTCCAGGAGTCCGCCCCGGCGGTGGGCAGCCGCGTCTCCACCCCGGAGGGCGAGGGCAAGGTCGTCGGCCACAGCGTCCCCCGCGACTCGGTGACGGTCCGCCTGGACGCCGACGGCTCCCGCTGCTCCTGCAGCCGCGCCTCGGTCTGCGCCCCCCGCCAGGCCCACGACCAGCACTACTCGTAACCCCCTTGCGGGCAACCCGCCCTCGGCCTCCCTGGGTTGGGGCGCGCCTCAGCGGAGGACGATGGGGGGCTCGGCCAGGCGCGGGGTCAGCGGGGTCTTCGGGAGGATCCAGCTTGAGGTGGGGGACTCGTCGGGGTTCAGCTGCCAGGCGTGGGAGACCTTGTCGACGGCGATCGGATAGATCGTCAGCGTGCCGTCCGGGTCGATGCGGATGCGGAGGAACGACTTCGAGTCCTCGATGCCCTGGCCGGCGAAGAGCTCGTTGACGTTCACCCCGAACGATCCCGCCACCAGCAGGTAGAGCGCCACCAGCTGGCTCGCCACCAGCCCGCTCACCGGCCCGTACAGGACGGCTGCGGCGACCGCCGGCAGCGGCCACGGCCAGTCGTAGAACGGCAGTTGCAGCCAGAGCCAGGTGCCGCCGGCGGCCAGCGCCACATGGGCCAGCCCGTGCGTCACGCCGAGGATCCAGTGCCGGGCGTGCCGCTTCCCACCGGCGCTGGGCGGCTTGGCGAAGAACGCCGCACCCAGCAGGGTCACCGCCAGCATGATCACCAGCGGCACGCTGAACAGCCGCTGCTCCGTGGTGCCGACATGGTTCCCCGCCACCCCCGCCATGGCCAGCATCAGCAGCGTGTGGAGGGTGCCCAGCAGGGTGGTGAAACCCGGGTTGCGGAACGGCAGCCGGGCGAAGATCCCCCAGCCGTACCGCCGGGAGCGGGCCTTGTCCGGATAGCGGGCGGCCAGGTCGTACTCGCGGGTGCGGCTGGACCGGCGGGCCAGGGTGTCCCGCGGCGGCACCTCCAGCTGCTCGGGCAGCTGATGGGTGGGGTAGAGGTAGGCGCCGCCGCCCCCGCAGGTGATGAGCTGCCGCTCCGGGCCGGTGTAGCGGGCGTAGTGGTGCAGGTCGCCCGAGACCAGCAGCCGCACCTGCGCGCCGGTGGGCGCGACGATCGTACGGATGAAGTAGTCGATCGAGTCGTAGGCCGTGGGATGGTCGTGGGCCTTGACCCAGGTCGGCGCCGGCACCGCCAGGATCACCTTCGACCGCGGGGTGAGCTTCCGGGCAACCTCGTCGAAGTAGGTGAGCTGCGGGTCGTCCAGGTACGACCCGGACTGGTCGTCGAGGCCCAGCAGCCACCAGTCGGCCGGCAACTCCACGGCGAAGTACGAGCGGGACTGGCCGGTGCCCCAGCCCGCGAAGTGCCGGTCCCGCGAGCGGACGAAGAGCCGCAGGAACGCGGTCAGGCCGTCGTACCAGTCGTGGTTGCCCGGCACCGCGAAGAGCGTCGGCCGCTGCGGCGGCGCGATCGGCAGCGCGGCCTGGTACGGCCCCTTGCACCGATCCTCGTACGCCTCGTAGGCCGCCGACGGGTAGACCTGGTCGCCACCCATCACCAGGGTCTGCGCCCGGGGCAGCCGGTGGCCCTCGACCTCCAGCTCCGGCTGGGCGAGCAGGTGCGCCACCGAGTACGTGGCGTCGAAGCCGTCGCCCAGGTCGGCCACATAGTCCAGCCAGAGCCCGCCGTCCGGCCCCACCTGCCGGAACGTGTCGTCGCCGAACGCGTTCTGCAACTCGCGCTTGTCCAGGTACGCCCCGAAAAGCATCGCCAGCAGCGTCCGCAGCCCGGTGCTGATGAGCAGCAGCGGGGCGAGCCACGGAACCGGCTTGCGCGGGGTGAAGCCCAGCTCCAGCGGGTCCAGGCTGCGCGGTCGTCGGCTGGCCCGCTCGCCCGGGTGCGCCTCGGGGATCGGCTGCTGCGGCGGCACGTGATCGTCACTCACCCGCCGCAGGGTAGTCCCGACCGACCGCGAAGTCTCTCCCGCGCACGTGCCGAAACTCCCGGATGTCGGGTTCGAAGGTCGGGGGGATCCCGTTCGGCGTCCCGCGCGGTGTGCCGTACACTTGACGATCGTTGCCGCCTTAGCTCAGTCGGCTAGAGCGACGCACTCGTAATGCGTAGGTCGACGGTTCGATTCCGTCAGGCGGCTCGGTGAAGAAGCCCAGGTCAACGACCTGGGCTTCGCCGTTTCCCGAGCTCGATCACGGCACCACTCGCGGGTCGAGTCCTTGGAATAGTCCTTGTCGCGTGCCGCTACCGCCCCGTCGAGTTGGTTGGCGACCGCGTCCAGGTCGTCACCGAGATGGGCCTTCGGGCAGAGGATCGGTTAACCGGCAGCGCCGAGGGATACCCGCCAAGGACAGCGGCGACGGCAGGGCCAGCGATGAGAGCCGAGCGCGGACTAACCTAGCGCGGTGTCAATCGACAGCAGCGCGTTCGAGGCGTGCCGGCGGCTTTTCACCTACCGCGCAGGCATCTGGGTCTATCGTTTGGCGATCCTCTTTGCTGTTCTTCCGTGGCCGTTCCGGGCGGCGGGTGTACCGCTGATGCCCCCACAGGCGGCGGCACCGATGGCTGCCGTTGGCTTCATCCTGGTGTTCGCCGGCCATCGCCTCGTTCTCCGCTCCCATCAGCGAGCGGGGTATTTCGGTGACGGCTATGACCCGTTGCGGCCGCCGGGCGGCCTGGTTGCCCGAGACGTGTTTCGCCTGACGTACTGGTAGCCGCATCGGTGCCGCGCGGAAGAGCTTGAATTCCCGGTGTGCCCTACCGTCGATGCCCTGCGCCTTATCGGGATTGGCGTGGGCCCTCGGGCGGCCGCCGTTCACCGTCGATGGCGAGCAGGCGCGATGTTCGTTCCCGGCGATGCAGGGCGGCCACGGCGGCCGCGAACGCCAGCACGGGTGCCAGGGCCAGCGCCAGCCACTGCGCGAGGTGGAGCCCGTCGGAGATCCCGTCGTGGACCGAGCGTTGCAGGAGGCCCATCCCGGCCCGAGTCAGCAGCAGCACCGCCCCGACCGGCACGAGCAACGTCAGGAGGCGCCGCCGCAGCGATGCCGGAGTGGACGCGACGGCGAGGGCGCCGATCAGGTAGCCGGCACCGAGCAGCAGTGCCTCGATGTGGTCGACGCCGGTGGTGAATATCCAGCTCGCCCGCACGGCCTCGGACCCTGGTTGGGGCAGGGCGAGCGCCGCGATCGCCGGGGTGCCCGCGCTGAGCAGCGTGGCGCCGATGAAGACGCCGAGCCGCCAGCGCCCGATGATGGCCGCGCCGGACCGGGAGGCGGGGACAGCGAGCGCCGCGGCGGCCATTCCGGCGAGCACTGCCGGCCAGAGGTTGAACACCGAGCGGTACGCGAGGTACTCGCCGGCTGCCCGGGCCACCTCGAGCGCGGCGGCTCCCCCGGCGAGGACGGCAGCGCTCCGGCGCCACCCGAACCCGGCCAGGACGGCCACGACGAGCCAGGCCACGGGCAGGAGCCATGCCTGCCACGGGAGGACCTCGCCGAGCCCGCCGGGATGACCGGTGGCGAGCAGAGCGAAGTGCAGCACCGGCAGGCGCGCGGCGTACGCGAACAGGGCAAGCGCGGCGATGAGGCCCAGGGCCGACGCGGCGTCCCGCCAGTTCCGGTCGGACAGCCGGGCGGCGCTGTAGTGGACGTGGGTTCGCAGTGCCCCGCTCAGGAGGTCACGCACATCGCGGGCTCGGGGCCGGCGCTGGTCCGGCTCGGCGTCGTCCAGCAGCACCCCGAGCATCTCGTCCGCGTACTGCTGGCGGTGTTCCCGGGGGTAGCAGGCCAGCAATAGCCGGTAGGCCCGTTCCATCGTCACGCCGCACCACCCTGGATGAGCAGGCCGGCACGGCGCAGGCGTTCGCTCGCGGCCTCGGCATTGCTGCGCAGCCGCGCGCTCTCCTCGGCCAGCCGTCGCGCGCCCGAGCCCGTGAGCCGGTAGTAGCGGCGCAGCCTGGACTGTACGAGTTCCTCGCGCTCCACCTCGACGAAGCCTCCGGTCCGAAGCCGGTCCAGCGCGGCGTAGAGGGTACCGGCGCGTAGCTCCACACGCCCGGCGGAGATCCGGCGGACTTCCTCCAGAATGGCGTACCCGTGCCGGTTTTCCTCGACCAGTGCGGTGAGGATCAGGTACGTCGATTCCTGCATCGGTGTGCTCGACATGGTCCGCAGTATATGCAGACCGACGGTATATACGGCAACGGTCTCGCGGAATCGGTTCCCGAGGTCGATCGCTTTGCCGCCGACGCGTCTGGTCCTTGAGCCGTGGGGCTGAGGAGCGTCGCAAGGCCGCGGCTCATGGCCGCAGTGGACGGACCGGTCAGCTTGGGGCGAGGAGGCAGAACTCGTTGCCTTCCGGGTCGGCGAGGACGGTCCACGCGACGTCGTGGTCCAGGTCGAGGGCGGTGGCGCCGAGCGTCCGCAGTCTGGCCGCCTCGGCCTCCAGATCGTCACCCGGGTAGGGGCGGACGTCGAGATGGACGCGGTTCCACCCGGTCTTCACGTCGGGTGTGCGGAGGAACTGCAGATATGGGCCGACGCCCTTGGCTGAGCGCAGTACCGCCTTGTGGTCGGTCACCTCGTGCAGGGTCCAGTCCATGGCCTCGCCCCAGAAGCGGGCCATGGCTCGCGGATCCGCGCAGTCCACCACCACCGCGGCGATCGGTCCGGTGTCCCGGTGGAGCGGTCGGGGGTCCAGCACGCAGAACTCGTTGCCCTCCGGATCGGCCAGGACCGTCCATGGCACGTCGCCCTGGCCTACGTCGGCGGGTGTCGCGCCGAGATCCTTCAGGCGCGCGACCACCTCCGCCTGATGGGCCGCCGAGGTCGTGGCCAGGTCGACGTGCACGCGGTTCTTCGCCGCCTTGGGTTCGGGGGAGGCGATGAGGTCGATGCAGACGGCGACGGGGTCGGGGTAGACGAAGCCCTCGGGTTCGAGGTTGGTCACGCCCGGTCCCTCGCTGGAGATTTCCCAGCCGAGCGCCTCCGCCCAGAAACCGCCGAGCGCGGAGTCGTCCCGGGCCTTCATGTTGATTTGAACCAGCCGCGTTGCCACGCCGACGATGCTAGGGCTCGTTTGTTGCGACCGCGGGGACGGCCGCCACACTGATGCTCCGTGCTGTCCGGCCAGGCGAGCGGGCCGCACCTTGTCGGCAAGGGGTCGGCGGAGGGCCGAAAGTGCCGTGAGACCGGGGGTCGCTGGTCGAGGGCGGATCAGAGCCGGCCGTACTGCTCGCGGACCAGCGACTCGACGGTGGTCGCGGCATCTGGCGGCCCGCCGGCCACGGTGACGAGCACGACGATCTCGTCACGGTGCGCGACGGCGCGTACCTCCGTCTGGCCCTCGCCGGTGAAGGTCATCGCCCCCGGCACATCGCGGATCTCCGCCAGGTCGCCGAGGCCGCGAGCCGCCGGCTGGAGACTGACGTAGGACTGCTGGAACTGGTCGGCCGCCGACACCGAGTCGAATTGGAGCAGGGTGACGGTCACCGAGGTGGAGTCCGGTCGGGTCCACGCCGCGCCGGCCGCGTGCAGCACGGTGCTGCGCACCGCCGCAACGAGCACCAGGGACCGGAAGTCCTCGCCGAGCGGCACGATCCGGGTGATGTCGACCCGATCGTCTACCGCGGCCGGCGTGGTGGGCGTCGAGTCGGCAGGGCCCGCCACCACCAGCGCGCCCAGGTCGCGGTCCGGGTCGACGCGCGCATGAACCGCGTACCAGACCACGGTGCCGACGACGGCGGCTCCGGCGACGGAAGCCGCCAGGCCGATCACGGGCCAGGGGCGCCGCCACCAGGGAACCGGCGCCGGGCGGGCGGCCCGGTGTGGATCCGGTGCGAAAACCGGGGCCGGGCCCGCGGGATCTGGCCGATCGACGGCGATGCTCTCGGTGCCCGGCGCCGACTCGGCCGGGGTCGGGTGTGCGGCCGCCGGAGGCGCCGGCGCCGCCGTCAGGGTCGAGACGGCGGCCGCCAGCATCAGCGTCCCGGCCAGCGCGAGCCACGTGCCGGTGAGGAACTCGCTGTGAGGGCGGTCGGCCTGCGGGAAGCCGCTGGCGTCCACGGCGTCGCTGCCGGGAAGGAAGGTGAGGAGCGTCAGTGCCACGCCGAGCAGCCAGGCGGCCAACCGCGTGCCGGTGCGCCATTGGGGCCTCACCCAGGCCGCGACCAGCATCGCCAGCAGCAGTGCCCACCCGGCGTACAACGACGCCCGGGAGCCCGGGAAGTCGGTCAGCGCGTACGTCCGTACCTCGTCGGAGGGCGCCCGGCCCAGCATCAGGTCTTCGGTGCTCTGCCCGGGTCGTACCGCCAACCACGGCGCGGAGTGCGCGGTCGCCAGGACGACCAGGCCGACGATCGCCGTCGCCGCGGCCTGTGCATGGCGTCGGCCGAGCGCGACTGTTGCTGACCGGCCCGACGGCGTCCGCTCCGGCCCGGGAATGATCTTCACGGCGCACATGATGGCAGTGCGGGGGCATGCCGTCGACCCCGAATCTGACCGCGTGTGGGCCGTGTGAATGATGTGCTCGCGTACGATCCGCTGCTGCGGACAACGTGAAGGTGGCTGATGGAAACCGACGGACGGCCCGAGTTGACAGTCAGCGGCGAAACATCGCCGGCACCCCGGCCGACCGACCGGTCGCGCCGTAACAAGGGGGTCACCCTCACGGTCGCGGCGGCCGCCATCGGCTTGGCGCTCGTCGGCAGCTTCATCCTCAGGCAGCAACGCGCGGCCGACCGGGCGGCGCCCGAGCCGGCCGCGGCGCAGTCGGCACCGGCGGACGGCCCCTCCGCCGTGCCGTGGCTGTCGGCGATGGTCGCCCGTGACGGCACATCCGTGACCGTGTACGCCGGAACGAGCGTGCAGTGCAAGGAACTCGTGCAACCCCGGGCGGTGATCTCCGGGCAGGACGGTGCCCGGGTGGTCGTGGCGGTGCAGGCCCGTGTCCTCGACGCGGCCGACTGCAGCACGAGCGGCTCAGCCGTTCCCGTCGTGCTGTCGCTGCCGGAACCCCTCGGTGACCGGGTGCTCCGCGACGCCGCCTCCGCGGACCTGCCGCCGACCTATTTCGAACGTGACCTGCCGGGCCTGGGCTCGGACCAGCGGTGGAGCCCGAACCGAGGGCAGTGGGCGTCCACCGACGAGGGCTGGTACCAGGGCTACAACGGCCCGGAAGGCTTGCATGTCACCGTGACCGCGGGCCGCACGGCCGAGGTGCCGCGGCCCGCCGGCGGCGCGGCCGCCACCATCGGTGGACGTGACGGCGTCATCACCGGCGCGGCGGACAGCTCGTGGACCTTCTGGTGGGCGGCGGGGGAGGTCACCTATTCGCTGCGGCTGACGCCGGCCGAGGGGACCAGCAGCACCCTCACACAGTTCAAGCGGGAGATCAGCAGGTTGACCTGGAGCTGACCGTGGTCAGCCCGGCTGTTGCATGATCCAGGTCGGCAGCGGTTCGGCGACCTCGCGTACCACCTGCCAGCCGGCCCGGCGGTAGATCTCGACGTTGGCCGGGTTGCTCGTTTCCAGCACCGCCGGCAGCCCGTCCGCCGCGGCCCGGCGCAGCCCGGCCCGCATGACGGCGCGGCCCCAGCGCCGACCGGCGCTGGCGGGGTGGGTGCCGAGCACGCCGAGGTACCAGAACGGCCCGTCGGGCAGCGCGGCGTGGACGGCCTCGTCGTAGGCGTGCACCCGGGCCAGCGCGTCGGCGGGCAGGTGGGCGGCGAGCGGGTCGACCGGCCCCGGCTCCGGCGGGGTGGGTGGTTCCCAGATCGCCACCGAGGCGCCCCCGCCGATCGTCCAGATCGTCTCCCGGCCGACGCGCTTGTCGAAGAGGTGCCCGAAGAAGGCGGCGGCGTGCCGGGGGTAGCCGGCCCGGTCGGGGAAGAGGTGGGTCAGGACGGGGTCGGCGGCGAAGGCGGCGACCAGCGACTCGACCACCCGGTCGCGGTCCGCCGGGGTGGCAACGGTGATCTCCGGGAGGCGCGGTCCGAGGTCGGTCACGGCCGGCAACGATACGCGCCACACGAAGCGAGCCCGGCGGGCGCGGCGCGGGGGCCGGTCCACCGGGCTCACTCCGGCAGGGAGGTGAAGGGTCTAGAGGGTGCGGCGCGGGTCCGCCGGGTCGGGCGGGAAGGCGCCGGTCCGCTGGGCGGGGACGTCGGTCACCACGTACTCCGTCTCGGGTTCCGGGGTGGGCTCCTCGTCGGTCTCCGCGCGGTGCCGGGCCGCCGCGGCGGCCGCTGCCGCTGCCGCGCCCGCGGCGACCGCGCCCGCCGCGACCGCCTTGCCGGAGACGCCGGCCTTGCCGTCGTCACCGCGCGAGGACGCGGCGTGCTCCACGCCGGGCGTGCCGAGGGTACGGCCCTCGTCGACGGTGCCGCGCCAGGCGCCCGTCTCGGCGCCCCGACCGTCGATGTACGACTTGAACTTCTCCAGGTCGGCCTCGGCCCGCTTCTCCACGAGGTGCAGCTTGTCGCCGGCCTTCTCGACCAGCCCCTCCGGCTCGTACTCCAGGGTGAGCAGGACCTGGGTGCGGTCGGTGCCGATCGGCTGGAAGTGGACGGCGCCGGCGTTGGTGGCGCCGCTGGTGGCGGCCCAGGCGACCTTGCGGTCCGGGACCTGCTCCAGGATCCGGGCTTCCCACTCGCGCTTCACGCCGGCGATCTCCGCGACCCAGTGCATCCGCCGGTCGTCGAGCTGGCGCACCTCCTGCACGCCACCCATGAACCGGGGGAACTCCTCGAACTGGGTCCACTGGTTGTACGCGGTGCTGACCGGCACGTCGACTTCGATGGACTTCTCGACCTTCGTGGCCATGAGCACTCCTCGTCGTTCAGTCTTCTGTACCGAAATCCGTACCCCAGGGGATCGGGCCTAATCGGAGGGAAGGCGAGCGACGGTCGGGTGGGGAGGATCAGACGTAGAGGCGGCTGGCGTAGTCCGGGCCGTAGTGCCGTTCCAGGTCGGCGAGGTTCGCCGTCGGGGCCTCGACCTCCTTCACCAGCCGGGCGCGGGTGGGCAGCACGTCGGGCCGCCAGGTCTCCGGCTTCCACAGCTCGGAGCGGAAGAACGCCTTCGCGCAGTGGTAGAAGATCTGCTCGATGGACACCTCGACGGCCAGCACCGGGCGGTGTCCCTTGACCACCATCTCTTCGAAGTACGGCGCGTCGACCACCAGCCGGGCCCGGCCGTTGATCCGCAGCGTGTCGGTGCGGCCGGGGATCAGGAAGATCAGCCCGACGTGGGGGTTGGCCAGGATGTTGCGGTAGCCGTCGGCCCGCCGGTTGCCGGGCCGCTCGGGGATGGCGATGGTCGTCTCGTCCAGCACCAGGGTGAAGCCGGCCGGGTCGCCCTTCGGGGAGACGTCGCAGCTGCCGTCCGCGCCGGCCGTGGCGACCAGGCAGAACGGCGAGGCGGCCAGCCACTCCCGGTCCCGCTGGTGCAGCGCCGTGCGCTCCTTGTCCCGCGCCCGCGGCGTCGGTGCGCCCAGCAGTTCCGCCAGTTCCTCCGGGCTGGTGATCTCCCGTGTCGTCACGTCTGCCTCCCCCGTCCGTTGACCTTGACGGCGATTCCGGCCCGCGAACGGCTGGTTTCCGCCATCGTCAGCCTAGGAGAGCGCGTCGACGGCGAGGTTTGCCCCCAGAACCCACGGGTACGGACTGAGCCGCAGCGCGCCGGGACGCGATCGATGGAGGCCGGGATGGAGAGCCGACTGAAGGTGCTCGGTCACCCCGTGCACCCGATGCTGGTGATGTTCCCGGTGGCCCTCCTGGTGACCGCCGTGATCTTCGACGTGATCGACACCGTGGGCGGACCGGACTTCCTCGGCGAGGTCGCGTACTGGAACATCACGGTCGGCCTGGTCGGCGGCCTGCTGGCCGCGGCGGCCGGCGCCTTCGACCTGCTCGCCCTGCCCACCGGCACCCGCGCCAAGCGGGTCGGGCTCACCCACGCCGCCGCCAACGTGGCGGTGATCCTGCTCTTCGCCGCCGTCTGGGCGGTCCGGCTCAACGCCGACTCGCGGGCCGCCGGCGGCGCGCTGATCGCCATCGAGGTGGTCGCCGTGGCCATCCTCGGCGTGAGCGCCTGGCTCGGCGGCGAGCTGGTGGACCGGCTGGGTGTGGGCGTCGACCCGGAGCACGACCTGAACGCCCCCAGCTCGCTGCGACCCCCTTCGGCGACACAGCGGATCGGAGACGTGCGATGACGGAACAGAGTGGCGGCGGCCGGGGCTGGCGGGGCCGCCAGCAGGGCTGGGATCCGATGGGTGAGCTGCAGTCGCTGCGGGCCGAGCTGAGCCGCCTGGTCGGTGGCCGCGGCGGCAGCTCGGACGTGGAGCTGACCGAGGTCGCCGACGGCTGGGAGGTGGTCGTCCGGCTGCCCGGTGTGGCGCCCGAGGAGGTGGCCGTCGAGCTGGACGACCGGGAGCTGTGCGTACGGGCCCGGTCGGAGGCCGAGGTCAACGCCGACCAGGGCATCCCGGGCGGGTTCACCACGCGTGGCTTCGAATACCGGGTGGACCTGCCGTCCCGGGTGGACCCCGAGCGGATCGACGCGGTGATGGACCACGGCCTGCTCCGGGTGCGGCTGCCCCGGGCGGCCCGACCCGCGCCGCGCACCATCACCGTCGGCCGCACCGGCCCGCACGCGACCTCCGGGGGTACGCGGACCTTCGTCGACCCGGCCGCCGACCGGGAACTGCACCACCCGGACACCACGGCCGACGAGATCGACCGGCCGTAGGGGTCGCGTGACCACCCTGTCCGACGACTCCAGCTCGGCGCGTCTGTCGCCGCGCCGCAACCTGGAGCCGTCGGCGCTCGGCCCGGTCGGCGAGCGCGTCCCCGACGTCGAGCGGATCGCCGTGCTGCGGGCGAACGCGCTGGGCGACTTCATCTTCGTGCTGCCGGCGCTTGAGGCGCTGCGGGCCGCGTACCCGTCGGCCGAGATCGTGCTGCTCGGCGCGCCGTGGCACGCGAAGCTCTGGCGCGACCGCCCGGGCCCGGTGGACCGGGTCCTGGTGGTACCGCCCGCGCCCGGCATCCGCGAGCCCGGGCCGGACGAGGCGCCGTCCGGGCTGGCGGACTTCGTGGCGGCGGCCCGCAGGGAGCAGTTCGACCTGGCCCTGCAGCTGCACGGCGGCGGCGCCAACTCCAACCCGCTCATCGCCGGCCTGGGCGCCCGGGTCACCGCCGGCCTGCGGGCCGAGGACGCGCCCCCGCTGGACCGCTGGATCCGGTACGTCTACTACCAGCACGAGGTGATCCGCTACCTGGAGGCGGTCGCCCTGGTCGGCGCGGGGGCGGTGACGATCACGCCGGCACTGGCGGTGACCGACGCGGACCGGGCCGAGGCCCGCGAGGTGCTCGGCGAGCCGACCCGACCCCGGGTGGCGCTGCACCCCGGTGCCACCGACAGCCGGCGGCGCTGGCCGCCGGAGCGCTTCGGCGAGGTGGCCCGGGCGCTGGCCGGCGACGGGTACGAGGTGCTGGTCACCGGCACGCCCGCCGAGCGGGAGACGGTGGACGAGGTGGTCGCCGCGGCGGGCGTGCCGGTCCGCCCGCAGGTCGGCACGCTCAGCCTGGGCGCGCTGGCCGCCGCGTACTCCGGCTGCGCGCTGGTGGTCTCCAACGACACCGGCCCGCTGCACCTGGCCGCCGCGGTGGGCGCCCCGACGGTCGGCGTCTACTGGATCGGCAACCTGATCAACGGGGCGACTCCGCTGCGCGTCCGGCACCGGCCGATCGCCTCGTGGACGATCCACTGCCCGGTCTGCGGCATCGACTGCACGCGGGACATCTACCCGCACCGGCCGGGCGACGGGACGTGCCCGCACCGCGACTCGTTCGTGGCCGACGTGCCGGCCGCGGAGGTGGTCGAGGCGGCCCGCGAGCTGCTGGCGGAGTAGCCGCTCAGGCGGGCTGCGGGGTGTCGGACGCGGCGACCACGACCTCCCACGCCTCCACGTCCCGCTCGGTGACGGTGGTCGGCGACTCCAGGTGGTAGGCCCCGCTGGGCAGTACGCCGGCGCCGCCGTGCCGCTCCAGCACCGCGAGCTGAGCGGCGACGTCCTCGCCCTGGTGCCGCTCCGGCAGCCGGCGCCAGAAGTCGAAGCCGCCGGCGTCGACCAGCTTGGCCCGGTCGTAGAGCACGCACCCGCCGATCCAGGAGACCTTGTACGCCCGCCACGCCCCGGCCGGCAGCCGCAGCTTCTCGGTGACGTGCAGCAGGTTCGCGGCCGGGTGGATGGACGCCCGCTGCCACTCCGGGCTGCCCGGGCGGATCCGTTCGGGCACCGGCTGCCCCTGCCACTCCTCGTAGTGCCCGTGCGTCTCCGGGCGCACGTCGTCGGCGTAGGACAGGCCGTGCACGGCGTTGCCGACGAACCCGCAGCCCAGCTCCCGGATGGCGGTGACCAGGCGGGACAGCGTGCCGGGCTCCAGCCAGACGTCGTCGTCGAGGCAGAGGACGTACCGGGCCGCCGACCGGTCCAGCAGGTAGGCGCGGTGCTCGGCCAGCCCGCGCCGGGGCAGCCGCCGGGTCAGCAGCACCGGGTGGCCCCGGTGGCGCAGCGCCCGGACCATGGTGGCCGCCGCCGGGTGCGCGTACGCGGGGTCGCCGTCGGACTGGTCGCTGACCACCACCCCGAAGTCGGGTACGCCCTCCTGCGCGGCCAGCCCGGAGAGGGTGACCGCCAGTTCGGCGGGCCGGTTGCGGGTGGGGATCAGCACGTCGAGCTGCCGGGGGCGGCGGAACCCGTCGGGCGCGCCGAGGTCGAGCGGTCTGTTCACGCCGGCCTGCCCTCGCCCACCGGCGGGACCACCGGGTGCGCCCGGATCCGGTCGATGATCGCCGAGGTGGAACGGTCCGGCACGTACCCGAGGGTGCGCACCTGGCCGCCCAGCCGGCGCACCAGCGGGGCCTCCGGAACCATCTCGGGCGGGTAGTCGCCGCCCTTGACGTAGACGTCCGGGCGGACCGCCTCGATCAGCTTCGCCGGGGAGTCCTCCTCGAAGACCACCACGTGGTCGACGCACTCCAGCGCGGCGAGCAGGGCCGTGCGGTCCTCGACCGGGTTGACCGGCCGGTCCGGCCCCTTGAGCCGGCGTACGCTGCCGTCCGAGTTGACGGCCACGACCAGCAGGTCGCCGAGCGCGCGGGCCTGGGTGAGGTATCGGACGTGCCCGGGGTGCAGCACGTCGAAGCAGCCGTTGGTGAAGACGATCGACCGGCCGGCCCGGCGGTGCTCCGCGACGAGCGCGGTCAGTTCCTCGGCGCCCACCTGGGTCGGGCGCCCGGCCTCCTCCGGCCCGCTGTCGAGCGCGCCGAGCAGGTCCTCCCGCCGGCACACGCAGGTGCCGGTGTCGGAGACGGTGATGGTAGCGGCGAGCTGGGCGAGCTGCGCGGCGGTCGGCAGGCTCGCCTCCGCCGCCAGCGCCAGGGTCATCGCCGCCAGGTAGGCGTCCCCGGCCCCCACGGCGTGGCTGGCGGGGACCGGCGTGCTGTGGCTGCGCCGGGGTTCGCCGTCGGCCCCGCCGACCACGGCGCCCTCGGTGTCCAGGGTCACCGCCACCACGTCCGCGCCGGTGTGCTCGCGCAGCTCGTCCAGGCGGGACTGGGCCAGCACGGCCCGGTCCACGCCCGCGCCGGCCGCCGCGTTGACGGTCACGCCGGTGCCCGTGACGGTGAGCCCGTCGCCGGTCAGCGCGACCCGCTCCTCGCCGGGCGTCGGCTCGCCGGTTGGCCCGGCGAACCCGCCGCCGTGCTCGGTCCTGCTCGGGTCCGTGGCCGCGCCGGCGGGCCCGCTCCCCGGCGCGCCGGAGGTCGGGTGCGGGGTGCCCGGCTCCCGTTCACCGGCCCCGCCGGGAGCCGCGCCGACGACCAGCTCGGAGGGGCCGTCGGCCGGGTCGGCGAGATGGTCCAGGTGCAGGTCGGCGGCGGTCGCGCCGCGCGGGGCGCTCCGGTGCCCGCCGCCGAAGCCGGCCGCGGCCCGGGCCAGCAGCCGGGTCGCCTCGGCGAAGCTCGGGGTCACCACGGTCGGGTTGAGGCCGCGCCAGTCGGCCAGGTCGTGCGCGTCGAGCGCCACGGTGGCGTAGCGGTCCCGGTTGGCGACCAGCCAGGCGCGCACCCCCGGGGGCAGCGCGCCCAGGCCGTAGTCGCAGACGACCAGGGTGAGGGGCTGCCCGGCGGCCACGGCGCGCAGCTCCTCGGTGGCGCAGTGCAGCGCGGTCAGCAGGCGGGCCACCCCGTCGTCGTCCAGCGCGTCGTCCGGGTCGCCGGAGTCCTCGCGGAGCAGGATCTGGTTGCCGGCGAGCATCCGCCGCTTCACCGGCGTGGGCCGGCCGGGCTGGTTGACCGTGCGGTCCCAGACGCCGGCCCGGTCGAGGCAGTCGTGCAGCTCGTCACCGGCCACGTCGGCGCCGACCGGGGCGACCAGGGCGGCCCGGCCGCCGAGTGCGGCCACGTTGACCGCGGTGTTCGCGGCGCCCCCGGCGGCGGAGATCCGCCGGCGCAGGGTGAGGACCGGTGCGGGCGCCTCGCGGCAGAGCCGCTCCGACTCCGCGAACCGCCACTCGTCCAGCATGGCGTCGCCGACGACCAGCACGGGACGTCCCTGCCAGCCGGCCACGACGGTGGCGAGCCGGCGATCTTCCGCTGCTGCTCCTGCCATGCCCCTTCGGGTCCCCCGAGCGGGACCGGCCAAACCTGCGCCGCGGGCCACCCAGGGCGTCCGGTTTCGGCCGGTCCCGTCCGGGAACGGGTGCAGGCACACCCCGGAGAGGAGAACCACCATGGCAGCGACACTGCAGGGCAAGCGGATCGCGTTCCTGGCCGCCGACGGCGTCGAGGAGGTCGAGTACACCAAGCCCCGCGAGGCGGTGGAGAACGCGGGCGCCCGGGTCGAGCTCGTCTCGATCGAGTCCGGTTCGATCCAGGCCTTCAACCACCTCGACCACGGCAAGCAGTACCCGGTCGACGTGACGACCAAGGAGGCGGACGCGGGGGCGTACGACGCGCTGGTGCTGCCCGGCGGCGTGGCGAACCCGGACTTCCTGCGGACCGACCCGGACGCGGTGCGGTTCGTGAAGTCGTTCTTCGAGGCCGGCAAGCCGGTCGGTGTGATCTGCCACGGCCCGTGGACGCTGGTCGAGGCGGACGTGGTGCGCGGCCGCACGATCACCTCCTGGCCGAGCCTGCGCACCGACCTCGCGAACGCCGGCGCGAACTGGGTCGACCAGGAGGTCGTCACCGACAACGGTCTGGTGAGCAGCCGCAAGCCGGCTGACCTGCCGGCCTTCTGCGACAAGATCGTCGAGGAGTTCGCCGAGGGGAAGCACTGACTTCTTCTCCCACCGGGGGCATGATCCGCCCCCGGTGGGAAAGGAAGCGGGATGACAGCCCAGGCCGCTCGTCCCGTCCTGCACGCCCGCCAGATCCGCCTGCTGATGCTCGGCCTGATGACCGGCATGCTGCTGGCGGCGCTCGACCAGACCATCGTCGGCACCGCGCTGCCCACCATCGTCGGTGAGCTGGGCGGGATCAACCACTACTCGTGGGTGGTCACGGCGTACCTGCTCGCCTCCACGGCCTCGACCCCGCTGTACGGCAAGATGGCCGACCTCTACGGGCGCCGCCCGGTCTTCCTCTTCTCGATCGGCACGTTCCTGCTCGGCTCGTTGCTGGCCGGGCTGTCGCAGAACATGACCCAGCTGATCGTCACCCGGGGCGTGCAGGGCATCGGCGCGGGCGGCCTGCTGACGCTGGCGTTCACCATCATCTCGGACGTGGTGCCACCCCGCGAGCGTGGCCGCTACCAGGGCCTGTTCGGCGCGGTCTTCGGCATCTCCTCGGTCGCCGGCCCGCTGGTCGGCGGCTATTTCGCGGAGACCAACTGGCGGTGGATCTTCTACATCAACGTGCCGCTGGCGATCCTCGCCATCGTGGTCTGCTACCACGTCATGCGGCTGGTGCCGTTCCAGCGCCGGGAGCACACCGTCGACTGGGTCGGCGCCGGGCTGCTGGTGGCCGGGGTGAGCTGCCTGCTGCTCGCGCTGAGCTGGGGCGGCAACGAGTACGCCTGGGGCTCCGGCGTGATCATCGGGCTGTTCGTTGCCGGAGCGGTGCTCGGCGTGCTCTTCGTGCTGCAGGAGGCCCGGGTACGCGAGCCGATCCTGCCGCTGCGGCTGTTCCGCAGCGCCACCTTCGCGCTGGCCAACTCGGCGGGCTTCGTGCTCGGTCTGGTGATGTTCGGGTCGATCATCTTCATCCCGCTCTACCTCCAGATCGTCAAGGGCGCCTCGCCGACCAAGAGCGGTCTGCTGATGCTGCCCATGATGGCCGGCATCATCGTCACCTCGATCATCACCGGGCGGGCCATGAGCCGGATCGGCCGGTACAAGTGGTTCCCGGTGGCCGGCGCTGCCGTGCTGGTCGCCGGCATGCTGCTGTTCCGGCAGCTCCAGGTGGCCACCTCGCTCTGGGTGGCCTTCGGCTTCATGGTGGTGATCGGCGTCGGGCTGGGCCTGTGCATGCAGTCGCTGATCCTGGGCGTGCAGAACGCGGTCGACCCTCGTGACCTGGGCGCCGGCACCTCCTCGGCGACGTTCTTCCGCTCGCTGGGCGGCTCGTTCGGCGTGGCCATCCTCGGCGCGGTGCTGTCGTCCCGGCTCAGCGGCGAGCTGGCCGGCCGGCTGCCGGCGGCGCTCGCCCAGCTCCCGCCGGACCAGCGGGCGGCCGTGGCGGCGAGCGGCGGCGCCAACGTCTCGATCAACGACCCGGCGACCGTCCTGGCGCTGCCCGGGCCGGTGCGGGCCGCCATCCAGGCCTCGTTCGTCGAGTCGCTGCACCTGGTCTTCCTGACCACCGGGCTGATCGCCATCCTGGCCGTGCTGGTCACCCTGCTGATGCCGAACGAGCAGTTGCGCGGCGCCGGCCCGCAGGGCTCGACCGGCGGCGCGGACCCGCTCGGCGGCCCGGCGGCCGCCCCCGGCGGCAAGCCCCTCACCAGGGAGTCGAAGGAGGAGGCCGCCGCCGACATGGAGTCCAAGTCCCAGACGATGCTCTGACCGAACGGGCGGGCGCGGCGGTGGGTCACCCGGCGTCGCGTGGCGGGGCGGTGAGCAGGTCGAGGATGAGCGCCAGCGGCGGCCAGGCCGCCCGGCCGCGGCGGGTCACGGCGTAGGCGCGTAGCAGGGTCTGCGGTCCGGTGAGCGGCAACAGGCGGACGCCGGGCCCGGTGGGCTGGTCGCCGGGGAGCAGGCCGACGCCGAGCCCCGCCACGATGAGGTCCTGGACCAGGTCGAGGCTGTCCGCGCGGTGCACGATCCGGGGCTCGAAGCCCGCCATCGAGGCGATGGTCCGCACCACCACCTCGTCGGCGGTGTTGCGCGAGTTGACGATCCAGTCCGCGTCGCGGAACCGGCCGAACACCGTCGGGGCGTCCGCGTCCGGGAGGGCCACCGCGCCGGCCGGCACCCCGAGGTGCCAGGCGGCCGACCACAGCGGCGTGGCGTCCAGCGCCGGGTCCGGCGCGAGCGGGGCCAGGTTGTAGTCGTAGGTCAGCGCCAGGTCGACGCCGTCGGCGGCGAGCGCCGCGTACGCCTCGGCCGGCTCGTGCTCGTGGATGCGAAGGCGCACCCCGGGGTGGTCCGCCGCGAGCCGGGCGGTGAGCGGCAGCAGCGAGCGCCGGACGGCGGTGGCGAACCCGGCGACGCGTACGGTGCCGGCCGGCTCGGCCCGCGGGTCCAGGTCGAGGCGGGCGGCATCGACCGCGGCGAGGATCGTCACGGCGTGTTCGGCCAGCCGGCGCCCGGCCGGGGTGAGCCGGACGCGGCGGCCGTGCGGCTCGACGAGTTCGGTGCCCACCTCCCGGGCCAGCACGGCGAGCTGCTGCGACACCGTCGAGGTGGTGACGTGCAGCTCGTCGGCGACCTGCCGCATCGAGCCGAGCCGGGCCAGTTCCCGCAGCAGGCGCAGGCGACGCAGGTCCATGCCGACGATTGTTCACGACTGTCGAACGGTCTGTCCAGGAATGGCACGTGGACGTGAGCGGTCCGGACCGGTTCTACTGTCCGCATGAGCACCGTGACCCCGGCCCGCGCCGGCACCGCCATGGCCGTCGCCTCCATGACCTGCGTCCAGCTCGGGTTGGCCGCCTCGGTGGGGCTCTTCGACCGGGTCGGTCCGGAGGGCGCCGCCTGGCTGCGCCTGGCCTGGGCCGGGGTGCTGCTGGCGATCCTGGTGCGGCCCCGCCCGTCGGCCTTCACCCGCTCCGCCCTGTGGGCCTGCGTGGCGCTCGGCGTGGTGACGGCCGGCGTCACCATGCTGTTCATGGCGGCGGTGGCCCGGCTTCCGCTGGGTACGGCCAGCGCGCTGGAGTTCCTCGGGCCGCTGGGCGTGGCCGTGGCGCGTGGTCGGGGCGGCGCCAAGCTCTGGCCGGCGCTCGCGGCGGTCGGGGTGCTGCTGCTCACCGAGCCGTGGCACGGCGGCGCCGATCCGGTCGGGGTGGCGTACGCGCTGGGTGCGGGCGCCTGCTGGGCCGCGTACATCCTGCTCACCCAGCGGGTGGGCGACGAGGTCTCGGGCATCCGCGGCCTGGCGGTCTCCATGCCGGTGGCCGCCGTGGTCGCCACCGTGGTGGTCGGTCCGTCGGTGTTCGGCGACCTGACCTGGCCGGTGCTCCTGGCCGGCCTGGGGCTGGCCGTGCTGCTGCCCGTCGTGCCGTTCGTGCTGGAGTTGCTGGCGCTGCGCCGGCTCACCACGGCCGCGTTCGGCACGCTGATGAGCCTGGAGCCCGCCATCGCCCTGGTGGTCGGCCTGGTCGCGCTGGGTCAGGTGCCGGGCGTCGCCGCGGTGGCCGGCATCGCCTTCGTGGTGGTGGCCGGGATCGGCGCGGAACGGTCCGGCGCCCGGACGGGCGAGGCCGGGGCGGCCCCCGACGAGCGGCCCGTGGCGGCCGGCGCCGTCACTTGAGGATGAGGCGGTTGGTCTGCTCGAAGACGTCCAGATCGGCGAGGGTCTCGATGACGCTGCCGGAGAGCGGGGTGGGCAGCTCCTCCGGGTGGAAGAAGCCCGCGTCGGTCGTCTCGTCGGTCATCCGGGCCAGCTGGCCGTCCCATTCCTCGACGCGGAACGCCGTGGTGAAGACCTGGTAGGTGTGGCCGTACATGTTGGTGTTGGTGAAGTCGGGGCCGGTGTAGAGGGCGAACGCGCAGACCCGCAGCGCACGCAGTCCGGTCTCCTCGCGGACCTCCCGGACGGCGCAGTCGGCGATCGACTCGCCCAGCTCCATGGCGCCGGCCGGCAGCGCCCACTGGCCGTTGTCCGAGCGCTGGATCAGCAGCACCCGGGCGGCGTTGTCCCGCACCACGGCCCGGGCGCCGACGAACATCAGGGTGCGGTCACCGGCCAGGGCCCGGAGCTGCCCGACGTACGAGTCGGCCCACGAGATGCTCACCCGGACAATCTACGCAGCTTCCCCGATCGGCTCGGCCGTTCCGGGGGTTCCGCTCGTGTGACCGGCGACACTACGTTGTTACCCATGCGTAGCACGATGATGGACGCCCCCCTCCAGGTCGCCCGGATCCTCGAACACGGCACCACCGTGCACGGCACGGCCGAGGTCGTCACCTGGACCGGCGCCGAGCCCCGTCGGATGACGTACGCCGAGGTCGGCAGGACGGCCGCCCGGCTGGCCCACGCGCTGCGCGACGAGTGCGGGGTGACCGGCGACGAGCGGGTCGCCACCTTCATGTGGAACAACAACGAGCACCTGGTGGCCTACTTCGCCGTGCCGAGCATGGGCGCGGTGCTGCACACCCTCAACATCCGGCTCTTCCCCGACCAGGTCGCCTACATCGCCAACCACGCCGAGGACCGCGTCGTCCTGGTCGACACCACGCTGATCCCGCTGCTGGCCCGGGTGATCGGCGAGATGACCACGGTGCGGCACGTCGTGGTGGTCGGCGGTGGCGACCCGGCCCCGCTGCTGGCCGCGACCGGCGACCGGATCACCGTGCACCACTGGGACGCCCTGCTGGCCGACCGGCCGGAGTTCTACGACTGGCCCGAGGTGGACGAGCGCGACGCCGCCGCTCTCTGCTACACCTCCGGGACCACCGGCAACCCCAAGGGGGTCGCCTACTCGCACCGCTCGATCTACCTGCACTCGCTCCAGGTCTGCATGCCGGAGGGCTTCGGCCTCGGCCCGAAGGACCGCGAGCTGGCCATCGTCCCGATGTTCCACGCGATGTCCTGGGGCCTGCCCTTCGCGGCGTTCCTCTCCGGCGCGTCGCTGATCATGCCGGACCGGTTCCTCCAGGCCGAGCCGATCGCCGCGATGATCGCCGCCGAGCGTCCCACCCTGGCCGGCGCGGTGCCGACCATCTGGACCGACCTGCTGTCCTACCTGGACAGCCACGAGGTGGACACGTCGTCGCTCCAGGAGGTGATCGTCGGTGGCTCGGCCTGCCCGCCGTCGCTCATGCACGCCTTCCACGACCGGCACGGGATCGAGGTCATCCACGCCTGGGGCATGACCGAGATGTCGCCGCTGGGCTCGGTCTCGCGGCCGCCGGCCGGCGCGACCGGCGAGGACGCGTGGCGCTACCGCTACACCCAGGGCCGGGTGCCGGCCGGGGTGGCCGCGCGGATCGTCGGCCCGCTGGGCGAGCCGCTGCCCGCCGACGGCACGTCCGTGGGCGAGCTGGAGGTCCGTGGGCCGTGGGTGACCGCCCGGTACGTCGGTGACGAGACCCCGGACGAGGAGAAGTTCCGCGACGGCTGGCTGCGGACCGGGGACGTCGGCACGCTCTCGCCGGACGGCTACATCACCCTCACCGACCGCGCCAAGGACGTGATCAAGTCGGGCGGTGAGTGGATCTCCTCGGTCGAGCTGGAGAACGCGCTGATGGCGCACCCGGCCGTGCTGGAGGCGTGCGTGGTGGGCGTGCCGGACGAGCGCTGGGACGAGCGGCCCCTCGCGACCGTGGTGGTCCGGGAGGGCGCCTCGGTCACCGCCGAGGAGCTGCGGGAGTTCCTGGCGACGTCGGTGGCGCGCTGGCAGCTGCCCGAGCGGTGGGCGTTCATCGACGCGGTCCCGAAGACCAGCGTCGGCAAATTCGACAAGAAGGTGGTGCGTTCCCGCTACGCCGAGGGTGGCCTGGACGTGCGGGAACTGACCGCGCCGTAACACTTTCCGGCGTAGCGTCGCCAGCACGGGTAGGACGTGTTCCTCACGAACATTCCTCCCCAGAGGGCGGCCCCGGCGTTCGCACCGCGCCGGGGCCGCCCGTCCAATGCGGGGCGACCCGCAATGTCATTCTCGCGAAACTTGTTCGTCTCTGTCCCGATGATGGCGAAATACGTTTCGCGTTCTCACGTCTCGCTGGTCGTGATGAGCACCTTGCCGACCACCGAGTTCTCCACCGCCTCGTGGGCCGCCCGGGCCGCGTCCAGCGTGTGGTGGTGCAGCGGCAGGCCGGCCTCCTCGCCCACCCGGATCGCGCCCTGCGCCACCGCCGCCGCGATGTCCGTCACGGCCTGCGCCTTGGCCGCCTTCGGCGCCGTGTAGATCAGCACGAACTGCCAGCGCGCGTTCGGCATCATGAGCGCCCGGATCGGCAGGGTCACCTGCTCGCCGCCGTCGTCGGCGTAGACGCAGACCGCACCCCCGGTACGCAGCACCTGCACGTCGGCGGCGGCGTTGCGGGCGGCCGAGACCTCGACGATCGTGTGCACCCCGTCGGGCGCGATCTTGCGGACCTCCTCGACCACGTCCTGCTCGCGGTAGTTGATGACGAAGCTGGCCCCGGCCGCCGCGGCGAGCTGCGCCTTCTCCGGGCTGCTCACCGTGGCGATCACGCACGCGTCGGCCCAGCGGGCCAGCTGGATCGCCGCGTTCCCCACGGCGCCCGCCCCGCCCTGCACCAGTACCACGTGGTCGCTCAGCGCGCCGGCGTGCAGCTTGTCCGGCATGAACTCGCCGGCCGTCAGGCAGCGGTGCGCGGTCATGAACGGGATGCCCAGCGCCGCGCCCAGGTCGAACGAGGCCGACCCGAGGCTCACCGCGTGCCGGACCGGCACCACCGTGTACTCGCTGGCGGTGCCCCAGGGGCGCTGCCAGGCCGCCTCCCAGAGCCACACCCGCTCGCCGATGAGGATCTGGTCGACGCCCTCGCCGACCGCCTCGATCACCCCGGCGCCGTCCTGCCCGGGGATCTGCCAGCCCTGCGGCAGCGGCCAGGCGCGGCGCGCCTTCCAGTCGGTCGGGTTCACCCCGGCCACGGCCATCCGCACCAGCACCTCGCCGGGGCCCGGCTCCGGCACCGGCCGGTCCACCACCTGGAGCACCGAGGGGTCCCCGTTGCTCTCGTACACGATCGCCCTCATCGCCGTCCCTCCGCCGTCCTGCGGCTGCGCTACCCGGACGCCCCGCGATCATTCCGATCCGGCACGCCCCGGAAACCGTACAACCGGGCCGCCGGCGGATAACGCCGTGACGGGCGGGACGCCATGGGTGTGGACGGGCACCGGGGACACCGATGGCGTAACCACTCAGCCGGCCGGAGCCCCGCGCTGCACGTAGTCGATCAGCTCGGGGGAGGGGCCGCCGTACTGCTGGGCGATCTCCGCGCTGTTCTCCGCCTGCATCCCTCGCCGATGGTCTCCAGCGGCAGGCCCAGCTCGCGCAGCGCCACGATCCGGTACAGCCGGCCCACGTCCCGCTCGTCGTAGAGCCGGTGCCCCGACGACGTCCGGGCGGACGGCCGCAGCAGCCCCACGTGGTCCCAGTGGTGCAGGGTCCGGACCGTCAGCCCGGTACGCCGGCGCAGCTCACCGATCCGCCAGGTGGACGCCACGTCCCACTCCCTCTCGCGTCACCGCGCCCTGCGGCGACCTGGGCGACGCTAGGACCTGACGTCGCGTCAGGTGCAAGCCGCGCGTTCCACCACCTCGGGGGTGAGCGCGTCGATCGACGGCAGCAGCACGGCCGCGAGGGCCTCCGCGTCCGGATCGAGGGGGTAGGAGCCGTGCGGCACGGCCACCACCCGGCATCCGGCGGCGGCCGCCGAGCGGACGCCGTTCGAGGAATCCTCCACCGCCACGCACCGGGACGGGTCGACGCCGAGCCGGGCCGCCACCGCCAGCCACACGTCCGGCGCGGGCTTGCCCCGGGTGGTCTCCTCGGTCGACAGGGTCGCGCCGAACGCGTCGGCCAGGCCCGTCGCGTCCAGCGCCGCCGCGATCAGCCGGGTGGGAGAGGAACTGGCCAGCCCGAGCGGCCACCGCGCGGCCGTGTGGCGCACCACCGCGTCGGCGTCGTCGATCAGGGGTACGCGCTGCGCGTACCGCCGGGTCATCTCCGCCACCACCTCGGTGGCGACCTGCTCGGCGGTGCGGTCGACGCCCAGCTCACCGCTGAGGTAGGCGGCCCACTCGCCGGTGCTCATCCCCATGAGCCGGCGCTGGGTGTCCGGCTGCCAGGTGCCACCGTGCTCCGCCACGTACGCCCGCCGGACCTCCTCCCAGACGGGCTCGGAGTCCACGATCACGCCGTCCAGGTCGAAGAGCACCGCGTCCACCACGTACCCATCCTGCCGGACGGCCCGGGGTCAGGTCAGGAACGGCGCCCACTCCCGGACCCGGGTGACCTCCACGCCGGGCGTGGTGAAGTAGGCGTCGGCCGCGAGCAGGCGGTCCAGCTCCGACCGGTCCGGCACGTCGAAGACGAGCACGGCGCCGGAGTCGTCGGCCAGCGGGCCGGCCATCCGGACGACGCCCTTCTCGTGCAGCTCGACGAGGAGCGCGCGGTGGGCGGGGCGGGCGGCGAGCCGCTCCGGCGCCGCGGTGAACGCAAGTTCCACGATCCACATGCCCGGAAGGCTACGCCGCCCGGCACTCAGCGGGCCGGGGCCGCCGCGTCCTTCGCGGACCCGCGCTGGGCCGGCAGGCCGATCGGGGCCTTCGGCGGGATGATCGTGCGGCAGCGGGTGGCGATCGGTTCGAGCAGCTCGCGCAGCCGGGCGCTCCGCTCCGCGCCCAGCGCCCGCCACGGCCCGAGCGCGGCCCGGTCGGTGGCCTCCTCGACGGCCCGGAAGGTCGCGGTGCCGTGCTCGGTCGGCGCCCGGTCGGCGGTCAGCCAGCCCGTCTCGACCAGCCGCTCCTCGGCGGCGGCCCACTCCTCGTCGGTCCAACCCCGGGCCGCCTGGTGGAACTCGCGGGACTGGTCGACCCGGCACCGCCAGGCCACCACGTCCACGGGGGCGAGGCCGGTGGTGACCAGCGCTGCCACGTGTCCGTCGCCCCGGTGCTCGCGCAGCGTGGTGGCGGCCTGCCAGAGCCGGGCCAGCGGGTACTCGCCCCGGGGCAGGGCCGCGTTGACCGACCCGAGCACGCGGCCGGCCGGCTCCACCCGCGCGGCCGCCTCCTCCAGCAGGTCGGCCGCCTCGACCAGGTGCGACTCGGGCAGCTCGTAGGTGAACTCGGCGAGCGCCTGCACGGCGCCGGTGAGCCGGGCGCGCAGCGCCTCCTGCGGGGTGGCCAGCCGCCACACCGAGGGCAGCGCCCGGGCCACCATCGACGGCGCGAAGCTGAAGAACGCGGCCACCACGGTCGGCGCGCCGACCGCCCCCAGCGGGGCGGCCCGGCCGGCGAAGTAGCCCCGCCAGTAGCCGCGCAGCCCGACCGCCTCGTACGCCGAGCGGGCCCGGGGGTGGAAGTAGGTCACCGCGTGGACCGGCTCGAAATGTGTCCACATCAGCCGGGCCAGCCCGGTGTCGTCCAGCGCCGCCACGTGCACCTCCGCGTCGGTGGGCGGGTCGCCGCGGGCGGGTGGACCGCCCGCGGTGACCATGAACCTACTGCCGCAGGGTGACCGGACGGAAGCCTGCTGTGAGCTACTGCGCGGCGAGCACGTCGACGACGAAGCGCAGCGGCCCGGCCGGACGGCCGCCCGACGCGTCGTTGCCGTACGCCAGCTCGGCCGGGATGTCCAGCTGCACCCGGCTGCCGACCGGGACACCCACCAGGCCCTGGTCCCAGCCCGGGATGACCTGCCCGACGCCGATCGGGAAGGTGGCCGGCTGGCCGTTGTTCCAGGAGGCGTCGAACTCCTTGCCGTCCTTGTAGAACACGCCCACGTAGTTCGTGGTGATCTGCTGGCCGGCCTTGACCGCCGCACCCTTGCCCTTGACCAGCGTGGTCACGGTCAGCTTCTTCAGCTCGCCCTTGCCCGCCTCGACGGCCGGCTTGGTCTTCAGCGCCGGGTCGAGGTCGGCGGGGAGCTGCTGCTCCGGGGCGGCGGTGGGCTCGGCCGGGACGGTCGCGCTGGGCGTGGCGGCGGTGCTCGCGGCCTTGTCGTCGTCGCCGTTGTTGAGCCAGACGATGCCGGCGATCAGGGCCGCCACGGCGATCACACCGGCGGCGGCCCCCAACATCGACTGCCGGCGGCGCCTCGCCTCGGCGGCCTTCTTGGCCGCCAGCTGGGCGGCCAGCCGCCGCTCCGCCTTGGTGCCCGGGCTCTGGCCCGCCGACCGGTTCTCCACGCGCTCGCTCACGTCGACTCCCTGCTGGGTGGGGTGGGTGCCCCCGGCGGGCCGCCGCCGAGGCCAGCGCACACGGTACCCGCCCGGACGCCCGCGGTGCTCCTTTGGCCGGGCCGATCCCGACAGGCCGGCCCGGAGGGAACATCGGGTGACGACCCGGTCCCCGGGGGTAGGTTCTCGACCATGGCGATCCTCACCGAAGAAGACCTGGCCCTGCTCGCCGAGCCGCAGCTCGCCCACGTGGCGACGATCGAGTCCGACGGCACTCCGCACGTCACCCCCGTGTGGGTGGACACCGACGGCGAGCACATCGTCTTCAACACGGCCAAGGGCCGGCAGAAGTACCTCAACATCGCCCGCAACCCCGTGGTCGCCGTCTCCGTCGTCGACAAGGCGGACGACTTCCGCACGCTCTGGGTGAAGGGCCGGGCCGAGCTGGTCACCGAGGGGGCGGACGCGCACATCGACCGGATGGCGCAGAAGTATCTCGGGCAGGAGACCTACCCGTTCCGCCGGCCCGGCGAGGAGCGGGTGATCGTCCGCATCACCCCGACGGAGCGCCTCGGCCGAGGCTGACGTGCTGTGCATCCCGCCGGAAACGTCCGGCGGGATGCACACCTCATCGCTGCTTCGTGCAGGTCAGGACCACCAGCTCGTCGAGCGCGACCCGGGCGCCCTTCTTGTGGGACTGCTTGGTCACCGTCCAGTTCGCCGCGAGGATCACGAGGGTGTCGTTCTCGTCCTGGCTGCCGAGCTGGATGTTGGTCAGGCCGAGCCTCTCGAGCTTGTCCTGAGCGACCGCGGCATTCATCCCCACCAGATTCGGCATGACGACGGTGGTCGGCTTCGGTGGGGCCGCCGGAGTGGTCGGGGCGGTGGACACGGTGGGCGCGGCGGTTGTGGGAGCCGCTGCGGTCGTGGGAGGCAGCGACGGGACGACCGGAGCGGCAGCAGCCGTCGGCGCGACCTTCTTGGCCGACGTGGATGCCGGGTCGTCTCCGCCGACCAGCGCAACCACACCGGTGAGGCCGCAGCAGCCGAGGACGACCGCGCCGATCACGATGCCGATGATCGCGCCGGTGCCGAGCTTGCGTCGGGGCGCGGCCGGGGCAGGAAACGGCGGCGAGGGTTGGTGCGCCGGCGGTTGAGGCGGCATCGGCCAGGGCGAGGTGGGGGGTTCGGTTGTCACCGAGCGATCTTTGCCAGCTCAAGCATTCCTGGGAACCTCCGCTCGGCCACTCCCCGTTCAGCGAGTAGCCGAGCTGCAAGATCCAAACGGCTGGCGGAAGGCAGCAGGTCAGGCGGTCTTGCGGGGGGCGGCCTTCTTCTCGGCCGCCTTCTTGGCGGGCGCCTTCTTCGCCGAGGTCTTCTTGGCGGCGGTCTTCTTGGCCGGCTCGGCCTTCTTCTCGGCCGCCTTCTTGGCGGGGGCCTTCTTGGCCGCGGCCTTCTTCTCCGCGGCCTTCTTGGCGGGCGCCTTGGTGGCCTTCGCCGCCTTCTGGGCCGAGCGCGCCGCGGAAATCGGCGTCGGCTCGCCCGCCCCGCCCTCCGGCGCCTCGCCCCGGGCCGCCCGGGCCCGCTCGACCGACGCCTTCAGGGCGGCCATCAGATCCACGGCGGCGGCCGGCGCGGCCTCCTCCTCCTCCGGCTGGACGACCTCGCGGCCCTCGATCTTCGCGTCGATGACCTCCTGCAACGCCGCCCGGTAGTCGTCGGTGAAGGCGTCCGGCTCGAACTCGCCGGCCATCGAGTCGATCAGCGAGCTGGCCATGGCCAGCTCCGGCGGGCGTACCTTGAGGTCCTCGTCGAGGAAGCCGAAGTCCGGCTGGCGGATCTCGTCGGGCCAGAGCATGGTGTTGAGCAGCAGGACGCCCTCGCGGACCCGCAGGGTGGCGAGTTGCTCCCGCTGGCGCAGCGCCACCTTGACGATGGCCACCCGCTCCGAGTCGGACAGGGCGTCGCGCAGCAGCACGTACGGCTTCGTGGCCGAGCCCTCCGGCTCCAGGAAGTACGCCTTGTTGTAGAGGATCGGGTCGACCTGCTCGGCCGGCACGAACTCCAGCACGTCGATCGCGTGCGAGGTGGTCAGCGGCAGCTCGGCGAAATCCTCGTCGGTGAGGATGACCATCTCGCCGCCGCCGATGTCGTAGCCCTTGGCGATGTCGTCGTAGGTCACCTCCTCGCCGCAGACCGAGCAGGTGCGCTTGTAGCGGATGCGGCCGCCGTCCTCGCGGTGCACCTGATGGAAGCGGATGTCCTTCTCCTCGGTCGCCGAGTAGACCTTCACCCCGATCGACACCAGGCCGAACGACACCGCTCCTTTCCAGATCGCCCGCATGACGCGCTCCTCTCCCCGGTTCTGACCAGAATCGCAAATGATCGAACGGGACGCACGCGCTTCCGCGTGCAACTACAGTCAGAAGGTGCCCGGCGCGCCGTTGAAGCCGATGCTCGCGATGACCGGGCAGCTCCCGGCCGGTGACGGCTGGGCGTACGAGTTCAAGTGGGACGGGGTCCGCGCGCTCGCCGACATCAGCCGCGGCCACCAGCACCTGTTCGCCCGCTCGGGTGTCGAGATCACCACCGCGTACCCCGAGCTGATTCCCCTGGCCGAGCAGGTCGACGACGCCCTGCTGGACGGCGAGGTGGTGCTCTTCACCGACGGCCAGCCCTCGTTCACCGCCCTCGCCGAGCGGATGCACGTCCGCAACGCGGTCAAGGCCGCCCGGCTCGCGGCGACCGTCCCCGTCACGTACATGATCTTCGACGTGCTCCGGCTGCGCGGCGTGGACCTGACCGGCCGGCCCTACCGGGAGCGGCGCGCCGCGCTGGAGTCCCTGGGGCTCGGCGCCGCCCGGTGGGCGGTGCCGCCGGTCTTCGCCGACGGTCCGGCCACCTACGCGGCGGCCGGCGAGCACGGCCTGGAGGGGGTGATGGCCAAGCGGGTCGACGCGGTCTACCGGGCCGGGGTGCGCTCGCCGGACTGGGTGAAGGTCAAGCTGGAGGTGACCGGCGACTTCGTGGTCGGCGGCTGGCGGCCCGGCGCGCGGAAGATCGGCGGGCTGCTGGTCGGGGTGCCCGGCCCGGACGGGCGGCTCGTCTACCGGGGTCGCGTGGGCGGCGGGATCGGCGCGGCGCTCGAACGTGAGCTGCTGCGCGAGCTGGAACCGCTGCGCACCGGCGGGTCGCCGTTCGCCGGGGACGTGCCCCGCGAGGATGCCCGCGGCGCGATCTGGGTAAGTCCCCAGGTCGTGGTGGAGGTCAAGTACGGCCAGCGCACGCCGGACGGCCGGTTGCGCTTCCCCCGGATCCTGCGCCTGCGCCCGGACAAGCCTGCCGAGGAGGTCGAGGATGCCAGCTGACCGCTTCAAGGTGGACGTGGAGGGCCGCTCGCTGGAGCTGTCCAACCTGGACAAGGTGCTCTACCCGAAGGCCGGCTTCACCAAGGGCGAGGTGATCGACTACTACACGCGGATCGCCCCGGTGCTGCTGCCGCACCTGCGGGACCGGGCGCTGACCCGGATCCGCTACCCCAACGGCGTCGACGGCGGCTCGTTCTTCGAGAAGAACGCGCCCGCCGCCACCCCCGAATGGGTACGCACCGAGAACCTGCCCGCCCCCGGGTCGAGCAAGGGGCGGGAGACCATCGACTACGTGGTCGCCGACGACCTGCCCACCCTGGTCTGGCTGGCCAACCTCGCCGCGCTGGAGCTGCACACGCCGCAGTGGAAGGTCGGCGAGCACCCGGACATGATGGTGGTCGACCTGGACCCGGGCGCCCCGGCCGCGCTGCGGCAGTGCTGCCAGGTGGCCCTGCTCATGCGGGACCGGCTGGCCGCCGACGGCATCGAGGCGTACCCGAAGACGTCGGGGAAGAAGGGCATGCAGCTCTGCTGCCCGATCGCCGGCACGCAGTCCTCCGACGACGTGTCGGCCTACGCGAAGCGGATCGCGCAGGAGCTGGAGAAGGCGCACGCGAAGCAGATCGTCTCGAAGATGGCGAAGAACCTGCGCCCCGGCAAGGTCTTCATCGACTGGAGCCAGAACAGCGCGGCCAAGACGACGGTGGCGCCGTACTCGCTGCGGGCCCAGGACGTGCCCTCGGCGTCCACCCCGCTGACCTGGGACGAGGTCGAGGCGGGCGCGGCCGGCAAGCGGCCGTCCACTCGCCCCTACACGGCGACCGAGGTGCTGAAGCGGGTGGAGAAGCAGGGCGACCTGCTGGCCCCGCTGCTCGACGGCGGCCCGGAGCTGCCGCTGCGCTGACCCGGCGCCCACCGGAGAAGGGTGGACGCCGGGCCGCGTCAGGGTTCAGCGGCGGCCGAAGACCTGCCGGCTGAAGCCGAGCCGCAGGAACACCGTCTCGCCGGTGGCGTCCTGGACCGCGTCGTTGTCGGTGATCGCGTACACCTGGCCGTCGCCGGCCACGGTCAGGCCCTCCAGCTTCTCCTGGGTCCAGCCGTGCGTGGCGCGCAGCGCCGGCAGCACGTCGACCGCGAGGGTCTTCGGCAGCACGGGGAGCGTGCCGGGCGCGGCGGCCGCGCCGGGCAGCGGCACGGTGTAGACCCGCTTCAGGGCGGCGGCCGGGCCGTTCAGCTTGTCCCGCTCGATCACGGCGAGCCGGTCGCCGACCACGGTGATCTCGGAGAGCCCGATCCAGTCGCCCGCGACGGTGGTGCCGTTCAGCCGGTAGCCGAACCAGCTCCAGGTGCCGGCCGCGACGTCGTACCGGCCGAGCCGGACGGTCCCGGCCGGGTCGGTGGACAGCTCGCGCTGCACAGCCACCCAGACGATCTCCCGGCCGTGCCGGTCGGTGCTGGCCGTGACGCCTTCCAGGCCCTGCTTGCCGAGGCCGGCGGCCACCTCGGCCGGCAGCGGGACGACCTGCCGGGTCACCCCGGCGGCGTCGAGCCGGACCAGCTTGTTCTCCGGTCCCTTAGCGCCCTCGACGGCCAGCCAGAAGCCGCCCTGCGGGCGGGCGAAGATGCCCTCGGCGTCGTAGCCGACCGGCTGGCCGGCGGCGTCCCGCACGGGCAGCGCGGCGGTGACCACGGCCGGCGTGCGCTGCGCGTCGACGGTGAGGATCCGGGTCTGCGCGTACGCGGCGTCGGTGACGCTGTAGAGCTGGTGCGGCTTGCCGGGCACCGCGCTGAGCGCGCCGAGCGCACCCCAGCCGATCGGCGCGCCGCCCGCCCCGGTGGCGGAGACGACGCTCGGGAAGCCGGGTGTGCCCCGGCCCAGCCGGAAGAGGGAGACCGAGGCGCGCACGTTGACCGAGGCGTCGTCCTCCTCGCTGGAGACCGCGAGCAGCCCGCGCGACGGGATGGGCAGCAGCCCCTCCGGCCCGTTGGTGGTGGGCAATACCTGCCGGAACACCGGCCTCGTGGGCTTGCTCAGGTCGTAGACGGCCACGAAGTTGCTGCGCTCCGACCCGACGAAGGCGTAGCGGACACCGTCGTACTCGGCGACGGCCACGCCCTCCGGCTCGGTGCCCTTCTTGCCGGCGCGGTCCTCGTTGTGCAGCCCGTACGTGACGGCCAGCCGCTCGAAGGTGTTGCCGGCGTCCCAGGCGACCGCGCCGGTGCGGCTGTCGAAGATCGTCCAGCCGCGTGTGCCGCCCCGCCAGTCGCCCTCGTTGGCCGTCGCCAGGTGGCGGTCGTCGATCCAGGCCACCGCGTCGGGCTCGCGCGGCACGTCGATGATGCGGCCAGTCAGGTCGATGGTGCCGTCCTTGACGGTGTCGATCCCGCTGACCGTGGCGGTGCCCGCCGAGAAGACCCTGGTGATCCGCCCGGTGGGCAGGTCGATGAGGGCGACGCCGTTGTTCTCCTGGAGGGTCACGGCCAGCTCGTTGCGGCCGTTGATCGAGACGTACTCCGGCTCCGGGTCGGTCGGCGCGGCGAGTCCGGCGCGGACCAGGGCGGGCAGCGCCGTGCCGTCCGGGCCGGTCAGGGGTACGGGCCGCAGCCGCCAGCCGGCCGGGGCGGCGCCGGTCAGGTCGACGATCTGCACGAGGCCGCCGGGAGCCTGGGGCAGGTCGCCCTCCTCGCCGCCGGGCGGGGTGGCCTCCTCGTCGCGCTCGTTCTCGATGGCGATCGCCGCGTAGCGGAGGTCCTTGCTGATGGCGATCGAGTCGGGCTGCCCGCCCAGGTCGAGGCTGCGGACCCGGGTACGGGTCGCCAGCTCGATCACGTCCAGCCGGCCGGACGGCTCGGTGTAGCTGCGGCTGGTGTTGACCACCACCAGCACGTACCGGCCGACCACGGCCACCGAGGTGGGCTCGTCCTCGACGTCGCCGAGCTGGGCGAGGGAGAGGGTGCCGAGGCCGCGAGGCTGGTCGGCCTTCGAGATGTCGAGGAAACCGATCCGGCGCGCCAGCGCGTCGGTGTAGACCAGGGTGCGGCCGTCCGGGCTGACCGCCGAGATCTCCGCGACGGTCGGGGACGCCGGGTCCTCGCCGGCCGGCCGGTTCTGGAAGACCGGGTACGTGGCGACCCGGTCGAACGCGACCGGCCCGCCCGGGTGGTGCCCGCCGGCCGACGCCGGGGTGACGACGGCCAGGCCGGCGACCGCCACACCGGCCGCGATGAGTGCTCTTCTCACTGTCAAGGACTTCCTCCGTAGGTCGTGCCCCGACGGAGGCTGGCACCCGCGGCGGAGCATCAGCTTGCGGGCGCGTGAACACTGGACGAAGGACTCCGCAGCCGCCACCAGGCGCCGCTGACCAGGGCGAGGACGATCACGCTGATCGCCACGTCACCCACGAGGGCCGCCGCCGGCGTCGCCGGGGCATAGGTGGGCACGGCGTACGCGTAGGCGGCCGCGACGAGCAGGCTGGCCGAGCCGGCGGCGAGCACGTGCCGCTGCCCCCAGCCTGGCCGGCGGGACCAGCGCACGAGCAGCACGGCGGCGGCGGCCGCGAGGGCCAGCGCGAGTGCGATCCCGGGCCAGCCCGGCGCGAGCCCGGCCCCGGCGTAGGCGACGGCCACCACGAGCCCGGTCCAGGCAGGACGCGGTGTGGGCCGGGTGGTCGAGCTGATGGACCGCGGGCGGTCTGGCACGGGCTGGTTGGTCGAGCTGACCGGTCGCGCTTGTCGGGGCGGGGTCGGGGTGTCCGGAGTGAGAGGTCGCGGCGCGCTCGGTTCGGTCGGCGTGACGGTGGCGGCGGGACTCGGCCGGTGCGGCGCCGGCCGGGTGGTGTGGTCGACGGGCCGTCGTCTGCGCAGCAGGGCGGTGGCGATCAGCGCCAGTGCGACAACGGTGGCGAACGCCAGCTGGGCCGGTGCGGCCAGGAAGTTCTTGCGGCCGCCGTCGTCGGCGAAAATCAGCAGGCTGCCGGCGAGCCAGAGCAGGGCGACCACGGTCAGCCCCGGCCGTCCGAGCCACGGGCGCAGCCGCCGGTCCGCGCCCAGGAACGACTCGACGAGCGCGATCGGCGCGCAGATGCTCAACGCCACGTGGTTGCCCACGTAGTCGACCGCCTGCCGGGCGCTGAACCCGAGGCCGGGCACCATCGTCTGCTGGGCGACTGCCTGGGTGTCGGCGAACTCGGTGTCGTCGAGGAATCCCGGGTTGAACAGCGACTGGTCGACCAGGCCGGCCTGGATCACGCCGAAGGCGGCGGCGAGCGCCACGATCCCCGGCCAGCCGAGGCCGAGCCGCCGGGCCGTCTCCCGGATCAGCAGGGCGGCGCCCCCGTACATCGGGGCGAGCACGAGCACCACGAACGGCATGCCGGCGAGGGTGAAGCCGCCCCAGGCGCACTCGGCGGCCCAGGGAGCGAGCAGCAGGAGCGCGATGGCGGGCGGAAGGCTGCGGCGCTTGGCTGTCATAGCCGTACCGTGCCCGGCCGGCCCGGACCACCGAAACGGCCATCGGCCGACGGACCCGCGACCAAAGTCGACGGTCGCGGGTCCGGTCGTCGGGTTCAGCGGCGGGCGGCGTCCCAGGCGGCGCTGCTGCGGAAGTACGTGTCGTACAGCTCCTGCACCTCCAGCAGGCTCTCCGGGGGCACCTTGCCGTAGGCGATCCGCTCCAGGTGGCGGAAGTACTCGAACCGTTCGACGCCCGGGGTGATGACGATGAGGATGTCCGCGTTCTCGCCGGGTGCGGCGGCGAACGCGTGCGCCACGCCGGGCGGCACGATCACGAGGTCGCCGCGTCCGGCGGTGACGACCTGCTCGCCGGAGAGCAGTTGCGCGGTGCCGTCGAGCAGGTAGAACAGCTCGGCCGAGTTGCCGTGGTGGTGCGGGCGGGCGCCGTCCGCGCCGTCGGTCAGGGTGACCCGCTGGGTGGAGAGCGCGCCGCCGGTGGCACTGCTGTCGGCGAGCAGCCGGATCGTGGTGGGGGCGCGGCCCACCACCTCGGCGTCGGCGTCGCGCACGATGACGGACCGGTCGAAGTCGGGCGTGATCAGGGACATCGCGCTACTCCTGTCGTGGGGTGCGGGTCAGAGGGCGAACAGCAGGACGGCGTTGAGCAGGACGACCACCGCGGTGGCGAAGTGGACGCCGAAGGCGATGGCCTTCCTGCCGTGGCGCAGCACGATGAGGGTGTCTCCCAGCGGGTTGATCGCGACGATCAGCATGTACCAGGCGACCGCCTCGGCGCTGGTGAAGGCGATCAGCGCGAGGCCGAGCAGGCCGTAGCTGAGGTCGCGCAGGCCCTTGATCGTGAGGTAGGCGGGGTCCTCGTCCGGCTTGACCGGGACGCCGTAGCCGGCGGCCGAGGCCTGCGGCGCGAGGAGGAACCGCGCGCCGATGAAGACGCAGAAGAGGCTGAGGACGACGGCGAGCCCGTAGGCGATGGCGCTGAGCATGTCTGACTCCGATTGCTAGCAGTGCTAGATGCAAGAGCGACGCTAGCAGAGCACCGGCAGATTGGCTAGCGGTGCTAGAGTTCTGGTCATGTCGATTCAGGCGCGGCGGGAGCGGGAGCGGGCGGAGCGGGAGCGGGCGATCATCGCCGCCGCCCGGGAGCTGGCCGAGGCGGAGGGCTGGGACGCGGTCACCACGCGCCGGCTCGCGGCCGAGATCGAGTACAGCCAGCCCGTCCTCTACAGCCACTTCAAGGGCAAGGACGCCATCATGGCGGCCGTCGCCGTGGAAGGCTCCGGCGATCTGGCTGTCGAACTCGCCGCCGCCCGGGCCGCCGCGACCGACCCGCGGCAGGCGGTGGCCGGCATCGCCACGGCGTACGCCGACTTCGCCGAACGCCGGCCCGCGCTCTACGACGCGATCTTCAACCTCCCCGTCGCCCTGTCCTTCGCCAGCCAGGACACGCCGGTCGAGCTGGCCCGGGCCTTCGCCGAGCTGGCCGAGACCCTGCGCCCGTTCGCCGGTGACGACGACCTGGAGACGTTCACCGAGACCTTCTGGAGCGGGCTGCACGGCCTGGTCACGTTGATGCGCAACGGCCGGCTGCGGCGGGAGGAACACGAGCGGCGGCTGGCCATCCTGGTGGACCGGTTCGCCCGGCTAGGGTGAGCTGACCGCCAGGGAGGAGTCACCCGATGGCCGACCACCCACCCGTCGCCGTCGCGACCGACGCGCCGCTGCTCAGCTACCTCGACGGGGCCACCGGCGAGCGCACCGACCTCACCGCGCAGCAGTTGGGCGCGTGGGCGGCCCGCAGCGCCGGGCTGCTCCGGGACGGCTGCGGGCTGCGCCCCGGTGACCGGGTCGCCGTGCTGCTGCCGCCACACTGGCGTACCGCGGCCGTGCTCATCGGGGCCTGGTCGGTCGGGCTCGCGGTCTCGTTCCGGCCCCGGGCCCTGGCCGGGCTGCCGGTCCTCGAACCCGGGGCGGACCTGCCGTACGACGCGGTGTTCGTCACCCCGGAACGCCTCGACGACTGGCTGGAGGACGTGCCCGAGGGGACGCACCGCTACCTCGTCGGCACCGGCCCCGGCCCGCTGTCCTCGGTGCCGCCCGGTTGGTTGGACTGGTCCCCGGAGGTGCTCCGGCACCCCGAGATCGCTCCCGACCTGGGCGCCCTCCGCCCGTCCGATCCGGCCAGCCCGGACGGCACCAGCTACGGGGAGTGGGGCGCGGTGGCCCGGGAGTACGCCAAGCAGCTCGACCTGCACGCCGGCGACCGGCTCCTGGTCGACGCGGCCGAGCACGAGGAACCGCTGAAGTGGCTGCTCGCCCCGCTCGCGGCCGGCGCGTCGGTGGTGCTCTGCGCCAACCTCGACCCGGCCGACCGGGACGCCCGCCTCGCGGGAGAGCGAGTCACTCGGGTGCTGTGACACCCGGTTACGGGTTGCGCGGCACACGGTTTCGGTGGCGTGCAGGTGTGCGCCCGGGTGCTGCTCGGTCGACCCCTGGCCGCCATCTGGGCCGCTGCCTGGGCAGCGGGGCCGGCCGATCCTAGCCATCCCCGGGTCGCGACGAACGCCTTCGCCGGGAACGCCGCCGGTGGCCGTCGCCCGGCTCTAGCGTGCAGACGTCGGTGGGGCGAGCACGAGGAGCGGCCGGATGAACACCAGCGGATGGTCATCGTCGTTCACGGACCTGCGGCAGGTCGACGCCGGTGTGCTCAACGTCGGATACGTCGACGCCGGACCCCCGGAGGGGCCGGTCGTGCTCCTGCTGCACGGGTGGCCGTACGACATCCACAGCTTCGCCGAGGTCGTACCCCGATTGACGGACGCCGGCCACCGGGTGCTCGTGCCGCACCTGCGGGGGTACGGCACGACACGGTTCCTCTCCGCCGACACCCTGAGGAACGGTCAGCCGGCGGCCCTGGCCCTCGACACCGTGGCATTCATGGACGCCCTCGGGGTGCAGAAGGCGACCCTCGCCGGGTTCGACTGGGGCGCCCGGACGGCCGACATCATCGCGGCGCTGTGGCCGGAGCGCTGCCAGGGCCTCGTCTCGGTGAGCGGCTACCTGATCGCCGGCCAGGAATCGGGGCGCAAGCCGCTGCCGCCGCCGGCCGAACTCGCCTGGTGGTACCAGTTCTACTTCGCCACCGACCGCGGCCGGGACGGGTACGAGAAGAACCTGGACGCCTTCGCCAAGCTGATCTGGCGGACGGCGTCCCCCAAGTGGGCCTTCGACGACGAGACGTTCGCCCGGAGCGCGGCCTCGCTGCACAACCCCGACCACGTCGACGTCGTGATCCACAACTACCGCTGGCGCCTCGGCCTCGCCGCCGGAGAGCCGCAGTACGACGAGGTGGAGGAGAAACTGTCGGCGAACCCGAGCATCGGGGTGCCCACCATCACCCTCGAAGGCGACGCGAACGGCGCACCGCACCTCGACCCTTCCGTGTATGCCGGGCGCTTCTCCGGCCGGTACGAACACCGGACCGTTAGTGGCGGCGTCGGACACAACCTGCCGCAGGAGGCGCCGCAGGCGTTCGCCGACGCGGTGTCGCAGGTCGCAACCTGACCCTGGCCCGGTCAACGCTGGCTGGACCGGTCGACGCCCTTGTGCACCCGGACCAGGCGGTCGACCGGGCCACTCCGGTCCTCTGAGGCGTCCGTCACGGATCACGGGCATCCACAGTGCCCGCGGGCTGTGCAAGGCTGGCGATCATGACGAACGCGCTCGTACTCGCCGGTGGCGGCGTGGCTGGGATTGCCTGGGAGCTGGGCGTCCTGCGCGGCCTCGCCGACGCCGACCCCACCCTCGCCGACCGGATCCTCGCCGCCGACCTGGTCGTGGGGACCTCCGCCGGCTCCGCCGTCGGCGCGCAGATCACCAGCGGCGTCCCGCTCGACGACCTGTACGCGGCCCAGCTGCGCCCGGAGACCGCCGAGATCGAGGTCGACGTCGACACGGAGAAGCTCTTCGCCGACTACGCCGCCGTGCTGACCGGCGTGTCCGGGCCGCAGGAGGCCCGCCGCCGGTTCGGTGGGATCGCGCTCGCCGCGCGGACCGTCGACCCGGCTCTGCGGCTCGCTGCGATCGACGCCCGGCTCCCCGTGAAGCAGTGGCCCGACCGGCGCCTGCTGCTGCCCGCGGTCGACGCCGAGACCGGCGACGAGGCGATCTTCACCCGCGAGTCCGGCGTGACCCTGCTGGATGCCGTCGCCGCGAGCTGCGCGGTGCCCGGCATCTGGCCGCCGGTCGCGATCGGCGACCGCTGCTACGTCGACGGCGGAGTGCGCTCCATGACCAACGCCGACCTGGCCGCCGGTGCCGACCGCGTGCTGATCATCCAGCCGACCCTCGCCGACACGCCGCAGCCGTGGGGCGACCTGGACGCCGAGATCGCCGCGCTCGCCCCGGCCACCGTCCACGTGATCAGCGCCGACCAGGCGTCCGTAGACGCGTTCGGTACCAACGCGCTGTCACCCGCGACCCGCGCAGCGTCCGCCCGCGCCGGGCGGGCCGTCGGCGCGGCACACGCCGCCGCGGTGGCGGCCGTCTGGAACTGACGGCCCCCACGCCCCCGGAGGCGGGCACGAGGCTTTCGCCGACGCCCTGTTGAGGGTCGCGACCTGACCCTCGCCTCCGGTCAGCTTTGGCTGGCCCGATCGACGCCCTTGTGCACCCGGACCGTGCGGTCGACCAGCTCCCGCAGGGCGCTCTCGTCCACGTCATCCAGTCGCTTCAGATAGAGGCAGCCCTTACGGGTCTTGTGCGGGCCGAGCCGGGCGAGCACCGACGGGTAACGCTCCTCGTATCCGCCCACCAGGTAGACGACGAGCTGCTGCTTGCGCGGCGAGAAGCCGACCAGCGGCCAGTCGCCCGTGCGCCCGCCCGCGTAGGTGTAGCGGTAGGTGCCGAAGCCCACGATGCTCGGACCCCACATGACCGGGGGCTCGCCGGTGACCTCGCGCAGCAGTGCGCAGAGGCGCTCGGCGTCGGCCCGGCGGCGGTCGTCGGGCACGGCCGCCAGGAAGTCGTCGACGCTGGCGTCGGTCGGCACGGTCACCGGCTGCTTCGAGGTCGCCATGTGCAGATACTCCCAGGCGGGTACGACACCGGCCCGAATCTGGTTGACACCCGCCGGGGATGCGGTGCCTACTGCCTGCCGGGCCACACGTGATTGCTGGCCGGTCGGTGGGCCATTGACGACGGGGGTAGGGATGGACGGGACGGACGCGCTCACCTGGGAAGAGTTCGGCGAGGATCACCTCGCGGAGCTGACCCGGCTGGCCGAGGCGTGCCTGGCCGTCGATGGTGGGCTGCCGCTGTTCGCCCGTACCCCGTTGTTGCGGGCGCGGCTGCTCCAGACGCGTACCCTCGGCGCCTGGCACGACGGCGGCCTGGTCGCGGCCGTGGGCATCGGCCTGGGCGGGCAGACGGCCACCAGCACCGGCCTGGTGCATCCCGATTGGCGGGGGCGGGGCTTCGGTGGGCGGCTGCTGAGCTGGGCCGGCGAGCAGGCGGGCGATGCCGACCTGCTGGTGACCACCGAGTCGTGGAGCCCGGGCGCGGACGCCCTGTTCACGGCGCGCGGCTTCGAGCGGACCTTCGCCGAGTGGGTGCAGCGGCACGACCTCGGCGCGCTCCCGGAGGTCGCCCGGCCCGTCGACGTGACCACCGAGCCGGTGACGCTCGGTCCCGAGCTGTTCGAGACCTACCGGGAGTCGTTCGCCGACCGGCCCGGCTTCGCCTCGCCCACGGCCGAGGAGTGGCTGGGTGAGCTGGGGGAGGACGACGAGTACCGGGCGGACCTGTCGCTCATCGCGCGTGCTCCCGACGGTGCCGCCGTCGGCTTCGTCAACGTCATCGACAACTGGATCGACCAGGTGGGCGTCGTCCCCGGGTGGCGGGGGCGGCGGGTCGGCGCGTATCTGGTGGCTCGTGCGCTGCGGGGTCTGGCGGCCGACGGGGCGCGGGAGGTGTGGCTCTGCGTCAACGACAACAACCCGGCGGCGGGGCTGTACGGGCGGCTCGGGTTCGCAGATGTTGGCCGGCGGGCTCGCTACCTGCGCCGCCGTTCGTAGCCCTGGGCGCGCTCGGCCCTGGTTGAGGCCGAGCGCGCTGGCAGTTCTTGTCTTCACCGGACGGGTGGTCCGGGGTGTCGGGCTTACTGGAAGAGCCGGCCGGGCCGGGTGGCCTTTGCCTTGGTGACCAGGGAGTCTCCCCGTCTACGGCGCACCTGGATGCTCTTTGTCGCCCTTTTGATCGGGGTGAGAATTCTGTCCTTCATCGCGTGCCTCTCTTCTCTCATGCGTCAGATCGGAGATGGCGCTTCCGCGGCATAGCGTCTACCCGCCCTGCCTCCAGTGCGCGTACCCGCTGGGTCAGTCACCATTCCGTGAGCGCTGGCCGCGGAGTCGGTCGTGCTCAGCGGCGGGTGAGCCAGGGTGGGCGTCGCGCGCAGGGTGAGGTGTGGTCGACCGGTAGGGCGCAGCGGCCGCCGATGGGGAGTGGGCGGTCGCAGAAAACCCAGTGGCGTAGGGACTGCTGGTCCTCGGGCGAGACGGTTACGCCGCCGGGCTCTACGCGGGCGCTGAGCTGGGCCAGCAGGCGGGCTGCCGTGCGGGCGAAGATCCGGGCACGGTGCAGGTCGGGGGCGGTGACCGGGAGGTGGATCACCCAGCGGTCGGTCATCGGTAGAGGCGGTTCGCGGATTGGGCGCTCTGCCAGGTGCGCAGGGCGTTCTTGATGCGGAGGTTCTCCTCCTGGACGGCTTGGAGGGCGGTCTGAGCGACGGTGAGTTCGTCGGCGACCTGGTGGAGGAAGGTGCGGATCTCGACAGAGTCAAGGCCGCGACGGCGGACGTTGAAGCAGCGTTCGCGGATCTGCCAGGGACGGAGTGGTTGTCTTCGGTTGGCTTGTGCCGGTGGTTGTCTGTCGTCGCGTCGGCCGGTCAGCCGGCGGATCAGGTTGCGCACGTAGGACCGCCCTTCGTCGGGTCGGGTCGAAGTGTGGTGGGGCGGCCTCCGCCAGGTTGCAGTCGGCGGGGGCCGCACTGCCCTGCGGCCTTGATTCGGGTACGGCGGCAGGGCCGCGCTGGGGAGCGCGGAGGTGTGAGGTCTCGGCGGCGATGCGAGACCGGTACGAGAGGCGCCAACCGACCGCAGCGGCACCGCATCACCGAGAGCGACGCTACCGATGCAACACCACTTACGTCAAGTACCTCTCCATGCTCTTATGTCGAACCTTCATCACCAGCAGCTATGTCACCACCACCACCTCTTCCAGTAGATGCATTGCCTACTTCGAAAGCCTCGACCGATACTGGGTGGGCCAACCGACTGCAAGGGGCCACATCGTGCCTATTCCGCCCACTATGGACGAACTGCTCGACGATCTGCGGAGGAAGATCAAGGACGGGACCTATCCTCCGGGTAGCCAGTTGCCCGCGGGCCGAGTGCTCGCCGACTCGTACGATGTCTCGCACTCGACCATTCAGCGGGCGATCGCCACCTTGCGGGAGCAGGGCGTGCTGGTGGGCCGCCCCGGGCGGGGCGTTTTCGTCGCGGAGCCCCGCCGGCGCTAACTAGTCCTAGAGGGGCGCCTGACAGGTGACCTGTCCCCCGTCGCCCGCCTGCCAAACCGTCGTCAAGAGACGTCACCGGCGGGTGCTGTAGTCGACAGTGCTCCGCCGGAACCCGGGCGAGCCGTTCCTCGCCCACTCTTTGGGCTCGGACGCTAAGTCGACCGCCGGTGAGTCGCCGCCTCATCCAGCGTGAAGTCAAGCCAGCCATCGCCCCCTCGTGCGGCACCTACCCTTGCAAGACACATCCAGCGTCATGGCAGACTGCATGTCACTCCTGCCGAGGACTCGTCCTGACAGAACTTCAGATCGGGGGGCTAGTGACGCACAGCGCCAGACCAGCAACGGCACGTCATGTCCGGCTGGAGATGACTGTGTGATGGGTGCCGCTCGGGCTGACGAGATCGTTCGTGACCTTTGGGGCCTCTGTTCAGTGTTGCGGGATGAAGGCGTCACGTACCACGAGTACCTCAGCGAGCTTTCGTACCCGCTATTCTTAAAGCTTGCCTCGACTCTCAGCATTGAGACGAAAATTCCTGCCGCATATCGTTGGCAGGTCCTTCGTGCCGCACCGGCAGGCGATGCCTTAGCGGCATACCGACGCGTCTTGGCAGGGCTAGCCGAAGCAGAAGACCCCTTTCTTCGTGCGGTTTTCAATGAGTCGGCTACCAGAATCCGGACCAAAGCTGGTCTTAGTCGGTTCCTTGCCGGTATCGATGCGATAAATTGGGGGGAAATCGCCGGCAGTACGCTAGGCGACGTCTATGAAGGATTGATCCAGAAGTCGGCGCAAGAGTCGCGCTATGGCGCTGGGCAGTATTTTACGCCACGGCCCCTAGTGGAAGCCATCGTGGCGGCGGTGCAGCCTACGTCGGCTGACACGGTTTATGACCCTGCTGCCGGTACGGCTGGATTCCTAATCGCGGCAGGTGCCGCTACCAGGTCTCGGCGTCATCCCTCTCTTCATGGGGTGGAATTAGCGACGGATGTTCACCGTCTTGCGCTGATGAATCTGATGCTACACGGAATGCGCGCCGACCTGTATCTCGGTGATGCCCTGACCTCCCGCTTTCCGCCGAAGTCGTGCACAGTCTGTCTGACCAACCCTCCTTTTGGTGTCAAGGGCAGCGTTACGCCCGAGGAAGCGGAGCACCTGGACTTTCCGACATCGAGTAAGCAGCTTGCCTTCTTGCAACACGTATACGCCCGCCTGGCCCCAGCAGGCCGCGCTGCCGTCGTCGTGCCCGACAACGTACTGTTCGAGGAGGGCGTGGCGAAGGCAATTCGGACGCATCTACTGGACACATTCAACCTTCACACCATCCTGCGCCTTCCTACCGGGATCTTCTATGCCACAGGAGTAAAGGCATCGGTCCTATTCTTCCAGCGACCTATGCCCTCACAGGCCCGGACACAACAGGTTTGGATTTACGACCTCAGGAATGGCGGAAAGAGCTTCACGCGTCGTAAGGTGCTTCAGCGTGAGGACTTCGAGGACTTCCTTGAAGCCTACGGTTCGGATCCAAACGGCAACTCGCCACGTCAGCCCAGCGCTCGCTTCTACTCCGTCGACCGAGAAGTGCTGCGATCGTCGGGGGACCGGCTAGACCTCGGGATCCGTGATGCAGGACCAAGCGAACGGGAACAAGAGGGCTCGCCACTAGCCGCGCTTCAGCTACTCAAGGCTGAGATCGACGCAGTCAATAACGCTGTCTCTGCATTGATCGACCTTGTCGCGATGCAGCCGGGCGACCCCCGCAAGTAGGTCCAGATGCCCATAGGAAAGAACTTGCCAGTCCTGCCGGACAGTTGGGTCTGGTGCCAGGTACAGGATGTAGGCGAAGCAATGCTGGGCCGGCAGCGTACGTCGAGGGCTCAAAGTGCAGAGACGATCTTTCCGTACCTTCGCGTGGCAAACGTGCAGGATGACGCAATCGACTTGTCCGAGTTGACCTACATGCACTTCACGGCCGAGGAGCGCGAACGTTATCGCTTGGAGCCGTATGACATCCTGCTCTGCGAGGGACAGAGTCCTGAACTGGTTGGGCGATCAGCGATGTATCGAGGCGAGCTGCCTGAACTGTTCTTTCAGAACCACCTGATCCGGTTCCGGTGCGGCCCGTATCTGGACCCAGAGTACGCCCTGCTGGTATTCCGGTCGTACATGCATGACGGGACCTTTCAATCGGTCGCGACAAGCACGACTAATCTGGCGAATCTCGGCCTGGGTCGCTTTAAAAAGGTCCCATTCCCGCTGCCTCCCTTGAAGGTCCAAGCCCACCTTGCCGAGATGGCTAGGGCAGCACAGCAGGAACTGGACTATCTTAGACAACGACTCTATAGCATCAGGGGCTACTTCGATTCGGCCGCATCGGTTATACGTGACTACGAGATGTTGTCGGGGCCCGTGGACCTGTCCGCTGCGGAGCTCCCGCAGATTCCTGGAGGCGGACGTTGGGTTAAGGCAGCCGAAACCGTTCCAACAGATGCGCCGATCGTATACGGGATCGTGCAGCCCGGCGTACCTCAGGAACCGGGAAACGGAATTCCTTACGTTCGAGGACAGGATATCCGTGATGGCGAGATCTTGATTGACGCGTTGCCCTGGACATCCCACGAAATCTCGGCCAAGTATTCGAGATCCACCGTCAACTCAGGGGATGTTCTCTTAAGCATTATCAGGTACATGCGAGCCGCCGTCGTCCCGAACGCTCTAGCGGGAGCAAACATCTCGCGTGGCGCGGCACGATTCAGGCCAGCGGACGACGTCGATGGGGCCTACCTAGCGCATTGGTTGGAGTCTAGGTCAGCACAACGTTGGCTTCAGGCTCGGCTACGGGGCACCGGAATGCCTGGCCTCAATCTTTCGGACCTGCGGCAACTTCCGGTTCCCGTCCCGCCGCTTGAGGTGCAGCGGCAGGTCGCCGAGCGCCTCGACGGTCAGACGGCCACGACGCGAGAAATTGCCCAACGCCTTGACGCGTGCGAACGGCTAGTCGCGGTGACGGAGCGATCTTTCCTACGCGCCCTCACTGGCGGGGACCCTATCTTCGTGTTGACTGATCGGATTTCGGACGCCGGGCCAGACGGAGCCGAAATCCTGACGCGTCTACGCGCCCTCATGGCGAATCCTGAGTCTCACGCAAGAGCTAGGGAGGCTGGTGTGGCAACGGTCGCGAATCGAAGATCAAGGAAAGGCCGGGAACCAAACCAGAGGCGGGCGGTGACAGAAGTCGTGCGAGACTCAACAACTCCCTTGCCTCCCGAGGAGGTGTTCCGTCGCACGGGGATTCCCGTCGAGTCGGTAGATGAGTTCTTTGCCGAGCTTAGGACTGCGGTACAGAGCCGGCTCATTATCGTTGACCGGCCCGACGACTCAAACGTCTTCATTCGGAGGGCGTCATAGTATGCGGGTCCTATCGCTCTCACTACCTGATTTTAAAAACCTAAGAGACTTTCGCGTCGATTTCGATTCGGCATCCCCGATATCTGTTCTTGTCGGCCGCAATGGCACTGGCAAGTCAAACGTGCTGGAAGCCCTTACGATCATCTTCCGCGATCTGGACCTGGGTGACGATCCGCAATTTCCTTATGCCTTATCTTACGAGTGTCGCGGCCGTCGCATTGACCTCGAGGCTAAGATAGAGGATGAGATCATACGAAGGACTTGCCGAGTAAATGGCAAGAGTGTGTCGCTTTCGAGCGTCGTTGGCCCTAAGGGGCGAAAGAACCGCCCTAGCTATGTATTCGGGTACTACTCCGGCCCGAGTAATAGGCTGGAAGAGCACTACGCGGCTCATCAAGAGCGGTTCTACAGGGACCTGGTTAGTGGCATTGAGCGTCCCCTTCGGCCGCTGTTCTACGCGCGTCCGGTGCACTCGAACTTTGTCCTATTGGCGTTCTTCCTGGACGACGACCCTGCTGTTCAAGAGCTATTGCGGGATCAGTTAGGCATAATGGAGCTTGATTCCGTGCTCTTCGTGATGCAGCAACCGCCATGGACAAGCAAGGGGGGAGACGCTCGGTTTTGGAACGCCAGAGGAACCGTACGAACCCTGTTAGACCAGCTATATCGGCGGGCCCTGGCTCCATTGCGGCTGGAGCGGCGGGTATCGGTGGGCTTGGGGCGTGCCGCTACCCGTACAGAGCAGCTGTTCTTATACTTGCCAGACGGCAACGCGGTTCGTCATCTAGCAGCGACCTATGCCTCGCATCAGGAGTTCTTCAAGGCGCTCGAGAGCACGTACATATCCGAGCTTATCAGCGACGTGCGCATTCGCGTTCGCGTTGGAGAGTCGGCCTCAATGTTGACGTTCCGAGAGCTCAGCGAAGGGGAGCAGCAGTTATTGCTGGTGCTGGGTCTGATGCGATTTACCCGTGAGGATGAATCGCTATTCCTGCTGGACGAGCCCGACACTCATCTCAACCCTGCCTGGAGCCTTCAATACAGAGATTTTCTTAGTGGGTTCGGCGCCCTTGACGAACGATCCCATGTTCTGATGGCGACGCATGATCCATTAGTTGTGGGCGGCTTGCTAAAGAACGAGGTCCGGATCTTGGAGAGGGATCCGAACGGTCGTAGTCGCGCGGTTGAACCTTGGGACAACCCGAGGGGGATGGGTGTCGGCTCCTTGCTGACGAGCGACGTCTACGGCCTTCGCTCGCAGCTTGATCTTCCGACTCTGCGCATCCTCGACGAGAAGCGCCGCCTCGCTGCTCGTTCCGACTTGTCTGATGAGGAACGCGACAGGCTTGATGCCCTCAACGAGCAACTGGAGGAACTGGGCCTACTGACAGAAGAGAGGGACCCTGAATACCAGGAATTCTTGCGCGCCAAGCTGTCTATAGAGGCGGAAGCGCTGCCCGAAGTGACACTTACGCGTGACGAGATCGCCGCACAACGAGAAGAGTCTGAACATATTCTCCGCGATATGCTCTGGGATAATTCGGAGCCGATTGAGGGTAGGCTGTTTTGATCTTCGTCGACTTGGACTCTTTCGTTGACAAGGTTCCGCCTGAGTGGAGCACGCGGGCCCGCTCGCTAAATAAGCAACTCCGAGACGCGCCTGACGCTGAGCGCCGAAAGAAGATAATAGCTGACAACGCGGACATGTGGCGCGAACTGAAGACCTTGATTTCGTCCATCAACTCGAACAAGTGTTGGTACTGCGAGAGCCGGGACATGCGTTCCGACAATGCCGTCGACCACTTTCGGCCCAAAGGCCGAGTGGCACGTGAACGCCATGAAGGTTACTGGTGGCTGGCCTTCGATCCGCGCAACTACCGATTCTCCTGCACGTTCTGTAACAGCCGAAGGGTAGATGAAGAGGGGGGCACATCAGGTGGGAAGCAGGATGCATTCCCGCTGGCAGATGGATCTAAGCGTGCTGTTGCGCCGGATGACACTCTCGAAGGCGAATTTCCTGTCCTGCTCGATCCCTGCTGCATGCCGGACACCGATCTTTTGTGGTTTGATGAGACGGGGCAAGTAGTCCCAAATCCTTCGACGGCAAGGGGTCCTTCGCAAGCTTTGCGCGTCAAGACCTCGATACAGCTCTATCACCTCGATCACGTCAAGCTTGTCGAGAGCCGCCGACGCGTCTATCTCCAGGTTTATCGGCTGATTCGTGCCGCAGATCGAACGTATCGCCGCTGGATGAGCGGCGACGAGGGAGCAAAAGACGTCTACCAGGATCTGCTAGTCCAGATACGCTCACAGGCCGTTCGTGAGGCTGAACACTCAGCAACAGCGCGGTGTGCGTTGCTGGGGTATCGAGTGAGCAGTGGCGCGGCCGATGCCGTGCTGCGGTTCCTATGAATGTTTCCAGGGCATGATTAGGCAACGTCCAGGAGCGGCCAGACGCCTCTGCGGTCGAAGGCAGAACATTCGCCTCAGACCGCCATGCTGAGCTGGCCCTAGTCCACGCTCGGCAGCTTCGGGCCGAGGACGTCGTCGGCGTCCACGATGGTGTAGGCGTACCCCTGCTCGGCGAGGAACCGCTGCCGGTGCGCCGCGTACTCCGTGTCGATCGTGTCCCGGGAGACGACCGTGTAGAAGTGCGCCTGCCGCCCATCAGCCTTCGGCCGCAGCACCCGCCCCAACCGCTGCGCCTCCTCCTGCCGAGACCCGAAGGTCCCCGACACCTGAATGGCGACGGCAGCTTCCGGCAGGTCAATGGAGAAGTTCCCGACCTTGGAGATGACCAACGTCTTCACCTCACCGGACCGGAAGGCGTCAAACAGCCGCTCCCGCTCCCGGTTAGTCGTCGACCCCTGCACGATCGGCGCGTCCAGATACTCCCCAAGCTGGTGCAGTTGGTCGATGTACCCGCCAATGACCAGCACCTGCTCATTCGGGTGCCGCTCCACCAGCGCCCGCACCACCGGCAGCTTCGTCCGCGCGGTGGCCGCCATCCGGTAGCGCTCCTCGGCCTCCGCCGTCGCGTACGCCATCCGCTCGGCGTCGGTCAGCGTGACCCGTACCTCGGTGCATTCGGCCGGGGCGATCCAGCCCTGCTGCTCGATGTCCTTCCACGGCGCGTCGTACCGCTTCGGGCCGATCAGGCTGAACACGTCGCCCTCGCGGCCGTCCTCGCGTACCAGAGTTGCCGTGAGGCCGAGCCGGCGGCGGGCCTGGAGGTCCGCGGTGAAGCGGAAGATCGGCGCGGGCAGCAGGTGCACCTCGTCGTAGACGACCAGGCCCCAGTCGCGGGCGCCGAACAGGTCGAGGTGGGTGAACGCGCCCTTCTTGCGGGAGGTGAGCACCTGGTACGTGGCGATGGTGACCGGGCGGATCTCCTTGCGCTCGCCCGAGTACTCGCCGATCTCGTCCTCGGTGAGCGACGTGCGGGCGATGAGCTCGCGCTTCCACTGCCGGCCGGCGACCGTGTTGGTCACCAGGATCAGCGTGGTCGCCTTGGCCTCGGCCATGGCCGCCGCCCCGACGAGCGTCTTGCCGGCGCCGCAGGGGAGCACCACCACGCCGGAGCCGCCGGCCCAGAACGCCTCGACGGCCTCCCGCTGGTAGGACCGCAGCGTCCACGGCTTGCCGCCGTCCTTGCCGGCCTCGGCCAGCTCGATGGGGTGCGCCTCGCCGTCCACGTAGCCGGCCAGGTCCTCGGCGGGCCACCCGAGCTTGAGCAGTGCCTGCTTGAGTCGGCCGCGCTCGGACGGGTGCACCTGGATGGTGTCGTCGTCGAGCTTCGGGCCGAGCATGCCGGCGAGCTTCTTGCTCTTGGCGACCTCGACGAGCACCACCCGGTCGAGGGCGCGGAGCACCAGGCCGTGCGCCGGGTCGTTGGCGAGCTGGAGCCGGCCGTAGCGGTCCATGGTCTCGGCCACGTCGACCAGCAGCGCGTGCGGCACCGGGTAGCGGGAGTACTTGATCAGCGTGTCCACCACGCCCTCGGCGTCGTGGCCGGCGGCCCGGGCGTTCCACAACCCCAGCGGGGTGAGCCGGTAGGTGTGCACGTGCTCGGGGGAGCGCTCCAGCTCGGCGAAGGGCGCGATGGCCATCCGGCACGCCTGGGCGTCGGGGTGGTCGATCTCCAGCAGCAGGGTCTTGTCCGACTGCACGATCAGTGGTCCACCGCTCACGCCAGTGTCCTCTCCCTATGCCGGAAAATTCTCGCCCGCACGGCGGCTGACCTGCCGAAGGCGGACCATCCAGTGTTGCACGCCCGAGGGTGTCCGGAAAAAGTCTCGCTGGACAGGCAACGTCACACTGCTCCCGTACGTCTAGCAAGCGGGACAACTGTCCAGGGGGAGGGCCCATGAAGCGTGTCCGTTTCGCCGCCCGGGCCGTCGGCCTGGCAGTGGTCGTGCTGGTCGGCGTCGGTGCGTGCGCGCTCGATCCGCAGGGCGACGGGTCCGGGGCCGCCGCCCCGCAGCCCGTCGGCGTGACGGAACGGGCATCGGGGGCGAGCGCGCCGCCCGCGCCGGAGCAGCCGGCCGCGTCCCCGTCGGCGCAGCCCAGCCGGACGGCCACGCCGACGCCCGGTCGCAGCACCACGCCGAAGCCGACCACGCCGAAGCCGTCCAAGTCCGCCGGCTGTCCGCAGGGGGAGCAGCAGCGGGCCGTGGAGACGTACCTGAGCCGGCTGGGCGGTTTCGGGACGTTGAGCGTGGACGGCAAGCAGTCGGCCGCCGACTGCACCGCGATCAAGAAGTTCCAGCGCCGGTACGGGATCAGCCCGGCCTCGGGTCGCGCCGGCCCCACCACGTACGACGTGGCGAAGCGGCTGGCCAGCACCGACACGGGGCGCTGCCGGGCCGGCTCCGGCCTCACCTTCTGCGTCGACCTGACCCGGCAGACCGTCTTCGCTATGCGCGGCGGCAAGGTCGTGATGGGCCCGACGGTGACCCGCACCGGCATGTCCGGCTACGCCACGCCGACCGGCACCTACCGGGTGGGTGGGAAGAACCTGCGCGAGTGGTCCAACCCGTACGAGGTGTGGCTGCCCTACTGGCAGCGGTTCAACGGCGGGATCGGCTTCCACGAGACGACGACGTACATCCACAACTCCTCGATCGGCTCGCACGGCTGCGTGAACCTGCTGCACCGCGACGCCGTCCGGCTCTGGGAGCTGGGTTCGGTCGGCACCCGCGTGGTCGTCTTCGGCCACCGGTCGGGCACCTGATACCCGTCCCCCCGTGACCCGCGCGCCCGGATCAGGGTTTTATCCCCTGTCCGGGTGACCCCCTCCGGTGCCACTCTGGAGGTCGGGTCCACCACGGGGCGGGAGGGACTGGCCATGACCGTCGATCACGACGTGCTTCCCGAGGACGACCGGGCGCGCCAGCAGGAGGTCTCACCGGCGGCCATGTTCGGCTACGCGGCCGCCGCCACCGGCATCTTCGGTTGGTTCCTGTTCGGGCTGCTGGTGCAGCGGCAGGGCTTCGTCGACTCGGTCGGCGAGTCGGCCGGCGCCGCGTTCGGCCTGCTGCTCGCCGTCTCGGTGATCGGCACCCTGCGCCGCAACGGGGACTAGTCCTCCAGCACCGCCGCGGTGATCCGGTGCAGCGCGAAGGTGTGCAGCATCTCGGTGCGGTCGTCCTCGGCGCGCAGGTAGCCGGCCCCGATCGAGACGGGCCGGACCAGCCGGGACGCGGTCGCCCCGTGCGCGTCGACGTAGCCCACCCAGACCAGCGCCTTGTCCCGCACGGCCTGCTGGAGCACGGCGAGGGCGTCGCTGTGGGTGTGCGCCGGCCCCGGGCCGGTGCGCGCCGTCCCGCCGCGGACCACCGCCGGGGCCCGCCGCGCCGCCCGGGCCGCCGCATCGCCCCGGCGGATCTGCTCCACCACCCCGAGCAGCCGGGGCAGCGGCAGCCGCGGCGCCGCGAGCGGGTCGAGGCTGCGGCTGGCCGCCGGGACCCGGGCCGGCGCCCGCCGGGTCTTCGGCCGGGCCAGCACGGCCGCGCCGCCGGCGTCCTCGGCCACCGGCGCGTAACCGGCGTCGCGCAGCGCGATCAACATCCGGTTCACCTGGTACGGGGTGACCAGCACCGTCGGGGCCAGCCGGCGCAACGCCAACGCCTCCAGCCGCCGGTCGGACAGCACCTCGGTGAGCAGCGCCTCGTCGTCGCTGCGCACGTACCCGCCGGCCGAGCCGACCCGAAGCCCGCCGTGCTTGCGCGCCACGTCGTCCACCAGGTAGCTCAACCCCTGCGGCACCGGGGTACGCGACCGGCGGCGGAACAGCGCGTGCAGGTCGTCGGCCGAGTAGCCGGCGTCCAGGGCCCGCCGCACGCTGGCCGTGGTGACCCGGTAGACGCTGGCCCCGCCGGCCGACTCGTGCTCCGCCACCACGTCCAGCTCGGCGGCGAGCGCCGGGTCGGGCGGGCCGGGCACCACGACGGTCAGGTCGGCCTGCACGAGGAAGTGGTCGACCGGGGCGGGGAGCAGCGCGTCCAGCGCGCGGACGGCGGTGGACGGCTCGCCCGACTCGGCCTCGGAGTACAGCCCGAGCGGGTCGTCGGCCCGCTCGTCGGCCTCGTTCAGCTCGGCCAGCAGCAGCCGCCCGTACGAGGTCAGCGCTCCGAGCCCGGTCACCCCGAGCTGGGCCGCCTCGGCCAGCACCTCGCGGTGCGCCGCCTCCCGGCCCCGGGCGCGGCGGGGCGCCCGCCAGTCCAGCAGTTCCAGCACCTCGTCCTGGGTCGGGGCGGTCGCCGGGGGCAGGTCGGCCAGCACGGCGAGCACCGAACGCCGGGCGGCCGGCGCGCCGGCCCGCTCCGCCTCGGCGGAGAGCACCGCGATGGGCCGGTCCCGGTCGTCGCGCTGGCCGACCAGGCCCACCTGGCGGGTCATGGTGAGCCAGGCGCGGGCGAGCTGCTCCCAGCGCTGGGCCAGCGAGGCGGCCCGCCACACCTCGTACCCGCCGGTGGGCAGGATCTGCTGGTCGCCCCCGTACCGGCTGGTCACCGCCCCGGTCAGGTCCAGCTCGCCGACCAGCCCGGCCGCGTACGCCACCTCGAAGATCAGCGCGGTGGTCGGGTCGTCCAGCCCGAGGCCGCGGGCCAGCCGGCGCAGGTCCCGGACGCCCACCCCACCGGAGCGCAGCACCGGGGCCGGCTCGGCGGCCAGGGCCTCCAGCAGCGCCTCGGTGTGCCGGACCACCTCCATGGTCTGCCCGGCGCCGGCCGAGTCGACGGACTTGGCCTCCCGCGGCGGGCTCGACACCTCGGGCGGGCTGGTGCGCAGCGGGCCGAGCGGGCCGGTGTCCCGGCGCAGCAGCAACCCCACCTCGCGGGGCAGCTCGACGGTGCCGCCGCCCTTGACGGCCGACATCCGGACGAGCAGCCGGTGCTCCACGAGCCAGCGGATCGGGGAGCCGGTGGCCGCCCCGCCGTTGACCAGGTCCGGCGGCAGGATGTCCTCCTCGCCGGTGGCGGGGGCGTCCAGCGCGCCCGGGGGCACGGCGCCGACCGGCGGGCCGGCGGCGAGCCGGTCCAGGATCGCCCGGGCCGAGGGCGGCGCGGCCAGCAGCGTCCGCCGCAGCTTCGCCGGGTCCGCGCAGACGGCCGCCGCCCGCGGGTCCAGCTCCGCGGCCGGCCGGCCCAGACCGGCAAGGTACGGGGACACCTCGTCGACGCCGCCCACCACGCGCAGGTCGTGCTCGGGCCCGTACAGCAGGAAGAGCGCGCGGAGCCGGTTCACCGCGCCGCGGACCGCGGTCGGGGCGGGTGGGTGCGGGCCGGAGGTGGCCAGGGCCAGGATGGCCTCGGTGGCGGTGCCGCCGCCCTCCGGGTCCCGGGTGAGCCGGGCGGCGTCCAGGATCTGGAGGGTGAACTGGTCTAGCCCGTCGAGCGCTCGTGCCACGGAGACCCGCGACTGGGCGCGGATGGCGAGGGCGGAGACGTCTGCGGGCACCGGTACGACGAGGTCGGGCCGCAGCTGGAGGAGGGCGGCCAGGGACTCGTCGGGAAGGGTCCGCAGGTGGTCGGCGAATGAGGTGGTCATCGTCGTTCCACGCTAGCCCGGCCGGGGGCTGTCGCGCCCCTCGGACGGGTACGTTCTCGTCGTGCCCTCGCTCATGGTCGGATTCGACCTCGACATGACCCTGGTCGACTCGCGCCCCGGCATCGCGGCCGCCTTCCGGGCGTTGACCGCCCGCACCGGGGTGCCCGTCGACGCCGAGCTGGCGGTCTCCCGCCTCGGCCCGCCGTTGCGCACCGAGATCGCGCACTGGTTCCCGCCGGAGCGGGTCGAGGAGGCGGTGGTCGCGTACCGGGAGCTCTACCCGGCGTACGCGATCACCCCGGCCCTGCCGATGCCCGGCGCGGAGGCCGCCATCGCGGCGGTGCACGCGCGGGGCGGCCGGGTCATGGTGGTCACCGCGAAGATGGGCCGGCTGGCGAAGCTGCACCTGGACCACCTCGGCCTGGCCGTCGACGAGCTGGCCGGCGACCTGTTCGCCGAGCAGAAGGCGACCGCGCTGCGGGACCACGGCGCGACCCTCTACGTCGGCGACCACGTGGCCGACATGGCCGCCGCACAAGCTGCGGGAATCCCGGGCGTGGGAGTCGCGACCGGCCCCTGCACGAGGGACGAGTTGAGCGCGGCGGGCGCACACGTCGTGCTGGATGATCTCGCCGGATTCCCAGCGGCGCTGGACCGGATCATCCGGCTAGCCTTGGAGGGGTAGAGGTTCCGAGCGAAGCAGGGGTTTTCAGGTGCCGACGGGTCGAGTGAAGTGGTATGACGCGGCCAAGGGATACGGGTTCGTCACCAGTGACGAGGGTGGCGACGTGTTCCTGCCGAAGGGCGCGCTACCGGCGGGTGTCGCCGACCTGAAGGGCGGCCAGCGGGTCGATTTCAGCGTGGTGGACAGCCGGCGGGGCGCCCAGGCCATGGGGGTCAAGCTGCTGGAGGCGCCGCCCTCGGTGGCGGAGCTGCGCCGCCGGCCGGCCGAGGAGCTGCACGGCCTGGTCGAAGACATGATCAAGGTGCTGGAGGCGAAGGTCCAGCCGGACCTGCGCCGGGGCCGCTTCCCGGACCGGAAGACCGCGCAGAAGATCGCTCAGCTGGTCCACGCGGTGGCGCGCGAGCTGGAGGTCTGAGGGACGAGCCCGGCGTCGGCGGCCCGGCCCAACAGCGCCTCCACGGCGGCGAAGCCGGCCTCTCCCAGGTCGGCGGTGAACTCGTTGACGTAGAGGCCGATGTGCCGGTCCACCACGTCGGGCTCCATCTCCTGCGCGTGCGCGAGCACGTACTCCCGGCTGGCCTCCGGGTCGGCCCAGGCCTGCCGGACCGACTCGCGGATCCAGGCGGCCGCCTCGACCGGGTCCACCGCGCCCTTGCGGGCCAGGATCGCGCCGAGCGGGATCGGCAGGCCGGTGTCGCCCTCCCACCACTCGCCCAGGTCGACCAGGGCGGTCAGCCCGTGCCGCGGGTAGGTGAACCGCGCCTCGTGGATCACCAGCCCGGCGTCGTACCGCCCGGCGGCCACCCCCGGCATGATCTCGTGGAACGGCACCACCTCGATCCGCGCCGGCGGCTGCTCCGCCGCCCAGAGCCGGAACAGCAGGTACGCCGTGGTCCGCTCACCCGGCACCGCCACCGTCGCGCCGGACAGGTCGGTACGGTCGCCCCGGGTGAGCACCAGCGGGCCGCAGCCCCGGCCCAGCGCCCCACCGCAGGGCAGCAGGTGGTAGTCGTCGAGCAGCCACGGCAACGCCGCGTAGCTCACCTTCACCAGGTCGAACGCCCCGCGCTCGGCGGCCGTGTTGGTGACGTCGACGTCGGCGTAGGTCACCTCGACGGCCGGCGCGCCGGGCACCCGGCCGTGCACGAGGGCGTCGAAGACGAAGGTGTCGTTGGGGCAGGGCGAGATCGCCAGGGAGAGCGCCACGCCCCCACCGTAACCCCGCCCGTTCCGGTGCCCGCCACCCCGCCCCGCCGGCTGTGACGGGCGACCGTCCGGTGCGCGCCCGTGAGCCCCGGCACCTCCTGTTCAGCCGCTACGAACTTGATGACGTGGACGGATCGCAGCGGCCGGTCTTGGATGTGCCGGCTGGCCGGCTGGCCGGCTGCCGGGTGCGGGTGCGGGTGCCGGTGCAGGGTGCAGGGGGTGGGGCTGGTTGGTTCGCTTGGCTGCTTCTTGTTCGGCCGCTAGGTACTTGATGGCGTGGATGGATCGCGGCGACCGGTTGTCGATGTGCGACGGGCGTGGGTTGCCGGGGGCCGGACGCCGGGTGCCGGGTGCTGGTGTCGGGTGTCGGGTGCCGGGTGCTAGGTGCTGGTGTCGGGTGTCGGGTGTCGGGTGCCGGGTGCCGGGTGCTGGGTGCTGGCGTCGGGGTGGGACTCGTGGCTCGGCTTGGCCGCTCCTCGTTCGGCCGCTAGGAACTTGATGACGTGGATGGATCACGGCGGCGCGTTGGCAACCTGCGCCAAGTGCGGGCATCCGCCTCGAGTCCGGCTCTCTCGCGTCACTGCTTGACCGCTCCGGCTGGCCCATCGCGCCGCGAGCGACCATGGCGGCCACAGCAGCCCCACCGGGGACCTGAATCACCGGAGTCAGCGAGTTTGTCGTCGTCCGCGGATCCACCGGCGCCACCTCTGCCCGAGGTCTGACTCGCCTACGTCATCAAGTTTGTAGTCGCCAGCGACCTCACCCGTCCCCAGCCAGCGCCGTTTTCCACAGGGTTTTCCACAGGTGGAAAGCGCGGGGTTGAGGGCGGCTCGGCGCCATCCGAACATGGTTCGGTGAGCGACGCCCCGCCCGTGACCGACCTGGCCGCTGCCTTGAGGGCGTTGCGGCGCGCGGCTGATCTGAGTCAGCGCGAGCTGGCCGGGAAGTCCGGGGTGCCGCAGGCCACGATCGCCCGCATCGAGTCGGGACAGACGGCGGATCCGAGCTTCCGCACCATCGAGCGCCTGGTCGGCGCCGTGGCCGGTCGGATCGTGCTTCAAGGTCCGGCGACCCGTGAGCTGGCAACGGTGCCGCACGAAACGTTGCGGGACGCGGCGGGGCGGCACTGCCCCGCGCACCTGGACGCCCGCGAGGTGCGTGAGCCGAAGGACTGGCCCGGCGCCTGGTGGGCGCACTGGTTCAAGATCCCGTCCAACCGGTGGCCGCCGTTGCCCGCCGTGACGTTCCGGCTCGATCGCGCTGTGCGGGACCGGGAGAGGCTGCGCGAGGCGGTGCGCCGCGATTATTTGGTGCGCCGTTACGTCGATCCGGTGCTGCCGTCGACCTCCTGGCGGTTCGTCGCCGAGCTGCCCGACGGTGATCTCGTCGGCGAGCTGCGCGCGCACGAACGCAGCAGCGACCTGCTCATCGGGCATCCCGAGCCCGGCCAGCGGCAGGTGGTGCTGGACGGGGTGCTCGTCGCGCCGGCCTACCGGTTGCTGGGCATCGGGCGGCGGCTGGTCGCCGCGCTCCTGACGGAGATGGACGGGGCCGGCGTGCGGTCGGCGCACGCGATCGCCGAGAGCGGCGGCGCCAGCTTCCTGCTCGCGTGCGGCTTCGACCTGGAGGCGAGCCGGCCGGCGGCGTTGCGGTTCCACCGGCCGGCCAGCCGAGGGTGGCCGCCGCCGGGCAGCGAGGAGGGGCCGTCACCGGTCAGCGGAGGGCGGCTGCCGCCGCGGTGAGGGCGGCGAAGGCTTCGCGCATGCGCCACGAGTCGCGGTCGCGGGGGCCGATCGGGTTTGACACCGTGCGCAGCTCGGCGAAGGGGAGGTTGGCCTGGGCGGCGGCGACGGCTACGCCGTACCCCTCCATGGCCTCGGCCACGGCGTCGGGGTGGCGGTCGGCGAGGGCCGCCGTGCTCGCGGCGGTGCCGGTCACCGTGCTGACCGTGAGTACCGTGCCGGCGGTGGCTTCCGGCAGGGCGGTGCGCAGGGCGCCCAGCAGGCCCGGGTCGGCGGGTATGACGCTGCCGCCGCCGAGCAGCTCCGGCGGCATGCCCAGCTCCTCCAGCGGGATGAAGCCGGTGGGGGACTCGGCGCCCAGGTCGGCGGCGACACTGCGGGTGGCCAGCACGGTGCCCCCGACCGGCACCCGGCCGACGAAGCCGCCCGCGATGCCCGCGCTGACCACCGCCCGGTACGGGCGTCCGGCCGCCTCGGCGAGCGCCAGCAGCCGCGCGGTGGCGGCGCCGGCGACGGCGGAGCCGACCCCGACCGGCGCGACGGTGACCGTGGGATCGGTGAGGCCCGCCCGGACCGCGTCCGCCTCGGCGGGCACCGCCGTCACCACCAGCAGCCCGCTCACGCCACCGGTCCCCGGGGCTCCCGCCGGTTCTCCTCCTCGCTGCCGCCCGGCCCACCGACGGAGGACGAGGGGCGGTAGATGTGGAACCCGGGCGGTGCCAGCTCGTCGTCGTGGTTCGCGGGCGGCGGGTCGGCCCGGGGCGGGGCGGGCGAGGTGGGGGCGGGGTCGTCGAACTCCGTGCCGGGCTCGGTCGCCAGTTCGTCGTCGCCGAGCGGGCGGCCCACCAGGTGCTCGCCACGCAGCCGGGTGGCCACCAGCACCCCGCGGGCGGCCACCAGCGCGGCCACGCAGGCGGCGACCGCCACCCCGACCGGGCCGGTGAACGGGACCAGCCCGAGCCCGCCGCCGGCCACGAAGGCCAGCATCAGCGCGGTCTCCGAGTGGGCGAAGGAACTGGCCCGCAGCCGCTCCGGGATCCGCTCCTGGATCGAGGCGTCGACCGCGAGCTTGGCGATGCCGCTGAACAGTGAGGTGACCACGCAGAGCAGCGCCACCATGGGCAGCGAGAACTTCAGGGCGGCGAGCACCGCCACCCCGGCTACGATGACCGTGCCGCTGGACTGGATCGCCGCCGGGCGGTGGATGCGCAGCCGGGTGCCGATCGCGGTGGCCAGGAAGGTGCCCACCGCCAGCGCGCCGCCGGCCAGGCCCAGCGCACCCTGGGCGCCCAGATTCCGCCCGAAGAAGTCGGTGGTCAGGTCGCCGGCCTTGATCGCGAAGGCCAGGAAGAGCAGCAGGAAGCCGTAGAGCCCGCGCAGCGCCGCCGCGCCGATCAGGGTGGCGATCACCAGCCGGCCCGCCGGCCGGCCCCGGCCCAGCGGGCGTTCCCCGTCCCGGCGGCGCAGCGCGCGCAGCGGCCTGGGCACCCGCTCCGGCGGCTCCGAGTCGGCCCGCGGCGGCAGCCGCAGCGAGATGATCATGCCGATCAGGAAGATGAGCGAGGCGACCCGGAGCGGCCACTGCGGCCCGAACCAGAACGCGGCCAGCCCGATCGGTGCGACCAGCGCGCCGGCCACCGTGCCGTAGACGCTCGCCCGGGCGCCCACCTGCGACAGCCCGAGCCCCTCGGGCAGCAGCCGGGGAACCGCCGCCGAGCGGGCCACCCCGTACGCCCGGGAGAGGGCGAGCACCCCGAACGCGGCCGGATAGAGCCCGAAACCGCCGATGTAGTCGGAGATCAGCCAGGCCAGGAAGGCCCGGCCGAGCATGGTGGCGGCGAGCGCGTAGCGCCGGCCGTGCCGGAAGTGGTCCAGCAGCGGGCCGACCACGGGGGCGAGCATGGCGAACGGGACCATGGTCACCAGCAGGTAGAGCGCGACCTTGTTGCGGGCCTCGCCGAGCGGGACGTCGAAGAAGATCGTGCCGGCCAGGCCGATGGCGATGAGCGTGTCCCCGGCGCAGGAGAGGGCGTGCAGGTCGAAGAGGCGGACCATGCCGACCTCGTTGCCGGCGCTGCGGGCGCGGGCCGTGCCGGCCCGCCGGGTCATCCACCGCCCGCCGTGCAGCGAGCCCCGGAGCAGCAGGCGGGTGGCACGGATGCCGGTGCCGACGGTCCGCCCGAGGACGGACCGGCCGGAGCGGGAGGACAGCGGCATGTGTCCCATCCTCGCCCATCTGATCCACGCGCGCCGCATCACCCGGAGAGAACGACTCCGGGGAGTGCCTGTCATCCGACCACGGGCATGGGGAACAATGGTCCGGTGAACAGGCCCGCCTCCGCCCGCGCTCCCCGGCTCGACCAGATGTGCGCCGCTGCCGTCGAGGTGGCCCGCGCCGCCATCACCGAGGTGGACCCCGCCGACGTCGGCGATCACCTCCAGGCCGTCGCCGAAGGCGAACGGCTCGTCACCCACTACTTCGAGTGCCGCCTGGCCGGCTACCGGGGCTGGCGCTGGGCCGTCACGGTGACCCGGGTGCCGCGCAGCCGCACCGTCACCATCTGCGAGACGGTGCTGCTGCCGGGCGCCGACGCGCTGCTCGCCCCGGGCTGGCTGCCCTGGCAGGAGCGGCTCAAGCCGGGCGATCTCGGCCCCGGTGACCTGCTCCCCACCCCGGCGGACGACGAGCGGCTCGCCCCCGGCTACCTGCTCTCCGACGACCCGGCCGTCGAGGAGACCGCCTGGGAGTTGGGCCTCGGCCGGGCCCGGGTGCTGTCCCGCGAGGGCCGCACCGACGCCGCCCAGCGCTGGTACGACGGTGACCACGGCCCCGACGCCGCGATCTCGGTGGCCGCGCCGGCCGCCGCCCGCTGCGGCACCTGCGGCTTCTACCTGCCGCTCGCCGGCGCCCTGCGGCAGTCCTTCGGCGCCTGCGGCAACTTCTACGCCCCCGACGACGGTCGGGTGGTCAGCGCGGATCACGGCTGCGGCGCCCACTCCGAGACGCTTGTCGAAGCGGCGGACTCCCCGGTGGACGAGCTGCCCACGGTCTACGACGACAGCGCGGTCGAGGCGATGTCGGTGAGCCGGGCCCCGGGTTCGGTGGAGGCGGCCGAGCCGGCGGAGCCGTACGGCCACCCCTGACCGGTCAGCCCTGACGGGCGGTTGCCGCTCGGCGGCGGCGCCGGTTGGCGTCGTGCCGCATCATCACGGCCAGCCCGGGAAAGCCCCACAGGAAACCGGCCAGGCAGGTCCAGAGCCAGTTCTGGTGCCCGTGCGCGGTGAGCCAGTCACGGAAGAACAGCAGCAGCACCAGCCCGGCCACCGCCCAGGCGACCAGCCCGGCGAGGGCGAACGGCACCATCGGCGGGTCGAGCGGCTCGGGCCGCGGCGGTTGCTCCTGGGGCACGCGCCCAGCGTACGCGATCGTCCTTCCCTGCCCGCGAGTGATCTGGGACGATGCGCGCGACAACCGGTCGATCGATATGTGAGGACCCGATGGCCATCGCGCCGCCGCCGGACCACGGCACGCCACCCGATCCCGCGCACCCGCGCAACGCCTTCGACCGCTTCTTCGAGATCTCCGCCCGCCGGTCGACGCCGGGCCGGGAGGTCCGGGGTGGGCTGGCCACGTTCTTCACGATGGCGTACATCGTGGTGTTGAACCCGCTGATCCTGGGCAGCGCGGTCGACGGCGACGGGCGCAAGCTCGCCATCCCGGCGTTGGCGGCGGCCACGGCGCTGGTCGCCGGCGTGATGACCATCCTGATGGGCGTGGTGGCCCGGTTCCCGATCGCGCTGGCCGCCGGGCTGGGCGTGAACGCGCTGGTCGCGTTCGAGATCGCGCCGCAGATGACGTGGGCGGACGCCATGGGCCTCGTGGTGATCGAGGGTGTGCTGATCGGCATCCTCGTGCTCACCGGGCTGCGTACGGCGGTGTTCCGCTCGGTGCCCACCCAGCTCAAGACGGCGATCGGTGTCGGCATCGGCCTCTTCCTCACCATCATCGGCCTGGTCGACGCCGGGTTCGTCCGACGTGTGCCGGACGTCGCGAACACGACCGTGCCGGTCGGGCTGGGCATCAGCGGCAAGATCGTCAGCTGGCCGCTGCTGGTCTTCGTGGTGGGTCTGCTGCTCACCCTGGTGCTGGTGGTACGCCGGGTCCGCGGTGCGATCCTGATCGGCATCCTGGCCTCCACCGTGCTGGCGATCGCGGTGGAGGCGGTCGGCAACATCGGGCCGTCGTTCGTCAACGGGAAGCCGAACCCCAAGGGCTGGGCGTTGAACGTGCCCGAGGTGCCGGAGAAGGTGGTGGACGTCCCCGACCTCTCGCTGCTGGGCAATTTCAACCTGCTGGACTCGTGGACCCGGGTCGGCTGGCTGGTCCCGCTGATGTTCGTCTTCACCCTGCTCATCACGGACTTCTTCGACACCATGGGCACGATGGTCGCGATCGGCCAGGAGGGCGACATGCTCGACGAGCGGGGCACCCCGCCGCGGGCCCGGGAGATCCTGCTGGTCGACTCGATCGCCGCCGCCGCGGGTGGCGCGGCCTCGGTGTCGAGCAACACGTCGTACATCGAGAGTGCCGCCGGGGTCGCGGAGGGCGCCCGGACCGGGGTGGCCAACCTGGTCACCGGCAGCCTGTTCCTGCTGGCCATGTTCCTGGCGCCGCTGGCGGTGGTGGTGCCGTTCGAGGCCGCGTCGACGGCGCTCGTGGTGGTCGGCTTCCTCATGATGACCGCGGTCCGCACGATCGACTGGACCGACTACGAGATCGCCATCCCCGCGTTCCTCACGATCGTGCTGATGCCCTTCACCTACTCGATCTCGAACGGGATCGGCGCCGGGGTGATCACTTTCGTGCTGCTGAAGGTGGCGAAGGGCCGGTTCCGCGACGTCCACCCCCTGCTGTACGGGGTGGCCGCCCTGTTCATCCTTTACTTCCTGCGCGGGCCGATCGAGGCCGTGGTGCTCTGAAGTCGCTGGTGAGCCTGGTCATATCGCATGTCGTTAGCCAGGCTCATTAGTTAAGCTAACTACTGTGACGGAGCGGACGGTGACGGCGAAACGCGTGCCACCGGCGCAGCTGGCCCCTCAGCTGCGTGATGCGATCACTCGACTCAACCGGCGGGTCCGACAGGCCCGACCGGTCGGCGACCTCACGGTCACTCAGCTCTCGGCGCTCACCAGCCTCAACCTGGCGGGCGCCCTGACACCCCGGGAGCTGGCCGACATCGAGCGGGTGCAGCCGCCAACGATGACGAAGATCATCGCGAAGCTGGAGGACCGCGGCCTTGTGCAGCGGACCCCCCACCCGACCGATGGACGGCAGGTCATCCTGGCGGCGACCGAGGGAGGACGGGCCGTACTCGACCAGTTCGAGCGGGCCCGCAACTCGTGGCTGGCCACCCGGCTGGCGGCCCTGACCGAGGAGGAACGCGACACGCTGCAGCGTGCCGCCGACATCCTGCAGGGCATCGCTCGCGCCTGAGCGGGTACGCGCGTCCCGCGGTCCGCTTCGTCCGTTGTGGATGAGGCGTACATGATCGCGAGGAGGCGCACCTAGAGTGCAGGCCAAGTTGAGCACGATGTTCCAGTCCCTACGAGTCCGCAACTACCGACTCTTCGCCACCGGACAGCTGATCAAGTTGATTGGCGTCTGGATGATGTACATCGCCCAGGACTGGCTCGTCCTCGACCTCAGCGGCAACTCGGCGACCGCGCTCGGCGTGGTCACCGCGCTCCAGTTCACCCCCGTCCTGCTGCTGACACTGATCTCCGGCCGCCTCGCCGACCGCTACGACAAGCGGATGCTGCTCTTCATCGCCAACATCTTCTGGACCGTCCTGGCGCTGGCGATGAGCCTGCTGGTGGTCACCGGGCTCGTGCAGCTCTGGCACGTCTTCGCGTTCGCCGCCCTGCTCGGGGTCTTCAACGCGGTGGAGACCCCGGTCCGGCAGGCGTTCGTCTCCGAGCTGGTCGGCATGCCGCTGCTGCCGAACGCGCTCTCGCTCAACGCGGCCACCTTCAACTCGGCCCGGATCCTCGGCCCGGCCATCGCCGGCCTGGCCATCGCCGCCTTCGACGTCGGCCCCGTCTTCCTGATCACCGCGTTCAGCTCGATCGCCCCGCTGGTCAACGTGGTCCGGATGCGCACCAGCGAGCTGTACCGCAAGGACCTGCCGCCGACCGGCGAGCGCGACCAGGCCAAGGTCGTGGACGGCCTCCGGTACGTCGCGCGCCGCCCCGACCTCCTGCTGCCGATGGCGCTGATGTCGGTGGTCGGGATGACCCTGTTCAACTTCCAGCTCACCCTCGCCGCGCTGGCCAAGACCGTGTTCCACACGGGTGCCGCCTCGTTCGGCCTGTTCACCACCGCGCTGGCGGTGGGCGCACTGGTCGGCGCCCTGTCCGGCACCGGCCGGCGCAGCCGGCCCACCGTGTGGCTGGTGCTCGGCGCGGCGGTCGGCTGTGCCAGCTTCGGCACGCTGGTGGGGCTCGCCTCGTCGTACTGGCTGGTGGCGGCTCTGCTGCTGCCCACCGGGTTCTTCATGGTCTTCTTCGCCCAGGCCGCGAACCAGCGGGTCCAGCTCGGCGTCGACGCCGCCTTCCGGGGCCGGGTCATGGCGCTGTGGGTGCTCGTCTTCCTCGGCACCAACCCGGTCGGCGCGCCGATCATCGGCTGGGTGGCCGAGACGTTCGGCGCCGGCGCGAGCATCTGGACCGGTGGCCTGATCTCGCTGGCCGCCGCCCTGCTGGCGCTCACCTGGCAGCTGCGCCGCTCCGGCGCCCGGCTGCGGCTGCGGGTGCTGCCCATGCCGCGCTTCTACGTGGTGTCGCCCGGGGCGGAGTGACCTGTCGACCGCCCGAAGGACCGGTTCCCGCCCGAGGGGACCGGTCCTTCCTCATTCATTCGCGTCCGGATCTCACCAATCGGGTGGCGGGCGCGGACGGCGCGGCATAGCGTCGATATGTGGGAGTGGGGCAAGGACTACTGCTGGCGCTGGCGATCCTCGCCGTCTGCTGCCTGCCGGCCCTCTTCGCGCTGATCTTCTGCGCCGACGAGATCCTCGACCGGGTGGCCTGCGGCTGGGCCGAGTGGCGCGAGCAGCGCCGGGAACGCCGCACCATCGCCCGGCTGGACCGGGCCATCGAGGCCGAGTCGCTGACCCGCGACATCGACCTCACCGAGTTCGACCGGGAGGACCGCCGCCCGCTGGAGCAGCTCGCCGTCGACCTGCGCCGCTTCGGCGGCCACCGGCTCGCCGCCGCCGACCGCTCGGTGGTGTGGCACGGCTCGGTCATCGACGCGTACGACGAGCGGCTGCGCGCCGCCTGCGGGGCGCTGGGCATCGCCGAGCACCTGGCCGAGCTGGAGGGCGTCGACAAGGAGATCGAACGGGTACGCGTCGAGGGCCTCCTGCACGCCGCCGGGCTCACCCTGCCCGCCGCCCGCCCCGGCCACCACCAGCGGCACCGCTGACCGGTGCGGCTCTTCGTCGCGGTCTACCCGCCGACGCCGGCGATCGACGACCTGAGCGCCCAGGTGGCCCGGCTGCGCACCGGGGCCGCCTCCGCCGCCGGCACCAACGTCCGGCTGGCCGACCCGGCCAACGCCCATCTCACCCTGGCCTTCCTCGGCGACACTCCCGACGACCGGCTGGTCGACGTGGAGAGCGCGCTCGGCCTCGCCGCGCAGACGTTCCGGGACGCCCGGGGCAGCTCCCCGCGGCTGCGGCTCGGCGGCGGGGGCAGCTTCGGGCGCGGCCGGTTCACCGTGCTCTGGGTGGACGTACGCGGCGAGGTCGACGGGTTGACCGTGCTCGCCCGGCTCATCCGCTCCGGGCTGCGCCGGGCCCGGCTGCCACACGACGAGAAGCCGTTCCGGGCCCACCTGACCATCGCCCGCCCCGGCGACCGGATCGACCGCGCCGACGTGCTGGCCGACCGGGAGACCCTGCACGACTACCACGGCCCGGAGTGGAGCGCCGACGAGTTGGTCCTGGTGCGCAGCCACCCGGGCCCGCGCCCCACCTACGACCGCCTCGCCGCCTGGCCCATCTGACGCACCGACCGGGTTGACCGGAGAGGCCCGGCCAACCCGGTCAGCGGGTCACCAGGCCCAGGCCTCCGGGCCCGGGCCGCCGTTGCCGACCGGCGGGAAGAGCTCGTCGAGCTTCTCCAGCGTGGCCTCGTCGAGCCGCACATCCAGCGCGCCGAGGTTGCGGTCGAGCTGGTCCATGGTGCGCGGGCCGACGATCGGGGCGGTCACGCCCGGGCGGGAGAGCAGCCAGGCCAGCGCCACGTCCGCCGGGTCGTGGCCGAGGTCCGCGCAGAGCTTCTCGTACGCCTCGATGGTGGACCGGTGCTCGGCCAGCGCGTCGGCGGACCGGCCGGAGGCGCCGCGGGCCGCGCCGCCCTCGGCCATCTTGCGGATGACCCCGGAGAGCAGCCCGCCGTGCAGCGGCGACCACGGGATGATGCCCAGCCCGTAGTGCTGCGCCGCCGGGATCACCTCCAGCTCGACGTGCCGGGTCATCAGGTTGTAGATGCTCTGCTCGGAGACGAGGCCGAGGAAGTTGCGGCGGCCGGCCGCCGCCTGCGCCTGGGCGATGTGCCAGCCGGCGAAGTTGGACGAGCCGACGTAGAGGACCTTGCCCTGGGCGACCAGGGTCTCCATGGCCTGCCAGATCTCCTCCCACGGCGTGGTCCGCGAGATGTGGTGCATCTGGTAGAGGTCGATCGTGTCGGTCTGCAGCCGGCGCAGCGAGTCCTCGCAGGCCCGGATGATGTGCCGGGCGCTCAGGCCCTGCTCGTTGGGCCACTCGCCCATCTTGCCGTAGACCTTGGTGGCCAGGACGACCTTGTCGCGGCGCCCGCCGCCCTGGGCGAACCAGCGGCCGATGATCTGCTCGGTGACGCCCTCACCGGTCTTCCAGCCGTAGACGTTGGCGGTGTCGAAGAAGTTGATGCCGTGTTCGAGTGCCCGGTCCATGATGGCGAAGCTGTCCGGCTCGGTCGTCTGCGGGCCGAAGTTCATGGTGCCGAGGCAGAGCCGGCTCACCGACAGGCCGGTGCGTCCCAGGTTCGTGTACTCCATAGGTCCACCCTGGCACGCGGGCACTTAGAGTGCCTCGTTACGCCAGGGTGGACCGTCGGTCAGGAGGACTCGCGGGCCGCCGGGCCGGTGCCGAAGAGGACGTCGTCCCAGCTCGGCAGGCGCTTGCGCGGCTTGCCGGCGGCGTCGGTGGACTCGGTGCCGGTGCCGCCGGTCGCCGCAGCGGGACCGGTGCGGCGGGGCCGGAGCACGGCCAGCGACGGCACGGCCGGGATCTCCTTCGGCGCGTCCGAGTCGTCGTCGAACGCGGAGCCCTGGCCGCCGCCGAGCAGCGCGGCCGCGCCACCGGTGACCGCCCGCTGGCGGGGGGCGTCGGACCCGGCCAGCGCGGCCGGGGAGCGGGTGTCCAGACCGCGGCCGGACGTGCCGCCGAGCGGCCGGTCCAGCGAGGCGAGCAGCGCGTCCCGGCCGGCGCGGATCGGGTCCCGCCCCGGACGGGCGTGCTCGGCGGGCGACGGCAGGCCGTGCCCGCCCCGGCTCGGCTCGCCGCGCGACGGGCCGGGCAGCGCGTGGCCGCCCCGCTCCGGCGCCGGCTCCTGGCCGAGGATCGGCGTGGGGCGCTCGGCGCACAGGTATTGCGCCATGTCGTCGTGCGGCGCGACGTTCTGCCGGGTCTTGTCGAGATCCCAGACCGCCTGCGCGGTGGCCTTGCCGGACGGCCAGGTGGCGATGATCCGCCAGGTGCCGTCGTCGCGGCGGTAGGCGTCCCAGGAGATCTTCTCGGTGTCGATCCCGTGCTGGGCCAGCCGGCCGTTGACGACCTCGGCCAGCGGGGTCGGCTTCTCGGCGCCCTTGAGTCGGGTGCGCCGGGCGTGCTGGGCGAGCATGGCCCGCTCCTGGAGGACCGGGCCGGCATAGCGCAGGACGCGGTCGACCGGGACGCCGGCGATCCGGGCGACGTCCTCGGCGGACTCGCCGGAGCGGATCCGGGCCTGGATGTCCCGCGGGGAGAGCGACGGCGTCGGGTCGGCGGCGCTCGGCACCACCGCGAGCGGGGCCGCGCCCGGCTCGGCGTGCATCGCCGAGGCGATGCGCTCGTCGATGGGCAGGGCGAGCAGGCGCCCGACCTCGTCGGCGAGCACCAGAGCCTGGCCGTCCTCCGAGAGGGCGACGAAGCGTACTGGGCGCATGGGCTTGCCTCCGTCCCGCTTCGCTGGCCGTCACGCCACGAGCCGGCCACCCGGGCGTCTCGAACCACCGTACGCTCATCTACCCGAAGGTGGGGGATGCGACACCCCGGCATGTTGCGACTGAGCTGCGGCGATGATCACGGTGGGTGGTCGCCGGAGCCCCGACGACCACCCACCGTCACCACACGATCAGAGCCGCTCGACCACGTAGTCGATGGACGCGGTGAGCGCCTCCACGTCGGCCGGCTCGACGGCCGGGAAGAGCGCGACGCGGAGCTGGTTGCGGCCGAGCTTCCGGTAGGGCTCGGTGTCGACGATGCCGTTGGCGCGCAGCACCTTGGCGATCGCCGAGGCGTCCACCCCGTCGGCGAAGTCGATGGTGGCGACCACGTTGGAGCGCAGCGCCGGGTCGGTCACGTACGGGGTGGCGAACGCCGAGCGCTCGGCCCAGCCGTAGACGATGCCGGCGCTCTCGGCGGTGCGCTTGGCCGCCCAGGCCAGCCCGCCCTGCGAGTTCATCCAGTCGGTCTGCTCGGCGGCCAGGAAGATGGTGGCCAGCGCCGGGGTGTTGTAGGTCTGCTCCAGCCGCGAGTTGTCGATCGCGGTGACCAGGTCGAGGAAGGCGGGGATGTAGCGACCCGACTCCTTGATCTCGGTGGCCCGGGCCAGCGCGGCCGGCGACATGAGGGCCAGCCAGAGGCCGCCGTCGGAGCCGAAGCACTTCTGCGGGGCGAAGTAGTAGACGTCGGTCTCGCCGACGTTGACCTCCAGGCCGCCCGCGCCGGAGGTGGCGTCGACCAGCAGCAGCGAGCCCTCGTCGGCGCCGGGCACCCGGCTGATCGGCACCGCCACGCCGGTGGAGGTCTCGTTCTGCGGGGTGGCGTAGACGTCGACGCCCGCCTCGGCGACCAGGGTCGGCGCGCTGCCCGCCTCGGACTTGCGCACGGTCGGCTCGCCCAGGAACGGCGCGTCCTTGACCGACTTGGCGAACTTGGCGCCGAATTCGCCGAAGCTGGCGAACTGGGCCCGGTCGCGGATCAGGCCGAAGGTGGCGACCTCCCAGAACGCGGTGGTGCCGCCGTTGCCGAGCACCACCTCGTAGCCCTCGGGGAGGGCGAAGAACTCGGCGAGGCCGCGGCGCAGCCGGGCCACCTGGTCGCGGACCGTCTTCTGCCGGTGCGAGGTGCCCAGGTAACTGGTGGCGACGTCGGCGAGGGCGGACACCGCCGCGGGACGGACCTTGGACGGCCCGCAGCCGAAGCGGCCGTCGGCGGGCCTGATGTCGTCGGGAATCCGGATGGTCGGTGCGTCAGCCACGGTTGTCTCGATCCTTCCGCGTGGGCGAGGGCGGGCCCTTCAGCGGGCGCGGAGCGACGGCGGCCACGCGTGGGCGCGCGGCGGAGCCGGGTCCGAGCCCGGTCCGGCGGCACTGCCGGCCTTCATCCTCGCACCCGGGCCGCCCGGCCCGGCGGCTGGTCCCACTCCCGGAGCTGAGGGATGCGCCACACGCGCCAGGGCCCGGTCCGCGACGGACCGGGCCCTGGCGAGGGGTACGCGGGGAAGGATCAGACGCCGTGCGGGATGGCGTCCCAGCCCTCGACCTGCTGCGGCTTGCGGCTGCCCGGCCCGATGTAGCGGGCCGACGGGCGGACCAGCCGCTGGAGCTTCTTCTGCTCCAGGATGTGCGCGGACCAACCGCCCATCCGGGCACAGGTGAACATCGAGGTGAACATGTGCGCCGGCACCTCGGCGAAGTCCAGCACGACGGCCGACCAGAACTCGACGTTGGTGGCGAGCACCCGGTCCGGGCGGCGGGCCTGGAGCTCGGCCAGGGCGGCCTTCTCCAGCGCCTCGGCGATCTCGAAGCGCGGCGCGCCCAGCTCCTTGGCGGTGCGGCGGAGCACGCGGGCGCGCGGGTCCTCGGCCCGGTAGACCCGGTGGCCGAAGCCCATGAGCCGCTCGCCCCGGTCGAGGACGCCCTTGACGTAGCCCTCGGCGTCGCCGCTGCGCTCGACGGCCTCCAGCATGCTGAGCACCCGGGACGGCGCGCCGCCGTGCAGCGGGCCGGAGAGCGCGCCGATGCCGGAGGAGATGCAGGCCGCGGCGTCGGCGCCGGTGGAGGCGACGATCCGGGCGGTGAAGGTGGAGGCGTTCAGGCCGTGCTCGGCGGCCGAGATGAAGTAGGCGTCGACGGCCTTGACGTGCCGCGGGTCGGGCTCACCCCGCCAGCGCTTCATGAACCGCTCGACGATCGTCTCCGCCTTGTCGATCTCCTTCTGCGGCACGGCCGGCAGGCCGAGGCCGCGGGCGGACTGGGCGACGAAGGACAGCGCGGTGACCGACACCCGGGCCAGGTCCTCGCGGGCCTGCTCGTCGGAGATGTCGAGGAGCTGGTTGAGCCCCCAGTACGGGGCGAGCATGGCGACCGCGGACTGCACGTCGACGCGGATGTCGCCGGAGTGCACCGGCACCGGGAACGGCTCGGCCGGCGGCAGGCCCGGGCCGAAGCGCCCGTCGACCAGCAGCGCCCAGACGTTGCCGAAGGAGACCTGACCGATCAGATCCTCGATGTCCACGCCGCGGTAGCGCAGCGCGCCGCCCTCGCGGTCCGGTTCGGCGATCTGGGTCTCGAAGGCTACGACGCCCTCCAGGCCCGGTTTGAAGTCGGACATGTCGTCTCCTGGCTTCCGGCGGTGGTGGTGGCCGCGCGGGCTGGACGGGCCCGCGGTTTGGGCGACCCCTCAGGGATGTGTTCGGAACATCTTGCCTGCTCGGTAACCGGCTCCGCGACCCGCAGCGACTGTGCGCCACATGACATCCCCGCCGGTGGACAAGCTCACGGGCTGGAGAAGACTGGGTGGCGGGGCCTGGCCAGCGTCGGGGGACGCCGGCATCCCCGGGAGAGGGACGACGAGAGTGACGGGTGACACACCTGCCCCGGCCGGTATGCGTAACGAGTACGCCGCCGACCTGGGCCTTTCCGAATCGGATCTCGCGCCGGACTGGCACACCCAGTTCGCCCGCTGGTTCGCCGACGCGGTGGCGCATCCGCTGCCCGAACCGAACGCCATGGTGGTCGGCACGGCCGACGCCGACGGGCGGCCGAGCGGCCGCACCGTGCTGCTCAAGGGGTACGACCCGGACGGGTTCGTCTTCTTCACGAACTACGGCTCCCGCAAGGGCGGCGAGGCGACCGCGAACCCGTGGGCGAGCCTCGTCTTCCCGTGGTTCCCGATGCACCGGCAGGTGACGGTCACCGGTCGGGTGACCCGGGTCGACCGGGCCGAGACCGAGGCGTACTTCGCCGCCCGGCCGCGTGGCTCCCAGCTCGGCGCCTGGGCCAGCACCCAGTCCCGGGTGGTCCCGGACCGGGCGGCGCTCGACGCGGCGTACCGGGCGGCGGCCGAGCGCTTCGCCGACGTGGACGAGATCCCGGCGCCGCCGCACTGGGGCGGGTTCCGGGTGCGGCCGGAGACGGTGGAGTTCTGGCAGGGCCGGGCCAGCCGGCTGCACGACCGGCTGCGGTTCCGGCGTACCGGGGACGGCGCCTGGGTCATCGAGCGGCTGGCCCCGTGACGGGGGTGAAGGAGGCCCGGCCGCGCGGAGCGCGCCGCTGGGCGATCGACCTGCGTCCGCTGGGTGTGCCCGCGTACCGCCGGGTGTGGCTCGGCAACGCCGTGGCGATGTTCGGCTTCCAGTTCACCGCCGTGGCGGTGCCGGTGGAGATGTTCGACCTGACCGGCGGCTCGTTCTGGGTCGGCCTGCTCGGGATCGCCGGCTTCCTGCCGCTGCTGGTCTTCGGGCTGTGGGGCGGGGCGGTCGCCGACGCCCGGGACCGGCGGCGGGTGCTGCTGGGCGGGGGCGCCCTGCTCTGGGCGTCGACCCTGGCGCTGCTGCTCCAGTCGCTGCTGCGGGTGGGCAGCCCGGTGCTGCTGTTGACCCTGGTCGCGGTGCAGTCGATCGCGTTCGCGATCACGTCGCCGACCCGCAGCGCGATCCTGCCCCGCCTGGTGCCGGCCGAGCTGGTGCCGGCGGCCAGCACGCTGAACTTCACCACGTTCACGGCGACCTCGGTGTTCGGGCCGCTCGCCGCCGGGCTGATCTTCGCCACCTGGCCCACCGACGTGGGGCTGCCGATCGCGTACGGGGTGGACGGGCTGCTGTTCACCGTGTCGCTCTGGGCCACCCTGCGGCTGCCCGCCATGCCGCCCGAGCCGGATCCGGACGGCGACGGCACGCCGCGCAAGGCGGGGCTGGCCAGCATCGTCGACGGGCTCCGCTACCTGGCCACCACGCCGGTGCTGCTGCTCTCCTTCGCCATCGACCTGATCGCGATGATCCTGGCCATGCCCCGGGCGCTCTTCCCCGAGCTGGCGCACGAACGCTTCGGCGGCGGGGCGGCGGTCGGCTGGCTCTACAGCGCCATCGCCATCGGCGCGATGCTGGGCGGCCTCACCTCGGGCTGGATCGGCCGGGTGCGCCGGCAGGGGCTCGCGCTGTCGGTGGCCGTGGTCGGCTGGGGCGTGGCGATCGCCGCCGCCGGGCTGGCCCGCCAGCTCTGGCTGGTGGTGGCGCTGCTCGGCCTGGCCGGCGCCGCCGACCTGGTGAGCGCGACCCTGCGGCAGTCGATGCTGCTGGTCTACGCGCCGGACCGGATGCGCGGCCGGCTCCAGGGCGTCAACACGGTGGTGGTCGCGGGTGGCCCGCGCCTGGGCGACCTGCGGGCCGGCACGATGGCCGCCGGATTCGGCACCGGGGTCGCCATGGTCGCCGGCGGCCTGGCCTCCGCTGTCCTCGCCGTCGCGCTGGTCGCGATCTTCCCGGCGCTGCTCCGCTACCGGGCCGCCGCCCAGGCCACCGACCGGGAGCGGTCCTGACGCCGGACGCCGGCCGGCGCCGTTCCCGGTGGCCGGGGTCGCCTCCGGCGAGCCGGGTGGGCCGCCGGCTGGGACGCCGGCCGGCATCCCCTCGCGGCGTCGGGGCGACGGGCTAAGGTCGCCGGCATGGAGACCGACGCGCGCCCGTCCCCGTCCGGCACACAGTGGACCATCGCGGCCGACGGCCACGAGGCCGTCGTGGTCGAGGTCGGCGGTGGCCTGCGGACCTACCGCCACGACGGGATCGACTACCTCGACGGGTACGAGGCGGACGAGCTCTGCCCGGGTTCGGCCGGTCACGTGCTGGCGCCCTGGCCGAACCGGATCCGGGACGGCGTCTACACCTTCGGTGACCGGTCGTTGCAGCTCGACCTGACCGAGCCGGCCCGGCACAACGCCATCCACGGCCTGGTCAACTGGGTGCGGTGGCAGCTCGTCGAGCAGTCGCCGGAGAGCGTGACGCTCGGCTACGAGCTGCCGCCCAGTCCCGGCTACCCGTGGGCGCTGCGGCTGCGGAGCCGGTGGAGCGTCGGGGCGGACGGGCTGCGCGCCGACCACGAGGTGACCAACCTGTCCGGCGAGCCGGCCCCGTTCGGCTTCTCGGTGCACCCCTACCTGCAGCTGCCGAAGGTCGGCGTGGACGAGCTGACCATGCGGGTGCCGGGGCGGACGCGGGTGCTGCTGGACAACCGGCTGCTGCCGGTGGCCGCGACCGGCGTGGCCGGCTCCGAGTACGACTACACGGAGCCCCGCGCGATCGGCGCCGCGGTGCTCGACGTGGCCTTCGGTGACGTGGTGCGGGACGCCGACGGCGGCTCGTCGGTGACCCTGGCGGCCCCGGACGGCTCGGCGGCGGTGCACATCTGGGCCGACGGCGAGTTCGGCTGGTGGCAGGTCTTCACCGGCGACACCCTCACGGGGGAGCGGCACCGGCGTTCGGTGGCGGTCGAGCCGATGACCTGCCCGGCCGACGCGTTCCGCTCCGGCCGGGACCTGATCACGCTGGCCCCCGCGCAGACCTGGCGGGGCACGTGGGGCATCCGGCCCGGGGTCTGAGCGTGGAGTTCGCCGAGGTCGTCCGGCGCCGCCGGATGGTCCGCAACTACGACCCGGACCGCCCGGTCCCGCCCGACGTGGTGGACCGGCTGCTGGACCACGCCGTCCGGGCCCCGTCGGCCGGGTTCGCCCAGGGCTGGGGCTTCCTGGTGCTGGAGGAGCCGGCGGACCGGGAGCGGTTCTGGGCGGCGGCCACCCCGGGTGGCGGCGGCCGGGAACGCTGGCTGGCCGGGATGCGCAAGGCCCCGCTCATCGTGGTGCCGCACGCCAACCGGTCCGCGTACCTCGACCGGTACGCCGAGCCGGACAAGGGCTGGGCGGACCGCTCCGAGGACCGCTGGCCCGTGCCCTACTGGTATGTCGACACCGGCTTCGCCGCCCTGCTGATGCTGCTCACCGCCGTGGACGAGGGGCTGGGCGCCTGCTTCTTCGGCATCCCGCCGCAGCGGATCGAGGCGTACCGGGAGGCGTTCGGGGTGCCGGCGGAGTACCACCCGATCGGCGCGGTCACGGTAGGTTATCGGGCACCCGATCACCGGTCACCATCGTTGCGGCGCGGCCGCCGGCCGGTGGACGAGGTGGTCCGGCGGGGTCGCTGGAATTGAGGGTGGTTCAGCGCGTCCGGCCCGGGTATCGGCGGTAGCGAAACCGACATGAGGGAGTAAAACGCGGTGTGGCGCGTGCGGCTAGGCTGGCACCGACATCATCGGCCCGGCCGGGGGGAGGGGAGCGTGCCGTGATCTTCAGGGCGGTCCGGGACGGGCGTCCCTACCCGGAACACAACCTCACGCTCAAGCAGTGGGCCGAGATCCCGCCGCGTCCGCTGCGGCTGGACCAGCTCATCACCACCAAGCGGGAGCTGGCGCTCGACAAGCTCCTCGCCGAGGACTCCACCTTCTACGGCGACCTCTTCCCGCACGTGGTGCAGTGGAACGGCGGCCTCTACCTGGAGGACGGCCTGCACCGGGCGCTGCGCGCGGCGCTCCAGCAGCGCAACCAGATCCACGCCCGGGTGCTGGTGCTCAGCGGTCAGCCCGAGTGACGCGCCCCTGAGTCTTCGTTAAGGTGACGCCATGACCCCTCTCGACCTGCTGGACATCGACGCGTCGCTGGGCGAGGAGGAGCGGCAGATCCAGGCCGTCGTGCGCCAGCTCGTCGACGACCGGGTCCGCCCGCACGTCGCCGGCTGGTACGAGGACGGCCACGTCCCGGCCCGCGAGCTGGCCAGCGAGTTCGGCAAGCTCGGCCTGCTCGGCATGCACCTCACCGGCTACGGCTGCGCCGGCGCGTCGGCCGTCGCGTACGGGCTGGCCTGCCTGGAGCTGGAGGCGGGCGACTCCGGCCTGCGCTCGCTGGTGTCGGTGCAGGGTTCCCTGGCCATGTACGCCATCTGGCGCTACGGCAGCGAGGAGCAGAAGCAGCGCTGGCTGCCCGCCATGGCGGCCGGCGAGGCGATCGGCTGCTTCGGGCTGACCGAGCCGGACCACGGCTCCGACCCGGCCTCGATGGCAACCCGCGCCCGGCGTGACGGCGACGACTGGATCCTCAGCGGCACCAAGCTGTGGATCACCAACGCGCCGATCGCCGACGTCGGGGTGATCTGGGCGCGCACCGACGAGGGCGTCCGCGGCTTCGCCGTACCCATGGACACGCCCGGGGTGACGGCGCGGGAGATCCGGCACAAGATGTCGCTGCGCGCGTCGCTGACCGGCGAGATCGCCCTCGACGACGTGCGGCTGCCGGCGGAGGCCCGGCTGCCCGAGGCGATCGGGCTCAAGGCGCCGCTGAGCTGCCTCACCGAGGCCCGGCACGGCATCGTCTGGGGCGCGCTCGGCGCGGCCCGGGACTGCCTGGAGACCGCCCTGTCCTACGCGACCACCCGGACCCAGTTCGGCCGGCCGCTGGCCGGCTTCCAGCTCACCCAGGCCAAGCTCGCCGACATGGCCGTCGAGTGGAACAAGGGGTTGCTGCTCGCGCTGCACCTGGGGCGCCTGGCCGACGCCGGCAAGCTGCGCCCGGAGCAGGTCAGCGTGGGCAAGCTGAACAACGTCCGGGAGGCCCTGGCCATCGCCCGGGAGTGCCGGACCATCCTGGGCGCCAACGGCGTCTCGGGCGAATACCCGGTGATGCGGCACGCCAACAACCTGGAGAGCGTGCTGACCTACGAGGGCACCTCGGAGATCCACCAGCTGGTCATCGGGCAGCGGCTGACCGGGCTGTCCGCGTTCGCCTGAGCTGCGGATTCACCCGATCCGGTCGCTCGACGAGCGACTGTCGCACGGTGGCCGTACCGTCATTCTCAGTCGATGTGTCTGACGAGGACGGTGAGGGGCGATGGCCCGCGACGGTGACATCAACGAGCCCACCCGGGAGTTCCCGGAATACCCGACCGGCGAGTCCCTCCGGGCCCGGTCGGACGTTCCGGACGACACCCGGCCCGGTGCCCCGGCGCCGTCCGGGGGGCCGGTGCGGGGCCTGCTCTGGGTGCTCGGCGCGGCCGCGCTGGCCGTGGTGGTGCTGCTCGGCGTGCAGGCGACCGGCCTGCTGCCGGAGTTCCGCAACCCGTTCGCCAAGGAGCAGACCGACCGCAGCCAGCCGCCGCTGCTCAAGTCGATCCGCGACCTGAGCCGCTACGTGGCCGCGGAGGGCAACTTCCAGGTGGTCGTCGACGTGCAGAAGGACCGGCGCAACGTGCCCGACTTCCTGCTCAACGAGCGCACGCTCTTCGTCGGGGCGGGCCGGATCGAGGCGTACGTCGACTTCGCGAAGATCGCCGACGGGGCCGTGGTGGTCTCCGACGACGGCAAGTCCGTGGAGATCAAACTGCCCGCGCCGCAGCTCGGCGAGACCGACCTGGACATGGACAAGAGCTACGTCTTCGCCGAGCAGCGCGGCCTCATCAACCGGCTGAACGACCTGGTCGGCGGCGACCCCAACCGGCAGCAGCAGGTCTACCATCTCGCCGAGGACCGGATCACGGCGGCGGCCCGCGACAGCGGGCTCACCGCCCGGGCCGAGGAGAACACCCGCAAGATGCTGGAGGGGCTGCTCCGCTCCCTCGGCTACCAGAAGGTGACCGTCACCTACACGGCGCCCTGACGCCGGCGGCGCCCGCCCCGGTTGGTCCCGGGGCGGGCGGCACGGGTCAGTGGCGGCTGGTGGCCAGGTAGCGGTCCTCGTTCGGCATGAGGACCCAGAGGATCAGGTAGACGATCACCTGCGTGCCGGGCAGCAGCAGCGACAGCAGGAACAGCAGCCGGACCATGCCGGCCGACATGCCGAACCGCTGGGCCAGGCCGGCGCAGACGCCGGCGAACATGCGCCCCTGGCGGGGCCGGACCAGTTTGCGACTCATCGTCGAACTCCCACTTCTGCGGCGATCCGCCGCGCTGATTCCACGGTAGGAACGGACGCGCCTCCCGCCCTCGGTCCCGAGGAGGATCGGCGACCCGGGAACCCGTAGGTGCTTTACCCCGGCCGGCCATGATCGATTCACCGGCCGGTCAGCCGGTGACGGTGGGTTGACGGCAGGTGCGGAGGGTAGGCTCGCCGGTCGGGCGCCCACACCCCGGGTGCCGCCCGCCGCCTCCCGCACCGGGGAGCGGCACACACCGGGCCGGACCCGCACGACGGGGACGACGGCGAGGAAAGTGCAGCCATGATCAGTGTTTTCGACCTCTTCAGCGTCGGTATCGGGCCGTCCAGCTCCCACACGGTGGGCCCGATGCGGGCCGCCCGGACGTTCGTGGCCGGGCTCAAGGCCGACGGCCAGCTCGCCGACGTCGTGCGCGTGCAGGCCGAGCTGTTCGGCTCGCTGGGCGCCACCGGTCACGGTCACGGCAGCGACCGCGCCGTGCTGCTCGGGCTGGAGGGGGAGATCCCGGAGACGGTCGACACCGACTCGGTCGGGCCGCGGGTGGAGCGGATCCGCGCGCAGCGCCGGCTCAGCCTGATGGGCAGCCAGGAGATCGGCTTCGACCCGGACCGGGACCTGGTGATGCACCGCCGCCGGTCCCTGCCGTACCACCCGAACGGGATGACCTTCGCGGCCTTCGACGCGGCCGGGCAGCAGGTCCGGGCACGCACCTACTACTCCGTCGGCGGCGGGTTCGTGGTCGACGAGGCGGCCGCCGGGGCGGACCGGATCAAGCCGGACAGCACCCGGGTCCGCCACCCATTCCTCACCGGCGCGGAGCTGCTGTCGGTGACCACCGCCACCGGGCTCTCGATCAGCGAGGTGATGCTCGCCAACGAGCTGTCCTGGCGCAGCGAGGCGGACGTTCGGGCCGGGCTGCTGGAGATCTGGCGGGTGATGCGGGAGTGCGTCGAGAACGGCTGCGCTCACGACGGTGTGCTACCGGGCGGGCTGAAGGTGCGCCGCCGGGCGGCCGAGCTGCGCCGCAGCCTGGAGGCGGAGGCCGGCGCCACCGACCCGCTGCACGCCATGGACTGGGTCACCCTCTTCGCGCTCGCCGTCAACGAGGAGAACGCGGCGGGCGGCCGGGTGGTCACCGCGCCGACCAACGGCGCCGCCGGGATCATCCCGGCCGTGCTGCACTACTACACCCGGTTCGTGCCGGACGCCTCCGAGGAGGGCGTGATCCGCTTCCTCCTCGCGGCCGGCGCCATCGGGGTGCTGTTCAAGGAGAACGCGTCGATCTCCGGGGCCGAGGTCGGCTGCCAGGGCGAGGTCGGGTCGGCCTGCTCGATGGCGGCCGCGGGGCTGGCCGAGGCGCTGGGCGGCACGCCCCAGCAGGTGGAGAACGCGGCCGAGATCGGCATGGAGCACAACCTCGGGCTCACCTGCGACCCCGTCGGCGGCCTGGTGCAGATCCCGTGCATCGAGCGGAACGCGGTCGCCAGCATCAAGGCGATCACCGCGGCCCGGCTGGCGCTGCGCGGCGACGGGGTGCACGCCGTGTCGCTGGACAAGGTCATCAAGACCATGCGGGAGACCGGCGCCGACATGAAGATCAAGTACAAGGAGACGGCGCGGGGCGGTCTCGCGGTCAACGTGATCGAGTGCTGACGAACCCGAAGGGGTGACCTGGCGGGTCCGCACGCCGGGCCGGGGCCCACGGGGCGAGGATGGGACGGTGACGTCCGGCGTCGCCGCGCTCTGGTCCGCCCGCACCTCGCTGCGCATCCTGGTCCGGCGTGATCTCGCGGTGAAATACCAGCAGTCCGTGCTGGGCTATCTCTGGTCGCTCATCGAGCCCCTCGGCATGGGCCTGATCTACTGGTTCGTCTTCGGCGTGCTCTACTCCGGCGCCACCCGGCGGCACCTGGGCGACGCGGCGGAGTCGTACCCGCTGTTCCTGATCACCGGGATCTTCGCCTGGATGTGGGCCAGCTCGGCGCTCACCGAGGCGGCCAACGCGCTGACCGGGCAGGCCCGGCTGATCACCACCATGAACCTGCCCCGGCAGGTCTTCCCGATCGGCCGGGTCACCGGCCGGTTCGCCGAGTATCTCGCCGGCCTGCCCATCCTGGCCGCCATCGCGGCCCTCTACGTGGGCCACGGCCGGATCCGCCTCGGCTGGACGCTGCTCGCCCTGCCGCTGGCCGTGGTGGTGCAGTTCGTCCTGTTGGTGGGGCTCGCGCTGCTGCTGTCGGCGGGCAACGTGCTGATGCGCGACATCGAGCGCTTCATGCGGCTGATCATCCGGGTGCTCTTCTACGCCACCCCGATCATCTACCCGCTGAACCTGGTGCGGGACTCGGGCATGCCGGGCTGGCTGAAGATCGCGTACGAGCTGAACCCGCTGGTCGGGATCTTCCAGCTGCACCACGCGATCTGGTATCCGGACGAGTTCCCCGACGCCCGGCTGCTCACCGTCACCGTGGCGGGCAGCGTGCTGGTGTTCGCGGTCGGCTGGTGGTCGTTCCGCCGCCTCGAACCGGCCGTGCTCAAGGAACTGTGAATGGCGGCGATCATCGAGGCGGACGGGCTCGGCATCCGGTTCGTCCGCAACCGCCGCCGCCAGCTCCGGCTGCGGGAACTGCTCATCCACCGGGGCTCCCGCGACCCGGACGCCGGCCGGTTCTGGCCGCTGCGGGACGTGTCGTTCCGGCTCGAGCCGGGCGAGACGGTCGGCGTGGTCGGGCGCAACGGCACCGGCAAGAGCACCCTGCTGCGGCTGATCGCCGGAGTGCTGATCCCCGACGAGGGCGCGATCCGCGTCCACGGCCGGGTGGCGCCACTGCTGGAACTCTCCGCCGGCTTCTCCGGCGACCTGACCGGCCGGGAGAACCTCTACCTCGTGGGCGGGCTGCACGGACTGTCGGCGGCGTACCTGCGGAAGCACTTCGACGAGATCGTCTCGTTCGCGGGTGAGCAGGTGGAACGCGCCATCGACACGTCCGTCCGGCACTACTCGTCGGGGATGAAGGTGCGGCTGGGCTTCGCGGTGATCTCCCACCTGCCGCATCCCGTGCTGCTGGTGGACGAGGTGACCGCGGTCGGGGACGCCGAGTTCCGTGCGAAGTGCTATGCGACCATCGAGCGACTTCTCGCGGAAGGGCGCACGCTGGTGCTGGTGTCACACAACGAAAAGGACCTCGCCCGGTTCTGTCGTCGGGGGCTCTACCTCGACGCCGGCCGGCTGACCGTCGACGGGACGATCGACGAGGCGCTGCAGGCGTACGCCGGCGCGACGCAGCGGTGACGCTCGCGATCGTGCTCGCCGCCGGGCCGGCCGCGGGCCTGACCACCGACGCCGGGGAGCGCCTGGCCGACCGGCTCGCCGGGCAGTGGCGCCGGGCCGGGGCGGACGAGGTGCGGGTGGCCGGCGACCTGTCCGAGCTGGCCGACCTGGTGGCCGCCGCCACGGGGCCGGTGCTGGTCAGCGGGGCCGACCTGGTGGCGCACACCGCCGTACTCAAGCACCTGGCCACCAGCCCGGTGGGGCCGACGGTGGCCCTCGTGCTCACCGATCCGCCGGCCGCCGGGCAGGCGACCGTCCGAGAGGAGCGCGGCCAGGTGGTGGCGGTGGACGACCCGGCGGGTGCGACCGGCGTGTTCGGCGGCGCGCTGCGGGCCGGTCCGGCCGACCTGCCGGCGCTCGCCGACGCGGCCCGCGCGGTGGCCGGATCCGCGACCGGCGGCGCGGCGCCGGCCCCGGACGGCCCGGCGTCCGCGCTGGACCAGACCGTCGCCGGCCTCGTCGGCTGCGGCACCCTGGTCTTCGCCCACCGGGTACGCCTGCTCGTGGCGCACCGGGTCGGCGATCCGGCCGAACTGGCCGCGGCGCAGGCGGCTGTGGCCGCCGTCGACGAGGACCGGGCCGAGCTGAAGCTGTCGGTGAAGGAGCGGGACGACTTCTTCACCACGTTCTTCGTCAGCACCTGGTCCCCGTACGTGACGAAGGCCGCCGCCCGGATCGGCCTGGGCCCGACCGCGGTCACCATGATCTCGGTGGCCTTCGCGGTGGCCGCGGCGGTGCTCTTCGGCGTCGGCGGCCGGTTTGCGCTGGTGGCCGGTGGCATCCTGCTCTACCTGGGCTTCGTGCTGGACTGCGTGGACGGCCAGTTGGCCCGTTACACCCGGCACTTCAGCGCCTGGGGCGGCTGGCTCGACACGATGGCCGACCGGGCCAAGGAGTACGTGGTCTACGCCGGTCTCGGCTACGGCGCCACGCACGCCGGCTTCCGCTACGGCTGGGCCCTGGCGATCGCCGCCATGACCCTGCAGACCGTGCGCCACATGACCGACACCTGGTACGGGGTGCTGCACGACGAGGCGGCCCGCCGGCCCCGCACGTCGACGGGCGACGCGGGCGGCATCGGCGGGAAGCTGAACGCCGCCTCCACCAAGGTGCAGGCGGACACCGGCTCGGTGTCCTACTGGCTCAAGCGGAGCGTGGTCTTCCCGATCGGCGAGCGGTGGGCGCTCATGGCGGTGGCCGCAGCGCTGTTCGGGCCGCTCGTGGCGCTGTGCGCGGTGCTGGTGTGGGGGGTGCTGGCGTTCGCGTACACCGGGGCCCTGCGCACCCTGCGGGCGCGGTGGATGCGGGTGCCGGTGCTCAGCACGGTCGACACCGGCCTGCACCGCGACGATGGGCCGTTGGCCCGGACGCTGCCGGTGGCCCGGCGACCGCTGGCGCTGGCCGCGTTCGGCGCCGTGGTGGCGGCGGTCCTCCTGCTCTGGGCGCTGCTCGCGGTGCACCGCGGCGGCGACCTGCCCGCGTGGACGCTCGGACCCGCCCTGGTGGGCCTGCTCACCGCGGCGCAGGGGGCGCGGGCGACGCACGACGGGCCGTTGGACTGGCTGGTTCCGGCGGCGCTGCGGGCCGGCGAGTATCTGTTCGCGATCGCCGTCGGGGTGGCCGGGCGGGTGCCGCCGTGGCTGATCTTCGGGTACGTCTTCGTGCTGACCCTGCACCACTACGACCTGACCGCGCGGCTGGAGAAGCGGCAGGTGGCCCCGCCGCTGCACGCCGCCACGCTGGGCTGGGAGGGGCGTTCGGCGCTGCTGACCGTCGGGTCAATCGCCGGAATTGCGAGCATCGCTCTGGCTACACTCGGTGCGTACCTTCTCGTGGTTTTTGTCGCGAGTGTGGTCCTCGCCTGGGTGGTCCTGCCGGCCCGCGCCCGTGGGGGTGACCGCTCGCCGGGCTGACGGAGGGCCGGCCGGGATGACCCTGATCAGCTTCGTCGTACCGGCCTTCAAGGTGCAGGGCTACCTCCGGGAGTGTCTCGACTCGATCCTGGACCAGCCGTTCGAGGACGTCGAGGTGATCGGGATCGACGACGCCTCGCCGGACGACAGCGGCGAGATCCTCGACGAGTATGCGGCCCGCGACCCCCGGGTCCACCCGGTCCGGCTCACCGAGAACGTCGGGCTCGGTCCGGCCCGCAACATCGGGCTGGACCGGGCCAGCGGCGACTACGTCTGGTTCGTCGACGGCGACGACTGGCTGGTCCCCGGCTGCCTGCCGCACGTGGCCGACCGGCTCCGCGCCACCCGCCCGGACGTGCTCATCGTCGACCACGTCCGGGCGCACTGGAACAACATCGGCACGCGCAGCGCCATGCGGGACGTGTTCCCGGAGCCGCCCGGCGAGGCGACCTTCCGGCTGCGGGAGCGGCCGGAGACCCTGCGGCTGCTGCACACCGCCTGGAACCGGCTGGTCCGCCGGGAGTTCCTGGCCGAGCAGGGGCTGCGCTTCGCACCCGGCTGGTACGAGGACGTCTCGTTCAGCTATCCGGTCCTGATGGCCGCCGAGCGGATCGGCGTGCTGGACCGGGTCTGCCTCAACTACCGGCAGCGCCGCACGGGGGCGATCACCCGGACCCGGGGCGACCGGCACTTCGAGGTCTTCGCCCAGTGGCACCGGGTGTTCCGGCTCATGGACCGGTGGGGGCCGGCCGTGGTGAACGGCCTGCGTCCGGCCGTCTTCGAGCGGATGATCTGGCACTACCTGACCGTGCTGGGCAACGGCGAGCGGATCGCCCCCGAGCTGCGGCCGCCGTTCTTCGCCCAGATCCACGCCGACCACGCCCGCTTCCTGCCGCCCGAGGGCTACCCGGTCCCGCCCGGGCTGGAAGGGGTGAAGCACCGGCTCGTGGCAGCCGGGCGGTGGCGGACGTTCAGCGCGCTCCGGGCCGCCCACCAGGCCGAGGAGCGGGCCCGGCGCTCGGCCCGGCGGGTCAAGCGGCGGGTGCTGCCGGTCGCCCGGCGCAATGCCCGCAGGGCCCGGGACGCGGCGCTGCACGAGTACTACCGGGCCGAGCTGCACCGCCCGCTCGACCCGACGCTCGCCGTCTACGCGTCGTACTGGTACCGGGGCTACTCCTGCAACCCCGCCGCCATCTACACGGCCGCCCGCCGGCTCGCCCCGCAGGTGCGCGGCGTGTGGATCGTCCGCCGGGACCGCGTGGCCGGGCTGCCGCCGGGCGTGGAGTACGTGGTGGCCGGCACCCCGGACTACTACCGGGTGCTGGCCCGGGCCCGCTGGCTGGTCAACAACGTCAACTTCCCGGACTTCGTCCGCAAGCGACCGGGCTCGGTGCACGTCCAGACCCACCACGGCACCCCGGTCAAGGTGATGGGGCTGGACCAGCAGCGCTATCCGGTCGGCGCGATGGGCATGAACTTCGCGAACCTGCTGCGCCGGGTGGACCGCTGGGACTACAGCGTCAGCGCGAACAGCTTCTCCACCCAGATGTGGGAGCGGGCCTACCCGGCCGACTACACCACGCTGGAGGTCGGCTATCCGCGCAACGACCGGCTGGCGCTGGCCACCGCCGAGGAGTGCCGCCAGGCCCGCGCGGGGCTGGGCATCGGCCCCGACGAGTACGTGGTGCTCTACGCGCCGACCCACCGGGAGCACCTGCCGGGCTGGCGGCCGCCGTTCGACCCGGACCGGCTGCGTCACGTGCTCGGGCCGGCCGGGCGGCTGTTGATGCGCAGCCACTACTTCCACGACCGGGAGCGGCAGTTGCGGGGCGCGTCCGACGGCGCGGTGCTGGACGTGAGCGCGTACGACCGGGTGGAGGACCTGTATCTCGCCGCGGACGTGCTCGTCACCGACTATTCCTCGGCGATGTTCGACTATGCGGTGCTCGACCGGCCGATCGTGGTCTACGCGCCGGACTGGGACGCGTACCGGGTGGCTCGGGGCGTCTACTTCGACCTGCTGGCCGAGCCGCCGGGCGCGGTCGCCGTCGATTTTCCCGGGCTGCTCGACGTCTTCCGCAGCGGTGCGGTGCGCGGAGCGGCCGCGGAGGAGGCCCGGCAGCGGTTCCGGGCCCGGTTCTGCGCGCTGGACGACGGGCACGCCGCCGAGCGGGTGGTCCGACGGGTTTTCCTGGACGAACCGGCCTGAAAAGTCGTTACTGAGCGGTCGCTTTACTGATGGAAGACCGCCAATCTCGTTAATGGTTCTTTCACGAGTCGAACATGGCACGTTTACCCGATGCGCGAAGGCCATGATCCTGGTCACAGTCATTCCCGGGTTCGGCCGAGAGCTGGGGAGGCAGACGGTGACCACCGTCGCGCTCAAGGATGTCACCAAGGTGTTCCAGGACGGGACAATCGCGGTCGACACCATCAATCTGGACGTCAACGACGGCGAGTTCATGGTGCTGCTCGGCCCCTCGGGCTGCGGCAAGTCCACCGTGCTGCGGATGGTCGCCGGGCTGGAGGATCCCACCTCGGGGGCGGTGATGCTCGGCGGCGAGGTGGCCAACGACCTGCCGCCCCGGGAGCGGAAGATCGCCATGGTCTTCCAGGACTTCGCGCTCTACCCGCACATGACCGTCGGCGACAACATCGGCTTCCCGCTCCGGCTCTCCGGCGTCGAGCCCGGGCCGCGCGGCGAGCGGATCCAGGACGTGGCGAGCGCGCTGGGCATCGGCGACGTGCTCGCCCGCAAGCCCAGCCAGCTCTCCGGCGGCCAGCGGCAGCGGGTGGCCATGGGACGGGCCATAGTGCGCCGGCCCGGCCTGTTCCTCATGGACGAGCCCCTCTCCAACCTGGACAGCGGCCTCCGCGCCGAGCTGCGCGCCGAGATCTCCGGGCTGACCCGCGAGCTGGGCGTCACCACCATCTACGTCACGCACGACCAGGCCGAGGCCCTGACCATGGCCGACCGGGTCGCCATCATGCGCAAGGGCGTGCTCCAGGACGTGGGCACACCCACCCAGGTGTACGGGCGTCCCGCCACCCTCTACGTCGCCGCGTTCCTCGGCAGCCCGCGGATGAACCTGCTGGAGGCGTCGGTCTACGTCCACCTCGACCGGTACGTCACGCTGAACCTCGGCGAGCAGTCGCTGTACCTGCCGTGGGACGACATCCGCAGCCGGGCCGTGGCCCACTACCACGGCGAGCGGATCGTGGTGGGCATGCGGGCCGAGGCGCTCACCCCCGTCGCCCCCGACACCGCCGGGGACGTGCTGCACGGCCGGATCCGCTACCTGGAGCACCACGGCCACGAGTCGCTGGCCTTCCTCGACATCGGCGCCACGGCCATTGTCGTGGACGAGATGGGCAGCCGCCCGGACGACGCCGCCCCCGGCCAGCGCGGCCTGCGCCGGTTCGGCCAGGTCATGCAGCGGCTCGCCGGGCGTGCGGCGGACGCACCGGTCTCCGCCGAGCCGAGCGGCGGCGGGGGGAACCGGACGAGCGTGCTTCCCGACCCGGGCCGGCACCACCGCCGCCCGGCGGAACTGGCCGTGCGACTGGCCCCGTACCCGGCGGTGTCGGCCGGGCACCCGCTCGCCGTCCAGGTACGGATGGACGCGCTGCACTTCTTCGACGAGCGCGGCGACCGGATCGACGTCGGCTGGCGCTGAGGCGCCCGGCGGCGCCCTGCCCCTCGACGGCCGCCTTCGCTCCGGTGGGCTTCGTTCCGGCGGCGCCTTGTCCCTCGGCGAGCGCCTTCACGCCGTCGGGGCGCTTTCCTTCCGGGTGCCTTGGATGCCGTTCGCCGCGCGCTTTTCCGCGTTGGTCGCCTTGCGGCCAACCACGCTGTGTCACAGTCCGCGCCGACCCGGGGGAAACCTTTCCGCGCCTTTGCTCTGCAGCCACGGACGCAGCGGTTGCGCTGAGTAAGCGTCATGGATCGGGGACGCGTCGGGCGCGTTTGAGGAACAGCAGCTCAATCGCGTGGTGCGTGGATGGCTGCAGAGCAAAGGCGCGGAGGACTTTTCTGACGGTTCGCCGGGGCGGTTACTCGCAGTGAACTCGGCGGCCCTGCACGCACGGTGATGGCGGGGCGGTGCGGCGGCCGGAGGTGCTGGAGCCCGTCTCAGTGCTGCGACGGGTCCACTACCGGCCGGCGGTAGGGGCCCCACGCCACGAAACGACGGAACAGGTCGGCGGGGGACGGGCCGGCGTCCGGGTTCAGGCGGTAGAGGTCCCGGGCCGCCTCGTGGAGCAGCCCGCACAGGTAGAGCGACAGGCCGATCTGGTCGTCCGCGTACTCGGCCTTGAGCAGCAGGCGGGCCTGCGCGCAGGGCCACGGCTGCCCGCAGGCCCGGCAGCACCACATCGGCCGCAACGGCGTGTGCGCCGGACAAGCCCTCAACCGCTCCCCTGTGGTCGTTTCCGGCGAGATCTTGGTAGGCAGTGGCCCCTCTGGGGGCCTTTTCCCACCAAGATCTGGTCGATCGTCCATGAGGTCTCCTTGAGGCTTGGGTGGGCCCGCCCCGGTTCGGGGGAATTGGGGCGGGCCCCGGAGCGGCCCTCGACGGGTGTGGGCGGCTCCGCTGGGTGACAGTCTGGTCACCGTGGGGCTAGGGTCGGAAGCCGTTCCGCCCCCACCAGCCCGGCCGTCCGACCGGCCGTTCCCCGTTGTGCAGAGGTGTGCAGATGAGCCGGATGCCGATGCTGGAGCTGTTCGCCGGGGAGCTGCGCCGGCTGCGCGGCGACGCCGGGCTGTCCCAGGAGGCGCTGGGCGAGCGGGTCAACTACTCGGCCTCGCTGGTGGCGGCGGTCGAGCAGTGCCGCCGCCCGCCCCGGGAGGAGTTCGCCCAGCGCTGCGACGAGGTGCTGCGGGCGGGCGGCCTGCTGGTGCGCATCCGGGACGCCCTGATCCGCGAGAGCCTCATGCCGTGGTTCCGCGAGTGGGTGTCGATCGAGCAGGAGGCGACGACCTTGCGCAGCTTCCAACCGCTGGTGGTTCCGGGACTGCTGCAGACAGAGGCGTATGCCCGGGCGCTCTATGAAGGAGCGGCGCAGCTCGCCGGTGAGGAGATCGAGCAACCCCTCGCCGCGCGGCTGGCTCGTCAGGCGGTGCTGAACCGGCCCGGACCCCCGCAGTTCGTGGCCGTGCTGGACTACACCGTCCTGGAGCGTCCCGTCGGCGGTCCGGAGGTGATGCGGGAGCAGTTGCGGCACCTCGTCGAGGTGGGCCGGCGACCACGGGTCCACCTGCACCTGGTGCCGCGTGGCACCGGTGCCTACCCGGGTCTGAACGGCGCCTTCGTGCTCGCCACCCCACCCGATGGTGACGACGTGGGCTACCTGGATAACCAGTTGCAGGGCACCATCGTCGAGCGGAGCGTGGACATAAACTCCCTGCGGCAGATCTGGGAGTCCGTGCGGGCGGAGGCCATGCCGCACGGTGCCACCCTGGCGGCGATCTCGGAGGCGGCGGAGCAATGGACCTGACCGGCGCGATCTGGCGCAAGAGCACGCGCAGCAGCGGCAACCAGGGCGACTGCGTGGAGGTGGCCGACAACCTGCCCGGCGTGGTGGCCGTGCGGGACAGCAAGGACCGGCGCGGCCCCGCGCTCAGCTTCACCCCGCTGAGCTGGGCAGCCTTCGTCGCTGCTGCCCGCCGATCGGCCCTTGCCCAGAAAGTTACTCACGAGTAGCGTCTGGGCATGTCCATCGACTCTCGCCAGGTCGCGGCCGGTCTGCTGGAGGCCGTGCCGTTCGCCCGCACGCTCGGTATCGAATTCGTCGAGGTCGCCCCCGAGGCCGAGGGCGGCGTCCGGGCCGTGGTCCGGCTCCCCGACGTCCCGGAGCACCACAACCACGTCGGCGGCCCGCACGCCGGGGCGATGTTCACGCTCGGGGAAACGGCCTCCGGGGCGGTGGTGCTGGCCGCGTTCGGGCAGGTGCTCGACCGGGCCGTACCGCTCGCCGTGACGGCCACCATCCGCTACCAGAAGGTCGCCCTGGGGCCGGTGCTGGCTACCGCGCGGCTGGGGCGCACCCCGGCCGAGGTGGTCGCCGAGCTGGACGCCGGGCAGCGACCGGAGTTCCCGGTCGAGGTGGAGATCGCCACCGAGGACGGCACCGTGACCTCGGCGCTCACCGTGATCTGGACACTTCGCCCGAACCGCTGAGGTCCGAATCGGGTTTGCCCGGCCGGTGCCCTGGATAGATTCAGGCAATGCTGGGTCTACCCGCGCAGGTGACCGCCTGTCTCTTCGATCTGGACGGTGTGCTGACGCAGACCGCCAAGGTGCACAACGCCGCCTGGACCGAGACGTTCAACGCGTTCCTGCAGGCGCGCGCGGCGGCCACCGGCGAGCCGTTCCGCCCGTTCGACCCCGGCCCGGACTACAACCGGTACGTGGACGGTAAGCCGCGGGCCGACGGGGTGCGCTCCTTCCTGGCCTCGCGCGGGATCGTCCTGCCCGAGGGTTCGCCGGACGACCCGCCCGAGGCGGAGACGGTCAACGGGGTGGGCAACCGGAAGAACGTCATCCTGCTCAAGCGGATCCACACCGACGGCGTCGAGGTCTACGAGGGCTCGGTGCGCTACCTGGAGGCGGCCGCCCGCGCCGGGCTGCGCCGGGCGGTGGTCTCGGCCAGCGCCAACTGCCGGGACGTGGTCGCCGCCGCTGGGCTGGACCCGCTGCTGGAGGCCCGGGTGGACGGGCTGGTCGCCCGCGAGCGCGGCCTGCGCGGCAAGCCGCACCCGGACACCTTCCTGGCCGGCGCGCAGATGCTCAGCGTGGAGCCGGCGAACGCGGTCGTCTTCGAGGACGCGCTTGCCGGCGTCGCCGCCGGCAAGGCCGGCGGTTTCGGGTACGTGGTCGGCGTCGACCGGGTCGGCCAGGCCGACGACCTGCGCGCGCACGGCGCCGACGTGGTGGTCACCGACCTGTCGGAACTGCTCACCGGGGCGCACGCGTGATCCGGGAACGGGCGTACCCGGTCGAGCCGTGGCACGTCCGGGAGACCCGGCTCGACATGGACGTGCTGGCCCAGTCCGAGTCGGTCTTCGCCCTCTCCAACGGCCACGTCGGGCTGCGCGGCAACCTCGACGAGGGCGAGCCGCACGGCCTGCCCGGCACCTACCTGAACTCCTTCTACGAGCTGCGCCCCCTGCCCTACGCGGAGGCCGGCTTCGGCTTCCCCGAGTCCGGGCAGACCGTCGTCAACGTGACCAACGGCAAGCTGCTCCGCCTGCTGGTCGACGACGAGCCGCTCGACGTCCGGTACGGCGAACTCATCTCCCACGAGCGGGTCCTCGACCTGCGCGCCGGCACGCTGCACCGCGAGCTGCACTGGCGCTCGCCCGCCGGCCGGGACGTGAAGGTCCGCAGCACCCGGCTGGTGTCGTTCACCCAGCGGGCGGTCGCCGCGATCCAGTACGAGGTCGAGGCGCTGGACGGGCCGCTACGGCTCATCGTCCAGTCCGAGCTGGTGGCCAACGAGACCCTGCCGCCGCAGAGCAAGGATCCGCGCGTCGCCGCCGTACTCGAATCGCCGTTGCAGGCGGAGGAGGAGCTGACCACCGACGACGGCGGCCTGCTCATCCACCGCACCAAGGTCAGCGGCCTGCGGGTCGCCGCCGCCATGGCGCACGACGTGGAGGCCCTGGAGCGCACCACCATCGAGTCCGAGGGCTACGAGGACTGGGTCCGCACCACCATCGGCTGCGTGCTCAAGCCCGGCCAGACGCTGCGGGTGGTCAAGTACCTGACGTACGGCTGGTCCAGCCGGCGGTCGCTGCCGGCGCTGCGCGACCAGGTCGGGGCGGCGCTGGCCGCGGCCCGGTTGGACGGCTGGAACGGGCTGCGCCGGGAGCAGCGGGAATACCTCGACGAGTTCTGGGACGCCGCCGACGTGCGGGTGGAGGGCGACCCGGAGGTGCAGCAGGCGGTCCGGTTCGGCCTCTTCCACGTGCTCCAGGCCGGCGCCCGCGCGGAACGCCGGCCCATCGCCGCCAAGGGCCTCACCGGCCCGGGGTACGACGGGCACGCCTTCTGGGACACCGAGATGTTCGTGCTGCCCGTGCTCACCTACACCCAGCCGGGCGCGGTGCGGGACGCCCTGCACTGGCGCTACGCGACCCTCAGCCTCGCGCAGGAGCGGGCCCGGACGTTGAACCTGGCCGGGGCCGCCTTCCCGTGGCGCACCATCGAGGGGCCGGAGTCCTCGGCGTACTGGCCGGCTGGGACCGCGGCGTTCCACATCGCCGCCGATGTCGCCGACGCGCTGCGCCGCTACGTGCTGGTCACCGGCGACGACGCGCTCGAACGGGAGATCGGGCTGGAACTGCTGGTCGAGACGGCCCGGCTGTGGCGATCGCTCGGCCACCACGACCGCACCGGCCGGTTCCACATCGACGGGGTGACCGGCCCGGACGAGTACACCGCCGTGAAGAACGACAACGTCTACACCAACCTGATGGCGCAGCGGAACCTGCTCACCGCGGCCGACTGCGCGATGCGCCACCGCGACCAGGCCCAGGACCTCGGCGTCACCGAGGAGGAGGCGGCCACCTGGCGGGACGCGGCCAACGCCATGCACGTCCCGTACGACCCGGAGTTCGGAGTGCACGGGCAGGTGGAGGGGTTCACCCGGTTGCAGGAGTGGGACTTCGAGCACACGCCGCCGGAGAAGTACCCGCTGCTGCTGCACTACCCGTACTTCGACCTGTATCGGAAGCAGGTCGTCAAGCAGGCGGACCTGGTGCTCGCCATGCACTGGCGCGGCGACGCGTTCAGCGACGCCGAGAAGGTGCGGAACTTCCTCTACTACGAGCGGCGCACCGTGCGGGACTCCTCGTTGAGCGCCTGCACCCAGGCGGTGATGGCGGCCGAGGTGGGCCACCCTGAGCTGGCTCACCGCTACCTGCGCGAAGCCGCGCTCATGGACCTGCACGACCTGAGCGAGAACACCCGGGACGGCGTACACATGGCGTCGCTCGCCGGGGCCTGGATCGCCCTGGTCGCCGGCTTCGGCGGCCTGCGCGACCACGACGGGACCCTCTCGTTCTCGCCCCGGCTCCCCAGCCGGCTCAGCCGGCTGGAGTTCTCCCTCCAGTGGCGCTCGATGCGGCTACGGGTCGACGTCCGGCCGCACCAGACCACGTACTCGCTGCGCAACGGGGGGCCGCACACCGTGCTGGAGCTGCGCCACCACGGTGAGCCGATCCGGGTCACCGCCGCCCAGCCGGTCACCCTGCCGGTGCCGCCGGCGCACCCGTCCGGACCGCAGCCGGAGCAGCCGCCGGGCCGGGCGCCCCTGCTGCACCTGCCCGAGAACATGACCTGAGCGAAAGCCCCGGCCCGCGAGCTCGCGGGCCGGGGCCTTCCGGCGTACCTCAGAACTGGCGGCCGTTGGACGGCCGGCCGCCGGCATCGCGCGGCGCCGTCGCCCGCGCGTCGTCGGCGGTGCGTGCCACGGAGGCGCGGTCCGCCCAGTCCGGCGAGCCCTTCAGCTCCTGTTTGCGGCGTTCCTGGTCGGTGAGCTCCTGCTCTCGGGACCTGTCCTGTTTCGCCATGACGAGCCTCGCGATCCGTCGGGGTCCGTGGTCACCCCGCGCCTTCCCGATCCCCGCCGGCTCAACCGTCGAGGTGCCGGGCGAAGCTCATCCGCAGGTGGTTCTTGGGCCGGGCACCGACGATCGAACCGATGACCTGGCCGTCCCGAAACACCAGCATCGTCGGCATCGACATCACCTGGTACGCCCGCGTGCTCTGCGGGTTCTCGTCCGAGTTGACGGTGACGAAGCGCAGCGCGTCGCCGAACTCCTGGGCCAGCTCCGCCAGGTGCCTGGAGACCGGGCGGCAGGGCGGGCACCACTCTGCCCAGAAGGCGACCACGACGGGCCGGTCGGCGGCCAGCACGGTGGCCGCGAAGGTCTCGTCGGTGACCGCGGTCAGTCGGCCCTGTTGCGTGTCCTGAGGCATGTTTCCTCCCGATGGGCGATCGCGCGGGCGAGCTGGTCGTGCAGCTGGTGACGGACCGCGCCGAGCCGGTCGAGATAGTCGTCCACCTCGGCGAGCTTGCGCCGCAGCACCGCCACCGAGTCGGGGCAGACGTCGCCGGAGCTGTTGCCGGCCCGCAGGCAGGCCACGAACGGCCGGATGTCGTCCAGCCCGAAGCCGACCGCCAGCAGCGCCCGGATTTCGTGCACGACGCGCAGCTCGGCCTCGTCGTAGATGCGGTAGCCGTTGGCCGACCGGCCCGGGCACACCAGCCCCTGCGACTCGTAGTAACGCAGGGTCCGGGTGCTGGTCCCGGCCCGCTCCGCCAACTCCCCGATCCGCATCCCACCCGCCCCCCAACCGGCCTGCTCACCCTCTGACCACGGCCACGCTAAACCTTGCCGCCGACGTCAAGGCAACCCTCGCGCCCGGCGCCGAACCTCGTCGATCATGAAGTTGGCGGCGAGGGAGAGGTTTCCCCGCCGCCAACTTCATGATCACCACGCTGGTGGGTATGCCGGCAGTGGGAGGTGTGGGGTATGGGGGACGCACGTGAGGTGAGCGTGCCGGTCGTGGACGGTGGGTTGGTCGCCGATGTGATCGTGCCGTCGGGAGCCGTGGGGGTGGTGTTGTTCGCGCACGGGAGCGGCAGTTCGCGGCACAGCCCGCGGAACGTGGCGGTGGCGCACGAGTTCAACGGCCGGGCGTTGGGGACCGTGCTCGTCGACCTGCTCACCCCGGAGGAGGACGAGCGGGACGCGGTCACCGCCGAGCTGCGCTTCGACATCGGGATGCTGGCCGAGCGGCTGGCCGCGATCGTGGACTGGATGGCCGGCGAGCCGACCCTGGGCCGGCTGCCGATCGGGCTGTTCGGCGCGAGCACCGGCGCGGCCGCCGCTCTGGTCGCCGCCGCCGCCCGGCCGGATCAGGTCGGCGCGGTGGTCTCCCGTGGCGGCCGCCCGGACCTGGCCGGCAGCTCGCTCTCGGCGGTACGCGCCCCCACGCTGCTGATCGTCGGTGGCCTGGACGAGCAGGTGATCGTGCTGAACGAGCAGGCCCGGGCGGAACTGGGCGACGTCGCGGAGCTGCGGATCGTGCCCGGCGCGACCCACCTCTTCGAGGAGCCGGGCACCCTGGAGCAGGTGGCCGACCAGGCCGGGACCTGGTTCACCACCCACCTCCGCCAGCCCCATCCGGCCTGACCGGGCCGGACCCGGCGGCGCAGCCGCACCCGGCGGGGCAGCCGCACCCGGTCCCAATCGGGCCGGGCAGCCGGGCGGGTCAGTCGGGCACCGCGGCGCGGTGGCGTTGCACGGTGTCCAGGACCCGCCAGGCGACCGCGGCGATCGGCACCGAAACGAACGCGCCCGCGATGCCGGCGATCAGCGTGCCGGCGGTGACCACCACCAGGATGACCGCCGGGTGCAGCTGCACCTGGCGCTTCATCACCAGCGGCTCCAGCAGGTTGCCCTCGATCTGCTGCACGGCGATCACCGCGGCCAGCGTGAGCAGGGCGGTGGTGGGGCCGTTGGCGGCCAGGGCGACCAGCACCGCGATCGCGCCGGCCACGGTGGCGCCGATGATCGGCACGAAACCGCCGAAGAAGGTGATCAGCGCGAGCGGCAGGGCCAGCGGGACGCGCAGCACCACCAGCGCCAGCCCGATGCCGATCGCGTCGATCGCCGCGATGATCATCGTGCCGCGGCTGTACGCGCTCAGCGTGCGCCAGCCGGCCCGGCCCGCCTCGGCGGTCACGTCGCGGCGCGGCCCGGTCATCCGGCGCAGCACCCAGTGCCACATCGACCGGCCGTCCTTGAGCAGGAAGAACAGCAGCACCAGGCCGAGCAGGAGCGAACCGGCCACCTCGGCGGCCGTCCGTGCCCCGGCGACCGGGTCGGGGGCGCTGCCGCTCAGGCCGTCCCGGACCTGCCGGACCAGCCGGTCGAGCTGTTCGTCGGTCACCGGCAGGCTGGAGGTCACGAAGTCCCGGCTGCGTTGCAGGCCCTGGTCGAGTTGCTGGCTCAGTTCGCCGAACTGGCTCGCGGTCAGGTTCCACACCAGCGCGCCGACGCCGACCAGGACGCCGAGCAGCAGCAGGAGGCTGAGCAGGGCGGCCAGCGCCGGCGGCACCCGGAGCCGGCGCAGCCCGAGCAGCACGGGGTCGAGCAGCGCGGTGAGGAAGAGCGTGCCGGCCAGCGCGACGGCCAGCGGGGCCAGCAGCACCGCGATCTTCCCGAGCAGCCAGAGGGCGGCGACCACCACCACGAGACAGGCGCTCCAGGTGACCGCCGTCCGTACCGGCCAGGGCAGCCCGGCCCAGGTCTGCCGTGGGCCAACCGCCCGGCTCCGCGCCGCCGGTTCCGGCGTCCCCGCGTCCTCGTCCACGTCGCCTCCTCGATCGTGGCCGTAGGTACCCGACGCACGCGAATCCGACACCCGGGCGCCTTGGGGACGCGGCGTGTTTGTGCCTCCGGCACCAGGGAAGGCATTCACGGTATCGAAGGGAGAACCGACATGAGCGACTTCATGGACAAGGCCAAGGACTTCGCCGACAAGCACGACAAGCAGGTCGACCAGGGGATCGAGAAGGGCGGCGACATGGCCGACAAGCGGACCCAGGGCAAGTACGACGAGAAGATCGACAAGGGCGTCGACATGGCGCAGCAGCGAACCGGCCAGGGCGACACCGGCCGCTGACCGCGGTGCGATCCCGGGCCGTCCCGCGTGGGCGGCCCGGGATCGTCGTGTCGAAATCGGAACAACCCTCTGGTCTCCATCGACCGTTCTCGCTACCATCCGCAGTCGGGGCATGACTCAGCGTCGAGTCGTGCGGAGTCGACCCGCACCGCCCGCGGTGCCGTGGACGAGAGCGAGCCAGCCGGTGACCGACACTTCCCAGGCGACCATCCCGCAGCGCTACCCGTTCAACGCCCCTGTCCGGCTCGACCTGGACGCCCGCTACGCCGAGCTGCGCGAGCAGCCGCTGGTGCGGGTCCAACTGCCCTACGGTGAGCCCGCCTGGCTGGCCACCCGGCACGCCGACGTGAAGACGGTGCTCGGCGACCCCCGGTTCAGCCGGGCGGCGTCGGTCGGCCGTGACGAACCCCGGAACACCCCGCGCCAGCAGGAGACCGGCATCCTCTCGATGGACCCGCCGGAGCACACCCGGCTGCGCCGGCTCGTGGCGAAGGCGTTCACCGCCCGCCGGGTCGAGGAGTTGCGGCCGCGTACCCGCGCGGTGGCCGACGAGCTGGTCGACGGGCTGCTCGCCGCCGGGCCGCCCGCCGACCTGGTGGCGTACCTGGCCACGCCGCTGCCGATCCGGGTGATCTGCGACCTGCTCGGCGTGCCGGTGTCCGATCAGGACAGGTTCCACACCTGGTCCGAGGCGATCGTCTCGACCACCTCCCTGGAGCCGGAGCTGGCCCAGCAGTACGTCGACAACCTGCTCGCCTACATGGGCGGGCTGATCGCCCGGCGTCGGGTGGAACCCACCGACGACCTGCTCAGCGCCATGGTCCGGGCGCGCGACGAGAACGCCGACCGGCTCACCGAGGAGGAGATGATCACCCTCGCCGCCGGGCTGCTCGCCGCCGGCCACGAGACCACGGTGACCCAGATCCCCAACATGGTGTACGTCCTGCTCACCACCCCCGGCGCCTGGGACACCCTGCGGGCCCGGCCGGAGCTGGTGCCGGCCGCGGTCGAGGAGCTGATGCGCTTCATCCCGCTCGGCGCCACGGCGGCGTTCCCCCGCTACGCCACCGAGGACGTCGAGCTGGGCGGTGTGCTGGTCCGGGCGGGCGAGCCGGTGGTGGTCAACATCGCGGCGGCCAACCGGGACGACAGCGTCTTCGCCGACGCAGACCGGCTCGATTTCACCCGGGAGGTCAACCCGCACCTCGGCTTCGGGCACGGCGTGCACCACTGCGTCGGCGCCCAGCTGGCCCGGATGGAGCTGCGGGTGGTGCTGGAGACCCTGCTCGACCGGGCGCCGGGGCTCCGGCTCGCGGTGCCGGTGGAGGAGCTGACCTGGAAGAGCGGCCTGCTGGTGCGGGGCCTGCTGGCCATGCCGGTGGCCTGGTGAGCCGGGCCGGGGCGGGGGAGGGCGCGTGAGCGGAGCTGGCGAGTGGCGACTGCACGTCGACCCGACCCGGTGCATCGGGTCGGGGATCTGCGCCGGGGTCGCGCCGGGGCACTTCGTGCTGGTCGACGGGCTGTCCCGGCCGGTGGCCGAGCGGATCGCCGCCGACGAGGCGGTGCTGGACGCAGCGGAGTCCTGCCCGCTGGAGGCGATCATCGTGTCCGAGGTGGACGGCCTCCGCCGGATCGCCCCGGAGGGCTGACCGGTCACCAGCCGGGGTAGCGCGCCCCGTTGACGTTGACCCGCAGGCTGAACAGGGAACTGGAGGCGCAGATGTAGAGCTGGTTGCGCTTCGGGCCGCCGAAGGTGAAGTTGGCGACCACCTCCGGCAGGTGCAGCTTGCCGAGCAGCGTGCCGTCCGGGTCGAAGCAGTGCAGCCCGTCGTGCGCGGCCACCCAGACCCGGCCGGCGTCGTCGAGGCGTACGCCGTCGAAGGAGCCGGCGTCGCAGGTGGCGAACACCTCGCCGCCGCGCAGCGTGCCGCCCTCGGCCACCGCGAACCGGCGCAGGTGCTTCGCCCGGGTGTCGACCACGTAGAGCAGGGACTCGTCGGAGCTGAACGCCAGCCCGTTCGGCTGCCCGAAGTCGTCGGCGACCCGGCGCACCTCGCCGTCGTGCGGGTCGATCCGGTAGACGTGGTTGCCGCCGATCTCGCCCTCGGCCCGGTGGCCCTCGTAGTCGCTGTCGATGCCGTAGCTCGGGTCGGTGAACCAGATCGAGCCGTCGGAGTGCTCCACCACGTCGTTGGGGCTGTTGAGCCGCTTGCCGCGCCAGTGCTCGGCGAGCACCGTGTCGGTGCCGTCGGGCTCGGTCCGGGTGACCCGCCGCCCGCCCTGCTCGCAACTCACCAGCCGGCCGCGCCGGTCGACGGTGTGTCCGTTGGCGTAGCCGGCCGGCTGGCGGAACACCCCGACCGCCCCGGTGGTCTCGTCCCAGCGCAGCAGCCGGTCGTTGGGGATGTCGCTGAAGACGAGGTAGCGCCCGGCGGAGAACCAGGCCGGGCCCTCCAGCCAGCGGCCCCCGGTCCAGAGGCACTCCGTCCACTCGTCGCCGTTGACCCGGCGGAACCGCTCGTCCCGCACCTCGAACCGCGTCCTGAACCGATCCACGTCGACCGCCTCCGCTGATGACTGACGTTCGGCCTGACGCTAACATGACCGAACGAGAATCAGCCATGAGGCAGAACACCGAACGGAGATGTGGTCGTGGACGACGTGGACCGGAAGCTGCTCGCGGCGCTGCAACACGACGCCACCCAGTCGTACGCGACGCTGGCCGGCGCGGTCGGGCTGTCCACCGGGGCGGTGCACGAGCGGGTGCGCAAGCTGCGCGGGCAGGGCGTCGTGCGGCGTACCACGGTGGACGTCGACCCGGCCGCGGTCGGGCGGGGCGTGCTGGCGTTCGTGCTGGTGGAGGCGAACGCCTGGATGGGTGACCGGCCCACCCGCGAGGCGCTCGCCGCGCTGCCCGAGGTGGAGGAGGCGCACGTCATCGCCGGCCCCGCCTCCCTGCTCGTGAAGATCCGGGTCGGCACGCCCGAGCAGCTCCAGGCCAGCCTGCGCCGGCTGTTCCAGGTCGAGGGCGTCACCGGCACGCAGACCGTGGTGGTGCTGGAGAGCTTCTTCGAGCGCCCGCTCGACCCGTACCCCCAGACCCCCTGACACGCGGCGGCGGCCACGCCCCCCGCGCCGGGAGCGTGGCCGCCTCGGCCGGTGCTCAGGACTTCTCGCGAAGCTCCCGCATCGAGGTGGGCCGGCCGCTGAGCGCGTCGCGCATCCGGTCGACCAGCCCGGCGCCCGGGGCGAGCAGCCGGTTCGCCGGCGGGTGGTCCGGCGCGGCCGGGTGCGGGCGGGTCGGCGCCGACTTCTTCGCCGCCTCCACCTTGCCGGCCAGCTCGACCAGCTCCTCGCGGGCGCAGGCCGCGCGCAGCCGGGGGAAGAGGTCGTTCTCCTCGTCTTGCACGTGATGCCGGATGGTCGCCGTGAGCTTGGTCAGCAGCTCGTCGAAGCGCGGGTCGGAGGGGTCCACCGACTCCAGCTCCTTCATGGTCCGCTCGGCGTCGGCGTGCTCGGAGATCTCGTGCTCGGCGAGCTGGTCGCCGTCGGGCAGCGCCTTGCGGGCGGCCGGGTAGACGTGGGCCTCCTCGGCCACCGCGTGCCGGACCAGCTCGGCGATCACCACGTCGGCGAGCTGTCGACGGTGCTCCGGGGTGCCCTGCCGGCTCTCCAGCTCGACGAAGATCGCTTCGACCTCGTGGTGGTCCGTCGTCAGGACGTCCACGACGTCCCGCTCGGTCTGTACGTCGGTCATCTCAACAGCCCCTTACCGGTGGGTTGCGGAACGGCTCGTCTGGCCACTACCCCCAGCCGAACGGTCCAACCAGGCAACTGCCGTTGCCCCGGGCGACAAGAGTCCCGGCAACGGCCGCCCTCCGTTAATCTGACGGTCAACTGTCCGGCCGGTGGCTGCGGTTGCGTGATGGCTGCCCAGCGCGTTCCATCCGCAGGAGGACACCCGTGAATTTCCGTTCCAGCCGCTGGCTGCTCGCCCCCGTCGTCTCGGGGGTGGTGGCCGCCGCCGGACTGAGCCTGGCCAACCCGATCACCGACGCCGACGCCGGCGCGGCGAAGGGCAAGGCCCGCAACGTCATCTTCATCAACGGTGACGGCATGTCCGCCGCACAGCGCGAGGCGGCCCGCCTCTACCTGGCCGGCCTCGACGGCCAGCTCAACATGGACAAGCTGCCCTACTCCGGCCAGCTCACCACCAGCCCGCACGACCCGAAGACGCCGATCACCGACTCGGCCGCGGCGGCCACCGCGTGGGCCACCGGCGAGAAGACCTACAACGGCGCGATCAGCGTCGACGTGGACGGCAACCCGCTGCCCACCCTCGGCGCCCAGGCCAAGGCCGCCGGCAAGTCCACCGGCCTGGTCACCACCGCCCAGGTCACCGACGCCAGCCCGGCTGCGTTCTTCGCCAACACCGCCGACCGCGGGGCGCAGGACGAGATCGCCCGGCAGTACCTGGACGTCACCCGGCCGGACGTGATCCTGGGCGGCGGCGAGGACTGGTGGCTGCCGGCCGGCAACGCCGGCGCGTACCCGGACAAGCCAGCCGAGGACCCGTCCGAGGCCAGCAAGGGCACCAAGGGCGACCTGATCGCCAAGGCGAAGGCCAAGGGCTACCGATACGTCTCCACGGCCGCCCAGCTCCAAGCCGCCAAGGGCGGCAAGCTTCTCGGCCTCTTCGGCAACGAGGAGCTGTTCCAGCAGCGGGCCGAGGGCCAGGGCGACGTCTACGCCCCGCCGGCCAGCCTGGCCACGATGACCGAGAAGGCGCTCTCGACGTTGTCGACGAACAAGAAGGGCTTCTTCCTCCTCGTCGAGGAGGAGGGCATCGACGAGTTCGCTCACGACAACAACGGCACCCGGATGCTCCAGGCCCTCGGCGAGCTGGAGAAGGCCGTGGCGGTCGCCCGCAACTTCGCGGCCACCCACCCGGACACCCTGGTCGTGGTGACCGGCGACCACGAGTGCGGCGGCCTGACCGTCGAGGACACCGCCACCTCCGACGAGTCCGGTGACGGCATCTCGGCCGAGGACGGGCCGTTCCCGATCAAGGGCAGCAGCCAGAGCTTCAACCTGGACTGGACCACCAGCGGCCACACCGGGGCGGACGTGCCGGTGACCGCGTACGGGCCGCTGGCCGAGCAGTTCACCGGCAAGCACCCGAACACCCACGTGCACGACGTGCTGTCCCAGATCCTCACCCGCTGACCTCCGGCTCCCGGCGCCCTCCCGTCCCCGTGGCGGGAGGGCGCCGCCGGTTCAGCGCCCCCGCGCCGGCTCGTGCAGCAGGGCGGGCAGCTCGCGGAGCGCGGTGAGCGCCCGGCCGGCCCAGGTCGGGTCGCCGTCGTGGTGTTCGGTGGTCCGGACCACCGTCATGCCGACCGCCGCGGCGCCGGCCAACTCACCGTCGGCGCCGTCGCCGACGAAGACGCAGTCGGCCGGATCGACGCCGAGGCGTTCGGCCGCCAGCCGGTAGATCGCCGGGTCCGGCTTGGCCAGGCCCACGTCGCAGGAGAAGACCGCCACGTCGAACCGGCGGGCCAGGTCGGTCGCCGGCCACGCCTCGGCGGTCTCCGCGGTGGCGTTGCTGACCAGCCCGATCCGGTGACCGTCGGCGCGCAGCGCGTCCAGCACCGCGACGCTCGACGACGGGACGCCGGCCAGCAGCCGCCCGGCCAGGTCCCGGCGGTGCGCGGCCGCCCGGGCCACCTGCTCCTCGGTGGGCGCGCCGCCGAGCCGCCGGGCCAGGACGCGTACGGTCTCCGCGGCGTCCCAGCCGGTCATCCGGTCCCGCCAGGTGGCGTGGTACGCCTCGACCAGCGCGGCCGGCTCCACCCCCACCATCAGCGCCATCTCACCGACCACCCGGTCCCGCTCGGGGTCCCCACCGGGCACCAGGGTGTGGAACAGGTCGAAGATCACCGGTCGCGGCACGGTCCAGACTCTAACGGGGCCGGTGACCCGGCGGACGCCGAAAGGGCCGGCCTCCCCGCTCGGGGGAGACCGGCCCTGTGCGCTCGGTCAGGAGCTGTAACCGCGGCCGGCGATCCAGTTGGCCAGCTCGGTCACGTCCATCCAGTACGTCGGCTCGTTCGGGCTGGCCGGGTCGGCGATCAGCACCGTGTTGCCGTCGTCCTTGTACTCCACCACGGTCAGGTAGTGACCGGGGTAGCTGTGCTCGACACCGTCGATGTCCAGCGCGCCGCCCAGGATGTTGGCGACGACCGGCCGATCCTGGTCGACGGCTGCCTTGACGTCGGCCCGCAGGCGCTCGACCTGCTCCCTGGTGGCCACGTCGTCCCGGATCTCGGTGGTCTTGTACTTGCCACCGGTGTACTCGTTGAGCACCCGGGTGATGTCGATGGCCGAGTCGGTGCCGTTCTCGGTGGTGCCCAGCTTGGTGGCCAGCTCGTCCTGGCTGACCTCCTTGCCCTCGGCCGACAGCGCGATCCGGGTCGAGGCCGGGCCGCAGTAGAAGAAGTTCGGCTGCGCCTCGTACTCGTAGCCGGCGCTGCGCTCACCCTTGCCCTTGAGGGCGGTCGACGGGGCGGCCTGCGCCGCGACGGCCGGACCCACCACGGTCCCGCCGCACATCACCAGGCCGGCGACGGACAGCATGCTCTTACGGAAGATCGAGTTCATGTCGAAGCTCCATTCGGGGGTTGACGTCCCCGCGGTACGGAGACGCGGCACCGGGAGTGGCGCTCGGCGTGCTCTCGGGGGATCTGAGGTGCGCTCCAGGGCGCGGCCCCGCTCGCTCACCGGGGGCGGCGGGCCTGCCGCCCGCTCGCTCGTATCGCTCGTACGGAAGGTGCAACGGACCGCTGCCGGCCCCGATTTCCGCAGGTGGCGGCCGTCACGGTTTAACCGGACACCCGGCGCGGGCGGGTCGCCGGCGCGGTGACGGGCGGGTCAGATGGTGCCGGTGGGAAGGCTGCCGAGAAGGCGGGTCACGGCGATCTCGATGACGACGCGCTGCGGATTCGGACGCGGGGTGCGATAGCGGGCGGCGTACCGCCGTTCGGCCTCGGCCACCGACTCCGGGTCGCGGCGCAGCACCGCCCGGCCCTCCACGGTCAACCACCAGCGGCCGTCGAGGTGGCAGACCGCCACCGGTGTGCCCGCCGCCCCGGCCGCGGCGACGTGCCGGGCCTTGGCCGAGGCGCCCGAGGTGATCACCCGGGCCAGGCCGGTGTCCGCGTCGAAGGTGACCCCCACGGGTACGACGTGCGGGGTGCCGTCCGCGCGCAGGGTGGTCAGCGTGGCGAGATGCCGGTCCCGGAAGAACCGGGCGACCCGCTCGTCGTGTGGGTCCAGCCGGTGGTCGCCCGCCATGTGCCGTCCTCGGTGCCCTCGTGCGGGCCGACCGCCGGCCCCGCGCCGATCATGACACGGGGCGGTGCTCCCGGCCCGGGCCCGGCGGGGAGTCCGACCGGTCGGGCAGCGCGCGCTGCGCGGCCCGGTGCTTCGCCGCCAGCCGGCCCAGGTAGATCAGCGCTCCGGCCAACACACCCATGTCGTCCAGGTAGATCGGGTCGGGAAGCACGTCCACCGGCAGGATCGTGTAGATCAGCGCGCCGTAGAAGGCGACCTTGCCGCCGACCCCGAGCGCGCCCAGCATGCGGCGGGTGCGGACCACCCGGACGGCGAGCAGCACCGCCCCGACCAGCGTCGCCAGCGCGGCGACGGCGGCGAGCACGACGAGTATCCAGGCTTCACGGGACACGACGTCACGCTAACCGAGCCGGGCCAGCTCCGCCTTCTCGGCCGACCTGTCGATCGGTGACGGCGGTCGGGTGTCGGGTCGGGTCAGTACGCCGGAACGGCCGCCCGCCCCCGGGCCACCGGGGTCAGCTCACGGGTGCTCTCGGCCGCCCGCGTGGACGCCGGCAGCTCACGGGTGGCCTCCGGGCCGGTCAGGTCCACGATGGACAGCTCCGGCCGCGCCTCGGTGACCGGGCGGGTCGCCGCGTACGCCTCGTCGCGCAGGCTCCGTGCGGCGGCGGCGGCCAGCTCGGCGGCCCGCCAGGCGGCCTGCTCCCGCTCCCGGGCGGCCTCCTGCCGTCCCCGGAGGTTGTCCCGGACCAGCCGGCGCAGCAGCAGCTCCTGCTCGACCGGGTGCCGGCGCGGATCCCAGCCCCGGTGGCCGAGGATGTCGCTGAGCTGCTGCACGGTGATCTCCTTGCGCCACTGGGCGTCCAGCGCCGCCCGGTGCAGCCAGCGCTCCCGGTCCACGTACTCGGCGGGGGTCCGGGCGGTCCGGGGCAGGGGCAGCGCCGCGGCGGCGGCCAGCCGGCGGACGTCCTCCTCCGCCGCCTCGTACGCCCGCCACGCCTCCTCGACCTCCTCCTGGGCGGCCAGCCACTCGGCCCGGCGCCGCTCGGCGGTCGCCGCGGCCCGGGACGCGGCCACCGCCACCTCCTGCGCGTACCGGGACTGCTCCCGCGCGTGCTCGCGGGCCTGGGCGGCCAGCTCGATGCTGCTCGGCCGGGCGGCCTCGCTGATCCGCTCGCCGAACACCGACCGGAACCGGTTCGGGCGGACGATCAGGGCGGCGACCACGATCGCCGCCACGGCCAGCAGGGCCAACCAGATCACGGCGGCTCGGGGAACGTCGGGCAGGACGGTGGAGAAGACGGTCTGCATCACCAGCACCTCGTGGTGGAACGGTCGGAGTCAACGGTCGGGGCCCGGTGGGCGGGCGGTGGGTCGCGGCCGGAACGCGACGGGGTGCGCGGCGGGCGCGGTCGAACGGCGCCGGAACGAACCCGAAGGGGCGGCGGGTCAGGCGCGCGGCGGACCGCGGCGGGCGATGGCGGCCCGGCCGGGGTCGGCGGCGACCACGACGTCCGGGCCCGCGACCGGTGCGGCGGCGTCGGCCGTGACCCGGCGCGGCGGCCCGGCCGGAGCCGGCGCGGTGAGCGGGTGCCGGACGGGCGAGTCCGCGGCCGGCGCGGCGGCGGGCCGGACGCCGGACCCCTCCGCGACCCGGCGGTCGGCCGGGCCGAGGTCGACGGCGGCGGACGCGTCGATCCGGATGTCGACGGCGGAGAACGCGTGGATCTGGAGGTCGACGGCGGAGAGCGCGTCGGTCCGGAGGTCGACGGCGGAGAGCGCGTCGGTCCGGAGGTCGACGGCGGAGAGCGCGTCGGTCCGGAGGTCGACGGCCGGGCGGGCCGTCGCGGCGGGGTGGGGATCGGCGGCCGCGATGGCGGCCGGGCCGGTGAGCCCGGCGATGAGCGCCAGGGCGGTCACCGCCGTGCGGGCGATCCTGCGCAGCGTGGCCGTCCAGAGGGACGAGGCGAACGCTACGGGCAGCACCGTTTCAACCTATCGGTCAGGTCCGCATCGTGCAGCTCGACGATCTTCCCGGTCGACGTGACCCGCCCCACCATTCGCTGTGGACGGATCCTGTCCGCCGGTTCGGCGGACGGGCGGCGCCCCGGCCGGACGCGAACGGCGCGCGCCCCGTGGACGCGAACGGCGCGGCGCCCCGGTGGGGACGCCGCGCCGTCGTGAGCCAGCGGTCAGTTGCCGCCGAGCACCGGCGGCGGGGCCGCCTCGCCGTCGGACCAGACCATCTCGTCCTCGGTCAGCCAGGTCAGCCGGCCCTCGGACTCGTCGTCCTCGCCGCCGCGTGCGCCCAGCACACCGTTGCGGCCGGCCATGGCGGGCCGCCCGGTCGCGCCGCTCTTGCCGGTGGAGCGGCTCTCCGTCTCGACCGTCACGCCGCGCCCGGAGGCGAGGCGGCCGGTGCCGGCGGCCGACCGGTTCTCGGCGCCGATCCCGCCGCCCCGGCCGGAGGTCGCCGAGCCGCCGCCCGAGCCGGCCAGCGACCCGGTGCCGCTCAGCACGCCGGGCATGCCGTAGAGCGAGCCGCCGCCCCCGCCGGACGGCAGGGTCGGGTTGGCGCCGCCGAGCCCGGGGCCCGCCAGGCCGGTGGTCGGGCCGGTGGCGGTCAGCGGGCCGGCTCCGGCGAGCGAGCTGCCGGTCGGCTCGACCGTGCCGCCCGCACCGATGGTGCCCGGGCTGCCCGCGCCGGGCTGGCCGCCCGTCGTGCCGTCGCCCGGCGTGCCACCGCCGACCGTGCCGCTGCCCGGTGCGGTGTGGTGCACGCCCGAGGTGGTGGCGGTGGCGTTCGCCGCGGGGCCGAAACTGCCGACGCCCGGCCCGGCCGACGGCGTGCTCACCGACGGGCCGCTGCGCAGCGTCGGGTCCGTCGGGTCGCTGTGGCCCGGGAGCTCCGTGTTCGCCGGCTCCGGCACGACGATCCGGCCGTAGGCCGAGAAGTCGTAGCCCTCGGCCAGCTTGGCGACGACCTGCACCATCCGCTGGTGCGCCTTCTCCTGCTCGGCCTTGTCCTGCTCATGGCCGACGAGGCCGCCGACCAGCGCGCCCGGCACACCGCCGACCAGGAAGCCCTTGCCGGCGCCGGAGAGCAGCTTGTCGTTGTCGTCGGTCTCCTCGGGGCTCTCCGCCTTCGCCTGGGCGGTGCGCAGCTCGCTGGCCATCATGTCGAGCCCCTGTCGGATGCCCGTCATGCCCTCGGCCAGGTTGCCGGAGTAGTCGGCGACCAGGTTGAGCCGGCGGTGGAACTCCCGGGCGGCGTCGCCCGTCCAGGTCTTCAGCAGCGCGTCCAGGTCGCCGGTCAGGTCGCGGCCGAGGTCGTCGAGGGTGCCCTTCAGCGACGTCCACTGGGCGCTCAGCCCGTCGATCTGCTTCGGGTCGCCGGCGTTGACGCCCTGGTAGAGCTCCTTGTGGCTGACGTGCTCGTAGCGCTGGGTGTATTCAGACACGCGGATCCTCTCCCTTCGGCTTCATCGCCTCGGTCAGCCCGGAGAGGGCGGCGGCGATGTCGGCCGCGGCGGCGGCGTTGCGTGCCTCGGCGGTCTTGTAGTTGGTCATGATCGTCTTGGTGGCCTTCTGGGCGGCCACGATCGCCCGCCGCAACCGCTCGACGTGGTTGACGTAGCTCTGGTGCGTCTCGGAGTAGCGACGGGAGTTGTCGGTGGCGTCGGTGAACGTGCCGAGTGCCGGCGGCCGGCACTGCATCTCGGTGTTGAGCTTCTTCAACACCGACTCCGCCTCGCTCAGCCGGCGCTCGAGCCGCTGGTGGAAGTCCTCCAAGGACAGTACGTCCACTGTCGTGCGCCCGGTCATGGCTGCATCCCCGTAGTCATCGTCGAGAACCGTTGGCCACGTTCAGGTTAGTCGACCCGGGCCAACCGGGGCGACCCGTCATTCACCCCTATCCACTTCGGACCGTGTCCGCCCCGCTCATCCACCCTGCGCGGGGGCCGTGTCGTCGCCCGGTCCGGGTGTCGCGTCGCCCCCCGGCACCGCACCCGGATCGAACTGGCTCATCGCGTCCTCGCGCTCCAGGGTCGGCCCGGTCGGCACCAGCGCCAGCAGGGACGCGGGCACCGCGAGCGGCGTCACGTCGCCGTACCCCAGGGCGCTCTTGGCGTCGCCGGAGGCGGTGCCGAGCGGGTAACGGACGCCCTGCGCGGTGATCAGGTAGACCGTCGAGCCGGCCGCCGCCTTGCCGGTCTCCCCGGCGGTGGCCTGCACCAGCACGCCCTTGCCGCCGGGCAGCAGCACGCTCTCGGCGGTCCGGACCGCGTCCCGGTCGCTCTGCCGCGCCGCCACGCCGGTCGCCGCGGTCAGCTCGGCCGGCGGCTGGTCGAAGACCTCCAGCGTGGTGGTCGGCTGGCCGGTCGGCCCGGAGCGGTACGTGGCGCAGAGCACCGTCCGCCCGGCGCGGACCTCGTGCAGGGTGGGCAGCCGGTCCGGCAGGCCCTCGGCCTCCAGCCGCTGGTCGGTGAGGAGCTGACCGGCCTGGTCCGGCGTGATGTCGGTGACCTGGCCGCCGCCGCCGAGCAGCAGCAGCGCGGTGACCTCCCGGATCGCCACCAGGCCCTGCTTGGCCAGCACGTAGTACTGGCCGGCGGCCCGGTAGACCTGCCCGACCCGGGCCGGACGGTCGCCCACCGTCAGCCCGCTCGGGCCGCCCTCCCCGTCGATGGTCGGCTTGCGCAGCGCCGGGCCGACCGGCACCGCGTTGAGCAGCTGCTGCCCGACCGTCAGGGTGGCCGCCCCGGCCATCTTCAACGCCACCAGCGCCTGCTCGTCACCGACCACCCGCAGCCGCGCACCGCCGGTGAGCAGGTAGCGCGCGTCGTTCAGCTTGACCAGGACCGCGCGGTCGGTGAGCGGGGTGCCGCCGGGCAGCGGCCGGTCGATCACCAGGCGGGTGGTGGAGCGCTCCGGGTCGTTCGCGTCGGGCACGTCGCACACCGACCAGGGGAGGCCGACCAGCGACTTCCGGTCCGGCACGGCGTCCGGGGCGCCCACGATGCCGACCGCCCGGCCCCGCGGCCGGTCCTTGATCGAGGCCTGGGACATGGTGCGGACCGGCGCACCGGCGTCGTTGAGGATGAGCCGCGCCGAGGCGTAGTTGAGCGTCGGGTGCAGCACCTTGTCGTCGGTGAAGACGTACGTCGCCCCGGTCTCCCGCTCGATCACCAGCGTGTTCGGCTCCAGCGGGGCGGAGTTGCTGGTGAACTGCCCGTACGCCCCCGCGCCGCCGAGCACGACGGCGGCCGCGATGACGCTGCCGAACACCGCCATGCCGAGGCGCCGCATCGGCAGGTCGTTGGTCTCCGGGTCGCCGGAGAGCAGCGCCGAGACGATCCGGCGGGTGACGAAGCGGTACGCCTGCACCTGATCGCGGCGGGTCCGCATGACTAACCTCCGGCAGGGGTGGGTCCGCGGCGATCAGGTCCGAACTCCGCCGCGGGCTTCCCTACGATAAGGGGCCGTCGACGGTTCACCGGGACCCCGCCCGCCCCCCGGCGACGCACCGCACCGGCGGATGCCCAGGATGTCCAGAAGGGACGCTCACCGATGACCCAGGTCCAGGCGCCACCCGGTCGTACGGCCACCGCCTCCGCCGTGCCGGCGGACCGACCGGTCACCCCGGCCGACCGGCGCCGGCGCGGCCGGCTCGGCCCGGTCGTCGTCGGCCAGCTCGTGGTGCTGGAGTGCGCCGCTCTCGCCGTCTGGTTCGCCACCGGCGGTCCGTCCTGGCTGCTCGCCGCCGTCGCCGCGCTGGCGCTGCTGGCCGTGGTGGCCGCCTTCGCCCGGCGCGGCGGCCGCTGGTGGTACGAGGACCTGACGCTCCGCCGCCGGCTGCGCCGCCGCCGGAACGCGGCCCGGGGTGCGGCGCCGGCCGGCGACCCCCGGTTGGCCGCGCTCGCCCCGGAGCTGTCCGTCGTCGAGCTGACCGAACGCGGCACCCGGCTCGGCATCGGCCAGGACGACCGGGGCTGGTTCGCCGCCGTCGCGCTGACCGGCCGGCCCGGCACCCCGGCCGGGTCGATCGAGGCGGCGCTGGTGGACCGGGCGCTCGCGGTGCTCGCCGACTTCAGCGGGCCGGTCACCCAGACGCAGGTCGTCTCGCACACCCTGGTCTGGTATCCGGCGCCGGGCGCGCCCCCGGCCGCGCACCGCACGGTCTGGGTGGCGCTGCGCCTGTCGGTCGCCGACGCCCGCGCCGAGACGGTGAGTCGGGGCGGCGGCATGCACGGCGTGCACCGCACGGTCGCGGCCGGCGTCGGCCGGCTCGGCAAGGCGCTCAACGCCGCCGGCCTCGGTCACCGGGTGCTCGGCCGGGACGAGCTGCACGCGGCGGTGGTCTCCGGCGCCGGGCTCGACCTGGCCCCGGAGCCACCGGTGGAGAGCTGGAGCAGCCTGCGCGGCGGCGGCTGGACCCAGCGTTGCCTGGCGCTGCGGGTCCGTCCCGGCGGCTCGCTGGGCGCGCTGGTGGACGCGGTGACGGCCACCTCCGCCCCCTCGCACACGGTCGCGGCCGTGGTGCTCCCCGGCGGTCGGCAGCTTCCGCCGCTGCTGCGGGTGGCGGCCATGGACGGTCACGCCGAGGCGCTGGTGAAGGCGGTCCGGGACGTGGCCCGCCGCTCGGGCGTGCCGACCCGCCCGCTGGACGGGCAGCACGGCCCGGCCGTCTACGCCACGGCGCCGGTGGGCACCGCGATGGGCACCGTCACGGTCGAAGGTTGACGATCCAGCCGTAGAGGCCGCACACCCAGACGGCCAGCGGCACCAGGGCGACGATCAGCAGGATCTCGACGATGTCGAGGGTGCGGCCCCAGACCGGCGAGATCCGCTTGCCCGCCACGGTGAGCCCGTAGATCAGGCTGATCACGGCGACCACCAGCAGGCCACCCAGGATCATCCCGAGTCGGACCGGGAGCGGGTTGGCGCCGAAGGTGGCCGCGGCGGCCAGCCCGAGGCCGAGGGTGCCGGCGAGGAGCACCGGGGTGCGCTGGGCGCGACCGAGGAACGGGCGGGCCCGCAGCAGCGCCAGCAGGGCCAGCACCAGGCAGAGCAGCACCGCCGGCAGGCGGCCGTTGTCGGCGAGCACCACCTCGCCGCCGAGGACCAGCACCGAGACCGTCCAGAGCAGACCGGTGAGGAACGCGTCGGCGCGCTCGCTGTTGCGCAGCACCTGCGGGCCGTCCACCGACTCGGTGTCGCTCTTCAGGTCGTCGGGGCCGGTCGGGATCGACGGCACCGGCAGCCGGGCCAGCCGGTAGGAGATCATGGGCAGCGCCGGCAGGGCGCCGAACGCCACCGTCGCCACCACCGCGGCGGCGGCCGCCGCCCCCATGTCGAAGGCCAGGCAGAGGGCCGCGCCGAAGCCGACCGCCACGCCCACCCCGACGGCGCCGAGGAAGAGCGGCAGCCGGTCCCCGACGGCCAGCGCGGCGACCGCTCCGAAGAGCACCACCGCGGTCGCGGCGAGCAGCACGTGGGGGCTGGCCAGCTCGGCGAGCGGCCGGTCCCCGGCGAGGACCAGCAGGCCGCCGATCGCGGCGTAGCCGAGGCCGCCCATGGCCAGCACGGCGCCGGTCCGGCTGTCACCGGCCGCCCGGGAGAGCACCGCGGCGCTGACCAGCAGCGCGACCGCCACCACCAGCGCGGCGAGCGCGCCGGGCAGCTGCGGTGGCCCGGCGAACAGTGTGGCCGCCGCGCCGGCCGCCAGCGCGGCCCCGGCGAGGAGCACCGAGAACGCCCGGGTGGTGCCGACCTGCCAGGCGCCGGCCCGCTGGTTGGTCGACGTGGCGACCGCGTCCACCACGTCGTCGAAGACGATCTCGGGCGCGGCGGCGGCGCGCGGGTTGAAGTAGAGCACCTCGCCGTCGCGGACGCCGAGCTGCGCGGCGGTGCGGCCGCCGTCGAGCGGCTGCCCGCCGAGCCGGGACAGGCTCCAGCCGCCGTGCCGTACGCCCTCGTCGGCGAGATCCTCGCCGGCGTAACGCAGCAGCGTCGGCAGCAGGTCGGCCAGCGGCACGTCGGACGGCAACGCCAGATCCATCCTGGTCCGCGGCGCCACGATGGTGATCCGGCTCAGTCCGCCGGTCGCCGTTTTCGTCGCCACAGTGGCCTCCTCGTGCTCGCCTACGATCCACCTCGGCCGCCCGCGCCGCCCCCGTGGGTCCACGGCGCCTCCGGGAGATTACCTACGATGGCGGTCGCACAGGTTGCCCACCCGACGACTCGGGTGCGTCGGCCGATGACGAGCAGGGCCGCTTCTGGGGAGGAGACAGCCGTGAGCACGGTGGTGTTCCGCCGGCTTCCGCGTCAACCGGGGCCCGCGCTGCCGCGCGGGGAGGTGCTGCTGGAGTCCCCGCCCGAGCTGCCGGAGCCGCAGGCCAAGGGCATGGGTCAGGTGCTGATGATCCTGCCGATGCTCTGTGGCGTCGGCGCGATGGCCTTCCTCTACGCCGGCCGCGGCGGCGGCATGATGACGTACGTGGCCGGCGGCCTGTTCGGCGTGTCGATGCTGGGCATGGCGGTCGGCACGCTCGGCAACGGCGGCAACGACAAGGCCGAGCTGAACGCCCAGCGGCGCGACTACATGCGCTACCTGGCCCAGATGCGCAAGCGCACCCGGCGCGCCGCGGAGCAGCAGCGCGCCGCGATGACGTGGCGGCACCCGGAGCCGGACGCGCTCTGGTCGGTCGCCGCCTCGCGCCGGCTGTGGGAGCGGCGGATCACCGAGGACGACTTCGGCGAGGTGCGGATCGCGCTCGGCCCGCAGCGGTTGGCCGTGGAGATCGTGCCGCCGGAGACCAAGCCGGTGGAGGACCTGGAGCCGATGAGCGCTATCGCGCTGCGCCGGTTCGTGCGGGCCCACTCCAGCGTGCCGGACCTGCCCACCGCGCTGTCGCTGCGCGCGTTCAGCCGGATCGCGCTGCGCGGCGACCGGGAGCCGGTGCTCGACCTGGCCCGGGCCGCGCTGGGCCAGCTGGTCACCTTCCACGCGCCGGACGACCTCCTGGTGGCCGTGGTGGCCGCGCCGGACCGGCAGCCGGTGTGGGACTGGGTGAAGTGGTTGCCGCACGCCCAGCACCCGGGGCGTACGGACGCGGCGGGCGCCCGCCGGATGGTCTTCGCCAGCCTGGCCGAGGCGGAGGCGGCGCTCGCCAACGAGCTGGGCGGGAGGCCCCGGTTCGCCCCGGAGGCGAAGCCGCTCACCACGGCGCCGCACCTCGTGGTGGTGCTCGACGGCGGCGAGGTGTCGTCGACCTGCGCGCTGATGGGTCCGGGCCTGCTCGGCGCCACGGTGATCGACCTCTCCGGCACGGTGCCCCGCGACGCGGGCCGCTGGCTGCTCTGCCTGGACACCGGCAACGGCAGCGGGCTCGACCTGGTCCGCGGCACGGCCACCTCCCGGCTGGGCCGGCCGGACCGGCTCACCATGGCGGCGGCCGAGGGGCTGGCCCGGCAGATCGCCCCCTACCGGCTCTCCCAGCAGCAGGGCGCCAGCACCGAGGAGCCGCTGGCCCGCAGCATGGAGCTGCCGGACCTGCTCGGCATCGGCGACGCGGCCACCGTGGACACCCAGCAGACCTGGCGGCCGCGCAGCCACCGGGACCGGCTGCGCATCCCGCTCGGCGTCGGACCGGACGGCAACGTGGTCGAGCTGGACTTCAAGGAGTCCGCGCACGAGGGCATGGGCCCGCACGGCCTGGTCATCGGCGCGACCGGTTCCGGCAAGAGCGAGCTCCTGCGTACGGTCGTCGGGGCGCTGGCCGTGACCCACTCGTCGGAGGAGCTCAACTTCGTCCTGGTCGACTTCAAGGGCGGCGCCACCTTCGCCTCGCTGGACGCGCTGCCGCACACCAGCGCGGTCATCACCAACCTGTCCGACGAGCTGCCGCTGGTCGACCGGATGCGGGACGCGCTGGCCGGCGAGATGAACCGCCGCCAGGAGGTGCTGCGGGCGGCCGGCAACTACGTCTCGCGCTACGACTACGAGAAGGCCCGGGCCGCGGGCGAGCCGCTGGAGCCGATGCCCAGCCTGCTCATCATCTGTGACGAGTTCTCCGAGCTGCTCGCCGCGAAGCCCGACTTCATCGACCTCTTCGTGATGATCGGCCGGCTCGGCCGGTCGCTCGGCGTCCACCTGCTGCTGGCCTCCCAGCGGCTGGAGGAGGGCAAGCTGCGCGGCCTCGACACCCACCTGTCGTACCGGATCGGCCTGCGCACCTTCTCGGCGGTGGAGAGCCGGATCGTGCTCGGCGTGCCGGACGCGTACGAGCTGCCGAGCGCGCCCGGTCACGGCTACCTGAAGACCGACACCGCCACCATGCTCCGGTTCCGCGCCGCCTACGTCTCGGGCCCGTACCGCGCGCCGGGGCAGGTGCAGCGCTCGGTCCGGGCGCAGGTGCAGCGCCGGATCGTCCCGTACGGCATCGACTACGTGCCGGCGCCGGCCCTGCCGAGCCCGGCCGAGACCGCGCCCGAGCCGGAGCAGACCGGCGACGGCAAGGCCGTGGCGATGCTGGACGTGCTGATCGACCGCCTCAAGGGGCAGGGCCGCCCGGCGCACCAGGTCTGGCTGCCGCCGCTGGCCGAGCCGTCGGGCCTGGCCGAGCTGCTGCCGCCGCTGAGCGTGCACCCGACGTTCGGCCTGACCACCGCGAACTGGCCGGGGCGGGGCCGCCTCACCGTGCCGGTCGGCATCGTCGACCGCCCGTACGAGCAGCGCCGAGACCCGATGATGGTGGACCTGTCCGGTGCCGGCGGCAACGTGGTGATCGTCGGCGCCTCGCTGAGCGGCAAGAGCACCATGCTGCGCACGATGCTCGCCTCGCTGGCGCTCACCCACACCCCGCGCGAGGTGCAGTTCTTCTGCCTCGACTTCGGCGGTGGCGCGCTGCGCAGCCTGGACGGGCTGCCGCACACCGCCGGGGTGGCCGGGCGGCGCGACGTCGAGGCGGTCCGCCGGACCGTGGCCGAGGTGGTCGCCGTCATCGACGAGCGGGAGAACCGGTTCACCCAGCACGGCATCGACTCGGTGGCCAGCTACCGCCGGCGGCGGGCGGCCGGTGAGTTCGCCGACGACCCGTTCGGCGACGTCTTCCTCGTGGTCGACGGCTGGAACACGCTGCGCCAGGAGTACGAGGAGCTGGAGCAGACCATCACCAACCTGGCCAACCGCGGGCTCGGTTTCGGCGTACACGTGGTGGTCACCGCCGTGCGGTGGGCGGAGATCCGGATCAACATGCGGGACCTGCTCGGCACGAAGCTGGAGCTGCGGCTCGGCGACCCGGCGGAGTCGGAGATCGACCGGCGGGCCGCGCAGAACGTGCCGGGCGGCACGCCCGGTCGCGGCCTGACCCGCGACAAGCTGCACTTCCTCACCGGCATCTCGCGGATCGACGGCAAGCGCGACATCGAGGACCTGACTGAGGCGTCGGTCGCCCTGGCCGGGCACGTCGCGGCCAACTGGCCGGGCCGCCCGGCGCCGAAGGTACGGCTGCTGCCGCGCAAGCTGACGGTCGCCGAGCTGGCGAAGGTGATCGACCGGTCGGCACCGGGCATCCCGATCGGCGTCAACGAGTCGGCGCTCGCCCCGGTCCACCTGGACCTGACGAGCGAGCCGCACCTGACCGTGTTCGGCGACGCCGAGTGCGGCAAGACCAACCTGCTGCGGCTGATCGCCCGGGGCATCGCCGAGCGGTACACCCCGGCCCAGGCCCGGCTGGTCATCGCCGACTACCGGCGCGGCCTGCTCGGTGCCGTGGAGGGCGACCACCTGCTCGACTACGCGCCGTCCAACCAGGTCTTCAGCCAGGGCCTCGGTTCGATCCGCAGCGCCCTGCAGAACCGGCTGCCGGGGCCGGACGTGACCACCGCGCAGCTGCGCGACCGGAGCTGGTGGAAGGGCCCGGAGCTCTACATCCTGGTGGACGACTACGACCTGGTCGCGTCCGGCGGCAACAACCCGCTCAGCGCCCTGCACGAGCTGCTGCCGCAGGCGCGGGACATCGGCCTGCACCTGATCATCACCCGCCGGGTGGGTGGTGTGGCCCGCGCCCTCTACGAGCCGGTGCTGCAACGCCTGCGCGAGCTGGACTCGCCGGGCCTGCTGATGTCCGGCAGCCGCGAGGAGGGTGCCGTCTTCGGCAACCTGCGGCCGAGCCCGCAACCGCCGGGCCGGGGCACCCTGGTGCGCCGGCGGGACGGCCAGCAGCTCATCCAGACCGCCTGGACGGAGCCCGCCTGACGGGGGCGGACGTCGGATGACCGGGTCCGGTAGCGTCGGCCCGACCGTCGATCTGAGGAGAGGACAGTCGTGAGCACCTCGTGGGGTTACGGCGGCGCGGGTGGCGCCGTGGAGAGCCTGCTGCGCCAGGCGCAGGAGCAGCAGCGCCGGCTGGCGGAGTTCCAGCAGCAGCGGGCCGAACTGCGGGTGACCGGGGAGAGCCCGGACGGCCTGGTCAAGGTGACGGTCGACGGTGACATGAAGGTCGGTGGCATCGACGTCAACGCCCGGGCCATGCGGCTGGACAGCTTCACCCTGGCCGAGTCGCTCCAGGCCGCGATCGACGCGGCGTACGCGGCGTTCGCCGAGCGGCAGCAGGAGCTGATGACCGAGATGCTCGGCGGCTCGGACCTGGTCCGTCGGGCGCAGGCGGGCAACCTCACCCCGGAGGACTGGTTCCGCCAGTTCGGGGTGGACCTGACCGACCCGACCCGCGGCCTGCGCCGCTGACCAGGGAGGAGACGCGGTGGCGAACAAGGTCGACGTCGACGCGATCCGCAAGGCGAGCAAGAAGCTCGACGCTCCGGACGGCCCGATCCAGTACCTGCGCAACGTGCAGTCGCTGCTGGAGAGCGTGAAGCTGCCGGACGGCGCGCTGACCCTCTTCGGCGGCGCGACCGTGCAGGCGCACAACGCCTCGGTGGACGGTCACCTCAAGAACGTCAAGACGGGCATCGAGCACCTGCACAAGGCGGCCGAGCAGCTCGAGCAGACCGCCAAGAACTGGGAGAAGTCGGACCAGCCCTGGGTGGTCAAGTGACCGGCCGGGTGGACGGGGAGAGCAGCTGATGTCGGAGATCCTGATCGCCAACGCGGCCGGGACGGTGACCGGCACGCACACGGTCGCCGCCGCGACGGCGCCGGTGCGCGGCCTGCTGCCGGCGGCCCGGGCCAACTGGATGTGGCTGGTGTTCGCCGGGGCGCTGGGCGCCGCCATCGCCTACCTGGAGACGTTCGACAACGACGAGGTCAACAAGTCCATCAAGGAGTGGGGCGACGCGGCGCGGCTGCTCGGCGGCGACCAGTTCGGCGCGGCGCTGGAGCAGGTCCCGCCGTCGGACGCCGAGTGGGACTTCGACGACCGGGACGCGTTCGACCTCTTCCTCCGCAAGCTCGGGGCCGAGATCAACTCGCTGGCCGAGGCGTTCAACGCCAACAAGGACACCCTGACCTCCGCCCGGGACGCCTTCAACGACGCGGTGAACGCGCTGGTCGACGCGCTCATCCCGATCCTCATCGCGGTGATCGCGTCGGTGGCCCTCCAGGCGTTCCCGCCGACCGCGCCCATCGCCGAGGCGATCGGCGTGGCCGGGATGGTGGCGAGCGCCGCGATCCTGGCGCTGGTCTTCGGTGACATCAGTGCGGTCTTCTCTGCCGTCATGGCCGGCTTCCAGGGCAACGACAGGTTCGCCTTCGTGTCGGACTCCCGGCCCGGCTGGGCGGCCACCGGTCAGGACCCGGACATCAAGGACATCAAGATCGACTGGGTGCAGGACTCCAAGTTCTACCAGTGACGGGGGAAGGGGGTCCGCGGTGACCTTGGCGCTCTTCGTGTACTTCCTGGTGACCGTGCCGGTGTTTCTCGGGCTGGCGCTGGTCGCCCAGCTGTCCCGCGCCGCCTGGGCGAAGCGGGCCGCCGAAGTGGTGTTGCTCACCGGGGTCGCGGCGCTGATCCCGGTGCTGCTCGACCGGGCGCTCGACAAGCCGGTGCTCTGGCTGTTCGTGGCGCTGCTGGTGGTGGTGCTGGTCTTCGGCGTGGTGATGCACGTGAGGTCGTATCGACGACCGTCCTGAGCGGCGGCTGGCGCCCGTGACCGTCCACGTCGTACGGTCTGACGCCGGACGGCGTTGTGCGCCATGGGGAAGCAGGGCTGCGCGGATTGGACGTCGTCCGCTACGGTTCGATTGAAGTGTCCGTCGGTGGGGTGCGTACGCCTTGCCGCGGGGGAGGGCGCGGCGGATCCGCCGCCACAGAGATGACGGAAGGGTGTGAAGCATGGCGTTCGAGGTCAGTGCAGCGAGCCTGCACACCGCCGCGAGTGACGTGCGGTCCACGCGCAGCGACGTCGACGGTGAGCTCAAGAAGCTGTGGAATGTCGTCGACGACCTGGCCATGGCCTGGAAGGGCGGCGCGTCCACGGGTTTCCAGAACCTGATGCTGCGTTGGAACGAGGACACGAACAAGCTGCTGACGGCGATGGACAACATCGCCGACCTGCTTGACAAGTCCGGCACGACGCACCAGGTCAACGACGAAGAGCAGCAGCAGATGCTGGACAAGTTCCACTCTGCTCTCAACCCGTGATCCGCGAAGACAGGCAGAGGAGGAATCGATGAGCATCAAGGTTGACTACGCTGTCCTCGAGAGCAGCAACCAGCAGATGCAGGCCATCTCGCGGACCATCGACGAGAAGCTGGACACGCTGCGCTCGATGCTGAGCAAGCTCGAGTGGGAGGGCCAGGACCGCGTGGCCTACGAGCAGCACCAGGCTCAGTGGGACGCCGCCGTGCGGGACATCAACAAGGTCCTGAACGAGATCGGCGGCGCGGTGGGCATCGCGCGCGAGAACTACATGACCACCGAGATGAGCAACTCGAAGGTCTGGGGCTGACCCGACCGATCCGCTGCGGCTCCGCTCCGGCTCACGCCGGGGTCGGGGCCGTGGTGCTTTTCCGGGCCCAAGGTCCGGGCTCCGGCCCGGCGTCGACCGGACGCGGCCGGCAGGTCCGGGCTTCGGCCCGGCGCCGAGCGGACGCAGCCGTTCAGGCGTCCTGCGGCGCGCTCCGGCGGCCGGGCCGCCAGCCGCGCCGGCGGCCCCGCACGAGGATCGGCCGCAGCGCCAGCAGGGCTCCGGCCAGCACCGCGCCGATCACGGCGGCCCAGATCGCCACGGTGCGCTGCCAGGCCAGCGGATCGTCGTGGGGCGCGGGCGCCGGCATCGCACCCAGCGGCGGGTCGCTGCGGGTGCCCAGCAGGCTGGTCACCGCCCGGTACGGGTTGACCACCCCGTAGCCGACCAGCGCGTTGTGCCCGTCGGGCGGGTTGTCGGCGGTGCGGGTGAGCCGGAACGCCACGTCCTTCGGGCTGAGGTCCGGGTGCGCGGCGCGCACCAGCGCGGCGACGCCGGAGACGTAGCCGGTGGCGAAGCTGGTGCCGCCCTGCGGCTCGGCCCGGTAGCCGGGGCCCTGCGGGGCCGGGCCGACGATGTTCAGCCCGGGCGCCGCGATGTCCACATAGTCGCCGGTGACCGAGCTGCCGACGTGCCCGCCGCTCTCGTCCACCCCGGCGACCGCGATGACCCCTGGATACGAGGCCGGGTACGCCGGCTGGTCCTGCTGGTTCTCCTGCCGGTTGCCGGCGGCGGCCACCAGGATCACGTTCTTGCCGAGCGCGTAGTCGACGGCCTGCCGCAGCGCCGGGTCGTCGAGCGTCACCAGGGAGAGATTGATCACGTCGGCGCCGTGGTCGGCCGCCCACCTGATGGCCTTGCCGATCTCGGCGGGGATCGACTCGTCGAAGGCCTTCTGGTTGTCGGCCAGCACACGGACCGGCAGGATCTTGGCCTCCGGCGCGATCCCGGTGTACGGCGTGCCGGTGCCCTCCCGGCCGGCGATGATGCCCGCGATCAGGGTGCCGTGGCCGACCAGGTCGCACTGGCCGCCGAGCTTGACCAGGTGGTTGAAGTCCTCCCCGGGGAGCACCCGGCCGCGCAGCAGCGGGTGGGTGGGGGAGACGCCGGAGTCGATGACGGCGACGGTGACACCCTGCCCCTTGGTGACCCGCCAGGCCGCGGCCGGGTCGAGCCGGTTGAGCGCCCAGGGCGCCTCGGTCGGGGCGGGGCCGCCGGGCGGGCCGCACTTCGGGGCCGCCACGGCGGGCGCGGGCACCGCCAGGACTCCGCCGAGCAGGGCGGCGACCGCCGCCCCGGAGAGGACGGATCGGATCCGGTGTCCGGTCCGGACGCGCTCCGTCGTCCCGTCCGGCCGCAAGCTGTCGCGCACGCGGTGAGATTACCGTCGCCGCGCCGTCCGTGCGGTGACGGGCGTACGCGAGGCGCGGTCAGCTCTCGGCGGCCGGCTCCGCCAGCGGCTCGGCGGTGAAGAGGGCGAGCAGGGCACCCACCTGCTGGTCGGCCTCGGCCGGGTGCCGGAAGTGCCCGGCCGCGTTGATCGTGTACTCGTTGCGCCGGCCCACCCGGGTGCGTCGGAGGTAGCCACCGGCTTCCAGGTCGGCGACGATCGCCTGGGCGGCCCGTTCGGTGACCCCCACCTCGTCGGCCACGTCCCGGAGCCGGGCGGTGGGATTGCGGGCGATGGCCAAAAGCACGTGCCCGTGGTTGGTGAGGAAGGTCCAGTTCCGGCCGCTGCCTCTCGCACCCGGTGTCGTCGCCATGATGGTCATCGTATGGGTCCCGCGTTTCCCGGTCCTGTCGAGGCGGCTGCCCGGGGCCGCCGTCAAGGTCCGCGCAACGTATGAAATGCGTATCACGTAAATCTTGACGTACCTTTGGCTGCATGTGACCGTGGGTGCCGAGGCCGCCTCCGTCGCCAGCCGGCTGACCAGGGCGTTTTCGCGCGAGGACGAGGTGAGGACCAGTGTCGCCGACCACTCCCGAGCAGGCGCTCGCCGAGCTCTACGCCGGTAACCACCGGTTCGTCACCGGCGTACCGCGCCATCCGAATCAGGACGCCGGGCACCGGACGGTGGTCGCCGACGGCCAGCACCCGTTCGCCGTGATCGTCGGCTGCTCCGACTCCCGGCTCGCCGCCGAGATCATCTTCGACCGGGGCCTCGGTGATCTCTTCGTGGTCCGCACCGCCGGCCACACCGCCGGCCCCGAGGTGCTCGGCAGCGTCGAATACGCGGTGACCGTGCTGGGCACCCCGCTCGTGGTGGTGCTCGGCCACGACTCGTGCGGCGCCGTCCAGGCCGCCCGCGAGGCGGTCCGCACCGGCACGTCGCCGTCCGGGCATCTCGGCGCGGTGGTGGACGCCGTCGCGCCCAGCCTGCTCCGGGCCGGCCGGGAGGGCGTCGAGGACCTCGACGGGATCGTCGACGTCCACATCGCGCAGACCGTGGAGGCGCTGCTGGCCCGGTCCACCGTCCTCGCCGACGCGGTGGCCGCCGGGCGCTGCATGGTGGTCGGCCTGTCGTACCGGCTCAGCGCCGGCGAGGTGCGCACGGTGGCGCAGGCCCCGGCCGCCGCCCCGGTGCCGGCCCCGGCCGCGCCCGTGGACCCGGCGCTCGCCGGCTGACCCACCGCCCGACAACGTCGAAGGGGCCGGCCCGCGCATCGCGGGCCGGCCCCTTTCGGCGTACGCCGTCAGAGCAGCGACATGTGCACGTGGTCGGTGTGGTCGGAGGGCCCGCTGTAGGACTTCCAGCCGGTGGCCGGGAACCAGATCTGCCGGTTCCAGATCACGTAGTAGATGCCCAGCCGGTCGGCGTTGCGGATGAGGAAGGCGGCGACGTTGTTGCCGTACATCCGCTGGTCCTTGGTGCGCCACGAGGAGAAGCCGCTCTTCTGCAGCGACCAGTCGCAGGCCCGGCCCTTCGGGTGCTCGAACGGCCCGCCGTTCCGGTGGCAGCCCACGAAGCGGTTGAAGCCGGCCCGCTTGACCTCCTTGTACGCGTGCAGGGTGCGCGGGGTGACACAGCCCGACGTGGTCGGGTCGTTCTCGCTGCACGACTCCGGCTTCCAGTCGCCGTCGGAGGTGCGGCCCGGGCCGATCCGGGCGACCGGCGAGGTGGCCGAGACCAGGCCGCCGGTGAAGCCGATCCCGCCGACCAGCTTCAGCGCCTTCTCCGTCTCGGCCTTCTCGCGGGCCATCGCGTTCTTCTGCTTCTCCTGCTCGCGCACCTCGACGTCGAGCGCGATCTTGGCCTGCTCGGCGCGGGTCTTTGCGGCGTTGATGGCGGCGAGCTTCTGCGAGTTCAGCAGGTTCAGCTCGTCCAGGGCGGCCGCCCGCCGGACGAACGAGTCCGGGGTGTTGCTCTCCATCAGCATGGCCATGGCGCCGATCCGGCCGGTCCGGTAGGACTGCGCGGCGATCTGGGCCACCTGCGGGCTCAGCGCGTCGAGTTCGCTCTGTGCCGCCTTCACCTCCAGGGCGAGCTGGAGCTGGCGCTTGCGCGACTTGTCCAGCTTCGACTTGGCCTGAAGGTAGGCCCGGTTGGCGGCGTCGATGGCCTCGGTGATGAGGGGGTCGTCCTCTTCCTCGGAGTGCCCCGAGGGAGTGGGGGTGCTCGGAGCGGCCGTCGCCGGGGTCGGACCCACCAGCACGGTGAGCGCGGCCAGCATGGCCACCACGGGGGTGAGCCAGCGGCGCAGGGGTGCCGTCACAGTGTTCCCTTCCGTCGGCCGCCGACCGGGTTAGCTGACGGGTTCGGGACGGAAGTGGTCCCTACCGCTCGCGCGGATTCACCCCATGTACCTGGTTCCCCGGTTCGCCCGCGGGCGATTGGGCGGCGGCACCGCTGGCGCCGGTGCGCGCCTTCGGCGGTGACCGGCAGCGAGGTTACCCGAGAGTCCTACCGCTGTTCTACGTCCGGAAGCCGACCAATAGCGAGAATTCGTCCTCGCCCTGCGTGACCAGCATCGCGTTTGAGATCCGCCGTCACGCTGCGGAGTGTCACGATGCGGCCTCCGTGCTCCCGGCCCGCCGGACCGCCCGCCGGCGCGGGCCCTCGCAGGCCCGGCCCGGTGGCCGAACCGGTCAGCCCAGGCCGGCGCGACGGCGGCGGTACTCCTCCTCGTCGATCTCCCCGCGGGCGTACCGCTCGTCGAGGATGCGACGGGCCGAGGACGGCAGGGCCCCCGCGGGATATCCGGTGAGCCGGAACACCAGCCAGACCAGTCCCAGCAGCACCAGCAGTCCCAGCAACGACCAGGTCCACATCCAGCCCATCATCGGGCCGTTCCACATCATCTCGGCCGCCCTCCGATCGGGTGTCCTGAGGGTCGGCCGGTCCGGTGCCGTCACCGGCGCCGGTCCCGGTCGCCACCTCGAACGTACGTCGGCGGGGGATTCGCCGCGCCGGGCCGATGGACCCGACGCGGGGGCCGAACGTCCCGGTCAGCCGCGCTTCATGAGGCGGCCGACGGCGGCCATCATCTCGGTGGCCATCTCGTCGGCACGGCCCTCGGCGGCGCCCTCGTGCATGCAGTGCCGGGCGTGCCCGTCGAGCAGGCCGAGGCCGACCTTGTCCAGCGCGGCCTGGATGGCGGAGATCTGGGTCAGCACGTCGATGCAGTAGCGGTCGTCCTCGACCATCTTCTCGATGCCGCGGACCTGGCCCTCGATACGGCGGAGCCGCGCGAGGAGCTGGTCCTTGCTGGCGGTGTAGCCCCGGGTCGGGGTCGTCGGTGCGGTCATGACGTCGAGGATACCGTACCCCTCGGGGGTATGGTACGGTCCTCTCAGTAGCCGATACCCCCACCGGGTAACGGTAACGACAGCGGCGGAAGGGAAGATTCGCGATGGTCACCACCACGTACCAGGTTCAGGGCATGACCTGCGGGCACTGCGTCAACTCGGTCAGCACCGAGGTGAGCGCGCTGCCGGGCGTCACCGACGTCCAGGTCGACCTGGCCTCCGGCCGGGTCACCGTCACCAGTGAGAGCCCGTTGGACACGGACACCGTCCGCGCCGCCGTCGACGAGGCCGGTTACGACCTCGTCGGGGCGTGACGGGTCCGCGGACCCGAAGGAACCGAGGTACCCCATGAACACGGCGACGAAGCTGAGCGGCTTCGCCCTCGGGCTCGCGGCGGTGTTCGGCACGGCGTACGGGGTCGGCCACCTGGCCGGCCCCGTCACCCCGGCCGCCGAGACCCGCCACGACGCCACCGACGCCGGCCACGACTCCGGCGGAACCGACCACGGTGACGGGGGCCACGCCGCCACCGCCACCGCCCACCTGCCCGGCGGGCTGCTCGTCTCCGACCGCGGCTACACGCTCCAGCCCGTGACCGCCCCCACGGGCGAGTTCGCCTTCCGGATCACCGGCCCCGACGGCCGGCCCGTCACCCGCTACGACGTGGCGCACGACAAGCGCATGCACCTGATCGTCGCCCGCCGCGACCTCTCCGGCTTCCGGCACGTCCACCCGGAACTGGCCGCCGACGGCACCTGGCGGGTCGCCTCGCCGCTCGCCGGGCCCGGCGTCTGGCGGGCGTTCGCCGACTTCACCCCGACCGGCGGCGAGCCGCTCACCCTCGGGGTCGACGTCACCGTCCCCGGCGCGCTGGAACACCGGCCGCTCCCGGCGCCGGTGACCAGCACCACGGTCGACGGCTACACGGTCACCCTCGCCGGCGCCCCGCAGCCCGGCCGGACCAGCCGGCTCACCCTGGCCGTCAGCAGGGACGGCCGGCCCGTCACCGACCTCCAGCCCTACCTCGGGGCGTACGGGCACCTGGTGGCGCTGCGCCAGGGCGACCTCGCGTACCTGCACGTGCACCCGGAGGGCGCGCCCGGCGACGGGCGGACCCCGGCCGGGCCGGCGGTGACGTTCGCCGCCGAGGTGCCCTCGGCCGGCGCGTACCGTCTCTACCTGGACTTCCGGCACGGCGACGCGGTGCACACCGCGGAGTTCACCGTGCTGGCCGGGGACCAGGCCACCCCGGCGCCCGCCGCGCAGGCCCCCACGACCGCACCGACCCCGGACGCCGGCCACGGCGCCCCGGGGCACGGGCACAGTTGACCGGAGGTGCCGCGATGACAACCGCCAAGTCCCTGCCGGTCGCGCCGAACCTGATCGAACTCGCGATCGGCGGCATGACCTGCGCCTCCTGCGCCGCCCGGATCGAGAAGAAGCTCAACCGGATGGACGGTGTCGAGGCCACGGTCAACTACGCCACCGAGAAGGCCACCGTCCGGTACGCCGACGAGGTCACCACGGCCGAGCTGATCGCCACCGTGGAGAAGACCGGCTACACGGCCGTCGTCCCGCCGCCGCCCGCGCACGTCGCCGACGGTGCGACCGCCGAGCCGGTGGACGAGCTGCGCGGGCTGCGTACCCGGCTGTGGGTGTCGGTCGTGCTGACCGTGCCGGTGATCGTGCTGGCCATGGTGCCGGCCTGGCAGTTCGACTACTGGCAGTGGCTGTCGCTGACCCTGGCCGCCCCGGTCGTGGTCTACGGCGGCCTGCCGTTCCACCGGGCCGCCTGGATCAACCTGCGGCACGGCGCGGCGACCATGGACACGCTGGTCTCGCTCGGCACCCTCGCCGCGTTCGGCTGGTCGCTCTGGGCCCTCTTCCTCGGCGACGCCGGGATGCCCGGGATGACGCACCCGTTCCGCTTCGACATCACCCGCACCGACGGCGCCGGCAACATCTACCTGGAGGCCGCGGCCGGGGTGACGGTGTTCATCCTCGCCGGCCGCTACTTCGAGGCCCGGTCCAAGCGGGCCGCGGGCGCCGCCCTGCGCGCCCTGCTGGAGCTGGGCGCCAAGGACGTGGCGGTGCTGCGCGGCGGGCAGGAGACCCGGATCCCGGTCGACCAGCTCGTGGTCGGCGACCGGTTCGTGGTGCGCCCGGGTGAGAAGGTCGCCACCGACGGCGTGGTCGAGGAGGGGACCTCGGCGGTCGACGCCAGCATGCTCACCGGCGAGTCCGTGCCGGTCGAGGTGGGGCCGGGCGACACCGTGGCCGGCGCCACCGTCAACGCCGGCGGCCGGCTCGTCGTCCGGGCCACCCGGGTCGGCGGCGACACCCAGCTCGCGCAGATGGCGAGGCTCGTGGAGCAGGCGCAGACCGGCAAGGCGGCCGTGCAGCGGCTCGCCGACCGGATCTCCGGTGTCTTCGTGCCGATCGTGATCGCCCTTGCTGCCGGCACGCTGGGCTGGTGGCTGGGCACCGGGGGTGGCACGACGGCCGCGTTCACCGCCGCCGTGGCGGTGCTGATCATCGCCTGCCCGTGCGCGCTGGGGCTCGCCACGCCGACCGCGCTGCTGGTCGGCACCGGGCGGGGCGCTCAGCTCGGCATCCTGATCAAGGGGCCGGAGGTGCTGGAATCCACCCGCCAGGTCGACACCGTGGTGCTGGACAAGACCGGCACCGTCACGACCGGGAAGATGACGCTTGTCGACGTGCTGCCTGCCGAGGGCGAGGACCGCGCCGGGCTGCTCCGGCTCGCGGGCGCGCTGGAGCGGGCCTCCGAGCACCCGATCGCCCGCGCCGTGGCCGACGGCGCCGCCGCGGCGGGACCGCTGCCCGCGGTGGCCGGCTTCGCCAACGTCGAGGGCCTCGGCGTGACCGGCACGGTCGACGGCCGCGACGTGGTGGTCGGGCGGCTCCGGCTGCTGCGCGAGCGCGGTCTCGACGTACCCGAGGAGGTCGTGCGGGCGGTGACCGGCGCGGAGGCCGCCGGCCGGACGGCGGTCCTGGCCGGCTGGGACGGCCGGGCCCGTGGCGTCCTCGCGGTGGCCGACGTGGTGAAACCGACCAGCGGGGCGGCCGTCGCCCGGCTGCGCGAGCTGGGGCTCACCCCGGTGCTGCTCACCGGCGACAACGCCACCGTGGCGAAGGCGGTGGCCGCCGAGATGGGCATCGACGAGGTGATCGCCGAGGTCCTGCCGGCCGACAAGGTGGCCGTGGTCGAGCGCCTCCAGGGCGAGGGGCGGACCGTGGCCATGGTCGGCGACGGGATCAACGACGCCGCCGCGCTGGCCCAGGCCGACCTGGGGCTGGCCATGGGCACCGGCACGGACGTGGCCATCGAGGCGTCCGACCTGACCCTGGTGCGGGGCGACCTGACGGCCGCCGTCGACGCCATCCGGCTCTCCCGGCGCACCCTCGCGATCATCAAGGGCAACCTGTTCTGGGCCTTCGCCTACAACGTGGCGGCCCTTCCGCTGGCCGCCGCGGGCCTGCTCAACCCGATGATCGCCGGCGCGGCGATGGCCTTCTCGTCGGTCTTCGTGGTGGCGAACAGCCTCCGGCTGCGGCGCTTCCGCCCGGTCGCCTGACGGCCGGGGATTCGCGGGGCGGCCGTCGGGGTACTTCGCTGACGTCACCGAAAGCTGCTGAGTGGAGGTTTTCATGGGCATCGACGACAAGATCGACAACGCGACCGAGAACACCGCCGGCAAGGTCAAGGAGGGCGTCGGCCGGGCCACCGACGACGAGCGCCTCGAGGCCGAGGGCCGCAACGACCAGGCGGCCGCCAACCTCAAGCAGGCCGGCGAGAAGATCAAGGACGCCTTCAAGAGCTGACCACCCCTGTCCGCGGGCCGGGCCGGCAACCCCTTGCCGGCCCGGCCCGCGGCGTGGCAGACGCTCCACATCGAACTGTCCAGAGTCGCGAGCTGCGCTCGCTGGCGGTTCCTGGCGAGCCGCCCGGACAACCCCGACCTCGTCCGCGAGTACCGGCCCGACCTTCCCGTCTGGCAGGCCGAACTCGTGCAGTGGGAGGAGCGGTGGGGCCGGCCCCACCCGTACCGGGGCCGGCTGTTCTGACGCCGACGGGTCAGCGGCGCACCCGGTAGCGGATGTGCGTCACAGTGGGGGCCGCCACGACCCGCACCGGTTCCAGGGGCACGTCCAGCGGGCCGTCGAAGAGGGGCGTGCCGCCGCCCAGCACGATCGGCACGACGTGCAGCCAGATTGAGTCGAGCAGGCCGGCGGCGAGATACTGCCGCACCGCGCTGCCTCCGCCCGCCACGGCCACGTCGAGGTCGCCGGCCGCGGCGCGGGCCCGGGCCAGCGCCGCCTCGATGCCGTCGGTGACGAAGTGGAACTCCGTCCCGCCCCGCATCGTCAGCGACTCGCGCGGGTGGTGCGTCAGCACGAAGACCGGGACCCGCCACGGCGGGTCGTCGCCCCACCAGCCGGTCCAGTCCGGGTCCCAGGCGCCCTCGCCGCCGCCGAACATGCGGCGCCCCATCACGTACGCGCCGACTCCGGCGATCATCTCGTCGACCAGCGCGGCGTCGACGTTGCGCTCCCCGCCGGCCAGCCCGTGCTGCCCGCGCCAGCTCTCGCTGGCGAACAACCACTCGTGCAGCCGCAGGCCGCCCCGGCCGAGCGGGTCCTGGCGGCTCTGCCCCGGCGCCGCGACGTACCCGTCCAGCGACACCGACAGTTGACTGGTGACCTCTCCCATACGAGGTGGACCCTCCGGGCCGGCGGAACTCATCGGTCGCCGGCCAGCCGGGCTGCGCGTACCTCCAGGTAGTGCCGCTCGGGCAGGCTGACGGTGGCGCGGGCGGCAGCCAGGTAGGCGGTGCGGGCGGCCTCCCGGTCGCCGGCCAGTTCGAGAAGGTGGGCGCGGACGGCGGCGAGCCGGTGGTGGCCGGCGGTCCGCTCGTCGGCGTCCAGCGGCGCCAGCAGGGCGAGCCCGGCCCGCGGCCCGTCCACCATGGCCACCGCGGCAGCCTGGTTGAGGGTGACCATCGGGTTCGGCGCGAGCCGGGCCAGCACCCGGTAGAGCGCGACGATCTGCGGCCAGTCGGTGTCGGCCGCGGTGGACGCCTCGGCGTGCACCGCCGCGATGGCGGCCTGCACCTGGTACGGGCCGGGGGCCGACCAGGTCAGCGCCTCGGTGACCAGGGCGACCCCCTCGTCGATCCCGGCCCGGTCCCAGCGGGTGCGGTCCTGCTCGGCCAGCGGCACCAGCTCACCGCCCGGGCCGGTACGCGCCGCCCGGTGCGCCTCGGTGAGCAGCATGAGGGCCAGCAGCCCGGCCACCTCGCCGTCGTCGGGGAGCAGCCGGCGCAGCTCCCGCGCCAGCCGGATCGCCTCGCCGGTCAGCTCGGCCCGGTGCAGCTCGGCCCCGCTGGAGGCGGTGTATCCCTCGTTGAAGACCAGGTAGAGGACGTGCAGCACGGCGTGCAGCCGCGCGTCGCGGTCGGCCACCGAGGGCATGGCGAACCGGGCTCCGGCCGCCTCGATCCGCTGCTTGGCCCGGCGGATCCGCTGGCTCATGGTGGCCTCCGGCACCAGGTACGCCCGGGCGATCTCGGCGGTGCTCAACCCGCCGACGGCCCGCAGGGTGAGCGCCACCTGGGCGCTGACCGTGAGCGCCGGATGGCAGCAGAGGAAGAGCAGCTTCAGGGTGTCGTCCTCGCCCGGCGGTTCCTCGTCGGCGGCCGGGGCGTTCGCCGCGTACGCCGGTTCCCGGACCGCGACGGCGACCTCACGGTCCCGGCGGGCCCGTTCGCTGCGCCACTCGTCGGTGAGCCGGCGGGTCGCCACGGTGACCAGCCACGAGCGGGGATGGTCGGGCACGCCCTGGGCGGGCCACTGGCTCGCCGCGGCGAGCAGCGCCTCCTGGACGGCGTCCTCGCAGGCGTAGAACTGGCCGTGCCGGCGGACGAGCACGCCGAGGACCTGCGGCGCGAGGGCGCGCAGCAGGTCCTCGACCGCCCGGTCGGTCACATCTCCGTCCCGGCCTGCTCCATCACCGGCCGCACCTCCAGCACGCCGACTCCGTGCGCGACGTCCGGCCAGCGCGCGGCGATCTCGGCGGCCCGTTCCGGGGTCTCGCAGTCGACCGTCAGGTAGCCGGCGAACTGCTCCTTGCTCTCCAGGAACGGCCCGTCGGTGACCTCGGTGCCGCCGCCGGCGGCGGCCCGGACGGTGCGGGTCTGCGCCGGGTGGGCCAGCGCCTCCCCGCCGACCAGCTCACCGGACTCGGTCAGCTCCTTCATGATCACGTCGACCTCGCCGAAGATCGCGTTCCGCTCCTCCTCGGACAGCTCCTCGACGAAGCCGGGCCGGTTCCAGATCAGCAGCATGTACTTCACGGTGCACTCCTCGGGTTCGGGCCACCGGCGGTGGCGCCTCTCGCAGACAGGTCGGAGCGGGTTCGTCTGATCCGACATCTTCCCCGAGGAAAAGTCAGCGACCTCCGCGCAACGGGCGGCGCGTCGGGACGCCGGCGTCGAGGGAGGCCCGGTCGGCGGCCGTGGTGCCCGAGGTCCAGCCCTCCGCGTCGCGGACCTGGAGCCGGTGCCGGGTGACGCCGGGGAAGAGCTGGTCGACCCGTTCCCGGACCGCGTCCGAGCGGGCGGCGAGCACCGGGAGCAGCCGGTCGTCGGCCCGCTCCTCGGCCGCCGCCGCGGTGGCCGACCGCAGGCGCTCCCCGATCCGCAGCGCGAACGCGTTGAGGAAGGACTCGTCGTAGCCCTTGGTACGCCGGCCGCTGCCCTTGCGGCGCTCGCCCCGGCCACGCAGCATCGCGGCGGTGGCCTGCACCAGCAGCGAGGTGTGCAGCAGTTCGACCGCGGCCAGGTCGGCCGGGAAGCCGAGCACGGTGGCGAAGCCGAGGTCGTCGGACCAGATGGACTCGCAGCGGTTGGCCGCCGCCACCTCCTGGATGAGCAGCGCCTTCGCCGCGGCGTACGGGGCGTCGGTGCCGAGCCGTACGCCGCCGGGCCGGTCGGGTCGCTCGGCGGCGGCGTCGAGCAGGGCGGCGTCGATGCTGTGCCGGGCCATCAGCTCCTGCGCCTTGCCGGTGAGCGCCTCCGCCTCGGCGGGGAACGTGGTCGACTCGGCCTTGGCCAGCAGCGCGCGTACCCGGTCCAGCATCCGTGAACCGGTCGCCGGGGCGGCGGCGTGCGCGGCGGCGGCCGGTCCGCCCGGCGGCGGGCGCAGCACCGCGATCGGCGGCAACCCCGCCACCAGGGCGAGCGCGTCGACGGCGTCCCGCAGCGCGCTGATCCGGTCGCCTTCGGCGCGCCGGTCCAGCCAGCCCGGATCGCCGTCCCACCGGGCGCCCAGCTCGGCGAGCTGGTCGTCGAACCAGGAGGGGACCGGGTCGGGCATGGCGCGCCGCTGCGCGGCCAGCACGTCCCGGAGCAGCCGGGCGCCCCGCGGGGTCAGCCGGCGGGTGGCGAGCCGCTCCAGGTCCACGGGCTGCCAGCCGCGCGACCAGAGCCGCGCCACGCCGCGCGTCAGCCGGGTGAGGAGCGCCGCGTCCACGTCCGGCGGGTCGCCGACGACCAGCCGGTCCAGGGCCCGCTCGGCCGCGCGTACGTCGGTGCCGCGGGCCGCCGCGAGGGCGTCGGCGAGCGCCTGATCGGCATCCGGCACGGGTGGCTCCCTCTCTGGCGGCAGGCGGCGGGTCGCGCACCCGGCAACGAACGGTACCGGCGCGGGAACGCCTCCGGCCGGTGACCGCGCTCACCGTTCATCCGTCCGGGCCCGGCGTCCGTACTCCTGACCGGATCGGGGCGGGCGCGGCGGACGGAGATCGACGTGGGCGGGCGGGGCAGGCGGGACCGGGGTCTGCACCGACGGCGGCGGGCGTCCCGCGCCGGCACCCTGACCCTGGTGGTGCTGCTGGTCGCGGCCGGCCTCGCCGGGTACGCGGCCCGACGTCACCCGGACCTGCTGGTCGCGGCCGGCGTGCGGCCCGCCGCGCCGGCCGCCGGGCCCGCCCGCCCGGCGGTGACCACGCCCGCCGCGCCGCCGGTCCCGGCCGCCGGCCGGGTGCCGCCGGGCATCAGCTATCCGGACCGGGGTACGGGCCGGTTCCGCACCGCCACCGGCGTCGGCGCGGTGGCGGGTCGAGGTGGTGAGCTGCTCCGTTACCGGGTCGCCGTGGAGGACGGCATCGGCAACCTCGACGTGGAGCGCTTCGCGCGGGAGGTGGCGGCGACGCTGGCCGATCCGCGCGGCTGGACCGGTGGCGGCCGGTGGCGGCTGCAGCGGGTGGGGCGCGACGATCCGGCCGACTTCACGGTGCAGCTGACCACGCCGGTGACGCGGGGCCGGCTCTGCGCCGACACCACCGACCACTACACCTCCTGCCGCAACGGCGACCAGGTGGTGATCAACGTGGCCCGCTGGGTGCGCGGCGTGCCGCAGTTCCCCGACCTGGGCCTCTACCGGCAGTACCTGCTCAACCACGAGGTCGGGCACCGGCTCGGCCGGGGCCACGAACTGTGCCCCCGGGCCGGCGGCCCGGCGCCGGTCATGGAACAGCAGACGCTCGGCCTGCACGGCTGCACCCCGAACGCCTGGCCCCGGGTGGACGGCGAGCTGCACAGCGGCCCCTCCGGCCAGTACGACGACCCGATCCCGGCCGAGGACTGACGGCCTGCGGCGCGCGCCCGCCGGTGGTGAGATGGACCCCATGGAGTACGTGAAGTTCGGGTCCACCGGCCTGGAGGTGTCCCGGCTCTGCCTGGGCTGCATGAGCTACGGCGAGCCCAACCGCGGCGGGCATCCCTGGTCGCTGTCGGAGCAGGAGAGCCGCCCCTTCATCCAGCAGGCGCTGGAGTTGGGGGTCACCTTCTTCGACACCGCCAACGTCTACTCCGACGGCACCAGCGAGGAGATCGTCGGCCGGGCGCTGAGGGACTTCGCCCGCCGCGACGAGGTGGTGATCGCCACGAAGGTGCACGGCCGGATGGGCCCCGGGCCGAACCGGGGCGGGCTGTCCCGCAAGCACATCATGAGTGAGATCGACGCGAGCCTGCGCCGGCTGGGCACCGACTACGTCGACCTCTACCAGATCCACCGGCTCGACCCGGGCACGCCGATCGAGGAGACCCTGGAGGCACTGCACGACCTGGTCCGGGCCGGCAAGGTCCGCTACCTCGGCGCCTCCTCGATGTACGCGTGGCAGTTCGCCAAGGCGCTCTGGGCCGCCGAGCGGCACGGCTGGACCCGGTTCGTCTCGATGCAGAACCACTACAACCTGCTCTACCGCGAGGAGGAGCGGGAGATGCTCCCGCTCTGCCTCGACCAGGGCGTCGCGGTCATCCCGTGGAGCCCGCTGGCCCGGGGCCGGCTCACCCGGGACTGGGGGGAGCGCACCGCGCGGGCGGAGACCGACGAGTTCGGCCGCGCGCTGTACGGGCGTACCGAGGAGAACGACCGGGCGGTGGTCGACGCCGTGGCCGGGATCGCGGCGGCGCGCGGCGTGCCCCGGGCCCAGGTGGCGTTGGCCTGGGTGGCCCGCAACCCGGCGGTCACCGCGCCGATCGTGGGTGCGACCAAGCCGCACCACCTGACCGACGCGGTGGCCGCGCTGGAACTGCAACTGACCGACGAGGAGGTGGCCGCCCTGGAGGCGCCCTACGTCCCGCACCCGGTGGCGGGGTTCCAGTAGCCGGTCCTCGGAATGATTTTCCGGCGCAATTCGCCGGGCCGGCGAAAATGCCGGAAGGAATTCGACGCCCGCGGCGTCAGCGCACAAACAGGGTGTAACTGGGGGCGAAGCCGGTCCGGCAGCGGAACGACACCCAGACCCGGCGCGCGACTCCTTCGGCGCCGACCTGCCGGCATTCGGCCTGGGCGTCGGACACCTGGTCGAAGGCGGCGGTGTAGACCTGCTGCTCCGCCGGGAACGCCTCGGTGCGGGGCCGGTAGGTGACGATCAGGTCGTCGCCGGCGAAGCCCGACCGCACCGAGAACGACTCCCAGGCGCCGGCGGTCCGGCCGGCCTCGCCGATGACCGAAGCGCGGCCGAAGGCGTACGTGCCCAGCAGCGCGGTGGTCGGCTCCGGGGTCGCGGCGTGGGCGGCGGACGGGGCGAGCAGGGCCCCGGCGATGCCGGCCAGGACGAGGGGTCGCGTGAGCTTGCGCATCTGTTCAGGTCCTTTGCGAATAGTCGCGGGGATCTCCCGCGGTTTCTCGGGACGACCGGCGGGAGGGTTTCTCCCGGGCGGTGCGAAAAGGACCCTACGAGTCGTCCACTGCGGACGGTGTAAAGCAGATCACAGCAAGCGGAGAACAATTTGTTAAGCAATTTGTGACGGGTCAGCGGGGGAACGAGGCCCAGATGTTCTTGGTGTCGTCGGTGGCGTACCAGCCGACCGCGAGCGAGACCGACTCGGCCAGCATCAGCCCGCGCCCGCCCGAGTCGAGCGGGTGGATGTCGCCCTGCCCCGGGACGGTGCTGAGGTCGTGGTCGGCCACGTCGAGCAGGAAGCAGTCGTCGGCCGCGAGCAGGGTGACGATCGTCGGCGGCCGGCCGTGCCGCAGCGCGTTGGTCGCCAGTTCGGTGGCGACGAGCACCACGAGGTGGGGCACCTCGTCGAGATCCTCGCCCTGGACCAGGCCGTGCCGGGTCAGCGCCTCGCGCAGCGAGGCCCGCAGGGCGCGCAGTTCCTCGGCCGTGGCGAGCACCCACTGCTCCAGCTCGGCGGCCTGCGGCGGCGGCGGTGAGGTTCGCAGCTGTCCCATGAACAGGCCTTACCCTGCGTAGCCGCTCGCTAAGCCGGCCCGGGCCGGCTCCCGGATCACACCCGGGAGCCGGCCCGGCCGCTCAGCGGCGGAGCAGGGCGAAGACGCCCCAGCCCAGGTACTCGCGCTGGTAGCGGACGTGCCGCAGCGGCTCCTCGGTCAGCTCCCGGCGCAGCTCCCCGGCCAGCTCGTCGTCGGGGTTCGCGTCGAGCCAGCGGCGCAGGTTGAGCCAGTGCGCGGCGGCGTACCGGTCCCAGCTGTGCTGGTCGGCGAGGACCATCTCGACCAGGTCCCAGCCACACTCACCGAAGAGCCCGACCAGCCCGGGCAGGTCCCGGAACTCGTCGCGGGAGCGGGCGTGGCAGGCGGCCACGGTCTCCTCGTCGGGCGGGTCGAGCCGCCAGTACGGCTCGCCCACCAGGACCATCCCGCCGGGGCGCAGGCCGCGCTCCAGGATCTCCAGGGTGCCGGGGACACCCCCGCCGATCCAGGTCGCCCCGACGCAGGCGGCCAGGTCGACGCGCTGCTCCGGTACGTGTGTGGCGGCGTCGCCGTGCACGAACCGGACCCGGTCGGCGACGCCCAGCTCGGCGGCGCGCGCCCGGGCGGCGGCGGTGAAGGCGGTGCTGATGTCCACCCCGGTGCCGGTGACGCCGTGGTCCCGGGCCCAGGTGCAGAGCAGCTCGCCCTTGCCGCTGCACAGGTCGAGGATCGACGTGCCGGGCCGGAGCTTGATCGCCCGGCCCAGGGTGGCGAGCTTGGCGTCGTCGAACGGGTTGAGGATCCGGAGGTCGCCCTCGCGGATGGTGAAGCTACGTGGCAGATCCAAAGCGGTCACTCCAAGGGAAGGGTGCGGAGGTCGGAACGAGGCGGGAATCGCTCGGCACGGGCACCAAAACACCCTCTTCAGGCAGTCGGAGTGACGTTGGCCGCGAGGCTAGTCACCAGCCTGCCGGCCGCCAACCGAATTAACCGGCCGGTTGGTCCACCGGGCAGGCGTACGCGGTCCGGCCGCCCACCTGCCAGGTCCGCACCGGGCTGCCGCAGCGGCGGCAGCGCTCCCGCTTGTACACCCACCGCTCGTCCGGCGCGGCCGGGTCGCTGACCACCTGGCCCAGGTCCCGGCCGAGCGCGAGGTGAACGACGGCGAGGCGCCACAGCCGCTCCGCCGCCGGTGCGCCGACCGTCCGGGCGTCCGGGTCGAGCCCGGCCAGGAAGAGCAGTTCGGCCCGCCACGCGTTGCCGATGCCGGCCCAGACGGCCTGGTCGAGCAGCGCCGCGCCCACGGGCGCGCCGGTCGCGGTGAGCCGCCGGACCGCCTCGGCCGGGTCGGCGTCGGCGCGCAGCGGGTCCGGCCCGAGGGAGGCCCGCAGGGCGCGCTCCGCGTCCGCCGGCAGTGGCTCGCAGCGGATGGGTGCGATGAGGTCGTACGCGACGGTCGGGCCGGCCAGCCGCAGCCGGGTGCCGGGGCGGGGCGGCGCGGCCGGGTCGTCGTAGCGCAGGAACAGGCCGCGCATGCCGAGGTGGACGTGCAGGGCGGGCGCGTCGGGGAAGTGGTAGAGCAGGTGCTTGCCGTCCGCCTCGACCGCCCGCAGCGGGCGGCCCGCGTACGGGGCCGGGTCGAAGCGGCCCTGGGGGCTGGAGAGTGTGACGTCACGCCCGGCCAGCGCGTCGTGCTGCTCCCGCGCGTACCGGTGGATGAGGTGGCCCTCGGGCATGTCCGGCACGTACCCGACCGGCCGGGGCGGAAACGACCGTGGGCCGGCCACACCCTCGCCGTCCCGCAGGTGTCGGCCGCGCGGATATCTGCTGTGGTCTATGTCACGTTAGCGTGCCGGCACGCCGGCCGTCCCGCCGGCGCTCCGACGGGAGAACGCCATGAAGACACCGTGGAAAGCCGCCACCACCCTCGCCGCGGCCCTCCTCCTGATCCTGCCCGGCGGCGTCGCCGCCCGGGCCGCGAGCACGCCCTACACCAAGACCCCGGTCGCCGGCTCGCTGCGCACCTACCCGATCTCCGCCGTGTACGTCGCCGGGGTCTCCTCCGGTGGCTACCTGGCCACCCAGCTCCAGGTCGCCTACTCGGCGGGGATCCGGGGCGCCGCGATCTTCGCGGCCGGCCCCTACTACTGCGCCCAGAACAACGTCGCCCAGGCGCTCTACGGCTGCGGCGACAACCTCTACCCGACCCACGTCGCCACGCTGGAGAGCTACACCCGCACCTGGGCGTCCTACGGCTGGGTGGACGGCACCGGCAACCTCGCCGGCCAGCCGGTGTACGTCTACCACGGCGGCAACGACAGCACGGTGAAGAAGTCGGTCACCGACGACCTGGTCCGCTACTACCAGGACTTCGGGGCGAGCGTCCGCTACGACTCCGGCAGCGCGGCCGGCCACTCCTGGGTCACCCCGTACGGCACGGTCGGCTGCACGGCCACCGCCTCGCCGTTCCTCGCCGACTGCGGCACCGACCCGCAGGGTGCCTTCCTCGGCAAGCTGCTCGGCTCGGTCTCCGCGCCGAACACCGGCCCGCTGGGCGGCACCCTGATCCGTTTCGGTCAGGACACCTTCGCCACCAACGGCTGGGCCAACGGGCTGAGCATGGACGCCAACGGCTTCGCCTACGTGCCGAGCGCCTGCGCCGCCGGCACCACCTGCCGACTGCTTGTCGCCCTGCACGGCTGCGCCCAGGGGTACGCCAGGGTCGGCACCGCCTTCGTCGACCGGGCCAACCTCAACCAGTACGCCGACACCAACCGGCTCATCGTGCTCTATCCGCAGGCGATCTCCAGCGGGGTGAACCCGAACGGCTGCTGGGACTGGTGGGGCTACCTCGGCGCGACGAACTATCCGATCAAGGGCGGCGCCCAGGTCGAGACGATCATGAACATGGTCCGCCGCCTCGACGGCTGAGCCGGGAATCCGGCCCGTACCGGCAGGTGCGGGCCGGTCGGCTCCTGCGATACCGTCACCACGTGATGGTCGAGGAGCACTGGTGGAACGGGGTCACCGCCCCTCGTGGGCGTCGTGACGTCTACATCCGCACCGACGGGCAGCGCTGGGAGGTGCAGGCCCAGATCGGCGGCACCGCCGGCCGGTCGAAGATCCAGGAGTGCCCGAGCCGGGGCTCGGCGAGCATCCTGGCCGGGGCGTGGCGCGGCAGCGGCACCGGCTGGCGCGAGGTGCGTCGCTGAGACCCTGACGGGCCGGTCAGTCCCCCGGCCCGTTCACCGCGCCGTCGACCAGTGACGCGGCGACCTCCCGTAGCTCTCCACCGTCCCACCGGCCACCATGCCGGACATCGCACGGACGGCATTTCCCCGCACGGCGCGACGTGGCCGAAGCCCTGGTCGCCGCCGTTCGACACGGACCGCTGACTCTCGCGCCGGGTGACCCGGCTCACCCGCGGTGCGCTCCGCGTGAAAGGCGCGTCAAGAAACCGGCCGCGGCCGTCACGGTCGCGTTATAGCCCCTGTCCGCGCGCTCGATCCGGCGTTGTGATGGCTCGGCGCGACCCGAAGGCGGTCGCCCGACAACGTCCGGTAAGAGGAGTCAGCCGTGTCTGACGTGGTGTTCGTGCTGGTGACGGTGGTGCTGTTCGCGGCGCTCGCCCTCGTGGTGAGGGGTGTGGAGAAGCTGTGAGCGCGGTGAACGCCGCCGGCCTGGTGTTGGCGATCGGCCTGGGCCTTTTCCTGGTCGTCGCCCTGCTGTTCCCGGAGCGCTTCTGATGACCATGACAACAGCCGGTGTCATCTTCCTGCTGTCCCTGGTGGCGGCGCTGGTCGCCGTTCACAAGCCGTTCGGTGACCACATGTACCGGGTGGTGTCCGGCAGCCGGCAGTCCCGCGTCGAGCGTGGGATCTTCCGACTGGTCGGCGTCAACCCGGCCGCCGAGCAGACCTGGGGCGTGTACGCCCGCAGCGTGCTGGCCTTCTCGGCCGTCTCGATCCTGTTCCTCTACCTGTTCCAGCGGGTGCAGGACCGGCTCTGGCTCTCGCTGGGCTTCGACCCCGTGGTGCCGCACGGCGCCTGGAACACCGCCGTGTCCTTCGTGACCAACACGAACTGGCAGTCGTACTCGGGTGAGTCGACCATGGGTCATCTCGTGCAGATGGCCGGCCTGGCCGTGCAGAACTTCGTCTCCGCCGCGGTCGGCATCGCCGTGGCGGTGGCCCTGATCCGCGGGTTCGCCCGCAGCCGCACCGGCGGGCTGGGCAACTTCTGGGTGGACCTGACCCGGATCACCCTGCGGGTCCTGTTGCCCGTCGCCGTGCTCGGCGCGCTCGCGCTGATGATCGGCGGCGTGGTGCAGAACCTCTCCGGCGGCACCGACGTCACCACGCTGACCGGTGGGACACAGCACCTGACCGGTGGCCCGGTGGCCGGCCAGGAAGTGATCAAGGAGCTGGGCACCAACGGTGGCGGCTTCTACAACGTCAACAGCGCCCACCCGTTCGAGAACCCGACGGCCTGGACGAACTGGCTGCAGATCTTCCTGATCCTGCTCATCCCGTTCAGCCTGCCCCGGGTCTTCGGCCGGATGGTCGGCCAGAACCGGCAGGGCTACGCGATCGCCGCGGTCATGGCCATCCTCGCGCTGGCCAGCGTCACCCTGACCAACGTCTTCGAGCTGGCCGGGCACGGCACCGTCCCGCAGGCCGTCGGTGCGGCACTGGAGGGCAAGGAGGTCCGGTTCGACGTGTCGAACTCCGCGACCTTCGCCGCCGCCACCACCCTCACCTCGACCGGAGCGGTCAACTCGTTCCACGACTCGTACACCGCGCTGGGCGGGATGATGACGCTGGGCAACATGATGCTCGGCGAGGTCGCGCCCGGCGGCGTCGGCTCCGGCCTCTACGGCCTGCTGATCCTGGCGGTGATCACGGTGTTCGTCGCCGGCCTGATGGTCGGCCGGACGCCGGAGTACATCGGCAAGAAGATCGGTTCGCGCGAGATCAAGCTCGCCTCGCTCTACTTCCTGATCACTCCGGCGCTGGTGCTGGCCGGCACGGCGGCGGCGTTCGCCACCGGCAACAACGCCACCGCGCTCAACGTCGGCCCGCACGGCCTCTCCGAGGTGCTGTACGCCTTCACCTCGGCCGCCAACAACAACGGATCCGCGTTCGCCGGCATCACCGTGAACACCACGTGGTGGGACACCGCGCTCGGGCTCTGCATGCTGCTCGGCCGGTTCCTGCCGATCATCTTCGTGCTCGCCCTGGCCGGTTCGCTGGCCCGACAGCAGCCCACTCCCGCGTCCGAGGGCACCCTGCCGACCCACCGACCGCTCTTCGTCGGGATGGTCGTCGGCGTCACGGTGGTCCTCGTGGCGCTGACCTTCCTTCCCGCACTCGCGCTCGGCCCCCTCGCTGAGGGGCTGTGACCACCATGAGGAACGAGGACATGTCCGTCACGCCCGTGACATCCGGCACCGGCGAGGAGCCGGTGGCCGGCACCCCCGCCCGCCACGGCAACCGGGTCGGCGGGGGGTTGCTGGACCCCAAGCAGCTGATCCGGTCGCTGCCGGACGCGCTGCGCAAGCTCGACCCCCGCACCCTCTGGCGCAACCCGGTGATGCTCATCGTGGAGATCGGCGCCGTCTTCACCACCGCCCTGGCGGTCGCCGACCCGTCGGTCTTCGCGTGGGCGATCACCGTCTGGCTGTGGCTCACCGTGGTCTTCGCGAACCTGGCCGAGGCGGTCGCCGAGGGCCGGGGCAAGGCCCAGGCCGCCGCCCTGCGGCAGGCGAAGCAGGACACCGTCGCCACCCGCCTCGTCGGCTGGACGCCCGGTGCGGCGGCGAACGCCTACCGCGACGAGGCGGTCCCCGCGCCGCAACTCCGGCAGGGCGACATCGTCCTGGTCGAGGCCGGCAACATCATCCCCGGCGACGGGGACGTGGTCGAGGGCATCGCGAGCGTCGACGAGTCGGCGATCACCGGCGAGTCCGCGCCCGTCATCCGGGAGTCCGGCGGCGACCGCAGCGCGGTCACCGGTGGCACCCGGGTGCTCTCCGACCGGATCATCGTGCGGATCACCCAGAAGCCGGGCGAGAGCTTCATCGACCGGATGATCGCCCTGGTCGAGGGCGCCAACCGGCAGAAGACCCCGAACGAGATCGCGCTGAACATCCTGCTCGCCGCGCTCACGATCATCTTCCTGCTGGCCGTGGTGACCCTCCAGCCGCTGGCGATCTTCGCCAAGGGCTACCAGGCGGCCGCCCCCGACACCGGCGCGATCACCGATGCCGGTGTCAGCGGCGTGGTGCTGGTGTCGCTGCTGGTCTGCCTCATCCCCACCACCATCGGGGCGTTGCTGTCGGCCATCGGCATCGCCGGCATGGACCGCCTGGTGCAGCGCAACGTCCTGGCCATGAGTGGCCGGGCCGTCGAGGCGGCCGGCGACGTGAACACCCTGCTGCTGGACAAGACGGGCACGATCACCCTGGGCAACCGGCAGGCCGCCGAGTTCCTCCCGGTCGAGGGGGTGACCGCCGCCGAGGTCGCCGACGCCGCGCAACTGTCCAGCCTCGCCGACGAGACCCCCGAGGGCCGTTCCGTCGTGGTGCTCGCCAAGAACGAGTTCGGGCTCCGCGAGCGCGAACCGGGACTCATCCCGCACGCCACCTTCGTGCCGTTCACGGCGCAGACCCGGATGAGCGGCGTCGACCTGGGCCCGGACAGCCCCGGCGGCGGCGTCCGCCGGATCCGCAAGGGCGCCGCCGCCGCGGTGATGAAGTGGGTACGCGAGAACGGCGGCCACCCGACCGAGCAGGTGGGCGAACTGGTCGACGGGATCAGCGGCACCGGCGGCACCCCGCTGGTGGTCGCCGAGCACGTCGACGGCGAGCCGGCCCGCGCCCTCGGTGTCATCCACCTCAAGGACGTGGTCAAGGCCGGCATGCGCGCGCGCTTCGACGAGATGCGCCGGATGGGCATCCGCACCGTGATGATCACGGGCGACAATCCGCGTACCGCGCGGGCCATCGCGGACGAGGCCGGCGTGGACGACTTCCTCGCCGAGGCCACCCCCGAGGACAAGCTCGCGCTGATCAGGAAGGAACAGCAGGGCGGCCGGCTGGTCGCCATGACCGGCGACGGCACCAACGACGCGCCGGCCCTCGCCCAGGCCGACGTCGGCGTGGCCATGAACACCGGCACGTCGGCCGCCAAGGAGGCCGGCAACATGGTCGACCTCGACTCCGACCCGACGAAGCTCATCGAGATCGTGGAGATCGGCAAGCAGTTGCTGATCACCCGCGGCGCGCTGACCACCTTCTCGATCGCCAACGACATCGCCAAGTACTTCGCGATCATCCCGGCGATGTTCGCCGGCATCTACCCGAGCCTGGACACGCTGAACGTCATGCGGCTGTCCAGCCCGGAGTCGGCGATCCTCGCCGCGGTCATCTTCAACGCGATCGTCATCGTCGCGCTCATCCCGCTGGCCCTGCGCGGCGTGCGCTACCGGCCGGCGAGCGCGTCGAAGCTGCTCAGCCGCAACCTCTGGCTCTACGGCCTCGGCGGCATCATCGTGCCGTTCGTCGGCATCAAACTCATCGACCTGCTCATCCAGTTCATTCCGGGGATCTCGTGATGCGCCTCCCTACCTGGCTCGCCCAACACCTGGCCGCCCTCCGCGCGCTGCTCGTGTTCACCGTCCTGCTCGGCCTCGCGTACCCGCTGGCCCTGGTCGCCGCCGGCCGGATCCCCGGCCTCGACGGCCGCGCCGACGGCTCGCTCGTGACCGTGAGCGGCAGGACCGTGGGCAGCTCACTCATCGGCCAGTCCTTCACCGATGCGGACGGCAACCCCGTGCCGCGCTACTTCCAGTCCCGGCCGTCGGCGGCCGGCGACGGCTACGACCCCACCGCCACCTCGGCCAGCAACCTCGGCCCGGAGAGCGTGGTCGACACCATCGCCGCCGACCCCGGCGACTCCACGCAGAGCCTGCTCACCCAGGTCTGCTCCCGCAGCAGGGCGGTCGGCGAGCTCGACGGCGTCGACGGGCGGCGGCCCTACTGCACGCCCGACGGGGTCGGCGCGGTGCTGGCCGTGTTCCGCGCCGGCGGGCTGACCGGCCCGGTCACCCGGGTCGTCAGCGTCAACCAGGCCGCGCCGGCGACGCCCTTCGTGGCGACCTGGCAGGGCGTCCCGGTGGAGCCCGCCCAGCCCGGCCACGACTACGTGGCCGAGGGCGGCGTCGTCACCCCGGTCCGGGGGGACGCGCCGGCGAAGCCGGCCGTACCGGCCGACGCGGTCACGGCGAGCGGCAGCGGCCTCGACCCGCACATCTCCCCGGCGTACGCGGAGATCCAGGTGGGCCGGGTGGCGCGCGAGCGCGGCGCCGACCCGGCGGCGATCCGCCGGCTGGTCGCGGAGCACACCACCGGCCGGTCGCTCGGCTTCATGGGCGAGCCCGGCGTGAACGTCCTGGAACTCAACCTCGCGCTCGACCGGACGTTCCCGGCGCGCTGACCGTTCGGCTCGTCGAGAGGGGGCCCCGCCACATCGCCAGGCGATAAGCGGGGTCCCCTCCGTCGGTGAAGGGAAGATGGTGCCGTGGCCAGGGCAGAACTGCGGATCTATCTCGGGGCCGCCCCGGGGGTCGGCAAGACGTACGCCATGCTCGAGGAGGCCCAGCGCCGCGCCGAGCGCGGCACCGACGTGGTGATCGGGCTGGTGGAGACGCACGGCCGGCCGCACACCGCCGCCATGATCGGCGATCTGGAGGTGGTGCCGCGCCGGTCGATCGGCTACCGGGGCGTCGACTTCACCGAGCTTGACCTCGACGCGGTGCTGGCCCGCCGGCCCGAGGTGGTCGTGGTCGACGAGCTGGCGCACACCAACGTCCCCGGCTCCCGGCACGACAAGCGCTGGCAGGACGTCCAGGAGCTGCTCGACGCGGGGATCAGCGTGCTCTCCACGGTCAACGTCCAGCACCTGGAGTCGCTCAACGACGTCGTCGCGCAGATCACCGGCACCACCCAGCGGGAGACCGTGCCGGACCAGGTGGTCCGTGCCGCGGAGCAGGTCGAGCTGGTGGACATGACGCCGGAGGCGCTGCGCCGCCGGATGGCGCACGGCAACATCTACCGGCCCGACAAGATCGACGCCGCGCTCGGCAACTACTTCCGGGTCGGCAACCTCACGGCGCTGCGCGAGCTGGCGCTGCTCTGGCTGGCCGACAAGGTCGACGAGCAGCTCGACGCCTACCGCTCCCAGCAGGGCATCTCCGACACCTGGGAGGCGCGGGAACGGGTGGTCGTCGCGCTGACCGGCGGCCCGGAGGGCGAGACGCTGGTCCGCCGGGCGGCGCGGATCGCCGCCCGGAGCAAGGGCGCCCAGCTGCTGGCCGTGCACGTGGCCCGCAGCGACGGGCTGGCCGGCGCCGACCCGGCCCAGCTGGCCCGGCAGCGGGTCCTCGTGGAGAGCCTCGGCGGCACCTACCACCAGGTGCTCGGCACCGACGTCCCGGCGGCGCTGCTCGACTTCGCGCGCGGCGTCAACGCCACCCAGCTGGTGCTCGGGGCCAGCCGGCGGGGACGGTTCGCGCAGTTGCTGTCGCGCGGGGTCGGCGTCACCACCACGGCGCTCTCCGGCGCCATCGACGTGCACCTCGTGACCCACGCCCAGGCGGGACGCGGTCGCCGGGGCGCGGCCGTGCCCGCGGCGCTGTCCCGGCGCCGCCGGCTGCTCGGCTTCGCGCTCGCGGTCCTCGGCATGCCGCTGCTGACCCTGCTGCTCGCGGCCCTGCCCGACCTCACCCTGACCAACGACATCCTGCTCTTTCTCACTGGCGTGGTCGGGGTGGCGCTGGTCGGCGGGATGTGGCCGGCCCTGGTCGCCGCGCTCGGCGGCTCGCTGTTGCTGAACTGGTTCTTCACCCCGCCGTTCCACACGCTGACCATCGCCGAGGCGGACAACCTCCTCGCCCTCGGTGTGTTCGTCGGGGTGGCGATCGCGGTGAGCTGGGTGGTCGACGTGGCTGCCCGGCGTACCCGGGAGGCCGCCCGGGCCTCGGCCGACGCGCAGACCCTGGCCACCGTGGCCGGTGGGGTGCTGCGCGGCGAACGGCCGCTACCCGCGCTGCTGGACCGGCTGCGGGAGACCTTCGCGCTCCGCGCCGTGAGCGTGCTGGAACTGGTGGCGGAGGCCGAGGGGCGGCCCGCCCGGGACCGGGAGGCGGCGGCCTGGCGGGTGGTGGCCTGCGTCGGCGACGCCCCGCCGGGCAGTCCGAGCGCCGGGGAGACCGTGGTGCCGGTCGACGACGGGCTCAGCGTGGTGCTCGCCGGCCGGCGGCTGGAGGCCGCGGACCGCCGGGTGGTCGAGGCGTTCGCCGCCCAGGCCGCCGTCGCGCTGCGGCAGGAGCGGCTCGCCGAGGAGGCCGCCACCGCCCGCCCGCTCGCCGCCGCCGACCGGATGCGCACCGCGCTGCTCGCCGCGGTCAGCCACGACCTGCGTACGCCGCTGGCGTCGGCGAAGGCGGCGGTGAGCAGCCTCCGTAGCCACGACGTGGAGTTCGACGCCGACGACCGCGAGGAGTTGCTGGCCACCGCCGACGAGTCGCTGGACCGGCTGAGCCGGCTGGTGGCGAACCTGCTCGACATGAGCCGGCTCCAGGCGGGCGCGTTGGGCGTCACCGCCACCGCGATCGGGCTGGAGGACGCCGTACCCCGCGCCCTGGACGAGCTGGGCTCGCCGGCAGCCGAAGTGACCACGGACATCCCGCCCGACCTGCCCGCGGCCCTCGCAGACCCCGGCCTGCTGGAGCGGGTGCTGGTCAACATCGTGGCCAACGCGCTGCGCCACAGCCCGCCCGGGCATCCTCCGGCGATCACGGCCAGCGCGCACGCCGGCCAGGTCGAGCTGCGGGTGATCGACACCGGCCCGGGCATACCGGAGGACCAGTGGGAGCACGTGTTCCTGCCGTTCCAACGCCTCGGCGACCGGGACAACCAGACCGGGGTCGGGCTGGGGCTGGCGCTGTCCCGGGGGCTCGCGGAGGCGATGGGTGGCAGCATCACCCCCGAGACCACGCCCGGCGGCGGTCTCACCATGGTGCTGCGGCTGCCGGCCGGCAGCGGCGGAATCGACGCGGAGGGGCCGCAGGAATGACCCGCATCCTGGTGGTCGACGACGAGCCGCAGATCCTTCGCGCCCTGCGGATCAACCTGCGGGCCCGCGGCTACGACGTGGCGGTGGCCGACAGCGGGACGGCCGCGTTGAAGGCCGCCGCCGGCCACCCCCCGGACCTGGTGGTGCTGGACCTCGGCCTGCCCGACCTGGACGGCACCGAGGTCATCCGGGGCCTGCGTGGCTGGACCGGTGTGCCGATCATCGTGCTCTCCGGCCGGGCCGGCAGCGAGGACAAGGTCGCCGCGCTCGACGCGGGCGCCGACGACTACGTCACCAAGCCGTTCGGGGTGGACGAGCTGCTCGCCCGGATCCGGGCGGTGACCCGGAGGCTCACCGGCTCCCCGGCCGACCCGGCCGGCGCGGGATCCGTCGCCACGCAGCGGATCGGCCGGCACACCGTCGACCTCGCCGACCGCGTGGTGACCCGCGACGACGGCGTCGAGGTCAAGCTCACCCCCACCCAGTGGGCGATGCTGGAGAAGCTGCTGCGGCACCCGGGCAAGCTGGTCAGCCAGCGCCAGCTCCTGCACGAGGTGTGGGGCCCGGAGTACCACAACGAGACCAACTACCTGCGCCAGTACATGGCCCAGCTGCGGCGCAAGCTGGAGGACGACCCGGCCCGGCCCCGGCACCTGATCACCGAACCGGGCATGGGTTACCGCTACCGCCCGTGAGCCGCCGGGTTTGTCCCGGCCGCCGCGGGGGACTCGGCGAGCCGGCCGACGAGCGGGGGAGGGCATGGCGGACAACCGGTTCCCGGCGCCGTCGGCGGGGTTCGGCCGCCGCCTGGACGAGCACGCCACCGACGGGGGCGCGGCCGAAGGGGAGCGGCCCGCCGGGCTGGTCGACAGCGGGGTCTACGTCGACGGGGTACGGCGTGCCTCACCGGTCAGCCTCGCCGACACGTTCCACTGCCTGCAGGAGCTCGACCGGTCCGTGGCCTGGATCGGGTTGTGCCGGCCCAGCCCGGAGCAGATCGTCTCGTTGGCCGCCGAGTTCCAGCTCCCGGAGCTCGCCGTCGAGGACGCCATCAACGCCCACCAGCGGCCCAAGCTGGAGCGGTACGGCGACACCCTGTTCGTGGTGCTGCGCGCGGCCCGCTACCTCGACGCGCGGGAGGCGGTCGAGTTCGCCGAGGTGCACCTGTTCCTGGGGCCCGGGTTCGTGATCACGGTCCGGCACGGCGGCGCGCCCGACCTGGCCAGTGTGCGGCGCCGGATGGAGGCGGAGCCGGCCGTCCTCGCGCTCGGACCCGAGGCCGTCCTGTACGCGGTGCTCGACCGGGTGGTCGACGGCTACGCCCCGGTGGTGGCCGGGCTCGAGAACGACATCGACGAGATCGAGACCGAGGTGTTCGGCGGCGACCCGAACGCCAGCCGCCGCATCTACGAGCTGAGCCGGGAGGTCATCCAGTTCCAGCGGGCGGCACGCCCGCTGCTGAAGGTCGTCGACGCCCTCACGGCCGGCTTCGACCGGTACGGCACCGACGAGGAACTGCGCCGCCGGCTGCGCGACGTGGCGGACCACCTCACCCAGGTCGTCGAGCGGGTGGACGGTTTCCGGCACCTGCTGCAGAGCATCCTCACCGTCAACGCGACCCTCGTCTCCCAGGCGCAGAACGAGGAGATGCGCAGCCTGACCGCGGCCAGCTTCGAGCAGAACGAGGAGATCAAGCGGGTGTCGGCATGGGCGGCGATCCTGTTCGCCCCCACCCTGATCGGCACGGTCTACGGCATGAACTTCGTGCACATGCCGGAGCTCGGCTGGCGGTACGGCTACCTGTTCGCGGTCGCCCTGATGGCGGCCGTCTGCGGTGCCCTCTACCTGCTGTTCAAGCGCCGCGGCTGGCTGTGAGCCCGTCCACGGCGCCGGCCGGCTACCGGTCCTGACCCGGCCCGCCGGCCGGCGCGAGCCGCCCGGTCGCGTGCCCCCGCCGGTCCAACAGCAGCATGACGACCAGCACCAGCACCAGCGCGATGAGCTGCGCCCGGGCGTTCAGCCGGGTGCCGACCGGGACGGTGGCGAGCACGGCCGCGCCGGTGACCAGCCGGCTGAGCACCGGGGCGGAGTGCAGCGTGCGGCGCAGGCCCACGATCCCGGCCAGGTAGACGGCCACACCGCCGGCCAGCGCCAGCGCCGGACGCCAGCCGGCCGGCTGCCCCGGGTGGGCCACCGCGGCGTGGATGCCGGCCGCCGCCACCACGATGCCCAGCAGCAGCGGGATGTGCGCGAAGCCCACCCGGAGGGCCAGCCGGGTCCGCTCCGTGCCGGTCGCGGCCAGCCGCTCCTCGGCCCCGGACGTGTCGGTGAAGTACGTCCACCACAGCGCGGCCGGCAGCGCCAGCGCCAGGGCGATGACGGCCACCGTGCCGGCGCCGACGTGCGCGGTGTCGACGCCCATCCCGATCGCCACCACGGACTCGCCCAACGCGATGATCACCAGAAGCCCGTGCCGCTCGACGAAGTGCCCCGGCTGGAGCCGGAACAGGGGCAGCACGCGCACCCAGGAGATCCGGGGCACCAGGTACGGGACGACCGACTGGACCGCGAGCGCCGCGAGCCAGCACGCGTACCGGGCCGCGCCGTCGACGAGGCCGCCCACCAGCACCAGCAGGGCCGACCCCAGGTTGTACACGGCGAGCCGGCCGAGTGCCGAACCGATGTGGGCCTGGGTGAACAGGGACAGGTGGACGGTGATCACCACGAGGTAGCCCACGCCGAAGAGGAGCCCGGTGCCGTCGAAGGCGGCCGGCACCGCGACCGCGGCGAACAGGAAGCCGACCATCCCCACGAAGAGCAGCAGTTTCTGCGCGGGCACCCGGGGCGGCACGTGGTTGGCAAGCCACACGTAGCCGTCGAACATCCACCACAGGATGCCGAAGAGCAGCAGCACCTTGCCCAGCCCGGCCGGCGACAGGTCCTCCTCCAGCACCCGGGTGAGCTGGGTCAACGTGAAGACGAAGACGAGGTCGAAGAAGACCTCGACGGCGGTCACCCGGTCGGCCGGCGCCGGGTTGCCGGGCCCCGGACGCGCGGGTGTCATGAGGACCGAGCGTAGACCTCCGCCCCGGGCTCGGTGCCGTTCTCCGGCCGTCGCCGCCCGTCTCCGCGCGAGACGGCCCAGAGCACCACCGTGCCGAGCGACGCGGCGGCGGGGGCCACCGCCAGGCCGTACCGGAGGTCGGTCGACACCAGCGGGCCGGCGAGCGCCGAGCCGGCGGCGCTGCCCACCACGAACGCCGTGCTCACCCAGGCGAACGCCTCGGCCACCGTGCCTCGCCGGGCGAGCCGCTCGGCGGTGAGGAAGACGGCGGTCAGCAGCGGCGGCAGCGCGAGCCCGCTGACCACGAGCAGGGCGGCCATCGGGACCGGGCCGGGGGCGAGCAGCAACGGCAGGAAGCCGACGGTGAGCGCGGCGGCCAGCAGCGGCAGCCGCCCGGGCCGACCCGGCCGGGCCCGGGTGTAGAGCAGGCCACCGGCCAGGGCGCCGGCCGCCTGCGCCGCGAGCAGCCAGCCGCTGAGCCGCCGGTCGCCGGCCGCCTCCGCGTAGCCGGTCACCGCCACCGCGATGCTGCCGACGGCCGCGCCGACGCCGACCACGCCGGCCATCAGAACGGCGAACCGGGGTACGCGCAGCGGGCCGGCCCAGTGCCGCAGGGCCGGCACGCCGCGCCACGCGCGGACGGCGGGGCTGAGCGCGTACGCCGCGGTGCCGGCGAGCTGCAACACCCCGGCGGCGACCAGCCCGGCGGGCGGGCCGGCCAGGGTCACCGCGAGGAGGGTGACCAGCGGGCCGACCACGAAAATCACCTCCTGGACGGCGATGTCCAACGTGTACGCCGTGGGCACCGTGGCGGGCGGGAGCAGGGCGGGCCAGAGGGTACGCAGGCACGCCTCCAACGGCGGCGTGCCGAGCCCGGCCACCGCCGCGCCGACCACGGCGCCGGTGAGGTGCCCTCCGGTCAGCGCCACCGCGCCGAACCCGAGGCCGGACAGGATCGCGGCGGCCCACAGCACGGGCGGCTGCCGCCAGCGGTCCACCGCTCGGGCGAGCAGGGGCGTGCCCACGGCCATCCCGGCGGTGTACGCGGCCACCAGCAGGCCGGCGGCGGCCAGGCTGAGCGACTGGCGGGCGAAGAGGAGCAGGGCCAGCGGCCCGCTGGCGGTGGGCAGCCGGCCGACCTGGCTGCTGAGGAGGACCCGGAGGACCTGGGGTGCGCGCAGCACCGCCCGGATCCCGGAACTGTCGACGGACATGAGGCATCGCTCCCGGTGCGACGTGAGAGGGAAGAGGGGCGTCCGGTGCCGGGGCGCCTCAGGGAGCGAAGTCGGCCCGCTCGTGGTCGTTGCCGTAGAGCGGCAGAGCAGGGGTGAGCCACTGGGCGTACGCGGCCGCCGCGGCCTCCACCGGGATCACCGGCCGACGGTAGCCCACCCCGGGCCTCGGCGGGAAGTGGTTATTCGGTCCTTTTGCAGCGGAATGCCCGGTTAAGCTCGGGCCTGCCGCGCCCAGCCGCCGACCCGGGAGACCGCCATGTCGCACCACCTCGACACCCCGCTCGCCGCCCAGAGTGGCCAGCTCTACCTGGACGACCTCTTCGTCTTCGACGGCGAGCGCGGAACCGTCCTGGTGATGGACGTCAACAGCTCGGTGACCCGGGCCGACATCAAGCCCGGCTTCCACCACGAGGCGCGGTACGAGTTCAAGGTCCACGTCGACGGCAGCGAGATGGAGGCGCTGACCTACCGGGTGGCGTTCGGCGAACTCGACGGCGAGGGCCGGCAGGAACTCACCGTGCACGCCCTCACCGGCGCCGAGGCCTACGACGACGGCGCCACCGGCACGCCGGTCGCCCAGGGGCGTACCGGGGAGGAGGTGACCGGTGGCAACGTGCGGGTCTGGGCCGGGCGGATCACCGACCCCTTCTACATCGACCTGGACCAGCTCGCCACCGTCAACGACGCCTTCAAGAACGGCGCCCGGCTGGACCGCTCGACCTGGCGCCCGGAGAACGCGAAGAACACCTTCGCCGGCACCACCGTCGACTCGATCGTGCTGGAGGTGTCCCGGGACGAGCGGATGCTGTCCGTGGGCACCCGCATCGACGTCTGGGCGGCCACCAAGCTGGCCACCGACGCCGGCGGCTGGCGCCAGATCAACCGCGCCGGCCACCCGATGATGTGGCCGATCTTCTGGCCCACCGACACCGACTTCTCGAACCCCGCCAACACCCGCCACCCCTGCGAGGACCTGCGGGCCGACGGCGCGGAGATCGCGTCGACCGTCGCCCGGGTGGTGGCGGCGAACGGCACGGCGCCCGACCCGGGCGCGTACGGCTGGAGCGTGGCCCGCGAGGTCTACCCGGACGTGCTGTCCTACCAGGTCGGCACCCCGGCGAACTACGGGTTCGCGGTCCGCAACGGGCGCACCATGGCCGACAACGTGCCCGAGGTGATGTTCTCCCTGGTGCTCAACACCGGCATGACGTCCGGCCTCACCCCGGACGTCACGAAGGACGCCCGTGCCGCCTCCTTCCCGTACGTGGTCCCCGCCGGGAAGTGACCCGTTGAGCGAATTCCGCCTGTAGGAAATCTTCGACCCGCCTGTTGACGTAGATGGTTTCTGTCATAACAATCGCCATCTATATCGACATCCATCGTTGTCGATCAACGATCGGGAAGGAGGTATCCATGGCGGCCATACGAGGCGAGGTGTCCTGGTTCTGCTGCGGCACCGCCTGGGGACCGTGCGGCACCGCCGGGGGCGGCGCCTGTGGCACCTGCAGGTCGGGCAACTACCAGCACGCCTGGCCGAACACCTCGGACGCGTGCTGGGCCATCACCCACCCGGACACCTGCGGGCTCAGCATGAGCCGGCGGACCTGCGGCTTCCGCCACTACACCACCAACCTCTGCAACGGCGCCCGGGTCGGCACCACCATCGCCGACTGCGGCCCGCAGACGGACCTGTTCTGCGGCGAGCGCACCTGCTGCGGCTCGGCCTGCGGCAGCAACCGGATCATCGACCTGACGCCCGCGGCGTTCAGTGCGATCGGCAGTCTCTCGGTGGGGCTGCGGCCCTGCTCGGTCGACACCGTCTGAACGGGAGGGTTCGTCATGCCGCAGACCATGGACCGCCGCCGTCTCCTCGCCACCGCCGCGCTCGGCGGCGTCGTAGGCGCCACCGGACTCGGCTCGCTCGCCCCCGAGGCGGCCTTCGCCGCCGAGCCGGCGACCGTCGAGCCCGGCACGCCCGACCCGAACTTCGTCGAGGGCCGGATCAGCAAGATCTCCGGCCACCTGCTGCTGGTCACCGGATCCGACACCGTGCTGCACTCGATCCGGATCACCGACGGCACGAGCATCTGGAAACTGCACCCGACCACGTTCGACCAGGTGGCCATCGGCGACGGGCTCTACGCCCGCGGCGTCCGCCTGCCCGACGGCACGCTCGCCGCCGACTCGGTCTGGGTGAACATCGTCAACCTGCACGCCCACATCGCGGCCGTCGGCCGCAACCTGCTCCACCTCGACCACAAGGGCCAGCGCATCGTCGCCCACGTCGTGCCCGGCCGCTCCGCCGCGGTCTACAACGGCACCCCGGCCATCAGCGACCTGTCCCTGCTCCGGGTCGGCCGGCACGTCCAGGTGCTCGGCGCCTGGCACCCGGACACCAACGAGATCGACATCGCCACCGTCTACGCCGCCGCCTGACCGGTACGCCCGACGGCTCCAGGTCACGGCGCCGGACGCGCCGAGCTGGAGCCGTCGCAGGGCGGGTCACCCTACGGACCGCCCGGGCGCCACCCGTCGGCCTACCCGAGGGGAGAACCCATGATCGAGATGATCGCGGCGCTGCAACCGCTGGTCGTCGGCGCGGTGCTGATCTGGTCCGCCCGCGTGAAGCTTCTCAACCGGCACGCCGCCACGGTCGCCCGGCGGTCCGCGCTCGTCCGGCTGATCGGGGAGCGCCGAGCGCTGCCCGCGTACCGGCTGCTCGGGGCCGTCGAGCTGATCCTCGGCGCGCTCCTCCTGCTGCCGCCCGCGCTGCGGCTGGAGACCGCCGTCGCGACCGCCGTGGCCGTCGGCTTCCTCGGCTACCTGGCGTACGCCCGCCGGGCCGCCCCCACCTCCTCGTGCGGCTGCCTGAGCAGCCGCCCCACCCCGGTCTCCGGTCGCAGCCTCGGCCGCGCCGCGCTGCTCGTGGCGGCGGCCGGGCTGGCCACCCTCGCCCCCGGCGGCTGGCCGGCCGCGCTCACCGACCGTCCCCTGGCCGGCGGCGCCGCGCTGCTGGCCGAGGCGGCGGCCGTGGTGGCGCTGTCCCCCGAACTCGACGCCGCCTGGCTGCTGCCACTGCGCCGGCTGCGCGCCCGGCTGACCAACCCGCTGCGCGGCGGCACCGGGCTGCCGCTGCTCGCCACCGTGCAGCAGGTCCAGCTCAGCGACCCCTATCGCCGGGTCGCGCCGCTGCTCCGCTCCGACGTCCGCGAGCACTGGGACGACGGCGAGTGGCGCTTCGTCGGCCACGCCGCGCGCTACCAGGGCCGGCCGGCCACGGCGGTCTTCGCCGTCCCGCTGGTCGACGGCGGGCCCGACGCGGTACGGGTCGCCGTCGTCGACGACGCCACCGGGCAGACACTGCTGGCCCTGGCCGGCGCCGGGCGACCCGCCGGCCCGCGGCTGGACGTGGTGCCCGTGTGACGGGCGGACGGGACCACCGGCTGCGGTGGTCCCGTCACGCCGGGCTGCGGACGAAGGTCTCCTCGCCCCACGACCCGTCGTCGCCGTCGAACCGGATCACCAGCTCGCCCGGCCCGCACCGGTACGTGCTGGCCGAGTCGTCCACCACCGTGGTCACGTCGGCCTCCCGGCCGTCCACCCGCAGCAGCACGAGGTCACCGGTGGTCACCACGTTCCGCTGGGTGTACCGGCCGGCCCGGGCCGTCCACCGGTAGGTCTGGGTGCCCCGGCGTACCTGCCGGACGGTGTGCCCGTTCAACGTGCCCTCGGCCACCGAGAGGTCGTAGAGGTCGGTCGCCGTGCCGTCGGCCCGGTACGCCGTGGCGAACCCGGTCGACGCCCCGCTGGTGAGGTCGACGGGCGCGGCCGTCGTCAGCCCGGCCAGCCGTCCCAGGACCGAGTCCGTGGCGACCTGCGCGTGGTAGCGGCCCGCGGAGAGCCGCCACACCCCGACCAGGCAGCCGTCCCGCTCCACCGGCACGGTGGCGCTGCCCGGCCCGTCCGCCGAGACGACGGCGGCGGCCAGGCCGAGCAGCACGGCCGCGGCCGTCACCAGGGCCGGCCGGCGCCCGGGGCCCACCCGGGCCAGCGCGGCCGCCGCGGCGGCGCCGAGCGCCGCGGCGAGCGTGGCGAACACCGGGGCGACGAGCAGGGCGTGCCCCAGCGCGCGGGCCACCGCGGCCCGGTCAGGTCCCGCGCACCCCCCGCCCGGCGGGCCCGCATCGCAGGAGAGCAGCACGCCGGCGGCCAGCACCGCCGGCGCCAGCAACAGCCCGGCGGTGAGCGCCGCGAGCGTGCCGTGCCAGATCGACAGGCGCCGGCCGGCCACGACCGCCACCGCGGCGGTGGCCTCGACCAGCGTCACGGGCAGCAGGGTGTGCGCGTCGACCAGGCCGCGCAGCGCCGCCGGCCCGAGGCCCGGGTCGCGGGCGGCCACCGCCGCGCCGGCCACCACCACCGGCAGCGCGACGGCGGCCACCATCCCGGTGACCGCACCGACCCGGAGCGCCCGCCGGGCGCTGGCGCCGGTCGCCACCAGCGGGAAGAGGGCGGCGGCGAGCGGGGCGGCCAGCAGGTAGGGCGCCTGGTCGGCGAGGACCCGTACGTGCAGGGCGAGGGCGTCGGCCAGCGTCACGACGGTGACCCGGTCCGGGTGCCCCTCCCGGGCGGCGAGCAGCCGCAGCATGCTCAGGTCGCCGTCGGCGAGCCAGGTGTCCAGCACCAGCAGCGCGCCGAGGAAGCCGGCGGTCAGCACGGTCGTCGCCAGCGCGGCGGCGGCCCAGACGCGCCGCACCGCGCGGCCCTCGGCGTGCCGGGGGAGCCGGCGCAGCCAGGCGTCGGCGCCCAGCGCCACCCACCGCCCGAGCAGGGCACCGCCGGCCACCGCGCACAGCGACAGCGCCAGCTCCACCCACCAGACCGGCCGGTCGTCGGCGTACCCGGCCGACCAGGCCAGCCGCCGGCCGACCAGCAGGCCGACCAAAAGCGCCGCCCCGAACGCGGCACCCCGGACGGGCCGGTCACCGTGCCGCCGCGCCCACCAGGCCGACCGCCAGAGCGTCCCGGTCAGCACCAGCGCCAGCGGTGCACCGAGCAGCAGCCCCGCCGCCTGCGAGCCGCCGGCGACCGGGTCGAGCCCGGCCAGCGGGCGCGGCAGGTGGGACAGCAGGTCCACCAGCGGGGGTGCGGCGATGCCGGCCGCCAGCCCGGCGCCGAGCGCCTCGACCGGCCGGGCGGACACCAGCCGTCGCGGCCGCTCCAGCTCGTCGGCGCGGGCCTGGGCCAGCGGGTGGAACCGGAACAGGGCGGCCAGCCGGTCCCGCCACCCGCTGGGCCGCCGCCCCACGCCGAGCAGCGCCCGGGCGGTCGTCGCATCGTCGCCGCCCAGCCGGGCGTCCGCGGCGAACTCGCGGGCGCGCAGCACCGACCAGGCGGACACCTGCACCACCACGGCGAACAGCGCCAGCCGCCACACGTTCCGGGCCAGGTCCGGGGCGTGGAGCGCGCTGAGGAAGGTGACCGCGGCCGGTGCGACCACGCCCAGCGGGAACGCCCAGGCCAGCGCGACGGTCAGCCGGGTCAGGTCCACGTCGGCGTTGCGCAGGTGGGCGAGCTCGTGCAGCACGACGGCCCGGAACCGGGCCGGGGCCGTCCGGCGGGCGTGCACCAGCCCCAGGTCGAGCCGGACGTACCGGCTGGCGACGGTGCCGAAGGTGTTCCCGCTGACCCGGGCCGACCGGGACACCAGGAAGGTGGGCGCCCGCCGCAGGCCGGCCTCCCGCACCAGCGCGGCCAGGTCGGCCCGCAGCGCCTCGGTGCCCGGCACCCGGTCCAGCCGGCGCAGGCCGCGCAGCCGTCGCTCGACCGAGGGCGCGGCCAGGTAGACCAGCGCGGTCACCGCCACGAGCACCGCCAGCCCGGTGAGCATCTGCCGCAGCACGTCCGCGCCGAGGGTGCCGAGGCACCGCTGCACGGCGTCCGCCGACGCGGCGTCGACCGTGCCGGCCCGTACGTCGATCGGCGGTGGCAGGCCGGCCAACCCGGCCAGGCAGACGGCGCGCTCCCGGGTGACCGCCGGATCGATGAGGACGATCTGCCAGCCGAACATGCTGGTCCCGATCACCGCCGTCACCACGGCGACGAACCGGCCCAGGGTGGCCGAGGGGAGTGGCGGGTGCGGGGTCCCCGGCCGCGGCTCACCCACCGTCGGCGTCCGTGCCGAACCGCGCCACGAACGCCTCGCGCACCGCCTCCCGCAGGACGGCGACCTGGTCCTCGGTGAGCTCCCAGCGCGGGTCGCGGGCCGCCGCCGTGACCGCCTCCTCGATCCGCAGCAGCTGGCCCGGCCGCAGCCGCACCGGCAACTCCGGCGCACGGCGGGACGGCCACCGCCGGCCGAGCGCCCGCAGGCCACCCCGGACCGCGTCGGTGGCCTCGGCCCGCACGGCGTCCCGCAACGCCGCGAGGCCGACGCCGCACAGCACCATGACGTACGGCAGCACCGGCTCGACGACCTCGGGGAAGCCGCCGCCGCCGGCCTCACCGCCGCCCACCTGGATGAGTGCGCGGGGATCCCGCCGCCACCGGCCCGGACGGCGCCGGTAGGCGGGGCTGAGGTGGGGCAGCAGGTGCTCCTCCTCGGGCGCGACCGCGCGGATCGCCACGCGGACGAGGTCGTCCTCGGTGCTCGTGTCCGGAGCGGACCTGGTCGGGATCATGCCGTCGCGCCTCCTGGCCGGTGGTCGGGAAGCGGCGGCTTCCGGCGTCAGGGTAGGAGCGGAACACCCTGTGTGACGATCAGCAATCGGACAGTAACCTCGGAGATGTGCCGGGGTCGCCGCGCAGCTCTCCGCAGGTTGGGTGCGGTGGCACTCCGTGAGGCGTACGGTGAGCATGTCGCCTGGCGTGGACGACCGCGCCCGCTCCAGGCATCGCCACGACCCCGATCCTTCTTTCGACGCGATGCGCCAATCCGCCCCGGCAGGCTCGCCGGTGCTGAAACTGACGGTGACCGGGGCGGCCGGCCGGGCCGGGCACCGCTGAGTCCACCATCGGGCACGGACCGGCAGGGGAGGCCGTCGTGAGCGACACCGAGATCGGTGCCGAGCCCCGGCGGGGCAGCGACTACGCCGACCTGTCCCGGCAGATCCGCGCAGCGGGCCTGCTCGAACGGCGCCGCGGCTACTACGCGGTACGGATCGGTCTCGTCGTCGGCTGCTACGCCGGGCTGTGGGCCGTGTTCGTCCGGTGGGGCGAGTCGTGGTGGCAGCTCGTGCTCGCGGTGGCTCTCGCCGTGGTCTTCGCGCAGGCCGGCTTCATCGGCCACGACGCCGGTCACCGGCAGATAGCCCGCTCGCGGCGGGCCAACGACCTGATCGGCATCCTGCACGGCAACCTGTTGACCGGGATCAGCTACGGCTGGTGGGTGGACAAGCACAACCGGCACCACGCCCATCCGAACACCGAGGGCAGGGACCCGGACATCGGGGTGGCACCCCTGTCCTTCACCGCCGGCCAGGCCCGGCGACGGCGCGGCGTCGCCGCGCTGATCGCACGTCACCAGGCGTACCTTTTCTTCCCGCTGCTCCTGCTGGAGGGCCTGCACCTGCACGCCAACAGCGTGCGGGCCGTCGTCCGGCCGCGCCCCCTTCCCCGCCGGGCCGCCGAAGCCGGACTGCTGGCCCTGCACCTGGGCGGCTATCTCACCACCGTCCTCCTGGTCCTGAGCCCGGCGCAGGCGGTCGCGTTCATCCTGGTCAACCAGGGTGTGCTCGGCCTCTACCTCGGCAGCTCGTTCGCTCCGAACCACAAGGGCATGCCGATCCTCGACGCCGAGGACGACCTTGACTACCTGCGGCGGCAGGTGCTCACCTCCCGCAACGTGCGCGGCGGAAGATTCGTCGACACGGTGCTCGGCGGCCTGAACTACCAGATCGAACACCACCTGTTCCCGAGCATGCCGTGCCCCAACCTGCGTCGGGCCCAGCCGTTGATCCGGCGGTTCTGCGCCGAGCACGGTCTCGGCTACCACGAGACCAGCCTGGGTCGCTCCTGGGCGGAGGCGCTGCGCCACCTGGACGACGTCGGCTCCCGTGCAGGGTAGGGATGGAGCGCGCGTGGCGGTGAGCGGCAATCGGAGATCAACCCGGGGCCGGTCGGCCGGAGCCTTGTGGAGGGTTGCCATCATCGATGCGTGACGTGGAATGACCTGGCCCGTCCCAGAGGTGCTCCACCCGGCGACGAGGCGGCCGCTGCTCGCGTTGACAACCGCACCAACCTGCTCGTCGCGGAATACACCGCGATCCGGGCCGTCATGGCGCAGAAATCCGCCGCGTCGCACGCTCTCGTCGGCGCCTACCTGACCGTGGTGGCGGTGATCCTGGGGTTCGTGGTCGCCAACCGGGCCGACCCCCGCCTCCTGCTCGCCGTGCCGGTGCTGGCGGCGATCTCCGGGATCACCATCCTCCGGCGGCGGCGGGATCGTGAGGCGGCGAACAGCTACATCCGGGAGGTCCTCCGGCCGGTCGCCCTCGAGTGCGCGGGTGACGACCGGGTCTTCCGCTGGGACGACTTCTACGCACAGCAGAGGGGCTCCCGGTCCCTGCTGTACGAGTTCGGGTTGCAACTGGTCTTCCCGCTGTCCGGGTTCGCCTGCCTGTTCGTCACCCTTCCGCTCCTGGCCTCGGTCGGGGAGTGGCTGGCCTGGCTCGCGGGCCTGAGCTTCCTCGTCGCGCTGATCTCCGCGTACGTCCACCAGAACAGGAATCATCTCGCCCGATCGGTGTCCGGCTCCCGGGCCCTCGGTCTCCGCCTCGCCTGGCGGCGAAGGCGGAGCAGCCGCGGGCGGCACCCCTGATCACAATGAACGGCATTGAGGTCGAGGCCATCAACTTCCAGCACCAGTGGTCCCGGCGCTGACGCGCCCCGAGCCTCGATCGGGCCGCCGACGCCTCGGCGCCGGGCGGCCCGCTCGGTTGCCGGTGCGCAGGTAGCTCGTACCCGGGGCCTTCGCCCGGAACCATCCGGAGGGCTCCTTTAGTCGAGCAGTCGCGCCCGTCATTCCCCGACGGACGGCCAGCCGCCCGCTGACCTATGCCGACATCGCCGCGTACGGGCAGATCGCCGGCCGGGCGAGGCGGCGTCCGGGCTCGCGCAGCCCCGGGCTCCGCCACATCGGGTAGGTCGTGGTGCCGTCGGGGAGAGTGAACGGCTGGTGGGTGACGTAGCCGTGGCGGGCGTACAGGTCCCGGTCGGCCGTGGTGGTCGCCTCCGTGTAGGTGGGAACCCGGGCCTGACCCATCCGGGCGTTGCTGACGGCCAGCAGGGCGGTGGCGCGCCTGATCCGGTGCGGCTGTGCGGTCACCGCAAAGAACGCCAGGTGGTTGTGCGGGCCGGCGGGCCGGTGCGCGCCCAGCGCGTCGTCGAGCTGCAGGAAGCGGTCCAGGTGATCGGCGCAGGCGACGGCGAAGCGTTCCCCGTACCCGTGGGACGCCGGGGTGGGGCCGTACTGGTGCAGCCAGACGGCGGCGGCGGAGCGATCCCGCAGGAGGTAGGCCTCGCCGCAGAGGAGAGCGTGTTCGGTCCAGACGCGGACGACGGCGGTGAGCACCTTCCGGCGGCGGCGGTCGTCGGGCACGAGCCAGGCGCCGGTGGCGCTCTCGGCGAAGGGACCGGCGACGAGATCGACGATGTCGCCGATGTCGCGCCATCCCGCGCGGCAGACAGGCAGGGCGTGGTTCACGGAGTTCTCCTGGTCACGATGCGGATGGTTCGTGGACGGCGGTTGCCGAGGTGCGGGCACGATCGGCCCCGGACGTTTCCGGGGGCCCGGGCCCAGCGGTGGGGGGGCGACACCGGCCGGAGGCGGGCGTCGTCGCGCGGGGGGGGCGGACGGGGAAGTCGGAGGACTGGCGGCGATGGCCGCTCAGCCGGCCCCGATACGGCCAGCCGCCCGACGGCGAGGACGCGCAGCCCTCCGGGCGGACGGACAGCGCGCCGTTGCAGGCGGGGGTCCGGCCGGTTCGCCGGCAGGAGCCTCAGGCGGGTCCGGGGTCCGGCTGACTCGACCGGCTCACGAGGGTGTCGCAGCGACCACGGTCGCAGCCCAGAGCCCGCAGCACCGGCTCCCAGGCACGAGCAGAGCCCTCAGCGGGGATGCCGGGCCCGCCCGCGCCGGCACCGGAATTGGCGCTGGTGCCCGGGGCGGGCGGGGAGGCGGGCGTGTCGCCGGGGGCGGGAGCGGGCTCGCCGGGCGACGGAACCCGCACCCCGGCGTGCCCGGACGGCACCCCGTCGCGGCCCGCGGGCGAGAACGCCGTTCGAGGAGCCGGAGCCTTCACCGGGAGCACGAGGGTCGCCGGAGCAGGGCGAGTGAGCGGTGCGGGAGTGCCCGCCGCCGGCGTGCCGCCGGCCGGCGCGGGTGCGCCGGCGATCGGACCACCGGCGATCGGACCACCGGGCGGAGTGGACGGCGCGGCGGGTGGCCCGATGATCGGCGCGGTCAGGTCGAGCACCGGGGCCAGGACGGGCGGCAGCAGGTCGACGACCGGCTCGGTCAGCGGCCGGAGGACCTCGGCGACCGGCTCCAGCAGCCGGGCCGGTGCGATCTTCTCCAGGACGGGTGCCGCCAGATCCACGACCGGACGCGTTACCGGGGTGATCACCCCCTGCACCGGGAGCACCGCGCGTGCCGCCGGACGTACCGGCCGGTCGCCGGCGGTCGGCCGGCCCGCGGCCCGGGCGCCCTCGGTGTCGGCTCCGCCGCTCCTGGTCGGCGGCGGCGTCGGCAGGTGCGGCGGAGGGAGCACGGATTGCCCGACGATCGTCCGGACGCCGTCGAGCACGTCCCCCAGGACGCAGGGCCGCGCCGGCTCGGCCGCCTGGGCCGCGTCGGGTGCGACGGCGTCGGACAGGGCCCACGCGCCGACGAATCCGCCGCACAGGAGTACGCCCCGCAGCGCCCACCGAGCCAGTCGGCCTGGACACCGTGTCAACGGGCACCTCCGCAGCGAGCACCTCTTGCTCACGTCGATGCCCGTGATTGTGCCCGGCTCGACCGGCCGGGCGCGGCCAACACACCGGGGTGGGCGCCGCCCAGCGAAACAGGCGGCGCCGCGGCCGCCGGAAGGGCAACGCGGGTCGCTCCCGGTCGACGCGCGCACCCGCCGGTCGTCAGGGTCGGGCCGTCTCCGGCGCCGGGCCGACCGGCGCGTCCCAGTCGATGCGGTATCCGTACTGCCAGGCCATTTTCTCCGGCTTGGCGAGCAGCTTCAGCGCGGTTGGCAGGATCAGGTCGCGCAGCACCCGGGCCACGGGTCCGGCCGCTTTGTTGGTGTTGGTACGCGCGGCGGCCGCGATGATTTTCTCGACCCGGGCGCGGCGTAGCCGCTCGTAGGCCGCGAATGCCTGCTCGTGCGGTAGGTCGCGTAGACAGCGGGCCAACTGCACGGCGCCTTCGACGGCCAGCGATGCGCCTTGCCCGGAACTGGGGGAGGTGGCGTGCGCGGAGTCGCCGACGAGCACCATCCGGCCGCGGCTCCAGGTCGGTACTGTCGGGATGTCCTCCATCGGCCCGACGACGAGCAGGTCCTGGGCGCGGGTACGGGCGATCATCCGGGCGGCCGGGATGCGGTCCTCGCCGAACACGCGGGTCAGCTCGCGGATCCAGAACTCGGCGCCGGCGCGCCTGGCGTCGGGCAGGCTTTGCGCGGTCTTCTGCGGCAGGTTGACGAACCAGCCGCCGCTGCCGTCGTCCAGTACCTGGTACCCGAAGAACGCGCGCTTGCCGAAGACCATGTGCATGGCACCGTTGGTCGAGGGCTCGCCGGTGTCCGCCATCCGGCCGGCGAAGCTGGCCAGGCCGGCGTACCGCGGGCTCGGTGCGGCCCCGTCGATCAGGCGCCGTACCGTCGACCGGATCCCGTCGGCGCCGACGAGGATGTCAGCGGTTGCCTCCGCACCGTCGGCGAAGTGCGCGGTCACCGCGTCGGCGGTCTCGGTCACGCGGACCAGCCGCCGCCCGTACTCGGTGCGGATGCCCCGGCGGGCTGCCTCCTCGTGCAGGCCCTGGTAGAGCTCGCCGCGCCAGACGAAGTGCCCGATCGGCTCGGCCGGGTCGGTGCCGCCGAAGGTGGCCAGCCGCTTGCCGGTCCAGCTCTGCATGACCATCGCGGTCATCGGGATGCCGATGCGGCGCACCACGTCCTCGGCGCCGAGCACGGCGAGGGCGGCCTGGCCGTTGGGCGCGATGCTCAGCCCGCCGCCGACGGCCTCGGCGGTGCTGTGGTACGCCTCGTACACCGTGGCTTCGATGCCGGCTTTGTGTAGCGCCATCGCCGTCGCCGGGCCGGCGATGCCGCCGCCGATGACGAGCGCGGATCGGGTGTCGGTCATGTCTGTTGCCCTTCTGCGTCGGGCGGTGCCTGCGCGGGGAGCGTCTCGCCGTGGAATTCGGCCCACATCGGGGCCCAGCCGGTCCGCGGGTCGGTGATCTTCTCGATGAGCGAGGTGACGTAGGAGGACTCGGCGTTGTTCATGGTCAGTCGGTACTGCTCCTCGATGAGGAACAGTTCGGGTACGTCCTGGGCCAGGGCGGTGTCGATCAGGCGCCGGGTTTCTGCGGCCCGTTCGGCGAGCCGTTGCAGCCGGTGGCGCAGGAGAGGCACCGCCTGGCTGGGTGGCAGCGCGCCGATCAGCGACAGCGCTGCCACGAAGCTGGGGTACTCGTGCTCCGGCTCGCCGAGCAGGTCGCGCAGCCACTCGCGCAGCTCGTGGCGGCCCGCGTCGGTCAGCGCGTAGACGGTGCGCTCCGGTCGCTGCCCCTCGCGGTTGGTCTCCTGCGCGGCGATGTAGCCGGCCTTCTCCAGTTGCTGCACGACCATGTAGAGCGAGCCGTGGTTGAACTTGATGCTGCGGTCGTCACCGTTGTCGCGCAGCGTGCGGCTCAGCTCGTAGGGGTGCATGGCCCGCTGCGTGAGGTAGGACAGCACGGCCAGCGCCAGCAGGTTGCTGACCTTCCGCTTGGTCGCCATGGAGCTTCTCCTCGGTGTAGGGGTCAGGCGGTACGAGTCGGATCGTCCACCGTCGGGCGTCCGCCTTCGCGGTGTACCCGACGCAGGTCCGCCAGGTACGCCTTGGAGAACATCGCGGACAGCATCGCGATCCCGCCGCGGTGCACCCGGATCTCGCCGTCCCGCATCGATCCGGTGAGGACAACGCGCCGGCCACCGCCAGCGTTCGGCCCCACCGCATCCTTGATCTTGCCGCGGCCGGAGCGCCGCAGGTCCCAGTCGTCGATCACGGCGTCCTCGGGCAGGAGCAGCTTGACCAAGCCGTGGTCGATGTCCATGTCGATCTCGATGTCGCCGTCGGGGATGCGCGGGGAGCGCAGGTCCAGTACGACGTGGCCGCGGTGGTTGCGCACCTCGAAGCGCCGCTCGGTGGTCCAGTGCCCGAGGTGCTTGGTGACGGTGTGGTTGGCCGGCACGCGGACCGGTTCGGCGACGGGCAGCTCGTTCATCACAGTGCTCCTTTGATCGACAGCGCTCTGGTCACCACCGACTATCCAGGATCGACTAGTCAGAGTCAACTATTTTGCCAAGGTCCTTGAGCCGGCCGCTGGCGCAACGACGAGCTTTCATGTCTTGGCAGCGGCGCGCGCCTCCGCTACCGTCCATGGGAACGCTCCCACAAACTTAGAAACATCTATGCGATCAGGAGGCAACACGTCGTGGCTACCCTCTCCTCGCTCCGCCGCAGATCGGCGGCCATCAGCGTGGCGGTCGTCGCGGGCGCCACCGCCGTCGGCGTCTGCCTCGCCGTCGGCGGCGCGTCCGCCGGCACCGTGTCCGGATCGCTCTACCGCGACCCGAGTTCGGCCGTCGTCCGCTGGGTCGCCGCCAATCCCGGCGACTCGCGTGCCGCCGTCATCCGGGACAAGATCGCGAGTCAGCCGCAGGCCCGCTGGTTCGCCAACTTCAACCCGTCGACCGTGCAGTCCGAGGTCTCCGGGTTCATCGGCGCCGCCAACGCGGCGCAGCAGATCCCGGTGCTCTCGGTGTACGAGATCACCAACCGGGACTGCGGCGGGGCCAGCGCAGGTGGGGCGCCGGACCTCAACCAGTACCAGACGTGGGTGTCCAACTTCGCCAGAGGGCTCGGCAACCAGACCGTCATGATCATCCTGGAAACCGACTCGCTCGCCCTGCAGACGTGCCTGAGCGCAGGCGAGATCAGCGCGCGTAACCAGGCCCTCACGACGGCCACCCAGACCATCAAGTCGGCCAACCCCAACGCCAAGGTGTACCTCGACGGCGGCCACTCCACCTGGAACAGCGCGGGCGAGCAGGCCAACCGGCTCCGGGCGGCCGGCGTGCAGTACGCCGACGGCTTCTTCACCAACGTCTCGAACTTCAACTCCACCTCCGGCGAGGCGAACTTCGGCCGGGCGGTCATCTCCGCCCTCGCCGGCATGGGCATCCCGGGCAAGCGCCAGGTCATCGACACCAGCCGCAACGGGGGTGCCAGCGGGGACTGGTGCGCCGACGACAACACCGACCGGCGCATCGGGACGTACCCGACGACCAGCACCGGCGACGGCAACATCGACGCGTACCTCTGGGTGAAGCCGCCGGGGGAGGCGGACGGCTGCCGGTACACGGCCGGTTCGTTCCAGCCCGACCTGGCCTACAGCCTGGCCAACGGTGCGCCCAACCCACCCACCACCGCGCCGCCGACGACCACGCCGCCGACCACCGCTCCCCCGACCACGACCCCGCCGACGACCACGCCGCCGACCACGGCTCCCCCCACCACCACGCCGCCGACCGGTAACGGCTGCTCCGCGTCGGTGGCGGTCAACCAGTGGTCCGGCGGCTTCACCGCGAGCGTGACGGTCACCGCGGGCTCTGCGGACATCAACGGCTGGACCGTGACCATCACGCTGCCCGGCGGCGCCGCGGTCACCGGCGCCTGGAACGCCCAGGCCAGCGGCGCCAGCGGAACCGTCCGGTTCACCAACGTGAGCTACAACGGACACGTCGGCGCCCGGCAGTCGACCAACTTCGGCTTCCAGGGCACCGGCACCGGCCCGGGCGCGACGGCCACCTGCGCGGCCGGCTGACCCTCACCCGATGCCCCGGCCCGGCGCGGAGGACCACCCTCCGCGCCGGGCCCGTCCCCGTCCTGCGGTACGGGCCGGACCGGCCGTTGACAATCGCTTGGCTGACGGTCCTGGGCTGGGAGAACAGGGGCCTGGGGAACCTGGGTGAACGTGGGCCGCTCCCGGCCAACCCGGGCGAACCCCAAGGTCGCTAGACTGGGCCCTCGCGCCCTCGTAGCTCAGGGGATAGAGCATCGGTTTCCTAAACCGTGTGTCGCAGGTTCGAATCCTGCCGGGGGCACCAGGTCGGCTCTGCTGCCGGTCGGCGGTGCTCTCGTTGCCGACGAGGGCCCTCAGAGTGGGGCGAGACGGCGCTTGAGCAGGCAGAACTCGTTGCCTTCGGGATCGGCGAGGACGTGCCAGGACGCCTCCGCGGGCTGGCCGATGTCGACGAGTTTGGCCCCGGCGGCCAGGAGGCGTTCGAGCTCGGCGTCCTGATCGCGGTCGGTGGCGTTGACGTCGATGTGCAGCCGGGCATGCTCGTTCTTCGGCTCGTCGTTGCGGATGAGGAAGATCGTCGGCTGCGGGCCGCCGAACCCTTCGCGCGGACCGATCTCGATGCAGCCGTCCGCTTCGCGATCGAGCTCTATGAAGTCCAGGACCTCGCACCAGAACCGCGCCAGGACCTCGGGGTCGCGGCACTTGAGCACGAGCTCACTGATACGGCATGCCATTGACGAAACCTACTCTCAGGGCGGGAACTGTCGGGGTGGCCGCACGCGCATCTCATGGGCTCCCGCAGCGAGAACATTTCGCGACCGTACCGGGCGAGGCGAGCAGGGGCGAAGTGATTTCCGCCCCTCGCCCGGCCGGGCTGCCAGGCGAAGGCCGCAGGTCGCGGGGTAGGGCAGCCGACTTTGCGACACACCTCGGAGGCGCCATTTGAGGGAGCCGCGGAGCTGTCGTTCGAGGCGAACCTGGACGTGACACGCGGGCGCGCCCGGCCGGGAGGCCGGGCGCGCCTGGGCGTCGAGGTGGTCAGACGAGGCGGTTGTAGTTGGTCCACCCGGAGCCGATCTGGCGCACGTCGCCGTAGGGGACGC
>NZ_JBEXYR010000004.1:263332-541662 GCF_040631005.1 Micromonospora sp. NPDC005707
GCCGCCGTCGCGGACGAAGTTGTTGGAGAAGAGCCACATGGTGCCGTCGGCCTTGACGCCGAGCAGGTCGGTGAAGCCGTCGCCGTTGGCGTCGGCCGGGACGATGTTGGCGTAGTTGGTCCAGCCGCTGCCGATCTGGCGCACGTCGCCGTAGGGGACGCCGCCGTCGCGGACGAAGTTGTTGGAGAAGAGCCACATGGTGCCGTCGGCCTTGACGCCGAGCAGGTCGGTGAAGCCGTCGCCGTTGGCGTCGGCCTGCACGAGGCGGTTGTAGTTGTTCCAGCCGGAGCCGATCTGGCGCACGTCGCCGTAGGGGACGCCGCCGTCGCGGACGAAGTTGTTGGAGAACAGCCACATGGTGCCGTCGGCCTTGACGCCGAGCAGGTCGGTGAAGCCGTCGCCGTTGGCGTCGGCCGGGACGATGCGGGCGTAGTTGGTCCACCCGCTGCCGACCTGCCGCACGTCGCCGTAGGGGACGCCGCCGTCACGGTTGAAGTTGTTGGAGAACAGCCACATGGTGCCGTCGGCCTTGACGCCGAGCAGGTCGGCAAAGCCGTCGCCCGTGACGTCGGCGTTGATCAGGCGGTCGTAGTTGCTCCAGCCGCTGCCGATCTGGCGCACGTCGCCGTAGGGGACGCCGCCGTCGCGGGTGTAGTTGTTCGAGAACAGCTGCATCGAACCGTCGGTCTTCGTGGCCACCAGGTCGGCGAAGCCGTCGCCGCTGACGTCGGCGATCCACGGGTCCCGCTCGGCCGGCGGGGTGCTGCCGGTGACCCCGGCCGCCGTGGTGAAGCCCACGACGTCGGAGTTGCTGGCGTAGTTGTAGTAGGTGTGCGCGGCGATCCGATCGCTGGTGTTGCCCTCGATGGTGTAGAGGTTGCTCCCCGACGCGTACTTGACGATGCCGACGTGGTCGATGACGCCGTCGTGCTCCCAGTCGAAGACGACCGCGTCACCCGGCTTCGGAACGTAGCTGCCGCGAGCGTGCCAGGTGCCGTGGTTCTGCCCGTAGGTCCGGAAGGACGCGGCGTAGCCGTTGATCTGGGAGAGGTCGGTGGTGACACCCCCTTCCCGCCACACGTACTTGGCGAACGCGGCACACCACGCGTAGGCGGAGCCTCCGCCGCCCCAGCCGGACCTGCCGCCGCAGGAGGGCCAGCCGAACATGGTGCCGCCGTAGTAGCTGCAGTTGACCGGGATCTCGTAATTCCGACTCGAGTCGTTGAGCTCCCGTTTCGCGATCGCCACTATGCCGTCGCCGCTCGGCGCCGCCTGAGCCGCCGGCGGGGCGGCGGCGATGCCGAGAATGATGCCCGCCGTCGCTGCGGCGGTGGCCATCCTGCGGAGGTTGCTGAGCTTTCTCATCGTGTCTCCAAACAGTTTCGTCGTGACATTTTCGAATGTGGAGCTGTCGCATGAATGGGGGGTCAGATGATCCGCCACAGGCGGAGCAGGGGTTCCTGACGAATCGCGGCGCGCACCACGTTGTGCAGGATCTCGGTGGCCGCCTCCGGGTCGTCGCTGTCGACGAACGCCAGGACATCGACACCCTCGGGGCCGGCACGTACGCGGACGTGTTCCATGCCGTCCGTCGGTAGCGCATGCGCGTAGATGAGGTCCCGCAGGACCTGCGGGGCGAGGGTGATCGCCGAGTCGAGCGGCGTGATGCGGAGATGCGCGGCCACCATCACGCCCACGTCCCCGGGCTCGTCGGCGCCGGCGTGCCCCAGCCGAATCCCTCGGCAAGCACCTGGGTCGCCGGAGCGGTTCCCCAGCCGAATCCCTCGGCGGCGACCGAAATGATTTCCTGGCCCGCGAATAATGCGGTGGCAATTGCCAGTGCGACGATGGCGAGTGTGGTCAGCCGGCAGGCAAAATTGGCATACGCGGGCATGGTGATCGAGCCTCCCCGAAGGATTTGATTGGAGCGAGATTTGCGAGACTTTGTGGTTTCCGTCGCGCTGAGAAAAGCATCGCCGGTCCGGATGCCGTTGTCACCGGTTCGCGGCGGGCGTGAGACCGCCTGGCGGGATCACGCCAGCGTCAATGGGGGGCCACGCGATCGGCGGGCCCACGGCACAATGTCGGCGTCGGTCTCACACGGGGAGGGACGATGTTCGATCTACTGGGGCTGTCCGCGCAGCACGAGATGGTCTACCGCACCATGCTGCAGCGTCCCGACCTGAACGTCGCAGGCCTGGCCGAATGCCTGGCTGTCTCGCCGGACCAGGTCCGCGAGGCTCTGGACGTGTTGGCCGATCTCGCGTTGGTGCGACTGGACGACCGGGGCGATCAGGTCCGGGCCATGCGGCCGCAGGCGGGGTTGATGGCGCTGCTGGCCAAGGTGGAGGCGGATGTCGCGGTCCGGCAGCGGCAGGTCGAGGCGACAAGGGCCGCGATCGTCGCCATCGCCAGCGCCCACGACGACCGCAACCGGGCCGGCGAGGGCCGGATCCTGGAGGGCGTCGACAGCGTTCGGGAGCGCCTGGCCGAACTGGCCCACTCCGCGCGCGACGAGTGCCTCTCCTTCACCACGGGGCGCGCCCAGAGCCCGGACACGATGCAGGCGGAAGGGCCGCTCAACCAGGTCGCGCTGCAGCGCGGCGTGGTAATCCGCAACGTCTACCAGGAGAGCTTCCGTAACGACCCGGCGACCCTGGCGCACGCCCGTTGGATGGCGAGCACGGGCGGCCAGTCCCGCACCGCGCCGACGCTGCCCATGCGCCTGGTGATCGTCGACCGGAAGACCGCGCTCGTTCCCATCGACCCGGAGGACTCGCGGCGCGGGGCGTTGGAGTTGCACAGTCCCGGCGTCATCGCCGGGCTGGTGGCCCTGTTCGAACAGGTCTGGCAGAGCGCGACACCCTTCGGTGAACAGGGCGCGCTCGACGAGCGTGGCCTCTCCCCGCAGGAGAATGCTCTCCTTCGACTCCTCGCGGGCGGCCACACCGACGAGTCGGCGGCACGGAAGATGGCGATCTCGCTGCGGAGCGTCCAGCGGATGATGACTTCGCTGACCGAGCGGCTGAACGCCGCGAGCCGCTTCCAGGCGGGTGTGCAGGCGAGCCGCAACGGGTGGGTGTGAGCGGCGTCCTTGTCGCCCGCCTCGCCGTGCGGCCTACCCGCGCCGGCGGGTGACCCGCCGCAACGCTGTCCCGGCCCGGCGGGTCAACGGGGCAGGCGGTACACGGAGACGTGGGACCGGGACTCGGCCGTGAACTCGGCCCCGGACCAGTCGGCGTGCCTGGACTCCAGCTCGAAGCCGGCCAGCTGGCCCATGAGGTCCAGCTCGGCAGGCCAGATGTAGCGGTGCGGGCTGCGGAACACCCGCGCCTCGCGGCCCTCGCCGAACTGGAAGTGGTGCGACACGACCTGCTGGCGTAGCACGTCGTAGGTGTCCAGGCCGATGTAGCCGGGCTCGGCGCGCCACACCGTCGCCTGCTGGCCGGGGGGCAGCTTGCGCAGCTCGGGCACCCACAGCTCGATGGCGAACCGCCCGCCGGGGCCGAGGTGCCGGGCCGCGTTGCGGAAACAGGCGACCTGCTCCGCCTGGTCGAGCAGGTTGGAGATGGTGTTGTAGACCAGGTAGACGAGGGTGAACGTGCCGGGTGCCGTGACCGTCGCCATGTCGCCGACGACCACCGGGATCGTGGCCTCGTCGGCCTTCGTCCGGAGCTGCGCGACCATCGGTGCGGACAGCTCGATCCCGGTGACCGGCACGCCGCGTTCGGCCAGCGGGACGGCCACCCGGCCGGTGCCGACGGCGAACTCCAGGGCGCGTCCGCCATCCGCGAGGGCGGCGAGGCGGTCCACCGTGGGCCCGAGGACGTCCGGCGCGAACATCACGGTGCCCGGTGTGTCGTAGCGCTGGGCCGTCTCGGCGTCCCAGATCTCCTCCTGGCGCATGGCGCCCACCATCGTCATCGATGCGGGCGCTGTCCACCGGGTTTTCCGGGTGCGTACCGGGCGGCGGCCGCGCGCAGCTCGTCGGCCACCTGCGTACGCAGCTCGGCGGGGGCCAGCACCTCGACCGCCGAGCCCAGGCCGAGCAGGGCCGACCGCGCCCAGCCGAGGTTCTCGAACGGCACGGTCAGCACGATCTCGCCGGTCGCGGTGACGGGCACCCGGTCCTTGCCGGCGACCGGCACCAGGCGGCGCAGGCGGGGCAGCGCCGCCGCGGCGACGCGTACGGTGACCTCGACGGCGACGGGTTCGTCCTCCAGGGCGCGGCGGGACTCGGCCCACGCCGCGGCGAGGTCGAAGCCGGGCGGGCGCGCCGCCGGCTCGTCGAGGAGCTCCACCGCGCGCATCCGGGAGACCCGGTAGGTGCGCCGCCGGCCGTTCCGCAGCGCCACGAGGTACCAGTCCCCGGCGGCGAGCACCAGCCCCAGTGGATCGACCTCCCGGGTGACCGGGCGGCCGTCCCGGACGTACCGGATGCGGATGCGGTGGTCGCGCCACAGCGCGTCGGCGAGGTCGGGCAGGCAGGGCACCGGTTCGGGGGCGCCGTACCAGCGGGTCGGGTCGAGGTGGAACCGCTCGGTGGTCCGGCCGGCACGTTCCCGCGCCGCGCCGGTGAGGCCGGCCCAGACCTTGGTCCGCGCCCCCTCCAGCAGTTCGCCCAGGCCGAGCTGCTCGGCCGGGCCGGCGAGGCCCAGGAACGCGAGGGCGCCGGCCTCGTCCAGCCCGACTCCGTTGAGCCGGGTCCGGTAGCCGCGGTCGAGGCGGTAGCCGCCCGCCGGCCCCCGGGTGGCGCGGATCGGGATGCCGGCGGCGACGAGTGCCTCGACGTCCCGCTGGACCGTGCGCTCGCTGACCTCCAGCCGCCGGGCCAGCTCCCGGCCACTGGCCTGGCCCCGCACCTGGAGCTGCAACAGCAGGGTCATCATCCGCGACGCGCGCACCTCACCATGGTCGCGCACATATACGACAGAGGGTGTCGGGAACTGGCGGGAGACTCGGGCGAGACGACGAGGGGAGTGGACGTGACCGAGCGGATCACGGCGGTGGAGTTCCATGCGGACGCGGGGGCGGCGGACTGGCGGGTGCTGGGTGAGGGGGCGTGCGCGTGGTTCCGCACCGGGTCGTACGCGGCCGGCGCACGCCTCGCCGCGGCGATCGGTGAGCTGCCGGGCCTGGACGAGCACTCGCCGGACGTCGACCTGCGGCGCGACGGGGTGGCCGTACGCCTGGTCACCCGCACGGCCGAGCACTACGGTCTGACCGGCCGCGACCTCGACCTGGCCCGGCGGATCTCGGCGCTGGCCCGTGACCTGGGCGTGCCCGCGGACCCGGCGGCCGTGCAGTCCGTCCAGGTCAGCGTCGACGCGCTCGACCTGCCGGCGGTGACCCCCTTCTGGCGCGCCCTGCTCGGCTACGAGCACCGGGCCGGCAGCCCGGAGGACCTGGTCGACGGGCGGGGGCGCGGCCCGGCGTTCTGGTTCCAGCAGATGGACGCCCCGCGACCGCAGCGCAACCGGATGCACGTCGACGTCTGGGTCCCGTACGACCGGGCGGAGGCCCGGGTCGCGGCGGCCGTCGCGGCCGGCGGGCGCCTGGTGGACGACTCACAGGCCCCGTCGTTCTGGGTGCTGGCCGACCCGGAGGGCAACGAGGCCTGCGTCGGCACGGCCGGCTGGCTCGACCCCGCGGCCGGAGCCCCGCCCGCGACGACCCCGCCGGCGTGACCGGCCTCCGGAACGGGCCGGTTTCCACCGGTCCGCGCTGTTAACCTGCGTGCGAGGGGCCGCGCGGTGAAATCGGCGGCCTCGACCGGGCGCCAGCCCCGGGCCATCGGGGTGGCAGTGGCTCACGTCGGTACCCTGCTAGTCCTGGCCTGCCCGCGACGACATGGTGGTACTTCGTGAACGATCTTCGAGTGGTGGCGTTCGACCTGGACGACACGCTGGCGGTTTCCAAGTCCCAGATCGATCGTCGGATGGCGGAGCTCCTCGGCCACCTGCTCACCGAGGTGGATGTGCTGGTCATCTCGGGTGGCCGGTTCGAGCAGTTCCAGGCGCAGATGCTGGCGCACCTCGACCTCACCGAGGAGCAGCGCGGCCGGCTGCACCTGATGCCGACCTGCGGCACCCGCTACTACCGCTGGCTGGACGGCGACTGGCGGCAGGTCTACGCCGAGGATCTGACCGAGGCCGACAAGGCCCGGGTCGTCGCCGCGCTGACCGAGTCGGCGCAGGCGCTCGACCTCTGGGAGGCGAAGACCTGGGGCGACATCATCGAGGACCGGGGCAGCCAGATCACCTTCTCGGCGCTGGGCCAGTCCGCGCCGCCGGCGGAGAAGTACGGCTGGGACCCGGACGGCAGCAAGAAGAAGCGGCTGCGGGACGCGGTCGCCGCGAAGCTGCCCGACCTGGAGGTCCGGGGCGGCGGCTCGACCTCGATCGACGTCACCCGCAAGGGCGTCGACAAGGCGTACGGCATGCGGAAGCTGCTGGAGTGCCTGGACCTGAAGATCGACAACGTGCTCTTCGTCGGTGACCGGCTCGACGTGGGCGGCAACGACTACCCGGTGAAGGCCATGGGCATCCGCTGTGTCGCCGTCACCCGCTGGGAGGAGACGGCCGACTACGTGGAGAGCCTCGTCGACGACCTCGTGAAGCAGCGGGCCGAGCCGGCCTGACCGCCGCCCCGGATCGAGGGGCGGCGGCCGGGCGGGCGTCAGAGAGCGGCGCGGATCGCCTCGGCGAGCGTGGTGGGGCTGCGGCCGAGCAGCCGGGCCAGGTCGTCGCCGACCTCCAGCTCGCCCTGGGCGATGCCCCGGTCGGCATCGGCGAGCATGGCCGCGTACCCCTCGGGCACGCCGGCCGCGACCAGCAGCTCGGTGTACTTGTCCACCGGCAGGTCGAGGTAGGAGATCGTGGCGCCGGTCTGCCGGGAGATCTCGGCGGCCAGCTCGGTCAGGGTGAACGGGATGCCGCCCAGCTCGTACACCGCTCCGGCCTGGTCGGCGGCGGTGAGCACCGCCGCGGCGGCCGCGGCGTAGTCGGCGCGGGTGGCGGCGCTGACCCGTCCGTCACCCGCCGCGCCCGCGACCCCGTGCTGGCGGTACGTGGGGAGCTGGCCGGTGTAGTTCTCCAGGTACCAGCTGTTGCGCAGGAACACGTGCGGCAGGCCGGAGTCGCGGATCAGCTGCTCGGTCGCCTTGTGCTCGGCGGCGAGCGCCAGGGTGGAGGTGTCCGCGTTCGCGATGCTGGTGTAGACGATCAGCCCGACGCCGGCCTCCCGCGCGGCGGTGACCACGTTGCCGTGCTGCACCACCCGCTTGCCGACCTCGCTGCCCGAGACGAACATCAGCTTCTCGGCGCCCGCGAAGGCCGCCTGGAGCGACCCGGGGTCGTCGTAGTCGGCCCGCTGGGTGACCACGCCCAGCTCGGCGAGGCTGGCGAGCCGGCCGACGTCCCGGCCGACCGCCACGATCTGGTTGGCGGGTACGCCCCGCTCGAGCAGCGAGGAGATGATCTGGCGGCCAAGCGGACCGGTGGCGCCGGTGACGACGATGGACATGAGCACTCCCTGTTTGGTGGCGACGTCAGCTGTCTTCCCTGGCCAACGGGAACAACTCCCCGACACTTCCCGTTGGAGAGTAGGCACCTTCAAGTTCGGTACGCACTGAAAGAGAGTGACTACGTGCAGGCGGACCCCTTCAACCGGAACTGCGGCAGCCGGAAGGTCCTGGACCGGATCGGCGACCGCTGGAGCGTGCTGGTCGTGCTCACCCTCGCCGGCGGCGACAAGCGCTACGGCGAGTTGGCCGAGCGGATCGACGGGATCAGCCAGAAGATGCTCACCCAGACCCTGCGCGGCCTGGAGCGCGACGGCATCGTCACCCGCACCGTGCACGCCAGCGTGCCGCCGCGGGTCGACTACGCGCTCACCGGCCTCGGCCGCAGCCTGCTCGACCTGGTTGCCGGCCTGGAGGCGTGGGCCACCACCCACCTGAGGGAGGTGGAGGCCGCCCGGGCCCGCTACGACGCGCGGGCCTAGTTCCGGAACCGGGGCCGAGTCTGGCGGGATCGGTGTCGATGCGGTAGGAACGCGCAGAGAGCGCTCTCCTTCCCCATCACCGAACAGGCAGGCAGATGAGACCACTCGACCCCTCCCGCCGCCGTTTCCTCGCCCTCACCGCCGCCTCGGCGGCGTCGGTCACCGCCCTCGGGCTCCCGGCCGGGCCCGCCGCCGCGTCCCCGGCCGGCCACGGCCACGGCGACGGCGCCGAGCCCGACTTCGGCCCCAACGTCTTCGTGTACGACCCGGCCACCCCGGTCGAGGAGATCCAGTCCACCCTGGACCGGCTCTTCGCCGCCCAGGAGCACAACGAGATGGGCCTCGACCGGTACGCCGTGCTGTTCAAGCCCGGCCGGTACGAGGTGAACGCCCGGCTCGGCTACTACACGACCGTGGCCGGCGTCGGCGCGCACCCCGACGACGTGGAGATCCACGGCGCGGTGCGGGTGATCGGCCAGCCCGACCCGAACTCCCCGGCCGGCATCTCCGCGCTGACCAACTTCTGGCGCTCGGCCGAGAACCTCGCCGTCACCCCGACCGACTGGTCGAACCAGTGGGCGGTCTCCCAGGCCTCCCCGATGCGCCGGGTGCACATCAAGGGCATCCTCTGGCTGGAACCCGGCAACGGCGGCTACTCCAGCGGCGGCTACATCGCCGACTCCAAAGTGGACGGCATCACCATCAACGGCTCCCAGCAGCAGTGGCTGACCCGGGACAGCGAACTCGGTGGCGACTGGACCAACGGGGTCTGGAACCAGGTCTTCTCCGGCGTCGTCGGCGCGCCCGCGCAGGGCTTCCCGGACCCGCCCTACACGACGCTGCCGACCAGCCCGGTGACCCGGGAGAAGCCGTACCTCTTCGTGGACGGCGCGGGCCGCTGGCGGGTGGCCGTTCCCCGGCTGCGCCGCGACACCGCCGGCACCACCTGGGCCGCCGGCGCCCCGCCGGTGCCCTCGCTGCCGCTGTCCGACTTCTTCATCGCCCGGCCCACCGACTCGGCCAAGCGGATCAACCAGGAACTCTCGCGGGGGCGGCACCTGCTGCTCACTCCGGGCGTCTACCACCTGGACCGGGCGCTGCGGGTCAAGCGTCCGGACACCGTCGTGCTCGGCCTCGGCATGCCGAGCCTCGCCCCGACCACCGGCGACGCCGCCCTCCGGATCGAGGACGTGGACGGCGTCCGGATCGCCGGGGTGCTGGTCGACGCCGGGCCGGTCGAGTCGGAGGTGCTCGTCGAGGTCGGCAAGCGGCACAGCCACCGGTCGCACGCCGGCAACCCGATCTCGCTCCAGGACGTCTTCTTCCGCATCGGCGGCCCGTACGCGGGCCGGGCGGTGACCAGCCTCGTGGTGAACAGCCGGCACACCCTCATCGACAACATCTGGGCCTGGCGCGGCGACCACGGCAAGGCCGGCACCATCGGCTGGACCGTCAACACGGCCGCCACCGGCGTGGTGGTCAACGGTGACGACGTGACCGCGTACGGGCTCTTCGTCGAGCACTACCAGCGCTGGCAGACCATCTGGAACGGCGAGCGCGGCCGGACCGTCTTCTACCAGAGCGAGCTGCCCTACGACCCGCCGAGCCAGGCGGCCTGGCGCAGCCCGACCGGCAACGGCTGGGCGTCCTACAAGGTCGCCGACCACGTGCGCGAGCACGAGGCGTGGGGGCTGGGGGTCTACTCGTACTTCAACCAGCAGGTGGACATCCGTTGCGACCGGGCCATCGAGGCGCCGCGCCGGGCCGGCGTGCGGTTCCACGACGCGATCACCGTGTTCCTGGACGGCAGCGGCGGCATCGAGCGCACCGTCAACGAGGCCGGCACCCCGGTCGTCGGCTCGTACGGCACCAGCCCGGTGGTCAGCTACCCCTGATCCGCCGATCAGGACACCGGCCGGCCGCGCCCCGCGGCCGGCCGGTGTTCGTCCGGGCGATGTAACGAGAATTCGCCGGAACACGCTGCACCCGTCGTCCCCTGCACGCTGGGAATCCCGCCCATAGGCTCGATCCGGCGGCACCGCGGCCACCCGCGAGGGGGCGACGGACGCGATCGAGGGGGCGCGTCCGCCGCCGGCCGGCCGCGTTGTCGGCCGCCCGCTCAGGCGGGGAGCTGCTCGGCGCGGGTGACCACCTGGTCGATCAGGCCGTACTCGCGGGCCTGCTCGGCGGTGAACCAGCGGTCCCGGTCCCAGTCGCGCTGGATCTCGTCCAGCGTGTGCCCACTGTGCTGGGCGATGAGCTCCTGCATGGTCCGCTTCACGTGCAGCATGTTCTCCGCCTGGATGGTGATGTCGGCGGCCGTGCCGCCCATCCCGCCGGACGGCTGGTGCATCATCACCCGCGAGTGCGGCAGCGCGAACCGCTTTCCGGCCGCGCCGGCGCAGAGCAGGAACTGCCCCATCGAGCCGGCCATCCCGAGGGCCAGCGTGGCCACGTCGTTCTTGACGTAGCGCATGGTGTCGTAGACGGCCATCCCGGCGCTGACCGAGCCGCCCGGGGAGTTGATGTAGAGGAAGATGTCCCGCTCCGGGTCCTCGGCGGCCAGCAGCAGGATCTGCGCGCAGATCTGGTTGGCCGAGGCGTCGGTGACCTCGGTGCCGAGGAAGATGATCCGCTCCTTGAGCAGCTTCTCGAAGACCCGGTCGCCGAGGGTCGGTTGCCCCTCGTCCAGCATCCAGATGCCGTATGCCATGACCTGACCACCTCCGTGCCGCCGGTGGGCGAGGGACCGCCCGGCAACCGGCGGTCTCCAGCCTCCGGCGGCCGGCACCCCGGGGCCCAGGGTTTCTGCCCGGGGCAGATCCGCCCTGGGCAGAACCTAGGCGGCGGTCAGCCGCCGCCGGCCGGCCCGGGCCCGCCGCCAGGCCAGCGTGACGGAGGTACGCGGACGGTGGCGGGCGGCCGGCGCGGAGGGGATCAGCCAGATCCGGGTGCCGGTGCCGAACGCGGTGGGGGAGGCGTACCCGAGCTCCGGGCCGACCGGCGCGGGCCCGGCGCCCGCCGGCCGCAACACCCCACCGAACAGGGGGGTCGGGGCGACCGGCCGCCGGGTGGCGTGCAGCCGTGGCCCGCCGGCGCGCAGCTGCGGCCCGGTCCGGGTGGCCGGCACCCGGTCCAGCCGGGCGAGCGTCACGCCGGAGGTCACCGGTGCCCGCCGCTCGACCCGGCGCAGCTCGTCGCGGGCCTCCTCGAGCAGGTCCGACAGGTGGATGCCGAGCGCCCGGCAGATCGCCGCCAGCACCTCGGAGGAGGCCTCCTTGCGGCCGCGTTCCACCTCGGAGAGGTAGGGCAGGGAGACGCCGGCCGCCAGCGCCACCTCGCGCAGGGTGCGGCCCTGACGCAGGCGTACCCGGCGGAGCACCCCACCGATCACCCGTCGCAGCAACGACATGCGGGCCTCCTCGCGGTCGTCGTCCCCCGGACGTCCCCATCATGCCCCGTCCCGGCGACGGACACGGGCCCGGCCAGGCCGGCACCTTGCCCCGGCCGGCCGGATCCCGGCGTACCCGCTATGTTGTGGGCGTGCAGGCGACGGTGGCGGAGCAGGGCCGACGGTGATCCATTTTCCCGCGCAACGGCGGGGGCCGCTGAGCGCGCTGAGCCTGCGCCTGCTCGCCGCCCTGGGCCTGGTCCTGGCTGTGGTGGCGGCGGTCTGGATCGACCGCGACGGCTACCGCGACGTCAACGAGGACGGCCTCACCCTCCTCGACTGCTTCTACTACGCGGTGGTCTCGCTCTCCACCACGGGCTACGGCGACATCACCCCGGCCGCGTCCTCGGCGCGACTCGTGAACGTCCTGTTCGTCACCCCCGCCCGGGTGCTCTTCCTGATCATCCTGGTCGGCACCACCCTGGAAGTCCTGACCGAGCAGTACCGGACCGGCCGTCGCCTGACGCGGTGGAGGAAAATCGTGAAGGACCACGTCATCATCTGCGGCTACGGCACCAAGGGCCGCAGCGCCGTCACCGCGCTGCTGGAGAACGGTCTGGACAAGTCCAAGATCGTGGTGGTCGAGCGGAGCGGCCCCGCGCTGCGGCAGGCCACCTCGGCCGGGCTGGTCGCCATCGAGGGCTCCGCCACCCGCTCGTCGGTGCTGGAGGAGGCGCACGTCCGCACCGCCAAGGCGGTCATCATCGCGACCGACAGCGACGACGCCTCGGTGCTGGTGGCGCTGACCGTCCGGCAGCTCACCGCCGGTCAGGTGCGGATCATCGCGGCGGTCCGGGAGGCGGAGAACGCGCCGCTGCTCAAGCAGAGCGGGGCGCACCACGTGATCGTCTCCTCGGCGACCGCCGGCCGCCTGCTCGGCCTGTCGACCTCCGCCCCGCCGCTGATCGACGTGGTGGAGGACCTGCTCACCCCCGGTCAGGGCATGGCGCTGGCCATGCGCTCCGCCGAGCGCAGCGAGGTGGGCCGCTCGCCCCGGGAGCTGGAGTCGCTCGTCATCGCCCTGGTCCGCCGAGGCAAGGTGGTCACGCTGAACGACAGGGCCGGCGCGGTGATCGAGACCGGCGACATGCTGGTCCACGTCCGCGACGACCGGCCGCAGTCCGCCGCGACGGTCTGACCTTCCCCCGACCCGCCCGCCGGCCCGGCGGTCAGCAGGCGACGTCCGGCTCGTCGCCGGACTCCCCGGCGCAGATCACCTGGCGGCCGCTGGTCGCCCGGCGGAGCAGGTCGTAGAGGGTGTCCCGCTCGGCCGGCTGCAGCGCGCCGAGCACCTCGTCCTCGACCCCGGCGAGGGCGCATTCGGCCTCGCGGAGCCGCTTCGCGCCCGCCGTGGTGAGGCTGACCACGTGACGGCGGCGGTCCTCGGGTGACCGTCGCCGCTCGACCAGGCTCTCCGCCTCCAGGTCGTTGAGCAGCCCGACCACGTTGGTGCCGTCGATCTGCAGCGTGCCGGCCAGCGCCTGCTGGCTGATGCCGCCCGACTCCCGCAGCACGGTGAGCGCGACGAGGTGCCGGGGGCGCAGGCCGAGGGGCGCCAGCACCGACTCGGAGCGCAGCCGCATCCGCCGCGCCAGATGGTCGAGCAGCGGCCCGGAGCGGTGCTCCGACTCCTCGACGGGCAGGGCTGGCATGTGACCCAGTTTACGCACGGCGTGGAACATCGGCCTGCTATAAATGGTTGGCGCTACACAAACGATCCGTGGAGGGTTAACCAAATGGCACACCTGCTGTACATCGACTCCAGCATCCGGGGCGAGCACTCGGTCAGCCGGCGGCTCACCGCCCGGGCCGCCACCGCGTGGCGCGCCGCCCACCCGGGCGGCACCGTCACCCACCGCGACCTCGGTCGGGAGCCGCTGCCACACCTCGACGAGGCCGGCGGCCTGGCGCGGATGGTGCCGGCGGAGCAGCACACCCCGGCGCAGCGCGCGTCCTGGCAGCTCAGCGAGCGGCTGGTGGACGAGGTGAAGCGGGCCGACACGATCCTGCTCGGCCTCCCGCTCTACAACTACGGCGCGCCGAGCAGCGTGAAGACCTGGGTCGACCACCTCATCGCGCCCGGCATCGCGTACGACCCGGCCACCGGGGCCGGCCTGCTCGGCGGGCGCGAGTTCATCGTGCTGGGCACCCGCGGTGGCGGCTACGGCCCGGGCACCCCGCGCGAGGGCTGGGACCACGCCGAGCCCTGGCTGCCGCACGGCCTGTCGATGACCGGCCTGGACCCGCGCTTCATCTCGGCCGAGCTGACCCTGGCGCCGGTCACCCCGGCCATGGCCGAGCTGATCCCGCTGCACGAGCAGAGCCTCGCGGCGGCCGAGCGGACCATCGACGAGCTGTGGGTGCCGGCCTCTGCGGTGGCCTGACCCGACGACGGAAAGGGCGGGCCCTCCCCTCGGGGAACGGCCCGCCCTTTCGGTCCTCGTCAGGGACGCGTCAGGGACGCGTCAGATGATCGTCCAGGTGTCGCCGGCCGACAGCAACCCGGCGAGCTGCTGCTCGGGGGTCTGGTCGACGCCGGCCTTCGCCGCCGCCACCTGCTCCTGCACCACCCGGTCGTAGGAGGAGCGGTTCACCGAGCGGAACACGCCGATCGGGGTGTTCCGCAGGTCCAGCCCGGGCAGCCGGGACAGCGCGAAGGCGTACGCCGGGTCGGCGACCCCCGCGTCGTGCACCACGATCTCCTCCGCCTGGGTGGCCGCCGTCTCCCGGACCTCCAGCCCGAAGCCGCCCGGCGGGTGGACGACGCAGAACTGGCCGTCCTTGCCGAAGGTGATCGGCTGCCCGTGCTCCAGCCGGATCAGGAAGTCGTCCCGGGTGGCCGGCTCCTTGAGCGGGTCGAACGCCCCGTCGTTGAAGATGTTGCAGTTCTGGTAGATCTCCACGAACGCGGAGCCCTCGTGCGCGGCGGCGGCCCGCAGCACCGACTGCAGGTGCTTGCGGTCCGAGTCGATGGTCCGGGCCACGAAGGTGGCCTCCGCGCCGAGCGCCAGCGACAGCGGGTTGAACGGGGAGTCCGCCGAGCCGACCGGCGTCGACTTGGTGACCTTGCCGATCTCGGAGGTCGGCGAGTACTGCCCCTTCGTCAGGCCGTAGATCCGGTTGTTGAACAGCAGGATCTTGAGGTTGACGTTGCGGCGCAGCGCGTGGATCAGGTGGTTGCCCCCGATGGAGAGCGCGTCGCCGTCACCCGTGACCACCCAGACCGACAGGTCCGGCCGGCTTACCGACAGGCCGGTGGCGATCGCCGGGGCGCGGCCGTGGATCGAGTGCATCCCGTAGGTGTTCATGTAGTACGGGAAGCGGGACGAGCAGCCGATGCCCGAGATGAAGACGACGTTCTCCCGGGGGATGTTCAGCTCCGGCATGAAGCCCTGGACGGCCGCCAGGATGGCGTAGTCGCCGCAGCCGGGGCACCAGCGCACCTCCTGGTCGGACTTGAAGTCCTTGGCGGTGAGCTTGAGGGCGACGGGCTCAGACATTCTTCAGGACCTCTTCCAGCATCGTCTCCAGCTCGGCGGCCGTGAACGGCAGGCCGCGGACCTGGTTGTAGCCGATCGCGTCGACCAGGTACTTCGCCCGGATCACGTGGGCGAGCTGGCCGAGGTTCATCTCGGGGATGACCACCCGGTCGTACGCGCGCAGCACCTCGCCGAGGTTGGCCGGCATCGGGGCCAGGTGACGCAGGTGCGCCTGGGCGACGGCGAGCCCGCGCTGCCGCAGGCCCCGGCAGGCCGCCCCGATCGGGCCGTACGTCGAGCCCCAGCCGAGCACCAGCACCCGGGCGTCGCCGTCCGGGTCCTCCACCTCGACGTCCGGCACCGGGATGGTCTCGATCCGGGCCGCCCGGGTGCGCACCATGAAGTCGTGGTTCGCCGGGTCGTACGAGATGTCGCCGGTCTTGTCGGCCTTCTCCAGGCCGCCGATCCGGTGTTCCAGCCCCGGGGTGCCCGGGATGGCCCACGGTCGGGCCAGGGTCTCCGGGTCCCGCAGGTACGGCAGGAAGGTGGTGCCGTCCTCGCCGTTGGGCCGGCTGGCGAACTCGACCCGCAGGTCGGGCAGGCTCTCCACGTCCGGCAGCAGCCACGGCTCGGAGCCGTTGGCCACGTAGTTGTCCGACAGCAGGAGCACCGGGGTGCGGTAGGTCAGCGCGATCCGGGCCGCCTCCAGGGCCGCGTGGAAGCAGTCCGCGGGCGACTTGGGCGCGATCACCGCGACCGGGGCCTCGCCGTGCCGGCCGTACAGGGCCATGTTGAGGTCGGCCTGCTCGGTCTTGGTGGGCATGCCGGTGGACGGCCCGGCGCGCTGCACGTCGACGATGACGAGCGGCAGCTCCAGCGCCACGGCCAGCGAGATCGTCTCGCTCTTCAGTGCCACGCCCGGACCGCTCGTGGTGGTGACGCCGAGCGAGCCGCCGTACGAGGCGCCCAGCGCCGCGCCGACGGCGGCGATCTCGTCCTCGGCCTGCATGGTGACCACGCCGAGCTTCTTGTGCTTGCTCAGCTCGTGCAGGATGTCCGAGGCCGGCGTGATCGGGTACGCGCCCAGGAAGACCGGCAGCCCGGAGCGGACCCCGGCGGCCACCAGGCCCAGCGACAGCGCCGCGTTGCCGGTGATGTTCCGGTAGGTGCCCGGCAGCATCTTCGCGGGCTTGACCTCGTAGCGGACGGAGAAGTCCTCGGTGGTCTCGCCGAAGTTCCAGCCGGCCCGGAAGGCGGCCACGTTCGCCGCGACCAGCTCGGGGCGGGCCGCGAACTTGCGCTTCAGGAACCGCAGCGTCGACTCGTACGGGCGCGAGTACATCCAGCTCAGCAGCCCGAGCGCGAACATGTTCTTGGCCCGCTCGGCGTCCTTCTTGGACACCTCGTGCTGGGCCAGCGCGCCGACCGTCATCGAGGTCAGGGCGACCGGGTGCACCACGTAGCCGGCGAGGGAGTCGTCGTCGAGGGGGCTGGTCGCGTAGCCCACCTTGGCCAGGTTGCGCCGGGTGAACTCGTCGGTGTTGACGATGATGTCCGCGCCGCGCGGCAGGTCGGTCAGGTTGGCCTTGAGCGCGGCCGGGTTCATCGCCACCAGCACGTTCGGCGCGTCACCGGGGGTGAGGATGTCGTAGTCGGCGAAGTGCACCTGGAAGCTCGACACGCCCGGCAGGGTGCCGGCGGGGGCCCGGATCTCGGCCGGGAAGTTGGGCAGCGTGGAGATGTCGTTGCCCAGCTGGGCCGTCTCCGAGGTGAACCGGTCACCGGTGAGCTGCATGCCGTCGCCCGAGTCGCCGGCGAACCGGATGACCACCCGGTCGAGTTGACGGATCTGCTTGGTCACGCCCGCACCTCGCTTCGCTGAGCGCCGTCGCACGGGCGGCTGAACATGATGGAGACCCCGCCTTGCCCGGCCACGTGCCCTCCTAGACGCGCTGCTGCCGCCGGCCGTCCGTCGATTGGTCCGACCCGCTTCATCTCTCACGTCAGAGCCTACGTCGGTCCCTTAGGGCAACCTTGGTGGAGGTCCGACGTATGGGACCTGATCGGGCCGGTGTATGCCCGGCTTTGCGGTGTTTAGTACCGCGGCCCGTAATTCAGATCACCGCAACCAGCCGGACGCATCCGCAACTCACTCCTCGGCGGGGCGGGCGACCGGCTCCGGGGTGGCGGCTCCCGTACGGCGGCGCAGCGAGGTGGTCGCCAGGGCCAGCGCGAGCACCACCAGCAGGCCGGAGACGCCGATGAGGGCCACCGCCGTCCCGTGCATCGAGGTGGCGCCGTCGTCGGCGGCCGGTGCGGCGGCGGCCACCACGCCCTGCGAACCGGTCGGGGCGGGCGTCACGACCGCCGGGGTGGCCACCGCGGCCGCGGCGGTGATCCGGAAGCTCATCTGCACCTGCCGGTCGCGCCCGCTGCGCGGGTCCAGCCGCCCGACGGCGGCGCCGGCCAGCGGGGCCCGGCGCTGGGCCTCCGCCGAGGCGGTCACCGGCAGGCGCAGGTCGACGGTCCGGCCGGCGGGGACGGTGCCCAGCTCGCACCGGGTCCGGTCGGGGCCCGCCGCGGCGCAGCCGGCCGGCGGATCGGTGACCGTCACCCCCGCGGGGAGGACCACGTCGACCCGGCCGGAGGCGTCGACCTTGCCGGTGTTGCCGAGGCGTACGCCCAGGGTGCTCGGCGCGCCGCTGATGTCGAAGAGCACCTCGTCGGCGCGGAGCGAGATGCCGGGCACCGGCGGCCCGGGCGGGAAGAGGACGGCGAAGCCCTCGTCGTCGCCGGCCGTGCCGGCCACCCCGGGCGCGGTGGCGGTGACCTGGACCGACCCGCTCAGCGGCATGGACCGCCAGGCCGTGCCGGCGACCCGGACGCGGATGGCGGCGCGGAACCGGTCCCCCGGGGCGGTGGCCCACCCGCCGCAGCGGTGGCTGCCGCCGCCGGCCGAGGCGCAGCCCGGGGTGCCGGCGTCGGTGAGCCCGGGCGGCAGGGTGTAGCCGAGGCGGATCAGCTCCGGCCGGCCACCGGTGTTGGTCACCGTCACCCGCAGCGTGGTCACCGTGCTGTCCGCGTTCCAGTAGGCGGGGGTCAGCACGACGTCGTCGGTGGTGACCCGCACGCCGAGCGGGCTGCCCGCCGGCTGGCCCGGCGGGGGCGGGGCGACAACGGGCGGCGGCCCGGCCGGCGGGGGCGGCGGCGTGGTGGTGGGCGCCGTGGTGGTGGGCGCCGGTTCCGGGGCCGTGGTCGTCGGCGCCGGCGGGGTGCTGGTCGGTGCCGCCGGCGTGGTCGGCGGCACCTCCTCCGTCGGTGGCGGGCTGGTGGGCGCCGGCTCCGTCGTCGTGGGGGTCACGGTGGGCGTGGCCTCGGTCGGATCGCCGGGCTCGCCGCCCGGCTCTCCCGGGTCGCCCGGATCGGCCGCCCGGACCGCGGCGGTCACGGTCGGCGAGGTCGCCGCCCAGGCCGGCCCCACCGCGACGGCCGCCACGATCCCGGCGAGCAGCGCGGGCACGAGCAGCGCGGGGGTGCCTCTGAGCGCGGCGCGCCGAGCAGGCCGTACGCGGGGGCGGGGCATCTGTCCTCCGTGACGCTCAGTGAGCTCTCATTATTTGGCAACAGTTGCCTTGGTGCACTAGTACCGCGAGGAAACAAATCCGTAACGGGTTCGAGGCGGCCCGACGGCCCGCCCGGTAGGCTCCCGACCGTGACCGGTTACCTCGGCTCGTACGCCACGCTCGGTCTCCTGCTCCTTGCCGCCGTGCTCTTCTTCGTTACGGCGTTCTCGGCCAATCGGGTGTTACGTCCTGGCCGTCCGGCTGATCCGTGGGGCAAGCGGGCCACCTATGAGTGCGGTCTCGACCCCGTCGGCGGCGACTGGGCGCAGATGCAGATCCGCTACTACGTCTACGCCTACCTGTACGTGCTCTTCGCCGTGGAGGCGGTCTTCCTCTTCCCCTGGGCGCTGGTCTTCGACCGGCCCGGGTTCGGCGTGACCACCGTGGTGGAGATGGGCGTCTTCGTCGCCGTGGTGGCGCTCGGCATCCTCTACGCCTGGCGCCGGAACATCCTCCGCTGGACCTGACCCCGGTCAGGCCAGCCCGCGCCGGGTCAGGGCCGGTGGCCGGTCCCCTCGGATCGACGCCACCATGTCCAGCACCCGGCGGGTCTCGCGGACCTGGTGGGCGCGGAACACCCGGGCGCCGAGCCAGGCCGAGACGGCGGTGGCCGCCAGGGTGCCCTCCAGCCGGTCGGGCACCGGCAGGTCCAGCGTCTCGCCGATGAAGTCCTTGTTCGACAGGGCCACCAGCAGCGGCCAGCCGGTGGCCGCCAGCTCGCCGAGCCGCCGGGTGATCTCCAACGAGTGCCGGGTGTTCTTGCCGAAGTCGTGCGCCGGGTCGATCAGGATCCCGTCCCGCCGTACGCCGAGGCCCGCCGCCCGCTCGGCCAGGCCGGTGACCGTCCCGACCACGTCGGCCACCACGTCGTCGAAGGCGGCCCGGTGCGGCCGGGTCCGCGGGGCGAGCCCACCGGCGTGCGAGCAGACCAGCCCGGCGCCGGTCGCCGCGGCGACCCGGGCCAGCGCGGGATCCGCCCCCGACCAGGTGTCGTTGAGCAGGTCGGCGCCGGCCGCCACCGCCTCCACGGCGACCTCGGCGCGCCAGGTGTCGATCGAGATGACCACGTCCGGGAAGGCGGCCCGGACCGCGGCGATGGTGTCCACCGTGCGGCGGATCTCCTCGGAGACGTCGACCTCGTCACCCGGCCCGGCCTTCACCCCGCCGATGTCGATGATCTCCGCGCCCTCGGTCACCGCCCGCTCGACGGCGCGCAGCGCGCTGTCCTGGGCGAAGGTGGCGCCCCGGTCGAAGAACGAGTCCGGCGTGCGGTTGACGATCGCCATCACGACGAGGTCGCCGGGGGAGAAGGTCCGCCCGCCGAGCCGCAGCGCCCCGGTCATGCCCGCCTCCTCGCCGATCTTCCACTGGTCGCTCCCGACGCTATCCGGTCCCGCCCGGCCCGGGCCGCGCGGCGTCACCGTCCCCTCCCGCGCGCAGGAGCCGGGCGCCGGCGATTCCGATCGGAGGCGGCGGAGGGCTCGCCCGATCCCCGCCCGCATGCCACGATCTCCCCATGGGTGAGGTTCTGCTCCTCTTGGTCGTCGCGCTGACCGTGGCGGCGGTGGTGTTCGGGGTGACGGTGCTGGTCTCCGGGCGGGATCCGGGCCTGGCGCCCGCCGAGCCGGACGGCCGGGCCGTGCCCCTGCCGGGCAGCCGCCCGCTGGACGAGTCGGACGTCGCCGAGGTGCGCTTCGACACCGCGCTGCGCGGCTACCGGATGGCGCAGGTCGACGCGGCGATGCGCCGGGCCGCCTACGACATCGGCTACAAGACCGAGCTGATCGGCGTCCTGGAGGCCGAGAACGCCGCCCTCCGCGAGGGCCGGACCGAGGAGGCCGACGCGCTGCGCCGGGCCCGCGCGGAGGCCGCCGCGACCGGTTCCGAGGCCGAGGCCCCCACCCCGCCGCCGGCCGCCGCGGGCGCCGAGCCGGTCTCCGCCGAGGCCGGCGTGGCGGAGGCCCCGGCCGCCGCCGCCGTCGAGGACGTGGCCACGCTGCCGTCCGCCGCCCCCGTGCCGGCCACCGGTGGGCCGGCCCCCGTCGCGCCGGTGGCGACCCCGGTGGCGACCCCGCCCGAGGTCGGCCTCCGGCCGCCCGCCGACCCCACCGCCACCCCGACCGACCGCGACCCCGCCGCGGAGGCCACCCGCGACGCCGCCCCGGCCGCCGAGGCCACCCACGGCAACGGCCTGACCGCCGAGGCCGGCACCGACTCCGACCGGGAGCGCGGGCCCGTCGTCCGCTCGGAGTCCGCGTGACCGGCGCGGGCGGTGGCGCCGGCTTCGCCGAGGCGGCGCAGCCCGGGGCCGCCGAGGTCACCGCGTCGGTGATCGTCGAAGCGCCGGCCGAGCGCGTCTTCGCGGCGCTGACCTCCTGGGAGCGGCAGTCCGACTGGATTCCGCTCACCACGGTCCGGGTCGTCGAGGGGGACGGCGGCGAGGGGAGCCTGGTCGAGGCGGTCACGACGCTCGGCCCGGCCGTGCTCCGCGACGAGATGCGGGTGGTCCGGGTGGACGCGCCGTACGAGGTCGGTGTGGTGCACTGCGGCAAGCTGCTCCGCGGGCCCGGTGTGCTGCGCTGCACCCCCATGGAACGGGACCGGACCCAGGTGGTCTGGCACGAGTGGTTCCACCTGCCGGGCGGGCCGGCCGGCCGGGTGGCCTGGCCGGTGCTCTGGCCCGGCTCGAAGTTCAGCCTGACCCAGGCGTTGAAGAAGTTCGCCCGGCTGGTCGAGCAGGGCCGGCTGCCCTGACTGTCGCCGCCCGCTGTCGGTGGGCTGGCCTACCGTGTACGGCGTGACTGACCTGGTGACCGGCGCCGACGGACTGCCCCGCTGCGCCTGGGGGGCGAGCACCCCGGACTACGCCGTCTACCACGACGAGGAGTGGGGCCGGCCGCTGCGCGGCGACGACGCGCTCTACGAGCGGCTGACTCTGGAGGCGTTCCAGTCCGGCCTGTCCTGGCTGACCATCCTGCGCAAGCGGCCCGCGTTCCGGCTCGCCTTCGACGAGTTCCGCATCGACAAGGTCGCCGGCTACGGCGAGGCCGACGTGGCCCGCCTGCTGGCCGACGCGGGGATCGTCCGCAACCGGGCCAAGGTCGAGGCGGCCATCGCCAACGCCCGGGCGGCCCTGGCGCTGCCCGACGGCCTCTCGGCGCTGCTCTGGTCCTACGCGCCGCCGCCGCGGGCGGCCCGGCCGCGGTCGTTCGCCGAGGTGCCGGCGCTGACCCCGGAGTCGACCGCGATGGCCAAGGCGCTCAAGAAGAGCGGCTTCCGCTTCGTGGGCCCGACCACGGCCTACGCGCTGATGCAGGCCACCGGCATGGTCGACGACCACCTCGCCGGCTGCCACGCGGCCCGCGGCCGTCCGGAGGCCTGACCCGGCGGCGGACGCGGCGGGACCGGGCCCGCTCCGGCGTGATGGGATTGGGACATGACCGACACCGAGCCGCGGACGAGCGGGACGATCGAGGGCGGCGCGGCCCCGGGTGCCTGGGCGGTGCTGCTGCCCGCCGAGCGCTACGAGGCCGAGCGGCTGGTGCACCACGACACGCTGGAGCTGACCGGGCTCGATCAGGCCGCGGGGCCCCGGCCCGGCGACCCGGTGGCGGTGCTGGTCGACGAACCGCTGCGGCTGGTGGCGCTCGGCCGGGTCGCACCGGCCACGGCGGAGACCCGGGAGGACCCGGACGACCCGCAGTCCGAGGCCGGTCCCGGGGTGCTCGTGGTCACGTACACCCGGCGGGTGCTGGACGAGCCGGTGCCGGTCGGCGGCCTGGCCCCCGGCGGGCCGGTCACCGGGCTCGACCCGGGCCGTTTCCGTGAGTTGGCCGACCGGATCGGCCCGCCGCCGGCCCGCCGCTCCTGGCTGGTCAGCCTCGACCTGCCGATCGAGGCGGCCTCGCCCGCCGAGGCGGTCCGGCTCTTCTGGGCCTACGTGCAGGAGCTGGGCCCGCGCGAGCTGCCCGCCTTCGTCTCGCCGGCCGGTGACGAGCTGGCCATGCAGGCGTTCGTGCTCGGCGCCGAGGCCAACCAGGATCCCGAGGAGGACGACTGACCCGCGCCGGTCAGCGGCCCTCGAAGACCGGCTTCTGCTTGTTCACGAAGGCCATGGTGGCGGCCCGGTGGTCGGCGGTGGCGCCGCAGATCGCCTGGGCCTGAGCCTCGGCGGCCAGCGCGTCGGCCAGGGTGCCGGCGTCGGCGATGGAGAGCTGCCGCTTGATGGCCCCGTACGCGACGGTCGGGCCGGCGGCGAGCCGGGCGGCCAGCTCCTGCGCGGCCGGGAGCACCTGCTCGTCGTCGTCCACGAGCCGGGTGAGCAGGCCCAGCCGGCAGGCGTCCTCGGCGCCCACCGGCTCGGCGAGCATCAGCAGCTCGACGGCCTTGGCGTGGCCGACCAGCCGGGGCAGCGTCCAGGAGGCGCCGGTGTCGGCGGCCAGCCCGACGCCGGCGAAGGCCATCAGGAACCGGGTCTTGGGGCCGCCGACGCGGAAGTCGGCGAGGAACGCCAGCGAGGCGCCGGCCCCGGCGGCCATGCCCCGGACCGCGGCGATCACCGGCTTGGGCAGGTTGGCCAGCCGGGCGGCGATCGGGTTGTAGTGGGCCCGCACGGTGCCCAGCGGGTCGGCGTCGGCGGACTCCAGCGTCTGCACGTGCTCCCGCAGGTCCTGCCCGGCGCTGAACGAGCCGCCCGCGCCGGCCAGCACGACCGCCCGGCAGGACCGGTCGGCCTCCAGCTCGGCCAGGGTGTCCCGCAGCGCCTCCTTGAGCGCCACGTCGAGCGAGTTCATCGCCGTCGGGCGGTTCAAGGTCAGGGTGACGACGGCGTCGGTGCGGTCGACGAGCAGGGGCTCGGTCACGTCTCTAACGACCCTTCTGTCGGGCGAGGCGGTTGCTGGCGTCGAGGCACTGCTCGACGTACCGGTCGGCGGCCGGCCGGAGCCGGGCCGCGTGCCGGTCGAAGAAACTGGCGGCGCTGCTGCCCGGCCAGCGCTCGGGAAGCAGCGCGGGCGGTAGCTGCGGGTCCCGGAACAGGAAGGTACGCCACGCGTGCACGAGCCGGAACCGGGCCGCGTACGCCTCCTCGTCGCTGCTGCGCACGGTGACCCCGGTGAGCAACGGCTTCTGCTCGGCGACGAACCGCTCGTACGCGCGGCCGATCTCGGCCAGGTCCCAGGCGCGGCGGACCACCCCCATGGCGCCGGGGGTGCCGGAGGCGTGCGCGGCGGTGAACCGCTCGAAACGCACCCCGGCCTCGGCGAGCAGGACGTCGACGTCCTCGCCCGGCCGGGTCGCCACCCAGGTGCAGTCGTCCAGCGTGCCGTAGCCGAGGAAGGTGAGGTTGGCGGCGAGCCGCTGCCGGTCCCGGCGGGACGCGGGCGCGTCCAGCACCAGGAGGTCGAACCGTCCGTCCCAGGCGTGCCGCCCCGTGCGGTAGATCCGGGCGCCCGCCTCGTCCAGTCTTCGGGCCGCCTTCGGTGTGATCGAATATCCGGGCCCGGAGGCGAGCCGGAGCGGTTCGAGCCAGCCCTGACGGACCATCCGGGAGACCGCGGTGCGGACCGCCGGCGGGGCGATCCCGAGCGGTGCCAGCAGCTTGACCAGGGCGGCGACCGGTGCGCGGCCACCCCTCGCCCGGAGGTGGTCGCCGTACAGGTCGAAGAGTGCCGACCGTGCCTGCATGACCGCACATTGTGACAGGCCTATCCAAGATAAGCTAGATGCTGTTACATCAATGCTGCTTCGGTTTGGGTCCGGCGGTGTTCATCAGGGAAAATCGTTGGTCGACGCCCCCGCGACGGTTGCGGGTGGTCATGACGAAGTGGCTGTGGGGCAACCCACCGACCCTGGTGTAGGTCTGAGGGGAGACAACATGGCGGCGATGAAGCCGCGGACGGGCGACGGTCCGCTGGAGGTCACCAAGGAGGGCCGGGGCATCGTCATGCGGGTCCCGCTGGAGGGTGGTGGCCGGCTCGTCGTCGAGATGACTCCCGACGAGGCCACCGCGCTGGGTGACGCGCTGAAGGCGGCTGCCGGCTGATGCGGGGAGCGGTTCGCGCGACGTCCGTCGTGCGAACGGTTCGCCCTACCCTGAGCCACCGGCAGAGCCGGTGGCTCAGGGCCTTCCTCGCCCGGTGAGCGGCAAAGTGTCCCGCTTCGAGCAGTTTCGGAGGTACGGTCCAGCGTGCTGGCCATTCGTCTGGTGAGCGGGCCCACGCGGCCCGACACCCTTGTCCTGCCCGTTCGTCCCGAAGGGCCGGACGCGCCGGCCGCGCTGGTTCCCACCGCCGTCCCGCCCGGCGACGACGTCCGGGCCGAGGCGGCGGCGCTGCTTCCCGCCGCCCGGCTCACCGGCGCCGCCGGTGAGGTGCGGGAGCAGCTGCGTCCCGGCGGCACCCCGGCCCGGCTCTGGCTGCTCGGCGTCGGCGACGGCGACGAGCGCGGCTGGCGGGTCGCCGGCGCGGCGCTCGCCCGGGCCGCCAAGGATGAGACGCACATCACCATCATGCTGCCGGACGAGGCCACCGACGCGCTGCGCGGCCTGGCCGAGGGGCTGCTGCTCGGCTCCTACCGCTACCGGCTCACCCAGGCCGGCGGCACGCCCGCGCTGGCCGAGGTGGACCTCGTGGTCGGCGACCCGGAGGCGCTCGCGCCGACCCTGGCCGCAGCCCGGACCACCGCCGAGATGACCCGCCTGGCCCGGGACCTGACCAACACCCCCTCCTCCACCAAGAACCCGGAGTGGTTCGCCGCCCAGGTGGCCTCCGCCGCGTCCGGCCGCGCCGACCTGCACCTGCGGGTGCGCGGGCCGGAGGAACTGGACGCCGAGGGTTTCGGCGGCATCCTGGCCGTCGGCGGCGGCTCGGCCAGCGGCCCCCGCCTGGTCGAGCTGGACTGGCGGCCGGCCGGCGCGCGTACCCACGTGGTGCTGGTGGGCAAGGGGATCACCTTCGACACCGGCGGCATCTCGATCAAGCCGGTGCCGGCCATGAAGCTCATGCGCAAGGACATGGCCGGGGCCGCCGCGGTGGTCGCCGCCACCCTGGGCGCCGCCGCGCTGGACCTGCCGGTGCGGGTCACCACGCTGGCCCCGCTCGCCGAGAACATGGTCAGCGGCTCGGCGTTCCGCCCCGGCGACATCGTCCGCCACTACGGGGGCCTGACCAGCGAGAGCACCAACTCCGACGCCGAGGGCCGGCTGGTCCTCGCCGACGCCATGGCGTACGCCGTCCGTGAGCTGAAGCCCGACCTGATGGTCGACCTAGCCACCCTGACCGGGGCGAACGCGGTGGCGCTGGGCAAGCGGCACGCCGCCCTCTACAGCGAGAACGACGAACTCGCCGCCGACCTGCTGGGCGCGATCGCGGCGGCCGGCGAGCGGGCCTGGCGGATGCCGCTCGCCGACGACTACGTCGAGTACCTGGGCAGCGACATCGCCGACCTGCACAGCTCACCGAGCCGGGGCGCCGGCTCGGTGGTGGCCGCGCTCTTCCTCCGCGAGTTCACCGGCGACCTGCGCGACCGCTGGGTGCACATGGACATGTCCGCGCCCTCCTGGTCGGACGACGTGCACGGCGAGCTGGTCAAGGGCGCCACCGGCTGGGGCGTCCGCGGGTTGCTGCGCTGGCTGGCCACGCTGGGCTGACCGGGCGCGGTGGTCAGCCCTTCACGGCGGCGAGCAGGCCGTGCCCGACGGGCAGGAGCGCCGGCACCCAGTGCTCCGACTCGCGGATCGCCTTGATCGTCTCCCGCACGGTGACGGTCTCCATGTCGCGGGCGGCCGGGTCACCGATCCGGCCCCCGGCCAGGGCTCCGTTGAGCGCGAGCACCCCGCCGGGGCGCAGCAGCCGCAGGGCGGCGTCCACGCAGGCGGCGAAGCCGGTCGCCTCGGCGTCGACGAAGACCAGGTCGTAGGCGCCGTCCGCGAGCCGTGGCAGCACGTCGAGGGCGCGGCCGGTGATGATCCGGGTACGCCCCGACGCGAAACCCGCCTCCTGGAACAGCCGCCGGGCGATGCGCTGGTGCTCGACCTCCACGTCGATGGTGGTGAGCACCCCGTCGGGGCGCATGCCGCGGAGCAGCCAGACACCGCTCACCCCGGTGCCGGTGCCGATCTCCACCACCGCCCGGGCGTTCCCGGCGGCGGCGAGCAGGCGCAGCGCGGCCCCGGCGCCCGGCGTCACCGCGTCCACGCCCACCTCGTGGGCGAGGGCGCGGGCCGTCCGCAGCACGAGATCCTCGGTGACGTACGACTCGGCGAACTGGAGCACCTGGGCGGTCGAGTTGCCGGAGCCGGCGACCGTGGCGATGGGACACCTCCGGGCGGACTGGTGCGAGGGGTCGGTTGGCACTGAGAGCCTAGAGGCGCGCCTCGACACGCGCAGCCGCGAGTCGGCCCTCAGACGATCACGCGCGGCAACCCCTGACTCCGCTCGGGGCATCCGTGCAATCCTGGACGGAGTCCCGTGCGGCACGGCCGGCTCCGCCGACCGCCCGTCGGGGCCTGGGGGACGGACTGGGAGGCACCGACGTGACCGACGGCTGGGACTGGCGCCAGCCCGGCGGGGGCACGGCACCGGCGGGAGGGCCGCCGCCGGGGCAGCCACCGCAGGGCGCCGGGGGCGGCACCTCGCCCTGGTGGTCCGACGCGCTCGCCGACCCCTGGCGCGACCCGTACGCGCCCGCTGCCGTGGTGGTCCCGGCCGCGCCGCTCCCCGGGAGCAGTGAGCCGGAGCCGGTGACCGACCCCGACGCGCCGAGGCGGCCGGGCCTGCGCCAGGTGGTGCTGGTCTCGCTGATCACGGCCCTGCTCGCCGGCTCGCTCGGCAGCGCCCTGACCTACGCGTTCCTGCGCACCGGCGGTGCGGTGCCGACGCTGGGAGCGCAGTCCGGGCAGGCCCCGGCGCTCGCCCAGCGCAAGCCCGACTCACTGGCCGGGGTCGCCGAGAAGGTGCTGCCCAGCGTGGTCACCGTCCGGGTGGCCAGCCTCGGCGGCACCAGCGAGGGCTCCGGCTTCGTGGTGAGCGCCGACGGGCACATCGTCACCAACGACCACGTGGTCGCGGGCGGGCCCGGCAAGGCCACGGTGGTCTTCAACGACGGCAGCACCGCCCCGGGCACCGTCGTCGGGCAGGATCCGGAGTCGGACATCGCGGTGATCAAGGTGACCCGCACCGGGCTGAAGCCGGTCGAGTTCGGCGACTCCGACGCGCTCGCCGTCGGCGACCCGGTGCTCGCCGTCGGCTCGCCGCTCTCCCTGGCCAACACGGTCACCGCCGGCATCGTGAGCGCCCTGGACCGCACCATGATGGCCGGCGAGCCGGGCGGGCCGACCCGCTACTACGCGGCCATCCAGACCGACGCGGCGGTCAACCACGGCAACTCCGGCGGCCCGCTGGTCGACGGCGCCGGCCGGGTGGTCGGGGTGAACTCGACGATCAAGTCCCTGGTGGCCGACGGGCAGGAGGCCGGCAACATCGGGCTCGCCTTCGCCATCCCGATCAACCAGGCGAAGCGGGTCACCGAGGACATCATCGGCACCGGCAAGGCCCGGCGTACGGTGATCGGCGCCCAGGTCGGCGGCACCGGTGTGAGCGGCGGCGGCGTACGCCTCAACAACGTCGAGCCGGCCGGTCCGGCGGCGGCGGCCGGTCTGCGTACCGGGGACGTGGTGCTCCGGCTGGACCGGCACCCGATGAACGACCCGACGGACCTGGTGGCCCTGGTCCGCAAGTACGCCCCCGGTTCGGTGGTGACGGTCGAGTACAGGCGCGGGTCCAGCCGGCAGAACGCCTCGGTGACGCTCGCCGCAGACGCCAAGTGAGGTCCCCTCACCCCCTCCCGTCCGGTCACCTGACGTGCGTAGTCTTGCCCTGACGCGCCACGAGGAGGCCGAGTGTTCGAGAACCTGAACTGGTGGGAGATCGGCGCCCTGCTGCTCCTGGCACTGTTGATCTTCGGGGACCGGCTGCCCACGGTGATCAACGACGGCCTCCGGATGGTCCGCAACCTGCGCAACATGGCGCGGAACGCCACCGGCGACCTGAGCCGCGAGCTGGGCACGGACATCCAGCTGGAGGACCTGCACCCGAAGGCGTTCATCCGGAAGCACCTGCTCAGCGAGGAGGACGAGCAGGCCCTCCGGAAGCCGCTGCAGAGCATGTACGACAACATCCGCTCGGACGTCACCGGCGTGCACGAGGACCTGAAGGACGTGGCCAAGGCGGCCGACCTGCGCACCAACGGCACCCGCCCGGCCACCGCCACCGGCGGCACGACGGCACCAGCCCCCCGCCCGTCCTACGACGACGCCACCTGACCCCACCTCCCACCCCACCCCCCCCCCGGGGGCTCCCCGCCCCAGCCCGTTGATCATGAAGTTGTTGTCCTGACACGCCGAGGCGCGTGACAACAACTTCATGATCAACGGAACCGACCCTCCGCGGCGGGGCCGGGGAGGGTCGGTGCGGGGAGGGCGGGAGGAGCGGTCAGCGACCGGTGGGCTTCAGGCCCAGGGGCTTGCCGAGCAGGGACTCGCGGCGCACCGCGAGCCGGTCGGCGACCTGGACGAGCGCCCGGGCGGCCGGGGCGTCCGGCTCGGCCAGCACGATCGGGTTGCCGGCGTCGCCGCCCTCGCGCACCCGGGTGTCCATCGGGATCTGCCCCAGCACCGGCACCTGCGCGCCGATGGTCCGGGTCAGCGACTCGGCGACGGCCTCGCCGCCACCGGCCCCGAAGACCTCCATCCGGGAGCCGTCCGGCAGCTCCAGCCAGGACATGTTCTCGATCACGCCGACCACCCGCTGGTGGGTCTGCAGCGCGATGGCGCCGGCCCGCTCGGCCACCTCGGCGGCGGCCGCCTGCGGGGTGGTGACGACCAGGATCTCGGCGTTCGGCAGGAGCTGGGCCACCGAGATCGCGATGTCACCGGTGCCCGGGGGCAGGTCGAGCAGGAGGACGTCCAGGTCGCCCCAGTAGACGTCGGCGAGGAACTGCTGCAGCGCCCGGTGCAGCATCGGGCCGCGCCAGACGACGGCCGCGTTGCCCGGGGTGAACATGCCGATCGAGATGACCTTCACGCCGTGCGACTGCGGCGGCATGATCATGTCCTCGACCCGGGTGGGCGCGCCGTCGGCGCCGAGCATCCGGGGCACCGAGTGGCCGTAGATGTCGGCGTCCACCACGCCGACCGAGAGGCCGCGGGCGGCCAGAGCGGCCGCCAGGTTGACCGTGACGCTGGACTTGCCGACGCCGCCCTTGCCGCTGGCGACCGCGTAGACGCGGGTGCGGGAGCCGGGCTGGGCGAACGGGATGACCGGCTCGGCGGTGGCCCCCCCGCCGCGCAGCTTCGACTGGAGCTCCTGGCGCTGCTCCGGGCTCATCACACCGAACTCGATCTCGACGCCGGTCACGCCGGGCACCGCCCCGACGGCGGCCGTGATGTCGCTACGCAGCTTGTCCTTCAGCGGGCAGCCGGCCACGGTGAGCAGCAGCTCGACCCGGACCACGCCGTCGTCGCCGACCTCGGCGGAACGGACCATGCCCAGCTCGGTGATCGGCCGACGGATCTCCGGGTCGTTGACGGTGGCCAGGGCCGCCTGGATCGCGTCGGAGATGGTGCTGACGGGTGCTGACATGTCCGCAATGCTACGTCGGTGGTCATCGGCGTCCGCCGCTGGCGGGGGCCGGTGTGAGCGAATCGATGGCCGCCCGAGGGGTGGACGGGCCGTGCCGAGAAGTGGGACGATCGAACCGAACGCCGCTCGCCTGGCCCCTTGAGGCGCGCGGCGTTCAATACGTTCCGGGCTCAGCCCTCGAACCGCCCGTCGCGGGCGAAGTCGCCGTCGAGGTCGTCGCGGGGCTCGTCGAGCGGCTCCCCGCCGGCCTGCCGCCGGGCCTCCCGCTCCTGCTGTCGGCGTTCCAGCTTCCGCCGCCGCTCGGCCGCCTCGTCCAGCTCCTCGGCCAGCCGGGTCAGCTCGGAGCGGAGGAAGTCCCTGGTCGCCACCTCGCCCAGGGCGATGCGCAGCGCGGCGATCTCCCGGGCCAGGTATTCCGTGTCGGCCTTCTGCATGGTGGCCCGCCGCCGGTCCTCCTCCAGCGCGATCCGGTCCCGGTCGGCCTGCCGGTTCTGCGCGAGCAGGATCAGCGGGGCCGCGTACGAGGCCTGGAGGGAGAGCACCAGGGTCAGGAACGTGAAGGTGTACGGGTCGAAGCGCAGGTTCGCCGGAGCCAGGGTGTTCCACGCGAACCAGGCGGCGATCACCAGCGTCATGTAGACGATGAAGTTCGCGGTGCCCATGCCCCGGGCGATCCCCTCCGACCAGCGGCCGAAGGTCTCCGCGTCGATCCGCGGCAGCCGGAGGCCCCGGGGCGCCCGGGGCTGGTCCAGCCGCTCTCGTCGCTGGTCAGCCATGGTCGCCGTCCAGCGGCGCGTCGTCGTCGACCGGCGCGCCGGTCATGGCGTCCCGGTCCCGCCAGTCGCGCGGCAGCGAGTGGTCCAGCACGTCGTCCACGGTCACCGCGCCGACCAGCCGCATGGTGCGGTCCACCACCGGCATGGCGACCAGGTCGTACGTGGCCATCCGGCGGGTTATCTCGGGCAGCGGGGTGGTGGGCCGCAGCGGGTCGATGTCGTTGACGACGACCCCGCCGAGCAGGTCGGCCGGGGGCTCCCGGAGCAGCGCCTGGAAGTGGACCATGCCCAGGTAGCGCCCGGTCGGCGTGGTGAGCGGGGCGCGGGTGACGAAGACCTGCGCGGCCACGGCGGGGGAGAGCTGCGGCTCGCGGATCCGGGCCAGCGCCTCGGCCACCGTGGCATCCGGCGGCAGGATCACCGGCTCGGAGGTCATCACGCTGCCGGCCGTGCCGGAGGCGTAGCGCAGCAGCTGGCGGACCGGGGTGGCCTCGTCCGGCTCCATGAGGTCGAGCAGCACGTCCTGTTCCGGCGGGGGCAGCTCGTTGAGCAGGTCGGCGGCGTCGTCCGGGTCCATCTCCTCCAGCACGTCCGCGGCGCGTTCCCGGTCCAGCGCGGCCAGGATCTCCACCTGGTCGTGCTCGGGCAGCTCGCCGAGCACGTCGGCGAGGCGCTCGTCGTCCAGCGCGGCGGCCACCTCGTTGCGCCGGGCGTCGGGCAGGTCCTGGAGGGCGTTGGCCAGGTCGGCCGGGCGCATGTCCTCCAGCACGGCGAGCAGGTTGGCCGTACCCCGGCTGTCGGCGAGGCCGCCCAGGCCGCGCACCCGGTCCCACTCCACCTGGTGCAGGTGGCCGCGGCGGGCGAGCCGGCTGGTCTGCTCGCGGACGGCGACCCGGGTCAGCGCCCACTCGCCGCCGCGGCTGCGCTCCATGGCCACGTCGACCACCGAGCCGGCCTGCCCGGTGTCCAGCTGGACCCGCCGGTCCAGCAGCTCCTGGAGCACCAGCAGCTCGTTCGGGCGCTTCTCGAACCGGCGCAGGTTGAGGGTGCCGCTGCCCAGCACCACGGCGTCCGGGTCGATGGAGGTGATCCGGTTGATGGACAGGAAGATGCGCCGCCGCATCGGCATCTCGGCCACCAGCCCCACCACCTCGGGCGGCCGTTGGGTCGGCCGCATCCGGGCCACGGCGTCGCGGATCCGGCCCACCTGGTCGCCGTTCGGGTCGAAGACGGCGACTCCGGCGAGTCGAGCGATGTAGACCCGGTTCGGCGTGCTCACGGGCACCAGCCTAAGGGCCTAGTGTTTATCAACATGTCGACCTTGGCCTACGAGATCGTGGACGTCTTCACGGATCGCCCGTTCGCCGGCAACCCGCTGGCCGTGGTGTTCGGCGCGGAGGGGCTCGCCACCGAGCAGATGCAGGCCCTCGCGGTGGAGTTCAACCTGTCGGAAACGGTGTTCGTGCTGCCGCCCACGCAGGTCGGAGCGACGTACCGGGCGCGGATCTTCACCCCGGCCGAGGAACTGCCGTTCGCCGGGCATCCCAGCGTGGGCGCCGCCGTGACCGCGAGCCGACGCGGCATGTTCGATGTGGGCAGGGTCACCCAGGAGTGCGGCGCCGGGGTGCTGCCGATCGAGGTCACCCCCACCGGGGCGACGCTCACCGGGGGCACCCCGACCCTCGGGCCCGAGCTCGACCCGGAGCCGCTGCTGGAGATGGCCGGCCTCTCCGCCGCCGACCACGCCGGCCCGGCCCCCCGGGTCGCCGGCTGCGGGCTGGAATTCCCCTACCTTCCGGTACGCCCGGACGCGGTGGCCCGCGCCAAGGTGAACGCGGCGGCGGCGGAGCGGTACGGCGTGGAGCACGTCAGCGTCTTCTCCTGGGACGCCGACTCGCAAACCGCGCACGCGCGCGTCTTCGTGCCGGGCCTCGGCGTGCCGGAGGACCCGGCGACCGGCTCGGCCGCCCTGGGCCTGGGCGTCTGGCTGGTGGCCAGCGGGCTGCTGCCCGGCGAGGGCCGCTCCGAGTACGCGGTCCGCCAGGGCATCGAGATCAACCGGCCGTCCGCGCTGGCCTGCACGGTGACCGCGGCCGGCGGGGTGGCGGTCGGCGCGACCGTCGCCGGCCACGTCATGCCGGTGGCCCGGGGCGAGATCGCCGTCCCGCCCTTCGTGGGCTGAGGCGGCGGGTCGCGGCGCGGTAGCGTGCCGCTGGGAACGTCCCCGGCCGGGCCGGGATGGGGGAGGATGCCGGAGTGAGCGACGAGGTCGAGCGGACCGCCGCACCGCTGGTGGACGAGGCGATGAAGAAGGCGGCCGTCTGCTGGGTCAGCGTCGACGGCGGTCCGGCGTACGGCCTCTGGTGCCTTCCGCTCGAGGGCGCGCTGCTGGTGGTGAGCGGCCCGGGCGAGCAGTCCGCTCCCGGGCTGGCCGACGCGGGCACGGCCGAGGTGACCCTGCGCGGCGACCACGGCGGCCGGATCGTGACCTGGCCGGCCCGGGTGACCCGGCTGCGGCCGGGCAGCGAGGAGTGGGAGACGGCCGCGCCGCTGGTCGCCGCCAAGCGGCTGAACGCCCCGGGCCCCTCCGCCGACCTGGTGGCCCGCTGGGCGGCCGAGGGGTGCGCGTTGCAGCGGCTGAGCCCGGCGGGCACCGCCGTGGCCGGCGCCGACCTGCCGGCCGGCTCGCTCGCCGAGCAGCCCCGGGAGACGACGGCGGTGCGGGCCACCCGCAAGCCCTTCCGGCTGCACAAGGTCCGCCGGCGCTGAGCCGCCCCGGCCCGTCCGCCCTGGACGTGCTGCGCGGCCGGGTGGACGCCGCTCAGCCGACGGCGACCGGGTCGAGCAGGTCGAGCACCTCGGTGAGCGAGGTCAGCGCCGGGCCGTCCCAGCCGTGGTCGGCGTTGAAGACCATGTGACGGGCGAGGTCCGGGGCGGCCAGCCGGACGGCGGTCATGCCGGCCCGCTCGGCGCCGGTGAGTTCCTGGCTGCCGCCGTCGCCGACGTAGAGGCAGTCGGCCGGGGCGAGGTGGAGCCGGTGGCAGGCGGTCAGGTAGAGCGCCGCGTCGGGCTTGCAGCGGCCGACCTGCACCGAGAAGACCCGGACGTCGAGCAGCGGGGCGACCGCCAGCTGGGGCAGGAACGCCGGCAGCTCGTGCGTGCAGTCGCTGATCAGGCCGGTGCGGACGCCCTGCCCGCGCAACGCGGCCAGCACCGGCACCGCCTCGGCGCGCAGCCGGGTGTCGGCGCGCACCGCCCGGTGCCGGGAGGCGACGGCGGCGCGTACCGCCTCGTCGGAGGGGTGCACGCCGGCCTGCCCGCAGACCCAGCGCAGGGTCGCCTCGGCGTTGCCGAACCGCCCGCTGGCGCGCTGGTAGTAGCTGCGGTCGAGGACCTCGATCAGGGTGTCGGCCGAGCAGCCGAGCAGCTCGGCGATGGTCCGGTGAGCGGACCCGCGCTGGACGCAGCGGGTCAGCGTGCCGAAGAAGTCGAACAGCACCGCCTGGTATCTGGGCATGGGGGAACGGCTCCGGACGTCGAGGGGGGATCGCCGGGACGCGCATGATCGTAACGGAGTGCTGACCGTCCGTGGTGTCCGGCGGCGTGTGAGTATTGCTCTCCGTGCCCCACGCCCCACACCGCCCGCCGCTCGACGCGCTGACCGTCGGCGCGCTCGCGCTGGCCGTCACCGCCGTCTCGTCCTCCGCGCCGCTGGTCGCGTTCGCCGCCGCCCCGGCCCTCGCCATCGCCTTCTGGCGGAACGTGCTCTCGCTGGCCGTGCTCGGCCCCGTCTCGGTGACCCGGCGGCGGGCCGAGTTCCGGGCGCTGACCGTCGGCGCGGGCCGGCGGGAGGGGCTCTACTGCGTACTCTCCGGGGTGGCGCTGGCCGCCCACTTCGCCACCTGGATGCCGAGCGCGCAGCTCACCTCCGTGGCGGCCGCCACCGCGCTGGGCGCCACCCAGCCGGTCTGGCAGGGCCTGATCGCCCGCTGGCAGGGGCGGCGGCTGCCGGGGGCGGTCTGGGCCGGCATCGCGGTCGCCGTGCTCGGCGCGGTGCTGGCCACCGGGGCCGACTTCGGCGTCTCCGGCCGGGCCTTCGCCGGTGACCTGCTGGCCGTCGCGGGCGGCATGTTCGCCGCGGTCTACACCGCCTTCGGCGAGCGGGCCCGGGCCAGCATCAGCACCACCACCTACACCACCATCTGCTACGGCGTCTGCGCGGCGATCCTGCTGGTGGTCTGCCTGGCCGGCGGGGTGCGCCTGCACGGCTACGACGGCGGCACCTGGCTCGCCATCCTCGGCCTGGTGGCCGGCGCCCAGCTCCTCGGCCACTCGATGTTCAACTACGCCCTGCACCGGGTCTCCGCCACCACGATCAGCGTGCTCATCCTGCTGGAGGCGCCGGGCGCGGCGCTGATCGCCGGGGTCTGGCTGGGCCAGTTGCCCCGCCCGCTCGCCCTGCCCGGGCTGGCCCTGCTGCTGGCCGGCGTGGCCGTCGTCATCCTCGGCGGGGCGCGGGCCGGCCGCCGCGCCGTTCCGGTGGCGGTCCCCGCCGACCCCGCACCGCTGATCGAGTGACGGCTTTCGCGGAAAGTGCTCCCCGCCGGACCGGTTTCGGTGAAAGTGCGGGGGGTGAAAGCGGCAGGGGAAGGCGGCGATGAGGCCGAGCGGGGGACGGTCGTCACCCCGTCGGCCGAGTTCCCGCCGCTCGGCCACGACGAGCGGGCAGCCCTGGGCCGGATCGGGGAACGCTGGCGGGAGCCGCGCCGTCCCGACGACCTGCCCATCGACCCGACGCTCGGTCGGAGCGGGCGGTCGCCGCGGCCGACCCGGTTCGGCCGGCTGGCGCCGATCGAGATGTTCACCGTCGAGGAGCCGGACGAACTGCTCGCCCGCGAGCCGGCCCGCGTGCCCGGCTCGCGGGCCGGCCGGCTGCTCTCCCGGACCCGCCGGACGCTGTTCGGCCCGCCGATCTCCAGCGCCTCCGTGCTCTACGAGCGGATGCGCAAGCTGGTCGCCCTGCCCGTGCTCTCCTCCGACCTGCTCAGCTCGGTGGCGTACGGGCCGGAGGCGATGCTCGGCGTGCTGTTGCTGGCCGGCAGCGCCGCGCTCGGGCTCTCCCTGCCGCTGGCCGCCCTGCTGATGGTGCTGATGATCGCGGTCGGGGTGTCCTACCGGCAGACCATCCCGGCGTACCCGCACGGAGCCGGGTCGTACATCGTGGCCGGGGACAACCTGGGGCGCACCCCCGGGCTGGCGGCGGCGGCCGGGCTGATGCTCGACTACGTGCTGACCGTGTCCGTGTCGGTGTCGGCTGGCGTGCACGCGGTCACCTCGGCGCTGCCGGCGATGGCCCCGGCCACGGTGCCGCTCGGCGTGCTGGTGATCGCCGTGGTCCTCGCCGGCAACCTGCGCGGCGTACGCACCGCCGGGAACATCTTCGTGCTGCCCACGTACGCCTTCGTGGTGGCGGTCGTGGCGCTGCTGGTGGTCGGCTACGCGCGGGCGGCGGGCCGGGGCTTCGCGCCGGTGCCGTCGCCGGCGGTGCCGGCCGCCGAGGGGTTGGGCCTGCTGCTGGTGCTGCGCGCGTTCTCCTCCGGCGCGGTGTCGATGACCGGCATCGAGGCGGTCTCGAACGCGGTGCCCGCGTTCCGCCGCGTCGAATGGCGCAACGCCCGCACCACGCTGGGCTGGATGGTCGCCATGCTGGTCGTGCTCTTCGCCGGCCTGGTCGGGTTGGTCCACCTCGACGGCCTGGTGCCGAGGCCGGGCGAGACGCTGCTGTCCCAGCTCGGTCGGGTGACCTTCCCGCCCGGCCCCTGGTACGCGATCCTCCAGGCCACCACGGCGCTGATTCTGCTGCTGGCGGCGAATACCGCGTTCAACGACTTCCCCCGGCTGCTCTTCTTCATGGCCCGGGACGGCCATGTGCCCCGCCGGTTCCTGCACATGGGAGACCGGCTGGCGTTCAGCAACGGCCTGGTCGCGCTGGCGCTCGCCGCGGGGCTCATCCTCGTCGCCTTCCGGGGCAACACCGCGTCGCTGATCCCGCTCTACGCGGTCGGCGTCTTCCTCGCCTTCACCCTGTCCCAGGCCGGCATGGTGGTGCACTGGCGGCGCCGCCGGGGGCGGGGCTGGCGCCGGCGCCTGGCGGTCAACGCCGTCGGCGCCATCCTGTCCGGGCTGGTGCTGCTGACGGCCGCCGTGTCGAAGTTCACCGAGGGCGCCTGGGTGGTCGTGGTCGCGGTGCCGCTGCTGGTGCTGCTCTTCCAGCGGATCCACCGCCACTACGCCACGCTGCACCGGGCGCTGGCGCTGCACCCGCCCGTGACCGCGCCGCCCGGACCCGCCGGGTCCGCCGAGGGCGAGGAACTGCCCCAGGAGGTACGCCACCTGGTCGTCGTGCCGGTGGCCCGGCTGAACCGGGCGTCGCTGCGCGCCCTGGCGTACGCGGCGTCGCTGGGCCAGCCGACGCTGGCCGTGCACATCGCCCCGGAGGAGAGCGAGGCGGACCGGTTCCGTGAGCAGTGGCGGGCCTGGGGCGACCACCTGCGGCTGGAGACGATCGTGTCGCCGTACCGGGCGGTGATCGGGCCGCTCGCGCACTACCTGGAGGCGCTGCACACCACCCGGCCCGAGCTGACCCTGACGGTGATCGTGCCGGAGGTGGTGCTCCGCCGCCGCTGGCACCGCCCGCTGCACAGCCGCGCCGAGCAGCGGCTCCGCGCCGCCCTGCGGGCCCTGCCCGGCGTGGTGGTCACCACCGTCCCGGTCCACCTCGCCGAGTGAGCGTCAGAGGTACGCCGCGAAGTGGTCGGCCACCAGCGCGGCGACCGTCTCCGCGTCCCGGCTCCCGTCCACCTCGACCACCCGGATCCCCAGGCCCCGGGCCTGGGCCACGGCGTCGGCCGCGACCAGTTCGTCGCGGGCGATCCGGTTGCGCCAGGCCCGTTCCGGGTCGCGCACCCCGGGGTGGCGCGCGGTCGCCCGGGGCAGCCGCGTCATCTGGTACGCGCGGAACTCCGGCGTCGGCACGAGCACCACCATCTGTCCGGTCGACTCGACGACCGGGGCGACCAGCTCCGGTCGCAGCCCCCAACCCTCGGCCACCACCCGGCGGCCGCTGACCAGCGCGCTGAGGTCGTCCAGCACCCAGGCGAACCGGCGTGGAAACGCGGCCAGTGTCTCGGCCGCCATCCGCTCCGGGTCGGGGTCCACCCAGACCGCGTCCGGCTCGGGACCGGCGGGCGGATCGCCGCGGCGGACCCGGTCGGCCACCCGCCGGTCCTCGTGGCCACGGGCGTCGTGCCGGTCGTAGAGGTACGCGGTCAGGCCGTGCCGCAACGCGAGGGTGACGGCGAGGGTCGTCTTGCCGGCCCACTGGGCGCCACCGATCCACAGGGCCCGGCGCGCGGTGGCGAGGGGATCGAAGTCCATGCCTCGACCCTGCGCGTGGTCGGCTGCAAGATCAAGTCTTGTTCCCGCCGGCCGCCCGTGATGAGGTGAGGGGGAAGAGGGAAGTCGGGTCAGACGTCGTGGACGTCGAGGACCTGGGTGGTGGGGGCGGCGTCGCCGAGTGCGGCTCGCAGCGCGACCCGCTCGGGGTCGACCAGGAAGGCGTCGTAGCCGGCCCGCGCCGCGAAGCGGATCACGTGCACCTCGGTCTTCCCGTCCCCGGTGCGCAGCCGGCGCTCCAGCCGCCCGCCGTGCCGCCCGAGCAGGGCGAGCACCGCGTCCTCGTACCGGCGGCCGGCCTCGGGGCCGGCGCTCAGGTCGACCAGGGCGACCACCCGGAGGACTCCGGCCGGGTCCGTGTCGAGCGGCTTCCAAAACTGGTGGTCGACGTGGCCGCCCGGGATGCCGTCCCGGATGCCGGTGTCGGTGTAGCCGTGGCGGCGGTAGAAGTCCGGCGCCTGGAAGGAGAACGAGGCCACCGAGATCTCGGTGCAGCCGCGCCGCCGGGCCTCCTCCTCGGCGGCGCGCAGCAGCCGGCCGCCCCAACCCTCGCGGCGGCGGTCCGCCCGCACCCAGACGGTGTTGATCCCGGCCCGGCCGCCCCAGGTCCACCCGGTCAGCCCGGCCACCAGTTCGCCGCCGGCGTCGACCACGCGGACCGTCAGGTCGGCCTCGTCGGTGGCGCCGGTTTCGGCGTTGTTGAAGGCGGTCAGCTCCCGGTCGATCCGGGCGGCCAGCTCGGCGTCCGCGCCCCCGACGTGCAGGGTCGCTCCCTCGTGCTCGGTCATGCGGCGGAGTATGGCAGCGACCCGCCCGGTGGGGGCACCCGGAAACGGTTCAGGCGTCGATCCCGACGGCCTTGGCGCTGGCCGTCCAGAGCCGGGCGGCGAGCGCCGGGTCGGCCGCCTTGGGCAGCGGCCGGCGCAGCCGCCGGTCGGCGTAGTAGCCGCCGTCGACCAGCCGGGCCGGGTCCTGGTTGGCCAGCCAGACCAGGGTCTCCGCCCCCCGCTCGGGGCTGCGGAACGGGAGCAGCCGCATGCCGAGGGCGACCAGCCGGCTCTCGTTGCCGAACCGGGTCCGCACCACGCCCGGGTGGAACGAGTGCGCCGGCACCCGCGGCCAGCGCCGGGCCGCCTCGGCGGTGAACAGGATGTTCGCCTGCTTGCTGGTGCCGTACGCGCGCATCGGCCGGTACCGGCGCAGCGCGGCGTTGAGGTCGTCGGGGTCGAGCGCGCCGCTGCGGTGCGCGCCCGAGGCGGTCACCACCATCCGGCCGACCCGGTCCCGCAGCAGGTTGCTGAGCAGGAACGGCGCGAGGTGGTTGGCCTGCATGCTCAGCTCGAAGCCGTCGACCGTGGTGATGGGCTGGAGCACGATCGCCCCGGCGTTGTTGGCCAGCACGTCGATCCGGTCGTACGCGGCGCGCAGCCGCTCGGCGAGCCCGCGCACGTCGTCCAGCACAGCGAAGTCCGCGCGGAACAGTTCGGGTTGCTCGCCGCAGCACTCGCGGACGCGTTCCCCGGCGGCGCGCAGCCGGGCCGGATCCCGGCCGACCAGTACCACGCGGTCACCGCGTCGCGCCAGGTCGACCGCGGCGGCGAGGCCGATGCCCGAGCTGGCGCCGGTCACCACCACGGTCCGACGCTCAGTGAGATCTTCCACAGGTCCATTCACCCCGGTCACGGCACGAGGTTACCGTGGCGTCACAACGCCCTTTGGGATCGTTAAGTTCTCGTCTTTCACCTGGAGGCGTCGGCGTGCCCGCCGGACGCTGGAAGGAGCGCACCCATGGCCGCAGTCGGTCGCCCCCGCCGGTCCTGCCTCGCGGTACCCGGCTCCAGCGTCAAGATGCTCGGCAAGGCCCAGGGCCTGCCGGCCGACCAGGTCTTCCTCGACCTGGAGGACGCGGTCGCCCCGCTGGCGAAGCCGGACGCCCGCAAGAACATCGTCGCCGCCCTGAACGAGGGCGACTGGGCCGGCAAGACCCGCGTGGTCCGGGTGAACGACCTGACCACGCCGTGGACCTACCGGGACGTCATCGAGGTGGTCGAGGGCGCGGGGGCCAACCTGGACTGCATCATGCTGCCGAAGGTGCAGAACGCCGAGCAGGTGCACTGGCTGGATCTGCTGCTCACCCAGATCGAGAAGACCCTGGGCCTGGAGGTCGGCCGGATCGGCATCGAGGCGCAGATCGAGAACGCGGCCGGCCTGGTCAACGTCGACGCGATCGCCGCCGCCTCGCCCCGGGTCGAGACGATCATCTTCGGCCCGGCCGACTTCATGGCCTCGATCAACATGAAGTCGCTGGTGGTCGGCGCGCTGATCCCGGACTACCCGGGCGACCCCTACCACTACATCCTCATGCGGATCCTGATGGCCGCCCGGATGCACGACAAGCAGGCCATCGACGGCCCGTTCCTGCAGATCCGGGACACCGACGCGTTCCGCGAGGTGGCGAAGCGCTCGGCGGCGCTGGGCTTCGACGGCAAGTGGGTGCTGCACCCGGGCCAGATCGACGCGGCCAACGAGGTCTACTCCCCGGCCCAGGCCGACTACGACCACGCCGAGCTGATCCTCGACGCGTACGACTTCTACACCTCGGAGGCGGGCGGGAAGCTCGGCGCCGTGATGCTCGGCGACGAGATGATCGACGAGGCGTCCCGCAAGATGGCGCTGGTGATCGCGGCCAAGGGCCGGGCCGCCGGGATGAGCCGCACCACGTCGTTCACCCCGCCGTCGGAGTGACCGCGAGCCGTTGACCGCGACGGGCCGCCCCGGCCGACCGGGGCGGCCCGTCCGCGTCAGTAGGTGCTGGAGCTGTCCGAGTTGATGGCAATGATGATCATCACGACGTAGAAGATGATCAGCAGCACCAGCAGGGCGGTGAGGATCCAGCCCACGATGATGGCCGCCTTCGCCATGCCCTCGCCCTGCTCGCCGGTCTGCCGGATCTGCTTCCGGGCGACGTGGCCCATGATCGCGCCGATCGGGGCGGTGATGCAGGAGGTGAAGCCGACCAGCGAGAGCACCAGCGCCACGATGGCCAGGGTGTTCGTCTTGCTGGACGGGGGCGCGTAGCCGGGGTACGCCGCCGGCGGGTAGCCGGCCGCCGCGTAGGGGTCGCCGGCCGGCGGGTAGCCGGGTGCGGCGTACGGGTTGCCGGGCGGCGCGTAGCCGGGCGCGGCGTACGGGTTGCCGGGCGGCGCGTAGCCGGGCGCGGCGTACGGGTCGGCGGGCGCGTACGGGTCCGCCGACGTCGGCTGGGTCGGGATGGGGTTGCCGGCCATCGGCATCGTCGGGTCGACCGGCGGGCTCGACTGTGGCCCGGCCGCCGACGGGTCGTGCCAACCACCGGGCGGTGGGGAATAGGTCATCAGATCATCTCCTGGACGTGGTGCGGTCAGGGTAGCCACCGGCGGGCAAGTCGCAGGGCCCCCTTTCCGGGTGCCGCGTTGCCCGGAACGTCCACAGCGGGCAGGATCGCGGCATGGCACTTGACGCGCGCGGTGGTCGGTCCCGACGGGACGTCAGCCGGCCGGGCCTGGTGCGCCGGCCCCGCGGCGGCGCCCCGACGGGCTCCGCCGACCAGGACCAGCCGGCACCCCTGGAGGAGCCGACCACCATGCGCCTGGACGGCCGCGTCGCGCTGGTCACCGGCGCGGGCAGTCCGGACGGCATCGGGTACGCGACCGCGCGCCGCCTCGCCGACCTGGGCGCCCGGGTGGCGATCGTCTCCACCACCCGGCGGATCCACGAGCGGGCCGGCGAGCTGGGCGTCACCGGCTTCGTCGCGGACCTCACCGACGAGTCCGAGGTGGGCGCGCTGGCCGACGCGGTGGCCGAGCAGCTCGGCGACGTCGAGGTGCTGGTCAACAACGCCGGCCTGGCCAGCCGGGCCAGCCCCGAGGTGCTGCGGCCGGTGGCCCAGCTGACCTACGACGAGTGGCGCGGCGAGATCGACCGCAACCTGACCACGGCGTTCCTGTGCAGCCGCGCGTTCATCAGCGGGATGGCCGAGCGGGGCTGGGGGCGGATCGTCAACCTGGCGGCCACCGCCGGGCCGGTCAACGCGCTGCCCACCGAGGCCGCCTACGCGGCGGCGAAGGCCGGCGTGGTCGGGCTGACCCGGGCGCTGGCCATGGAGATGATCGCCGACGGGGTGACCGTGAACGCGGTGGCGCCGGGCATCATCCACACCGCGGCGTCCACCATGGTCGAGATCAAGCAGGGCCTCGGCACCCCGGTCGGCCGCCCCGGCACGCCGGACGAGGTGGCCGCGGCGATCGCCTTCCTCTGCTCGCCGGCCGCCTCCTACATCACCGGGCAGATGCTGGTGGTCGACGGCGGCAACAGCGTCCGGGAGGCCGAGTTCCGCTGACGGTCAGTAGGTGCTGCCGTTGTCCGAGTTGGCCCAGATGGCCAGGCCGATCCAGCCGCAGCAGATCAGCAGGCCGAGCGCGGTGAAGACGTAGCTGAGGATCAGCCCCCAGGTGGCGAGCTGGTCGCCCTCCTCGCCGGTCCGCCGGATCTGCCGCTTGGCCAGGTGGCCGCAGACGATGCCGGCCGGGGCGAAGACGAAGGCGAAGACCAGCGACAGGATGGCGAGCACGTTCGGGCCGCCGCCGCGTGGCTGCGGGCCGGGACCGGGCGGCCCGTACTGGCCGTACGGGGGTTGCGGGGCGTAGGGCGGCTGGGCGGCCCCGGGCGGCTGGTGCCCCCAGTGCGGCTGCTGCGGCGGCTCCCCGTACGGCTGGCCGTAGGCGGGCGGCTCGTACGGCGACGGTGGCTGCTCGGGCTCACCGGGTGGTTGGCTCACGTCCCTCCTCGCCCTTCGTCGCAGGTCGACGGCCCTCTCTCTTGCGGACGCTACCCGCAGCGGTGAACCTTTTCACAGCGGTTGTGTGGACTGGTCACCTTGGCTCCGCCGGTCCCGGGGCCGATACTGACCCAGCGTTCAGTTACCCACGAGTAGTGCGCCGATCCCCCGGAGGCTGAGATGGCCCGACTCGCCCAGACGCCCGGCCTGACCGACGTGCAGCGGTCGATTCTGGAAACCGTCCGGGAGTTCGCCGACAAGGAGATCATCCCGCACGCCCAGCGGCTGGAGCACGCCGACGAGTACCCCACCGACATCCTCGACGGGATGCGCGAGATGGGGCTGTTCGGCCTCACCATCGACGAGGAGTTCGGCGGTCTCGGCGAGTCCCTGCTGACCTACGCCCTCGTGGTGGAGGAGCTGTCCCGGGGTTGGATGTCGATCTCCGGCATCGTCAACACCCACTTCATCGTGGCGTACCTGATCTCCCAGCACGGCTCGGCCGACCAGAAGGCCCGGCTGCTGCCCCGGATGGCCACCGGCGAGGTGCGCGGCGCCTTCTCCATGTCGGAGCCCGAGTGCGGCTCCGACGTCTCGGCGATCAAGTCCAGGGCGGTCCGCGACGGCGACAACTACGTGCTCAACGGCCAGAAGATGTGGCTGACCAACGGCGCGTACTCCTCGGTGGTCGCCACCCTGGTCAAGACCGACACCGGGGCCGACTCGGTCTACGGCAACATGAGCACGTTCCTGCTGGAGAAGGAGCCGGGCTTCGGCGAGACCGCCCCCGGCCTGACCATTCCCGGCAAGATCGACAAGATGGGCTACAAGGGCGTCGAGACCACCGAGATGGTGCTCGACGGCGTCACCGTTCCCGCGTCGGCGGTGCTCGGCGGCGAGGAGAAGGTGGGTCGCGGCTTCTACCAGATGATGGACGGCATCGAGGTCGGCCGGGTCAACGTGGCAGCCCGTGCCTGCGGCATCTCGATCCGCGCCTTCGAGCTGGCCGTCGCGTACGCCCAGCAGCGCCGCACCTTCGGTCAGCCCCTCGCGAAGCATCAGGCCGTCGCGTTCAAGCTCGCCGAGATGGGCACGAAGATCGAGGCGGCCCACGCCCTCATGGTCAACGCGGCCCGGCTCAAGGACGCCGGCCAGCGCAACGACGTCGAGGCCGGGATGGCCAAGCTGCTCGCCTCGGAATACTGCGCCGAGGTCGTCCAGGAAGCGTTCCGCATCCACGGCGGCTACGGCTACTCCAAGGAGTACGAGATCGAGCGGCTGATGCGGGAGGCCCCGTTCCTGCTGATCGGCGAGGGCACCTCGGAGATCCAGAAGACCATCATCAGCCGCGGCCTGCTGAAGGAGTACAAGCTCTGAGCCGTGCCGGCGCACCGCGTTGATCAAGAAGTTTGCGTCGGTTCCGACCGTGCCGGTGACGCAGACCTCTTGATCAACGCGGCCGGGTGGTGGGGTTTGGCGTCGGCAGGTGCTGGCGGGCCAGCTTTACCAGCGCGCCGGGGTCGTCGGCGTAGAGCCGGATCTCGGTCGCCGGCTCGCTGGGGCCGCTCGGCAGCCGGACCGAGAGCGGGCGGTGCAGCACCAGGTCCACGCTGGTCTGCTTGCCGGTGACGATGTTGAGCACCGTCCCGGCCTCGGTCCGCTCCACCTGCACCGTGCGGCTCCCGGTCAGCGAGCGGTACCGGGCGTCGACCCGGGCCACCGCCTCCCAGGGCACGGTGAAGTCCACCGAGAAACCGTTGCGGACCCGCAGGCCGGCAGGGTGAGCGACGTGCGGGTGGATCTGGAGGGCGGCGTAGAGGCCGATCATCCACAGCACTCCCCAGATGCCGAGCCCGAGCGCGACCTCACGCGCCGCCTGCCAGGGCATGGTGTGCCGGATGATCACGTCGAAGATCGGAATCTCGACGGCGGAGAGCGCGATGAAGGCGATCAGGATCGGCTTCACCGCACCGATGTAGCCGAAGGCTTCGGCTCCCTCGGCAGGAGCGACGGGCCGGCGCAGGAGCCAGCGGAAGAGGCTCCGCCACATTCGCCACTCGTAGACGATCACCCGCCGTAGCAGGCCAAGTGCCTTCCTCATGTCGATCCCCCCTCCGATCGTTTTACGATGCAGTCGCAACGTAAACGCTCGCAGGCGGCGTGTCAATGCAGTCGTATTGTGAAAGCATGGGGGAATGCCGAAGCGGGTCGACCACCGGGAGCGCCGGGCGCTGATCGCGGACGCGCTCATGCGGGTCGCGGCCGAGCAGGGCCTGGAAGCCGTGAGCCTCCGGCACGTGGCCGCCGCGGCCGGGGTCAGCGCCGGGATGGTGCAGCACTACTTCCGCACCCGCGACGAGATGATGACCTTCGCGCTCGCCGTGGTCCGGGACCGCAACGAGGCCCGGGTGAGCCGGGCCCTCGGGGCGCTCGGCGCGACGCCGGCACCCCGCACGCTGCTGCGGACCATGCTGGCCGAGCTGCTGCCCCTCGACGAGGAGCGCCGCGCCGACGGCCGGGTCGCCCTCGCGTTCCTGGCCTACACCGCCGTACGCCCCGCCGTCGCCGCCGCGCTGCACGACGAGACGGCAGCCCTCCTCGGCTTCATCGCCGGCCAGATCCGGGCGGGCGCCAACCCCGGGGTGGACCCCGAACGGGCCGCGGTCGGGTTGCTCGCCGTGATGGAGGGCCTCGGCATCTACCTGATCGGCGGGCACTACCCGCCGGAGACCGCGCTGGCCGCCCTCGACACCCAGCTCGACCTGCTGTTCGGCCCCGATCCTGATCGTGGGAGTGGGGACTAGCCGCGCCGGGTCAGGCCACCGGCGGCCCGCTCGATGATGAGGCAGCGGTCCTCCACGTAGTCGATCCCCGCCTCCTCGGCGATCCGCCGCGCCTCGTCGGAGAAGATCCCGAGCTGCAACCAGACCGCCGGCGCGCCGATCGCCACCGCCTGCCGGACCACCTCGACGGCGTCCCGAGCCGGGCGGAACACGTCCACCAGGTCGACCGGGTGCGGGATGTCGGCCAGCGACGCGTACGCCTTCTCGCCGAACAGCTCGTCCACGGTCGGGTTCACCGGGATGATCCGCCAGCCGTGCCGCTGCATCTCCAGCGGCACACGGTGGGCGGCCTTGCCCGGGTCGCGGGACGCCCCCACGACGGCGATCACGGCGGAATCGGCGAGGATCTGCTGGGCGGAACGCATTCGCCGAGCCTAACCCGGCCGACCCTCGGCGACCCGACGGTGCCGCTCGTCAGGCGGTGCGCTGAGCAGCCGCCGTGAGGGCGTGCCGGAGCCGGGCGTACTCCGCCGTGGTGCCGGTGGCCGCCCGGTGCTGTGGATGAGTGGCGTAGTGCTGGATGGCGACGGCCAGGAGCGCCGGGGCGACGGTCAGCTCCCGGACCGCCACGAAGACGCCTGGTCGTAGTCCCCGGCCGACCCGGCGGATCAAGTCCGGCCGGACGACCGGCAGGCGCAGGTAGCGGCCGGCCACGCCCGGCCCGACCGGCAGCTCCGCACCGAGCGCCTCCCACGGCACGAGAGCAGACCACCGCCGAACCTCGCCGCCGGTGCGATCAGGACGGCTGTCCGCTGGCGGCGCAGCGCCGCAGCGATGATCTCTCGCACCGGCGCATCGTAGGCGGTCGCGGCTACAGCAGGGAGAGCTGTTCGGCCGCCGGGGCGGCCGGCGCGGCGGGCAGCTGCCGGTTGTCGCCGGCCTCACCCCGGTGCAGCCCGTGCCGGCGGGCCGCCATCCGCACCCGCGCGGTCACCTCCCGCTGGTAGGCCTGCGGCGCGTACGCCCCGGCCTGGTAGAGCTGCCGGTAGCGGGGGACCAGGTGCGGGAACTCGCGGGCCAGCCAGCGCGCGTACCACTCGCGGGCGCCGGTGCGCAGGTGCAGCGGCAGCGGGGTGACGCTGGTGGCCCCGGACGCGGCGATCGCGGCCACCGTCGCGTCGATCGACTCGTCGCCGTCGCTGAGCCCCGGCAGGATCGGCGCCATGAGCACCCCGACGGAGAAGCCGGCGTCGGTGAGCCGGCGTACGGCGTCGAGGCGGCGACGTGGGCTCGGCGTGCCCGGCTCGACCGTCCGCCACAGCGCCTCGTCGACGAACCCCACCGAGTAGGACAACCCGACCCGGGTCACCTCGGCGGCCTGGCGCAGCAGCGGCAGGTCCCGCAGCAGCAGCGTGCCCTTGGTCAGGATCGAGAACGGGTTGGCGAAGTCGCGCAGCGCCGCGAGGATCTGCGGCATGAGCTCGTAGCGGCCCTCGGCCCGCTGGTAGCAGTCCACGTTGGTGCCCATGGCGATGTGCGCGCCGCGCCACTTCGGGGCGGCCAGCTCCCGGCGTACCAGCTCGCCCGCGTTGACCTTGACGATCACCTTCCGGTCGAAGTCCGCGCCGACGTCGAGGTCGAGGTAGGTGTGGGTGTTGCGGGCGAAGCAGTTGTGGCTGACCACCCCGTTGGCGATGAAGTCGCCCGTGCCGGTGGTGATGTCCCAGAGCGGAAGCTCCAGCCCGAGATCCTCGATGCTCGCCACCCGCAGCCGGGCCCGGCACTTGAGCGCCGTGCCCTCGATCGAACGCTTGCGGGTCACCGCCGGGTCGGTCAGGTGGAAGAAGCGCAACCGCTCCGGCAGGCCACCGGTCAGCCGGAGCTGGCGGGCCCGGTTGAGGTTGCCCGGGTCGTCGAGCACCCACCGGAAGCCGAACCGGTCCAGCGCGGCGGCCGCCCGGCGCAGGCTCTCGTCGTCGCGCACGTTGATCCGGAACACGCCCCGCCGGCAACTGCCGACGGCGTCGAAGGTGCCGGCCAGGAAGCCCAGCCACCAGTCGTCGGTCGGCTCGTCCTCGGGACGGATCAGCCCGGCGACCGCCTCGGCGTCGCCGGGGCGGGCGGTGCGGATCGGGGTGGTCGACCGGCGGCCGGCCCGGACCGGCGGGCCGGACACCCGACCCGTGCCGATGCCGGCGTCGGCCAGGAACCGCTCCGCGCGCTCCAGCGCCTCCTCGTCGGCGGTGGCCAGCCGGAAGCGGCTGCCCGGGTGGTCGGCGTCGCGCACCATGGCGCAGAGGTAGCCCCGCCGGTAGTCGGCCGAGCGCTTCGGGGCGGAGGCGAACCCGCCCGTGCCGAGCAGGTGGTTGCGGGTGGTCAGGTAGGGCCGCCGGCCGCCGCCCCGCATGCTGCCGGTCACGTGCTTCCAGCCGCGCTCGGTGAGGAACCGGTGGTCGCCGCTGGCGACCAGCGTGGTGCCGTCCTCCAGGGTCACCCGGTAGGCCCGCTTCACCGTCGACCACCTGGCGCGCACGGTGGTGACCACGTAGTGCCGGTAGGCGCCCCGCCGCTCGGTGCCGTAGATCCGGTCGCCGACCGCCAGCTCGCTGATCGGCTTCGTGCGGCCGTCGGCCATCAGGATCGGCGTGTCACCCGCCAGGCAGTAGACGCAGGCATGGGAGCAGCCCCGGTAGGGGTTGATCGTCCACTCGAACGGGACGCGGGACTGGCCCGGCACCCGGTTGATGATCGACTTGGCCCGCACCTCGTAGAAGGTCATGCCGGCGAAGCCGGGGGTGTCGAACGCGCGGGCGATCGCGCCGGGGAGCGCCAGCGGCAGGGGTGGAGCCGCCGGCGCTGCCCCGTCGGGAGTCCCCTCGTCCGGGGGAGCGGAGAGGTTGTCCCAGCGCATGTGCTTCATTCGAACACGCGTACGAAAGAAGCGCAAGTGACCCGCCGGACACCGGCCACCGGAGTGGGACCCACGGGGTGCAGGATGGAGGCATGGAGACGTCGACCTTCGTCTACGACGGCGACTGCGCGTTCTGCACCAAGTGCGCGCGGATCATCGAGCGCTGGATCCCGACCCGGGCCCGGGTGCTGCCCTGGCAGTTCGCCGACCTCGACGCGCTCGGCCTGACCGTCGCCGAGTGCGACGAGGCGGTGCAGTGGGTCGGCGCGGACGGCGTACGCGCCGCGGGCCCGGACGCCATCGCCCGGCTGCTCGGCGACAGCAACCCGCTCTGGCGGACCGCCGGAGCCGGTCTCCGGTTCCCTCCGGTACGCGCCGCCGCCTGGCCGGCGTACCGCTGGGTGGCCCGCAACCGCCACCGCCTGCCGGGCGGCACCGCGGCCTGCGCGGTCCCGTCCGCCGGGCGCAACTGAGGCCCCGGCCCGCCGGTCAGCCGGGCAGCCCCGTGCAGGCGGCGCCGTCGATGGTGCACGCCGTGGGCGTGGCGCTGATCGCCGCGCCGCTCACCCGGAACGTGACCCGGACGGTGCCGTGGCCCGGCACCCGGCCGGCGTCCCCCTCCGGCACGAAGGTCCACGTGGCGCCGTCCCGGCTGGCCCGGGCCCCGGTGACCGAGGTGACCCGGAGCGACTCGCGGGGCAGCACGACGACAAGGGTCCAGGCCGGCGCCGGCGCCGGGCCTGGGTTGCCGATCGTCACCGCGGCGCCGTAGCTCAGCAGGGCGTTCTCCTCGACGGCGAAGGCGGCGCCCAGCGGGACGGGTGGGGGCGGCGCCGGGGTGGTCGCCGTCGACGCACCGGTCGAGGGCAGCGCGGCCGGTGGGGCGGGTGCCCCGGGAGCGGCCGTGGTCACGGGCGGTGTGGCCGTCCGGGCGGTGGCGTCGCTCGGCTCGGGCTGCTCCTCCGGCGTCCCGGTCGCCACGGGGTCGGTCGCCGGCACGCTGCCGGCCGGCCCCACGGCCACCGGGGTGAGCCGCTCCGGCGTGCGCAGCACCGTGACGATCGAGTACGCCGTCGCGAGCAGCACCCCCAGCGAGGCGGCGATCGCCACGTACGCGAGCCGCGAGCCGTCCCGCCGGCCGACGACGGCGCGGCGCACGGCCCCCACCGCGGCGACGAGCCCGTCCAACAGGATGATCGGCAGGGTCCGCCGTGGCGGGGACGGTGGTGCCGGCACTGGGCCTTTCCCCCTTCAGGTCGTCCATCGGGCCGGAGTACGCGGTTCCCGGTTCCGGCGGTCACCACTCGTCACAGCGTGCGAAGGCCGTCGAGCAGCGCCTCAAGCAGTTCCCTCGTCGGCGCCCCGGACAGTGCCGGTGGTTCGTGCGTCTCGATCAGGCCGGCCTCCAGCAGATCGCCGAGCAGCACCCGGACGGTACCCAACGGCAACTCCAGGTCGGCAGCGACCTCCGCCACCGACAGTGGACGGTGGCACCGCTCGACTATCCGGGCCTGTTCGGGAAACAGCTGCGCGGACGTCGGCGCCACCCCCCGGGCCACCACGAGGGAGATCAGGTCGAGCTGGCCGTGGTCGGACGTGATCCGGCCGCGCGTCACCGTGTACGGCCGGGCCACCGGCCCGGCGTCCTCGTCGTACCACGCCTCGTCATGGTCTCCAGTGGTGCGCACCGCTGATCCCGCCTGTCACCGTCCGGGCCGGTTCGAGGTAGACGGGCAGGGCCCGCTCGGCCTGCGCCGCGAACAGCGCCACCTCGTACGCCATGTCGCCGACGTCGGCGTCGCCGCCCATCCGGACGGTGAGGATCGCTCCGCCCCGGGTGGTGGCGACGAACACGAACGAGCGCGACATCTGCACGACGACCTGCCGCAGCCCGCCGGCGACACACACCCGCCCGGCGGCCTGTCCCAATGCGTACAGCCCGCTGACCAGGCTGGAGACCTGCTCCGCGACGTGGTCCTCGACGTGCCGGGACCGGCCGAGCAGCAGCCCGTCGGGGGAGAGGACCACGGCGACCTCGGCCCCGGGGACCCGGTCGACCAGGCCGTCCAGGGCGGCGGCCAGGCTGTCGGTGGCGACCGCTGAATGTGTCATCTGGGTCCTCTCCCGCTGTTGCGGAGCGTTGTCTCGACGGTGTCGGGGACGGTGGCGTCGGGTGCGGGCCGGACCGCCCCGGACTGGCGGATCCGCGTGGGCAGCGGGCCGCCGGGGACCGTCGCGGCCGGCGGGGGCGTGGCCGGGGCCGGTCCGGCCACGGATGCGGTTCCGGTGACCAGGCCGTGGGGCAGCAGCACGACGGCGGCGGTCCCGCCGCGCGGTCCCGGACGCAGCGACACCCGGGCACCGCAGCGGGCGGCGAGCAGGGCGGCGACGTGCAGTCCGGCGCAGCCGGCGGGCGGGCTGTCCGGGGGCGGACGGTCCAGGAGTTCGTTCGCCTCGGCCAGCGCTGCGGCGTCCAGGCCGGGCCCGTCGTCGAGGACCACCACGGCGCAGCCCTGCGGCCCCGGCTCGCCGGCGACCCGGACGGTGGTGTGCTCCGGCGAACAGGCCAGCCCGTTCTCGATCAGCTCGGCCAGCAGGTGGACAACGTCGGTGACCGCGGAGCCGGCGAGCGTCCACGGCCAGTGCGGCGCGACCAGGACCCGCTGGTAGTCCGGCACCTCGGCGACCGCCCCGCGTACCACGTCGAGCAGCGGCACCGGCCGCCGCCAGCGGCGGGCCGGCGTCGCACCGGCGAGTATCACCAGCTTCTCCACGTTGCGCCGGATCCGGGTGGCGAGGTGGTCGAGCCGGAACAGGTCGGCCGTCTCCTCCGCCGTCCGCTCCCGCCGCTCCATGGCGCCCAGCAGGTCGAGCTGCTCGCGCAGGAGGGCCTGGTTGCGCCGGGTCAGCCGCAGGAACAGCTCGCCGGTGGCGGCCACCGTCGGTGTGGAACCGCCGTCGTCGCCGGTCCGGCGGGCGAGGTGGCCCGGGGTGCCCGCCCGGGGAACGGTCTCCGGGCGGTCCGGCCCGTCGGTCAGGCGGCGGACCGTGCGGGACCAGCCGACCAGCACGACGAGCACGGCGATGAGTCCGAGCCCCACCACCACGCCGGTCCGGGTGACCACCAGCGCGGCGGCCGGCGCGGCCCGCTCGACGCTGCCGCGGGCCGTGGTGGTCACCAGGTCCCGCAGCCCGCTCAGCGCCGGGTCGGCGGCCTCCCGCCAGCTCCGCGCGCTGATCCCGGTCGTGCCGCCGGTGCCCGCCGCCCGCAGCAGCCGGTCCTCCAGCCGCAGCAGGCCGGCGAACCGGGGGCCCTCCACCAGCCGCTGGTGCTGGTCCCGTGCGCCGGCCGGCAGTGCGGCGGCGGCCGCCGTCCGGGCGTACCGCTGGACGGTCACCAGCTCGGCCAGGTGGCGCCGGTCGTCGTCGCCGACCCCGCCGGCGGTCAGGACGGCGGTCACCAGGGTGTCCTCGCGGGCGAGCAGCTCGCGGGCCCGGGCCAGCGCGACGACGGCGCGGGTCTCACCGGCCAGCTCGTCCTCGCGCCCGCCCCACTCCGGGCCGTACACCGCGAAGGCGGCGTCCACCAGCCGGTCGTACGCGGCGACCGCGCTGGGCCGGTCGAGCCGGCCGCCGTCCACCTCGGACCGGAGCGTCGCCAGCCCGGTCAACTGCCGGACCAGCTCGTCGGCCCGGTCCCGCACCGCGCCCGCCGTGAGCAGGCGCGGGTCGTGGCCCTCGGTGAACGCGCGCACCGGGGCGACGGCGCCGTCCGTCCGGTCCCGCGCCCCGTCCAGGGCGTCCCGTGCCCGTCCGGCACCGGCGATCGTCTCGGCGGTCAGCCGGCGTTCGAGCTGAAGGTTGAGGATCAGCAGGTCGGTGGGCTGGCCGAGGGTGTCCGCCAGGGCCCGGACCCGTACGAGGTCGGCGGCGTCCCGGCCGGTCAGCACCGCCGCGTACGCCCAGAGGGTCAGCAGCACGGCGGCCAGCGCGCCGAGCTTCAGGCGTGTCCGTCGGTCACCGGTCCGCCCGGCCGGCCGGCTCACCGTGGTTCCCGTTCCGGCCACGGCTGCCGGCCGGCGCTCGACCGGTCCGCCACGACGGTGCGCAGCAGGGCCAGCAGCTCCGCCCGGTTGGCGCAGTCGAGCCGGGACCGCATCCGTGCCACGTGGTGCTCCACCGTCTTCGCCGAGATGAAGAGCCGGTCCCCGATCTCCCGGTAGGTCAACCCGGCCAGCACCAGCTCGGCCACCTCGTGCTCCCGGTCGCTGAGCCGGTACCGGGTGGGACCGGTGGCGGCGTCGGTCACCGGCGCGGAGCCGTCACCCGCGGCGTCGGTGCGGGCGGGCGGCCGGGCCTGGAGCACCCGGGCGCACTCCAGCAGGGTGGTCATCGCACGCCGGTCCGAGGTGCGGATGGCGGCCTGCCCGGCGAGGCGGGCGGCGTCCCAGCACAGCCCGGCGTCGTGCAGCCCACGGGCGGCGGCCTCCACCCGGACCGGGTCCACGACGCCGCGCAGCACCTCGACCCAGACCGTGGCGGCTCCGGCGGCCACGGCGGCGTAGCGGCTGTGGTCGGCGGCGGCGAGCAGGGCGGCGACGTGCGCGTCGGCGACCGCCGGCTCCTCGGTGAGGATGGCGGCGTGCAGCCCGGTCCAGTGCAGCGGCGCGCTCCACAGCACCGGGCCGCCGAGCCGGTCCAGCAGCAACCACGCCTCCCGCAGGTGGGGCTTCAGCCGGGCCAGGTCGCCCAGCCGGGCGCCGGCCACCGCGAGCTCGCCCAGCGGCAGCAGCGTGAACAGGTCCACCGGGTGCCGGACCACGGCCTCCAGCGCCGGGCCCCAACCGCGTTGTAGCCCCGCGACATCGCTGTTGCGTCGCGCGATGCCGAGGTGCAGCGCACTGGCCAGGAGCAGGTCGCGCGACTCCAGCGGCCGGCCGCCGGCGGTCACCGCGGCGAGGTGGTCGGCCGCGGCGGCGGTCTGGCCGCGGACCATCAGGATCCAGGCCTGCAGCAACCGGTGGCGGCGGGCCATCAGCGGTCCACCGATGCCGGTCGCCACGGCCCGCTCCAGCACGCCCTCGGCGATGTCCAGCTCGGCGCAGTGGACGGCCGTCAAGGCGGCGAGCGCGGCCGGGCTGTCCGGCAGGAGCACCCGCCGCCCGTCGGGCTCCAGCAGTGCGGTCGCCTGCACCAGCCGGGACAGGGCGCTGGTCGGCGGGGCGGTGATGCTCTCGCGTACCCCCTCGGCCATCAGCCGCGCGGCGCTGGCGTGCAGGGTCGGCGGCGCCCCGGCCGGATCGTCGGGAAGGTCGACCTCCGCGACCGGGCGGCCGAGGGCGAGCGCTCCGACGGCGGCGAACGCCGCGGACGGGGCGAGGCCGGACCACCGGTACAGCTCGACGCTGCGCTCCACCTGGCCCCGGTGCGCCAGCGCCGTCGCGGCCACCGTGGCCGCCTCCGCCCGCACGGGCGGCGGGGCCGTCGCGAGCAGGCGGTTCGCCAGCCGCAGCGCGTCCTCCAGGTCGCCGGCGAGCGCCGCCGCGACGGCCTGGCGGGCGCCGGTCGGCAGCCCTCGCGCGGCGGCCGCGGCGAACAGCTCGGCGGAGAGGGCCGGCTCACCGCCCAGCGCCTCCTCGGCCGCGGCCTCCAGGGCCGCCGCCGGGCAGTCGTCGAGGGCGCCGGCCGTGCGCAGCGACCGGACCAGGGGGAGGACCGCCGCACCACGACTCAGCTGCCCCTCGGTGAGGCGGCGCCAGATGGCGGTGCGTTCGGTGGCCGGGCTGAGCGCGACGACCGCCCGCCGCACGATCGGCGCGAGCCGGCCGTCGGCGCCGAGCAGGCCGGCCGCCCTGGTGTACGCCACCAGGTCGTCCACCGCGGCCGGCTCCCGGTCGAGCAGCGGGCCGAGCAGGTCGACGGGCAGCGGCAACCCCGCGGCGACGGCCAGCAGCAACCGCCGGACGTCCTGCGGCAGCTCCTCCAGGTCCGGCCCGAACGCGAGGACGGCCGGCCGCGGGGGCTCGGTCGGCAGGGCGTTCTGGTTCGCCGACCCGCGCAGCCCGACGGCCAGCCGCTCGACGTCCCGCGGCACCCCGCCGGTCTGCGCGTGCACGAACGCGGCCAGCTCGCCTGCCCGGCCGAGGTCGGGTACGCCGGCGAGGTAGTCGCGGGTCTGCTCGGCGGTGAACGGGTCGAGCACGACCTGCCGGCCGTCCCGCTTCAGCGCCTCGGCCAGCCCGGCCAGCGCCGCGGGCCGGGGCCACGGGCGGTAACCGATCAGCAGCCGGTGCCGACCGCCGGTCACCAGCCGGCGCAGCGTTTCGAGCCGCGCGTCGTCCAGCAGGTGCGCGTCGTCGACCAGCAGCACGGCCCCGGGGTCGACCGGGACGTCCGGGCTCGGGGCGCCCTCCCGCACCGTGCCACCGGCGTCCCGGTAAGTCCGCGCCAGCTCCCGGAGCAGGGCGGTCTTTCCGTGGCCGCCGGGGCCCGTCACGCCGACGGCGAGGGGGCGTCCGGGGTCCGCCACGACCGCCCCGAGCAGGGCGGTCGGCCCGGTGCCCAGCACGAGCCGGGCGTCGGTGACGGTACTCATGATCATGTGGGTCATCCTTCGCGGTCCCGGCCCCGGCCGCGGGCCAGCGCCAGGCGGGACGCCTTCGGCAGGTTCAGCGGGGTGATCCGCACCGGGGGGCGGGCCGGAGGCTCACCGTGGCGGGGCTGGTCGGGTTCGGTGTGCCGCCGCGCCGGAACGGCCGGTCCCGCGTCACCGGACGGTGCGGTGGCGGGGACCGGGGCCGGGCGGCGCGGCCGCGGTGACACCACCTGGCAGGCGGCCAGCGCCGCCCCGGTGGCGGCGGTCAGTTGAGGGTCCGGCTCCACCTCGACCGGGACGGGAAGCGCCGCGGTGAGCAGTTCGGTGACCAGCGGGATCCGGGCCGAGCCGCCGGCCAGGAGGACGCCGTCGAGCTGCGCCGGCGTCAGGCCGGCGGAGTGCACGGTCTGCGCCAGCAGGTCGACGGTGGCGCGGACCGCGGGACGGATCAGGTCCTCGAACTGCGCCCGGGTCACCGGCACCCGGACCGGGCCGCTCGGCAGGGTGAGCATGACGTCGGCCTCCGTACCGATGGTCAGCTCGCGCTTGACGCGGTCGCACTCGGCCAGCAGCCCGTGCGGGGTCGGGTACGCCTCCCCGCCGGTCGGACCGGCGAACTCCCGGCCGAGCGCGGCGCGTACGTGCTCGGCGAGCGCCTCGTCGAAGTCGGTGCCGCCGAGCGCCTCCAGGCCCTGCGGCAGGCCGAACGTCTCGTACCTGCCCCGCGCGTTCCGGCGGACCAGCGCCGCCTCGAACGAGTTGCCGCCCAGGGCGTAGACCGCGGCCGTGGTGCCCGGGAAGCCCCGCGCGGCATGGCTCTCGGCCACCGTGACCGTGCGCGGGAGCAGCGTGACGTTCCGCAGGTCGACGGCCCACAGTGCCCGGTGCAGCAGGTCACGCCGGTGCGGGCCCCACCCGGCGGGGTGGCTCAGCACGACGGCTTCGGCGAACGCGGCCTCGTATGCGGAGACCCGGTGCACCACCCAGGCCGCCAGCTCGGCGACCAGCGTTTCCGGCGGGCAGGGCTCGCCGCCGAGCAGGAGGGGCACGTCGTCGCCGACGCGCCGGACGAAATCGCGGGTGGTGCCGCTGCGGTCCTCGGTCGCCGGCTCGCCCACCCGCAGCGACCCGTCCGGCGCCAGGTGCAGCACCGACGGCACCGCGGCCGACCGGTCACCCAGCGCGACGACTTCGGGGCGCGCCCAGGACCCGCCCCGCCGCCTCGCGACGGCGGCGGCCGTGCCGGTGTTCCCGATGTCCAACCCCAGGACGTACGGCATGTGTTTCTTCCTCCACCGCGAGTGGCCTGGGGACGGTGTCGGCACCGTGGCGACCCACCCCCGGCGAACCCCGTGGGCTCCTACGTTCGTACCAGAGATCGCCTCCGACCCGGTACCCTAACTCCGGCCGGCCCGCCTCCCCCTGCCCCCCTAACGCACGAGGGGGCGAGGGCCCCTAATCGGCGGGGGCCGGTTGCGGGTCGCGCCCCGATGACGACCGGTGACCCCCGGCCCTAGCGTCACTGTCGCGGCACGACGGTGCTGACGCTACGTTCGAGGAGAAGCCCCCATGGATTCGCACCAGACCCTGCACGACTTCGTGCTCAACCTGCTCACCGACCCCGACGCGCGGTCGGCCTTCGACCTCGACCCGGAGGGCGCGCTGCAGGCCGCGGGGCTCACCGACGTCACCGCCGCCGACGTGCAGGACGTCGTGCCGCTGGTGGTCGACTACGCCCCCGGCGCGGCGGGGCTCGCCCCGGTGGCCCCGGTGGTCGGGCAGCTCGGGCTCGACCCGCTCACGAGCGACGTCACCGACGTGGTCGGCCAGGTCCAGGCGGTGCCGCACCAGATCGGCGTGAGCAGCTCGCACAGCGGTGTGGACGTGTCGGCCGGCGCGCTGGGCGCCATCGCGGTCGACCCGGCCGGCCTGTACGCCGGGGCGGCCCTGGTCCCGGGCATCGGCCTGGGTGTCGGGCCGGGCGGGCTGGGCACCGACCTGACCGCGGTGCACGACGTGGCGGACACCCTCGACTCCGACGTGGTGGGCACGGTGAACACCGCCGTCGACCCGGTCGTCGGGGACGTCACCGGGGCGGTCGGCGACCCGCTCGGCGCCACGGCCGGCACCGACCTGCTGCACGACGGCGGCGTGCTCGGCGGCGACCTGGGTGTCCTGTCCGGCACGCAGGCCCAGGTCCACGGTGTGGTCGGTTCGCTCGGCGTCGACCAGACGCTGGGCGGGCTCGGCCTGGGCGACGGCAGCGGTGTGGTCCCGCCGGTGCACGTGCCGGCCACCGTGGACGGTGTGACGCACCAGGTGGACAGCACGCTCTCCGGCGTGACCGGCACGGTGAGCGGCGTGACGGGCACCGTCGGCGGTCTGACCGGCGGGCTCACCGGGGATGCCGGGGCGCACGGCGCCGGGGTCCACGGCGACGTGCACGCCTCGTCCGACGGCGGCCTGCTGGGCGGGCTGCTCTGACGGAGGGTTCAGGCAGGGAGCGGGAGGCCCGATCCGGCCTTCCGCTCCTCTTCCGTTCAGGACCCTCTTGATAATTGAGCCGAAATCAGCACACTTGGTGCGTGATCGCGGGGATCTGGCTGGATGTGCTCGATGAGATCGCCCGTACGTGCGGCGCACACGGGCGAGGCGACCTGCTTCAGACGGTGCGGCAGAAGCGGGTGCAACTGCTGGACCCCAGGCTGCGCGTCCTGGTCATCGGCGAGTCGCAGCAGGGCAAGAGCCAGCTGATCAACGCCATCGTCAACGCGCCGGCCTGCCCGGTCGGTGACGGCCGCACCACCGTGCTGCCGACCGTGGTGCAGCACGCGGAGGTCCCGTCCGCCGCCCTGGTCCAGACGCCACCTCCCACCCCGGGCCGGGCCGCCGGCGCGGTGCTCCCGGTGACCGGTGAGCGGACCCTGGTGCCGCTGGACCAGGTCGCCGCCGGGGTCGCCGGCACGTTCGGCCGCCGGCCGGGCGGCGGGCCCGCGTACGTCGAGATCGGACTGCCGCGCGCGCTGCTCGGCTCCGGGCTGGTGCTGGTGGACACGCCGGGCACCGAGGAGGCGGCCGCACTGGGCGCGGCCGGCCCGGCCGCGGCGCCGGCGTGGGCGGACACCGTGCTGCTCGTCTCCGACTCCACCCGGGAACTCTCGGCCGGCGAGCTGACCATGCTGCTGCACGTCGCGCGGTCGCACCCGAACGTGGTGCTGGTGCAGACCAAGACGGATCTCGTGCCGGACTGGCGCGCGGTCGCCGAGCGCAACCGGCAGCACCTCGCCGAGGCCGGCGTGCCGGCGCCGGTCATCCCGGTCTCGGCGGCCCTGCGGCTGCGCGCGGCCGTCGGGGACGACCGGGAGCTGAACGCCGAGTCCGGCTTTCCCGTGCTGATCGGCCGGTTGCAGCGGGACCTCGCCGGCAAGTCCGACCGCCTGGCCCGGGCCGCGGTCGGCGCGATCGCCCGGAGCGTGGTGGAACAGCTGGCCGCGCCGCTGCGCGCCGAGCTGGAGAGCCAGGAGGTCGAGGAGCAGTCCGGCCCCATCTCCCGGCTGCACGCGGCGCAGCGCGAGGTCGACGAGCTGCGCCGCTGCTCCACGAGGTGGCAGAACACGCTCGCCGACGAGATGGCCGACCTGCTGTCCGACATCGAGTACGACCTGCGCGACCGCACCCGGCAGATCCTGCGCGAGGTCGACGACGCGTTCGACAGCGCCGACCCGCTGGTCAGCTGGGACACGTTCCAGGAGTGGCTGGAACGCAGCCTGTCGGAGTCGGCCGAGGCCAACCACGAGTGGCTGGTGCGGCGCTGCGACTGGGCCGCGCGGCGGGTGGCCGACAACTTCGCCCGGTACGGCGGCGACGTGCTGCCCCCCTGGTCGATGACGACGCCCCCGGACCTCGGCGACGGCCTGCCCGAGCTGGAACGGCCCGCCGTCGACCGGTTCACCACCAGCCAGAAGCTGATCAGCGGCATGCGGGGTTCGTACGGTGGCCTGTTGATGGTCGGGCTGGCGACGACGCTGGCCGGCATGCCCATGATCAACCCGCTGTCGGTCGGTGTCGGCGCGCTGTTCGGCGGGAAGAGCATCCGCGACGAGAGCAAGCAGCTGCTCCGCCGCCGGCAGGCGGTGGTCAAGACGGCGATCCAGCGGCACGTGGACGACTTCTTCGTCCGGGTCACCAAGGACCGCCGGGACGCCGTCCGGCAGGTGCAGCGGATGCTGCGGGACCACTTCACGGCGCTGACCGAGGAACTCCAGGAGGCCATCATCCGGTCGTTCCGCAGCGCCAAGCAGGCCGCCGACACCGACGCGGCCGTCCGCGACCAGCGGCAGCGGGAGATCCGGTTGAAGATGACCCGGCTGGCCGGGCTCTTCGAGCAGGCCCAGCAGTTGACCGGCGCGCGACCCGCCCCGGCGCCGCTGGAGCCCCGGCCATGACGGTCGGGCTGCGGCTGGACGAGGCGGTCTGGGGACTGCTGCACCAGGCGCTCCAGCACTACCGGGACGACCCCCGGGCGACGGACCACCTGCGGCACCAGTTGGCGCGGCTGGAGCAGCCGCTGCGGATCGCGATCGCCGGCCCGTGGCGGTCCGGCAAGTCGACCCTGCTGAACGCGATCATGGGCGAGGAGGTCGCGCCGGTCGACGGGGTGGACGGCAGCACCGTCTTCACCTGGTACGAGGACGGGCCGCAGCCGAGCGCCACCGCGTACGCGAACGGCCAGCCGCCGCAGGAGCTGGCGATCGCCAAGTCGGCGACCGGCATGCGGGTGGACCTCGTCGGCTGGCGGGCGGGCGAGCTGCGCGACATCGTGGTGCAGTGGCCGACCCGGACGCTGCGTCAGGTCACCCTCATCGACACCCCGGCCACCGGTCGCGACGAGCAGGGCCGGGCGCCGGTGATGGAGCGGGTGCTGCGGGACGCGGACGCGGTGCTGTACCTGACCCGCGACGGCCGCGACAGTGACCTGCGGGTGCTGGAGACCAGCCGGGAGAGCGCGGTCGGGCAGGCCGCCGCGGTGCACGTGATCATGGTGCTGTCCCGGGTGGACGAGACCGGCGGTGGGCGGATCGACGGCCTGCTCACCGCCCGCCGGCTCGCCCGCCGCCAGCACCGGGACCCACGGGTGAACGAACTCAGCGTGCACGTCGTCCCGTGCAGCGGCCTGCTCGGCCTGGCCGGCCGGATTCTCAGCGAGTCGGACTACGCCGTGCTCGCGGCGCTGGCCCGGGTGCCCCGGCCGGAGCTGGAGACGCACCTGCTCTCGGCCGATCGGTTCCTCCGCGGCGACCTGCCCGTCCGGCTCGACACCGGGGTGCGCGCCGCGCTGCTGGACCGGCTCGGGCTCTTCGGGATCCGGCTGGCGACCACGCTGATCCGCACCGGGTGCGACAGCCGGGCGAAGCTCTCCGCCGAGCTGATCCGGCGCAGCGGCCTGACCGAGCTGCGCGAGTCGATGGCCCGCTTCCTCGTCGACCGGCGGGACACGCTCAAGGCGCGCTCGGCGCTGGCGGCCGTCGAGGCGCTGCTGCGGGCCGAGCCCGGCCGGGGCACGGAGGAACTGCTCGGCCGGGTCGAGCAGATCCTCGTCGGGGCGCACGAGTTCCGCGAGCTGCGCCTGCTCGCCGCGCTGCGGACCACCAAGCTCGGCTTCGACGCCGAGCTGGCCGCGGAGGCGGCGCGGCTGGTCGGCGGCGACGGCGTCGGCCTGGCGGCCCGGCTCGGCGTGGAGCACGACGCGACGGTGCACCGGCTCTGGGACGTCGCCTCGGAGGCCCAGTGGCGGTGGCGGAACCGCGCGGAGGATCCGCTGCTACGCCTGGCCCAGCGGCGCGGCGCCCAGGTCGTCGTCCGCAGCTGCGAGGGGATGCTCGCCGAGCTGGCCGAGGGGGGCCGGTGACCGGCGCCGGCGGAGCCACGCGATCGGGCGGACCTTCTCCAGCGGCAGGAAGCTGGTCATGGCCACCAGGTGCGGCGCGAACGAGATGGTGATCGTCGCGATGGTCACCAGGTGGAACGAGTAGAAGAAGCCGACCATGGCCAGCCGCCACCGCTCGGGCAGCAGGAAGACGAGCGGGCTGAGCAGCTCGAAGGCCAGGATGCCGAACTGGGCGACGATCAGCAGGTGCGGCACCTGGGCGATCACGTCCGCGAGGTCGGTGCCGCGCCGGATGATCGCGCGGGCCAGCACCGAGCCGGTGGCCCAGTCCAGGCCGCCGAAGCGGAACTTCGCCCAGGCGGCCAGGAAGTAGGTGCAGATGACCGCGATCTGGGTGACCCGCAGCGCCCAGCCGCCCGCCTCGGTGCGGGTGGGATCGCCGTGCCGGGCCCGCCCGGCGGTGGGCAGCACGGCCAGCGCGACGAGCAGCCCGACCCGGTCATGGTCGACCTTGCCGTAGCTCATCGCGACGATCATCCACTCGAAGTAGAGGGCGAAGACCGTCCAGCCGAGCAGCCGGGGCGCCCGGCCGGTGGCGGCGAGCAGCGAGACCGCCAGCAGCACCCAGAAGATCACGCCGACCAGGGCCGGGGTGGGGGTGGGCAGCGGGAGCAGCCGGCCGATCAGCAGCGGCTGGTAGAGGTCGCCGGGCACGTCGACCCGGGTGCGTACCCAGGGGGTGAAGACCACCAGGTCGGCGGCGACGAAGAGGTAGACGAGGGTGCGGAAGGCGGCCACCCGGCCGCGCGGGACCGCCTCGGTGAGCCAGCCGGTCACGGGACGGTCTCCCAGCGTACGGCGGTGCGGTCGGTCCAGCGGCCGGTCGGCCGGCCGCCCTGGATGTCGTACCAGCGGACCACGATGCGCACCTCGGCCAGCGCGGGGGCGGCCGGGTGGCGCTCGGCGTACGCCTCGGCGACCCGGCGCAGGAGGCTCGGGTCGGCGGCGTACCGGTCCTGCTGGCCCTCGATCTCGGCGCGCCGGATGCCGGTGGCGTCCTGGCCGAGCGGCACCACGGCCCCGCTGCGGTCGACGCCCTCGACGCGGGTGTCGGGGGCGGGCGCGTCGGGCGGGTCCGAGGTCGAGTACATCCGGAACGGCCCGAACGGGAAGTCGTCGTCGGTGCCGCGCACGGTGCCGAGAAGGAGCAGCGCCAGCCCGAGCAGAGTGGCGCCCAGCCGGACGGCACGCCCGCGGGTGGTCAAGGTCTCCATCGGCTGGTGACGATACGGGATGAACATGGCCGGAAGACGTCGTACCGTCGTCCATTCCTCGCTGCCCGTGTCGCTCTTTCCGGCCGGCCCGACGACACCGGCCGGGCCCCCGTGGGGACCCGGCCGGTGGTGTCGGAGCCGGTCGGCTCAGTGCTGGTGGCCGTGCTCGGCGAGCTTCTTGCGGACGTCCTCCATGTCGAGCTGCTCGACCTGCTCGATCAGGTTCTCCAGCGCCGACTCGGGCAGGGCGCCCGGCTGGGCGAAGACGATCACGCCGTCGCGGATCGCCATGATGGTCGGGATGGAGCTGATGTTGAACTTGGCGCCCAGCTCCTGCTCCGCCTCGGTGTCGACCTTGCCGAAGACGATGTCCGGGTGCTTCTCGGACGAGCGCTCGTAGACGGGGGCGAAGCGCTTGCACGGGCCGCACCAGTCCGCCCAGAAGTCGAGCAGGACGATGCCGTCGCGTTCGGTCACCTCGTCGAAGTTGGCCGTGGTCAGCTCAACCGTTGCCATTGCACTCTCCGATCAGCGCGGATTGCCTACGTCCCGTGGAACCAGGGTGGATGGCTTGGCATTCCCGTGACGTGCGCGACCAAACACTGCGCAGCGCCGCGGTGACGGAGAGACGCATCGAGCGAGGTCTGTTTACCCCCGTCCTGCGGAACGCAAGTGCACGACGCATTTGCGTGACGGGACGTGATGGGAGCGTTTCCATGGAGATCGCACGCGGTTCGCGCTACGAATCGGTAACTTGACGCTTGACAAGCGGGGATCCGGCCTGCGGAGATCGCTTGTGGAGTGATCACGAGTCACTACGCGTAGTGTTACGAAAAGATAAATGTGACGTCCGTCTCTGTCGTCACAGTACCGGCGTACGGCAGAATCTGTCGCATCAGAGCGTGGGCGGCGGGTGCCGGGGAGGGCCCCGCCGCTCATTGCGTCTCCACCCGGGTCGGTCCGGGTGTGACTTTTCCGCACCGGCTGCGCCCCGTCCACCGCCTTAACAAGCGGTAAGGCATGCTGTGCCGAACTCCATCGCCGCCCGTCGAAGGGACAAGGATGCAGTTCGGCCGCTACTACGAGGAGTTCGAGGTCGGCGCCGTCTACCGGCACTGGCCCGGCAAGACGGTCACCGAGTATGACGACCACCTCTTCTGCCTGCTCACCATGAACCACCACCCGCTTCACATGGACGCCCACTACGCCGAGTCGGCGAGCCAGTTCAAGCGCAACGTGGTGGTCGGCAACTACATCTACTCCCTGCTGCTCGGCATGTCGGTGCCGGACGTCAGCGGCAAGGCGATCGCCAACCTGGAGATCGAGTCGCTGCGGCACGTCGCCCCGACGTTCCACGGCGACACCATCTACGGCGAGACGACGGTGCTGGACAAGCGGGAGTCCTCCTCCAAGCCGGACCGCGGCGTGGTCGCGGTGGAGACCCGGGGCTACAACCAGGACGGCACGCTGGTCTGCGTGTTCCGCCGCAAGGTCATGGTCCCCAAGAAGGAGTACGCGGCCGCCGCCCTGCCCGAGGGCGTCGACCCCGAGCGGCCCAGCTTCCCCGAGCCGCGCTGACCTCTTCCTACGCCCGGAAGGGCCCCTTTGCCGATCCGTCGGGAAGGGGCCCTTTTCCCGTTCCGGGGCATATGCTGACGCCGGAGGTCACCATGAGCCACTCCGTCGCCGGAGAGCCGCCCTCTGCCGGCCGTCGTGCCGCACCGCTGACCACCGCCGTCTACTCCGCGGCCGAGTGGGACCTGCTGACCGACCTGCCCGGCCGGGTCCTCGTCGCCGCCGCCACGCCCGGGCCGGGCCGTCCGCCGCGCGGCGTCGCCGCCGGGCTCGCGGGGCTGGACGCGGTGGCCGCCGGCCGGGCCTTCGACAGCGACCTGATCCGGGCCGTGGTCGCCGCGATCTACGCCCGCCACGACGGCGCCGCCGACCGGGACGAGCGCCTCACCGATCTGGTCGACCTGCTCGCCGCCGCCCGGGCCGCGGTACGGGTCCTGCGGCGGCGCGCCGACCCCGCCGACTCGGCGGCGTACCGGCAGTGGGTGGAGTCGGTGGCCGCGCGCGTCTGCCGGGCCGGCGAGGCCGCACCGAGCCCCGCCGACCGGCGCTTCCTCGACCGGCTCGCCGGGGCGCTGGACCTCCGCTGACCTGCGGGCCCGTGGCGCCCGTCCCGCCGGTCGGGCCGTACCCTCTGCAGACCGTGACCGACGACCAGCTCGACGTGGGCGTGGGGCCGTGGCCCGGCGACCCGCCGGACGACCCGCGTTACGACCCCGAGCTGCTCGCCCAGGGCGACCGGCGCAACGTCGTGGACCGGTACCGCTACTGGCGGCGCGAGGCCGTGGTGGCCGACCTGGACCGCCGCCGGCACGACTTCCACGTGGCCGTCGAGAACTGGCAGCACGACTTCAACATCGGCACGGTGGTCCGCAACGCCAACGCCTTCCTCGCCGCCGAGGTGCACATCGTCGGGCGGCGGCGGTGGAACCGGCGGGGCGCCATGGTGACCGACCGCTACCAGCACGTCCGGCACCACCCGACCATTGAGGAGTTCGTGGCCTGGGCGGCCGGCGAGCGGCTGCCGGTGGTCGGCATCGACAACCTGCCCGGCTCGAAGCCGCTGGAGACCAGCACGCTTCCCCGCCGCTGCGTGCTGCTCTTCGGCCAGGAGGGGCCGGGGCTGTCCGAGGTCGCCCGGGACGCCTGCGACCAGCTCATCTCGATCGCCCAGTACGGCTCGACCCGCTCGATCAACGCCGGCGTGGCCAGCGGGATCGCCATGCACGCCTGGATCCGGGCGTACGCCGGGCCGCCACCGGACTGACCGATCCGGCCGCTCCGCTTGACGGCCCGCCGGTCCGGGGTGACCGTGAAGGCGTGAGTGTCGCGGTGAGTTGTCCCAGGTGCGCGGGGACGGTCCGGGAACCGGACCTGATGCACGGCGAATACCGGTGCCTGCGCTGCGGTCCCGTGCCGCCGCTGCACGTGCCGGAGCACATCGGCGCCGAGATCATGGCGAGCGTGGTGGAGCGGGTGGCCGCCGACACCGACCCGGCGGGGCGGCCGGGAATGCCGCTCTGGTGCCCGTGGCCGCTGCCCACCGGTTGGACGCTGACCGGGGTGGCCTGGGTGGGGGACGACCGCTCCGGGGTGCGCGCCACGGCGGTGGCCTGCGCCGGCCCGGCCCCGCTCGACGGTGGACCGGCCGACCTGCTCTTCGTCGCCGAGGAGCCGGGCGTCGGGCTGGGCTCCCGCCTCGCCGGCCTGCCCGGCCCCGACCCGGGGCCCGAGATGGCGGAGGCGCTCACCGATCCCGGCCCTGGTCACCCCGAACGGGTGCCGCACGCCAAGATCCGGGTGGGCGGCCATCCCACTCCACTGTGGCTCGTGAATTCCCCGACCGATCGAAGCGCGTACGCCGGCGAGGCTCGGGGAATGTGGCTCCATGCGATAGCCTGGCCGGCGAGTGCGGGTCACCTCCTCGCGGAAGAAGTCGTGCTGCACGACCTCACCGAGTGGACACCGCCCGAGCTCGTGTACGGCGCACCATCTCCGTACCTGCACGGGCGGGCCTGACCGGCCGGCACCGGCAAGTCGGGGAACAGACGCAGATATTCACTCTACGACACCATACTGATACTCTGGGTGCCGCTGCGGTAAACGGACCCGGCTCCGCGCGAGAGGATGGCCCGCTATGGTCAAGAAGGTCCTCACCTGGGCCGGCATCGCATTCTTGATCTTCTTCGTTGCCTACCGGCCCAACTCCGCCGCCGACGTGTTCAAGTCCCTGGGCGGCGGCATCATGGACATCGCGCAGGGCTTCGGCGACTTCTTCACCAACCTGGTCGCCTAGCCGCCCATGGGAAGCCCCTCCGGTCCACCCTTCGACCCGGACGACCCCGACCGGGAGCGCCGGGAGCGCGACACCGAGCCGATCCCGCGGATCGACCCCGACGACGGTCCGGGCTTCGGCTCCGGCTCCGGCTACGGTGGCGGCCCCTCCCTTTCGGACGACGCCGCCTTCGGTGACGGCCCGGGCTACGCCGGGGAGGGGCGGTCCGGCCGCGCCTGGATCCGCGACCCGGAGGCCGGCTACCAGAACCCGCAGATCTCCGAGGAGGAGCTGGCCGGCCTGCGTGCCGACGCCTCCGGCATGGCGCCGCGCCGGGTGCTGCCGATGGAGGACGAGCCGAGCGCGCTGGCGGCCCGCTACCTCTTCCCGACGGAGCGCTTCCGGGGCGAGTGGAAGCGGCACTGGGTCCACCTCTCCACGCCGATCATCGTCGGCATCGCGGCGACGTTCGTGCTCGGCTACCTCTCCGGCTTCCTCGCCGGGCGCGACGTCGGGGCGCTGACCACCGTCGCGGTGCTGCTCTGGTTCGCCGTGATGGGCTGGGTCGCCTGGCGGGTCGCCGACTGGTGGTACGACCGCTTCATCCTCACCAACAAGCGGGTCATGGTGGTCAACGGGATCATCACCCGCCGGGTGGCGATGATGCCGCTGGTCCGGGTCACCGACATGAAATACGAGCAGACCCCGAGCGGTCGCGCGCTCAACTACGGCACCTTCGTCCTGGAGTCGGCCGGCCAGGAGCAGGCCCTCCGGGAGATCAAGAACCTGCCCAACCCGAACGAGCTCTACCTCCGCGTCGTGGAGGAGATGTACGAGCCGCAGGCCGTCGAGGCGCGGATCGGCAAGGAGCAGGACGAGGCGAAGGCCGACGACGGCGCCTGAAGCTTTCTGTCCGAACATCGGAGGAACTGCGCACCTTTTGCCGTCGACCCACCCCGCTCTACCGTGGGAGCCTGCCAGGCAGGACGGGGTGTGGAGGTGGGCGTGGCGAGCAGGGATCCGCTGGAGGAGGAGTTCCGCGACTTCGTCGCGGCCCGCTCCGGTGCCCTGCTGCGCACCGCCTACCTGCTGGCCGGTGACTGGGCGACGGCCGAGGACCTGCTCCAGACCGCGCTGACCAAGACCTACCTGGCCTGGAAGCGGCTCGGCGGGATCGACGCCATCGAGCCGTACGCCCGCCGGGTCCTGGTCAACACCTCGACGAGCTGGTGGCGCCGGCGCTGGCACGGTGAACGCCCGACCGAGGTGCTGCCCGAGCGGGCCGGGGTCGACGAGATCGAGCAGCAACTCGACCGGGACGCGCTGTGGCGGCACCTCCAGGCGCTCCCGGCCCGGCAGCGGGCCGTGCTCGTGCTCCGCTTCTACGAGGACATGTCCGAGGCCCAGACCGCCGCCCTGCTGGAGATCTCCCCGGGCACCGTGAAGAGCCAGACCTCCCGGGCGCTGAACACCCTGCGCCGCCGGCTCGGCTCCGAGGCCGCCCTCGGCCTGCCGGCCGCGCCGGAGGAGAAGGCCGCGCCGCCTGCCCCGCCGCGGGTGGTCCGGCAGCCGGCCCCGCCCGCCCCGGCGCCGCCGGTGGTCCGGCCGGCCGCACGACCCGCCGCGGCTCCCGCGCGCCCCTCCGCGTCCGTCCCGGTGAAATCCCGATGAGCCGCACGCCGGAGGACTGCGACAACCGGACGGCCGGCCCGAAGCGTCCATTCCCCGTGACCGAGGACGAGCTGGAACGGGCGCTGCGGCAGACGCTGGCCGGCCGCGTCGCCACGTCCCGGCCGCTCGCCGCCGACCCGGCCGGCGCCGCGCTCCGGCGGGCCCGGGCCGCCGGGCGGCGCCGGACGCTGGCCGGGCTCGCCCTGGCCGGGGTGGCGACCGTGCTGGTCACCACCGGCATGGCCCAGCTCGGCGGGCCGACCGGGCACAGCGGCACGCCCACCGTCGTGCTCGGTGACCCGGGCGGGTTCGCGCCCTCACCGCTGCCCACCGCCAGCAGCCCGGCGCCCGCGCAGGGTCCGGTCCGCGCCGAGCTGGACCTGATCGCCGGCTCGCGGCTGGACACCAGCGGTGGCGAGCGCCGGGAACTGACCGGGTTGAGCGTCGTCGAGCGGGCACAGCGGGTCCCGGACTACGGCGGCTGGCTCATCACCTCGGCGGCCACCCCGGCCGGCCGTACCCTCTGGTGGGTGCCGCCCAACGGCAGCGACCCGCAGGTGCTGCTCGCCGGGGCGGACGCCGTCGTGGTGGCCGCCGACGGGCGGCAGGTCGCCTGGCGCGACGGCGCCTACCTGGCCGCGGCCGGCGTGGTCGGCGGTCAACTCCTGGCCAGCAGCCGGACGGCGGCTCCGGAGGGGGCGACGCCGATCGGCTTCGCCGGCGACGCCGTGCTGGTCCGGCAGCCCGACCGGGGCGGGGTCAGCGTCTGGCGGCGGCCGGCCGGTGGGGTGCCGGGCGCGGCGAACCCGGACGTGCTCGGCGTCTACGGCACGCTGCCCGACGGCCGGGTGGTCGGCCTGGTCTCCGCCGGCACGCCCCGGCAGCCCTGCGTGGCGCTGCTCGACCCGGGCCGCGAACTCACCCCCGTCCGCACCGGCTGCGGCCCGGCGGTGGCCACCGACGGTCTCGGCGCGGTCTCCGCCGACGGGCGGTGGCTGCTGCTCAACGCCGCGCCCAGGAACGCCCTGCTGGTCGACCTGGCCAACCTCGGCGCCGCCGCCACGACCCACCCGGCCGGCCCGGCGGTCGCGGGTGCGGTGGCCTGGACCCGCGACGGAGCGGCGCTGCACGTCGACGCCACCGGCGGCCTGGTCCGGGTCCGGCCCGACCGGGTGCTGGCCGGCGAGGCCCCCACCGCCTCCCGGCTCGACGGGGTGGCCGCGGGCGAGCGCCTCGTGGTGGTGGCCGACACCCGCTCCTGACCGGGGCGTAGCGTCGGCGGCGTGAGCGCCGCCGCCCGGATCGACCTGCACACCCACTCCACCGCCAGCGACGGCACCCTGAATCCGGCCGAGCTGGTCCGGGCCGCCGCCGCGGCCGGTCTCGACATCGTGGCGCTCACCGACCACGACACCACGGCCGGCTGGGAGCCCGCCGTCGCGGCCCTGCCACCCGGGCTCACCCTGATCCGGGGCGCCGAGCTCTCCTGCCGCTGGTTCGGCGTCGAGCCGGCGATCCCGCTGCACCTGCTGGCGTACCTCTTCGACCCGGCCGAACCGGAGCTGGCCGCCGAGCTGGCCCGGGTCCGGCGCGCCCGGGAGGAGCGCGGCGAGCGCATCGTCCGGCTGCTCCAGGCCGACGGGATCCCGGTGAGCTGGTCGGAGATCCTGGCCGGCGCCGCCGGCGGGACGGTCGGCCGGCCGCACATCGCGCAGGCGCTGATCCGGGCGGGGCTCGTCGCCACCACCACCGAGGCGTTCGGGCCGCGCTGGCTGGGCGAGCGCTACCGGCTGCCCAAGGAGGACATCGACGTGTTCCGGGCGGTGGCGCTGGTCCGGGCGGCCGGCGGGGTGCCCGTCTTCGCCCACCCCCGGGCCAGCCGGCGCGGCCGGATCGTGCCGGACGAGCTGATCGTGGACCTGGCCGCGGCCGGGCTGGCCGGCCTGGAGGCCGACCACGAGGACCACAGCCCGGCCGAGCGCGAGCACGTCCGCGCGCTCGCTGCCGAGCTGGGGCTGCTGGTCACCGGTTCGTCGGACTTCCACGGCACGCACAAGACCGTCCGGCTCGGCGCGTTCACCACCGGCGCCGGGGCGTACGAGCGGCTCGTCGAACTGGCCCGGGGGGTGACCCCGGTCGCTTCGAGCTGAAGCGTTCCGGCCGCCCGGCTACCGTGTCCGAGTGGATCTCAAGCTCTTCGGCGAGGTCTTCGTGACCCTGCTGGTGATCGTCGACCCGCCCGGCATGATGCCGATCTTCCTGGCCCTGACCGGCCCACTGGCCGCCCGCGACCGGAACCGGGCCGCCTGGCAGGCCGTCGCGCTGGCGCTCGGGGTGATCGTGGTGTTCGCCGTGGCCGGCCAGACCATCCTCGCCTACCTGCACGTCGACCTGCCCGCGCTGCAGGCCGCCGGCGGGCTGCTGTTGATCCTCGTCGCCCTGGAACTGCTCACCGGCAAGTCCGACGACCCGAACCAGCAGGCCACCAGCAACATCGCGCTGGTGCCGCTGGGCACCCCGCTGCTGGCCGGCCCCGGCGCCATCGTCGCCACCATGCTCTTCGTGCAGCAGGCCGGCGGGTTCACCGACTACCTCGCCATCGCCGCCGCGATCGTCGCGGTCATGGTCGCCGTCTGGGTGGTGCTGCGCTTCTCCGGCGGCATCGTCAAGGTCCTCCGGCCGGGCGGCATCGAGGTGCTGACCCGGATCGCCGGCCTGCTGCTGGCCGCCATCGCCGTGCAGCTCATCGCCGACGCGATCGCCGCGTTCGTCACGCAGTACCTCACCATGAGCTGAGCCGTCGCGGCGCTGTCGTACGCAGGTGGCAGGATCTCAGGCGTGCGACGACCCTCCCCGACCGGGCGACCCACCGGCGGCCGGCCACCCCGGCCCCGCGCCGAGCAGGCCGAGCAGCTCGGCTTCGAGGGCATGCCGGAGCGCCTCTTCGTCTGCACGCCCAGCAAGCTCGGCGCCTACACCGACTGCCCCCGGCGCTACCGCTACTCGTACGTGGACCGCCCCGCGCCGCCCAAGGGTCCGCCGTGGGCGCACAACTCGCTCGGCGCCAGCGTCCACACGGCCCTGAAGAACTGGTACGCGCTGGCCCCCGACCGCCGCCGCCCCGAGGTGCTGGGCACCCTGCTCAAGGGCACCTGGGTCCGCGAGGGCTACCGCGACGACGAGCAGGAGCGGGACGCGTTCCGCCGGGCGCTCTCCTGGCTGGAGTCCTATGTGGCGGGGCTCGACCCGGCCGACGAGCCGATCGGGGTGGAGCGGGTGGTCGCCGTGAAGACCGCCGTCCTCGCCTTCAACGGCCGCACCGACCGGATCGACTCCCGCCCCGGCCCGGACGGCCGGCCGGAGCTCGTCATCGTCGACTACAAGACCGGCCGCACCGGGCTCGACGGCGACGACGCGCGCGGCTCACAGGCCCTCGCGCTCTACGCCTACGCCGCCGAGCGCGTGTTCCGCCGCCCGTGCCGCCGGGTCGAGCTGCACCACCTGCCCACCGGCACGGTCGCGGCGCACGAGCACACCCCGGAGTCGTTGCAGCGCCAGCTCACCCGCGCCGAGGACACCGCGCGGGACATCATGGCCGCCGAGCGGGCCGTCGCCGACGGCACCGACCCCGACGAGGCGTTTCCCACCGAGCCGGGACCCCGGTGCGGCTGGTGCGACTACCGGCGCACCTGCCCGGCCGGCGCCCAGGCCCCGGGCAAGGAGCCCTGGGCGGCCGTGGAGCGCCACGCCGAGCCGGTCGCCGACCAGGGCTGACAGCCGCTGCTCAGGCCGCCGCGAGGCGGGCGGCGCGTTCCTTGGCGGCCTGCTGCAACGGGCCCTCCCGGTAGCGCCGCGGCACCGCCGCCAGGGCGAGCCGCAGGGCGCGCACGCTCAGGTCCGCCGAGAGCGCGGTGGTGGGCAGGCCGAGCCCGCCGTACAGCCGCTGGGCCCAGGCCGGCAGCAGCGCCAGCGCGGTGCCGGCGATCCCCAGGTACGCCCAGCGCGGCGGGCCTAGGTGCAGGCCGAGCCGCACGGGCAGGCTGAGCTTCCACGGGATCGGCGGGGCGGTCAGGAACAGCGCCGTCTCCGCCGCCTCCCTGGTCATCCGCAGCTCCGGCCGGATCCGGCGGTAGTAGTCGGCCACCTCGGCGGCGGTGCCCGGCACGTCGGCCGGGTCCAGCCCGACCAGGGCCGCCGCCCGGCGCTGCTCGGTGTAGTAGCCGTCCACCTCGTCGTCGGTCAGCGCGAGCCCGGCGCGCCGCGCGGTGCTCACGAACGACTCGACCTCGGTGACGTGCACCCAGCGCAGCAGGTCGGGGTCGTCGATCCGGAAGCGCTCGCCGGTGAACGGGTCGGTGGCCCGCATCCGGGCGTGCAGCGTGCGCAGCCGCCGGCCGGCCGCCTCCGCCTCGGCGGTGGTGCCGTAGACCGTCGTGGCCACGTAGGTGGCCGTGCGGACCAGCCGGCCCCAGGCGTCCGTGCGGTAGTTGCTGTTCTGGGCGACCCCCGCCATGGCGCGGGGGTGCAGCGCCTGGAGGTAGAGCGAACGCAGGCCGGCGACGATCAGGATCGGCTCCTCGTGCACCTTCCACGTGACCGATCCCGGACCGAACAGGCCGAGGTCATCGGAGTCCACCGACCAAGAGTGCCACGCCGGCCGCGGCGCGGGGATCGCTGCCAGCTCGAACGGGCCCGGCTCTCAGTCGTCGGCGGAGCGGCGGGCCTGGCAGGCCGGGCAGAGGCCCCAGAAGGTCACTTCCGCCTCGTCGACCTCGAAGCCGTGTGCGACGTTCGGATCGAGGCAGGGGGCGTTGCCGGTGGCGCAGTCCACGTCGGCGATCTCGCCGCAGCCCCGGCACACCACGTGGTGGTGGTTGTCCCCGACGCGGGCCTCGTAGCGGGCGGGGCTGCCGGCCGGCTCGATCCGGCGGGACAGCCCGGCCCGGGAGAGCGCGCCGAGCACGTCGTAGACGGCCTGGGTGGAGACCGAGTCGAGGCGCTCCCGGACCCGGCGGGTGATCTCGTCGACCTCCAGGTGACCGCCGGCGGCGAGCACGTCCAGCACGGCGAGACGCGGCCGGGTGACCCGCAGGCCCCTCGACCGGAGCAGCTCCTCACCCGTGGACATGCGTCCATGACAGCACGGTGCCTCGGGGCCGACAAGCGAGCGTGACCGCGGGTGGTTTGGGCCACAGGTGAACCGCGCCGGTGGCCCGTGCGTGTGTGGGTGTACGGAAGCGGGACGGCGGATCATCACGTCGTACGCTGGCCGCGCGATCCCGTCCACTCGCCGGAGGTGTCGGTGTTCAGGGAAGTCAACGGTCTGCCGGGCCACGTCCTGGTCATTCACGCCGCGGTGGTGCTGGTGCCGCTGCTGGCGTTGCTCTCCGTCGCCTACGGGGTGCTGCCCCGCTGGCGGCCCCGGATGGGCTGGGCGGTGGCGGTCCTCGCCGTGCTCACCCCGATCGTCACCTGGGTGGCGACCGAGTCCGGCGAGGCGCTGGAGGAGGTGCTGCGCGGCCGCGGCTACCCGCCCGAGGGCCTGCAGAAGATCCACGAGCACTCCGAGTACGGCGAGAACCTGTTCTGGTTCACCGTCGGGCTGGCCGTGGCGGCGCTCCTGCTGCTGCTGGTGACCAGCGGCCTCCCCCGCACCCGCGACCTGCCCCGCTGGCTGTCCCTGGTGCTCACCGCCATCGTCATCGTGCTCGCCGTCTTCGCGCTCATCTACGTCTACCTGACCGGTGACAGCGGCGCCAAGATGGTGTGGAGCGGCATCGTCTGACCGGGATCGGCCGGGCCGCCTCGGACGAGGCGCCCGGCCGGCTCAGAAGAGCAGGCGCGAGCAGAGCAGGCAGGTGAGCAGCACCAGCACGACGCCGACGACGGCGCCGATGCCGTAGGTGAGCCGCTGGGACTGCCCCTCGGCCTGATCCATGGTGGCCATGTCCTGCGGTGGCAGCCGGCGCGGCGGTGTCGGCTGCACGTGCACGGGCGGCCGCCACCCGGGCGGCGGCGGGACGGTCGGCGGCGGGCCCGCATACCCGGCCGGCGCGCCCCCGGGTCCCCAGCCACCGGCCGGCGCGGGCTGCCGCGGCCAACCACCGGCCGGGCCCGCCTGGCCGCCGCTCGAACCGGCCTGCCCGCCCCAGCCGCCGCTCGCCCCGGCCGACCCGCCCGAGCCGCCGCCCTGGCCGGGCCTCGCCCACGGGCTGTCCGTGTGGCCGGCGCGCGACCAGGGGCTGGCCTCCGGGGCGCCGCCGGGCTGGTCGCTCTCGGCCGCCGGGCCGGGGCGCCGGCCGGGCTCACCGGCCGGACCGGGCTGCTCGGCGCCGTGAGTCGGGGCCGGGCCGGCCGTTGGGTCCGGCGGACCGGGCTGGTCCGCGCCGGGCGTCGGGGCGGCGTCGGCCGGCTCGTCCGGGCGTCGCCAGATCTCGTCCTCGGGGCTGCCACCGCTCGGCGTCGTCACGCCGTCCGACGCTACCAACGCGCCGGCGGGTCGGCCGCCCGACTCGGCGGGCCACGGTGCCCGGCGTTGACGCTCGACGACCTGGCGGACGATGCACGCCCGAGCGGTCGAACTGTTCCGCTCGCGGCGGTATCCTTGCCGCTCGTGAGCGATCCCGGCATCCGTGTCCCGCGCGGCGACGACGACCGCGTGGTCGACCTCAGCGAAGATCTCGTGGTGCTGCCCGAGCAGACCACCGACGACACCGACCGCGGGTGGGGCGAGCGCTCCTCCGGCAACGACGACTGGCTGCTCGCCGAGCGCCCGCCGCACTGGGACTGAGCCCCGCCGGTCATTCGCGTACGACCACGGCGAAGCGGCTGCCCTCGGGCAGGCCGACCGCGCGCTGTGCCTGGTCCGGGCGGAGCGCCAGGTAGAGCGCCGAGGAGCCGTCGACCGCCCCGGCCGCACCCACCACGTCGAGGACCAACGCCCGCGGGGCGAGCAGGGTGGCCGCGCCCGCCGCTCCGCCGGCCGGGACGACCAGCAGGTCCACCCGGGCGCCCGGGCGGAGCACCGCCAGCGCGGCCGGTTCGGCGAGCCGGACCGGCACCCCGACCGCCCCGGCGGGCAGCGGCAGGGCAGCCGCGCGACGATCACCGCCGGCCGGGGCGCCACCGCCTTGCGGGGTCCCGCCACCTGCCGGAACACCGCCGGTCGGGCTGGGCGCGACGGCCGGGACCGCGCCCGGCGGGCAGCCGCCCGGGGTCTGCAGGACGGCCGCGGCCAGCCCGAGCAGCACCGCGACCAGCGCCACCCGGAGCAGCGTCCGCCCCCGCGGCAGACCGCGCCAGCGCACCGGTCGCAGCGATGCCTCCCCACCCGCCACCAGCGCCCTCCCGCCATCCGATCCGTCCGGTACGCGGGCAGGCTAAGCGGCCGACGGCAGCCCCCGCCGTCCCCGCCGGCTCACCTGTGGAAAACCGGCCGGCCTGTGGACAAGCCGCCGGGGAACTCCTGGGAAACGGACCACCGGCCGGATAGGCCCCCGGGAAACGCGAAAAGTGGCCATCCGCGCGGGATGACCACTTTTCGGGGACGAAGAAGCGTCAGGACGAGCTGCTGGCCGCCGGAGCCTTGCTGGCCGACGAACCGGAGGACGAGCCGGACGACGAGCCGGACGACGAGCCGGACGACGCCGCGGACGAGCCCTTGCCCGACCCGGACGACGAGCTGTCGGACGAGCCGCTGGTCGACGACTCGGACTTGGCCGGCTTGCTCGCGGTGCTCGTGCTGCTCTCGGAACCGGACGAACGGGAGTCCGTGCGGTAGAAGCCGGAGCCCTTGAACACGATGCCGACCGAGTTGAAGACCTTGCGCAGCCGCCCCTCACACGCCGGGCACTCGGTCAGCGGCGCGTCGGAGAAGGACTGCACCGCCTCGAGCTGGTGGCCGCACGCGGTGCAGGCGTACTGGTACGTGGGCACGTTCTCCTCCGGATCTTGGCACGGCCGGGTTGGCACTCGACGGATTCGAGTGCCAATGGTGCGTCATGGAACCCGGGTTCGTCCAGCGGAAGCGCCTTGGGCCACATCCGGCACGGCCACCAGCCCCTCCGCGGGTGTGATCACGAAGCCCACCGGCCGGTCGTGTGCCTGCGCCGGAACGGCCTCCACCAGCTCCCCGTCGTGCAGCAGCGCCACCGTGGGGACCGTGGCGGGCACCCGGGCCAGCGCCCGGTCGTACGAGCCGCCGCCCCGGCCCAGCCGGAAGCCCCGGCGGTCCACCGCCAGCGCCGGCACCACCACGAGGTCGGCCCCGGCCACCGCCGCGCTCCCCAGCGGCGGGCCGGTCGGCTCGCGCAGGCCCCGGCCGGCGGCCCGCAGCGACTCCGGGTCGGTGTAGGCGGCCCAGTCCAGGTCGAGGTCGTCGAGGAGCACCGGCAGCAGCAGCTCGGCCTCCGGCGGCAGCGCCGCCCGCAGCACCCTGGGCAGGTCGCTGCCGCCCGGCTCGGAGCCGACCGGCACGTACGCGGTCATCCGGGCCGGCCGCAGCCGGCGTACCAGAGCGACCAGCCCGGCCTGGACGGACGCCGCCGCCTCCGCCCGGCGCGGTGGCGGCAGCGACCGGCGGTGGGCGAGCAGCGCGATCCGCAGGTCCCGCTTGGTCACATCCGCTCCATCAGAAAATTCCGGCACGCAACACTCCTGACGCAACGCTTGTCTCCCGGTCGCTCTGTGTCAGCATCGCAGGAGGGGCGCGGTACTTCCGGGGGGAAGCTTGACGCTACGCGGGCGGTTGACGGCGGCCTTCCTCACCGTGGTGCTCGGCCCCGTCCTGCTCGGCGCCTTCTTCGTCGGGTCCACCCTGAGCGCCGTCGACCGCGGCCGGGCCGCCGAGCGGCTGGGTGTGGCCGCCGCCGGGGTGCGCACCTCCGTCGACGCCCTCTGCCAACAGCTCCGCGCGGCGGCCGACGCGGTCGCGCTGGTGACCGATCCGGCCGCCCGCTCCCGCGCGGCCGACCAGGTGGTCGGCCGCGGACTGGCCGCCGCCGTGCTGATCGCCGACCCGACCGGCCGGACCAGCTACGCCACGGCCGGCGGCCCGGCCGGGCCCTGGCAGGACTGCGCCGGCGGCGCGACGGCCGGGCCGGTCCGCGCGCTCGCCGCCCGGGTCCGGCTCCGTGACCCGGCCGGCGCCGACCTGGGCACGGTCGCCGCCGCGCAGCCCGTCGACCCGGCGTTCGTGGCGCGGCTCGCCGCGGTGACCGGGGCCGGGGTCACCCTCCTCGACGACCCGGGCCGGATCACCCACACGACCGAGGACCGGGAGGTACGCGCAGCGGTGCTGGCCGCCGCCCGCCAGGCGGACGGGGATCGGGTGGCCGGGACCACCGACGGCCGGTACGTGCGCCGGGTCGGTCCCACCCCCGGCCAGCCGCTGCCGCTGGTGCTCTCGGTGCCGGGGGAGCGCCCGCCCGGGCTCTACGCCGCCCTGGTCGGCGCCGTGGTGCTGGCCGCCCTGCTGGCCGTGGTGGCGGCCTGGCGGCTGGCCCGGGTGACCACCCGGCCCCTGGTCGAGCTGGCGGGCGCCGTGGACCGGGTGGCGGGCGGCGACCTCAGCACCCGGGTGCCCATCCGCAGCCGCGACGAGATCGGGCGACTGGCGGGCGCGTTCAACCGGATGACCCGGGAGACCGGCAGCTACGTGGCCGCCCTGACCAGCAGCCGGGACCAGCTCCGCGGCCATCTGACCGTGCTCGGCGACACCCTGGCCAGCACCCACGACCTGCAACGCATCCTGCGGGTGATCCTGCACAGCGCGATCGCCGCCACCGGCGCCCGCGCCGGCGCCGTGCTGCTGCTCGACGGGGACGGCGCGCTGGTCGGCCAGTGCGTCGAGGGGCTGGACGGGCGCTGGCCGACCGAGGACCCGGCCGACCCGGCCACGCTGCGGGTGCCGGTCGGCGCCGGGGTGCTCGGCACGGTGGCCGCCACGGGGGAGCCGCTGCGCGGCCGGTGGGAGCCGGTGGACGGCGAGCCGACCGGGGAGCCGTCCTGCGAGACGTACGTGGCGGTGCCCTTCGCCGCGCCCCGCGGCGCGGAACCGCGTCCGGACCGGCCCGGGCATCCCCCGGCCGACGCCGACGCGGGCTCCGACGGCTCGGCGCGCCGTGACCCGGAGTCGTCGTCCGGGGCGCTCGGCGTCCTGGCCCTCTACGACCGGCTCGGCGCGGACGAGTTCGACGACGACGATCTGGTCACCCTGCGGACGTTCGCCGGGCACGCCGCGGTGGCGGTGGAGAACGTCCGGGTGCACGAGGAGGCGCAGCGGCTCTCGCTGACCGACCCGCTCACCGGGCTGTGGAACTACCGCTACCTGCGCGAGTCGATCCGGCGCGAGGTGGAGCGGGCCAACCGCTTCGGCCGGATGCTCAGCGTGCTCGCCCTCGACCTGGACCGGTTCAAGCACGTCAACGACACCTGGGGACACGCCGCCGGGGACGCGGTGCTGGTCGAGTTCGCCCGCCGGGTACGCGGCGAGATCCGCGAGGTCGACCTCGCGTTCCGGCAGGGCGGCGAGGAGTTCGTGGTGCTGCTGCCGGAGACCGACGCCCGGGGCGCGACGATCGTCGCCGAGCGGCTCGGCGCGGTGGTCCGGGACCAGCCGGTGCCGGTGGACGGGCACGCGGGGGAGCCCGTCCGGGTGCCGGTGACCGTGTCCATCGGCATCGCCGTCTACCCCGACCACGCGGCCGGCGGGCAGCAGGTTCTCGACGCCGCCGACGACGCGCTCTACGCGGCCAAGGCCGCCGGCCGCGACGGCTACCGGCTGGCGCGGGCCCCCGACCCGGTGCCCACCCAGGAGATCCCCGTGGTGGTCGCGGCGGCCAGCCCGCCCGACGGACTGCCCCGGGCCGGCGCCGGGGACGCCGCGGCGGCGGCACAGGGCGGCGCGTCTTCCGGTCCTCACCCGCCGCGGCAGAGCCGTGGCCGATAGTCTCGCGACATGTCGGAGCACTCAGCGAACCCCTCAGCGACCGCCGCGACCGGTCGCTCCCGCGCCGTCAAGGCCGTCATCCCGGCCGCCGGCCTGGCCACCCGGTTCCTGCCGGCCACGAAAGCCGTCCCCAAGGAGTTGCTGCCGGTCGTCGACCGGCCGGTGCTCCAGTACATCGTCGAGGAGGCCACCCAGGCCGGGCTCAACGACGTGCTGCTGATCACCGGGCGCGGCAAGACGGCCATGGTGGACCACTTCGACCGCCGGCCCGACCTGGAGGAGCGGCTGGAGAACAAGCCCGAGCTGCTGGCCGCCGTCAAGCGCACCGAGGACCTGGCCGAGATCTACACCTGCCGGCAGCCCGAGCAGCTCGGCCTCGGCCACGCCGTCGGCTACGCCGAGTCGCACGTCGGCGACGCGCCCTTCGCGGTGCTGCTCGGCGACGAGTTCGTCAAGATGGACGAGCCGCTGCTGCCGGCCATGCTGGACCTCCAGGCCCGCACCGGCGGCATCGTGCTGGCGTTCTTCGAGGTCGACCCGTCCGAGACCTCGCGCTACGGCATCGCCTCGGTCGAGCCGGCCGGGCCCGAGTTCGGCGACCTCGCCGAGGTCGTCAGGGTCACCGGCATGGTGGAGAAGCCGAAGCCGGAGGACGCGCCGAGCAACCTCGCCGTCCTCGGCCGCTACGTGCTCCCCGGGAAGATCTTCGACGCGATCCGGCGCACCGAGCCGGGCAGCGGCGGGGAGATCCAGCTGACCGACGCCATGGAGATCCTGCGCAACGAGGGGGTGCCGGTGCACGCCATCGTCTACCGGGGCACCCGCTACGACACCGGCCAGCCGCTCGGCTACCTCCAGACCGTGGTGCAGATCGCCGTCGAGCGCGAGGACCTGGGCGCCGAGTTCCGCAAGTGGCTGACCGAGTTCGTCAACAACGGCGACGAGACGGTCACCGCGGCGGTCCTGAACGGCATGCGCGACCAGTCCGGCGGTGCCGGTACATGACCGCGACGGCCGACGCCGAGGCGGCCGCGAACGAGTTGACGCCGCTCGCCGACTACCTGGGCAGCGTGCTGCGCAGGTTACGCGCGCTGCCTCCGCTCGACCTCGACCTCACCCAGGCGTACGGCAACGTCCTCGCCGAGGACGTGGTCGCGCCGCACTCGTTCCCCGCCTTCGACCAGGCGGCGGTGGACGGGTACGCCGCGCGCTGGGAGGACATCTCCGGAGGGAGCCGGGGGCCGGGCTACGTCCCGGCCCCCTCCGGTATCCCCGGTGGCCGCAGCATCCGGCTGAACGTGGTCGGCGACCTGGGCGCGGCGAGCTGGCGCCCGGTCCGGCTCACCCCCGGCTCCTGCTTCTCGGTGGCGGCGGGCGCCCCGCTGCCCGTGGGCGCCGACGTGGTGGTCCCCGTCGAGTGGACCGACCAGGGCATGGCCGCGGTGGAGATCTTCCGCGCCCCCAAGCGGGGTTACGGCGTCCGCCGCGCCGGTGAGGAGCTGCCCGCCGGCACCCTGCTCGCCCGCGCCGGCACGTACGTCTCGCCCGCCCTGGTCGCGGTCTTCGCCGCCACCGGCATCGGGCACGTGGTGGTCCGGCCCAGCCCGCGGGTGGTCATCGTGGCCACCGGCGACGAGCTGGTCGACGTGGGCCGGGGCAGCCAGCCGGGCCAGGTGGTGGACACCAACTCGCACGCGCTGACCGCCGCCGCGGCCGAGGCGGGCGCGCTGGCGTACCGGGTCGGGATCTGCGACGACGACCCCGAGGCGCTGCGCGGCCTGCTGGAGGACCAGACCCTGCGCGCCGACCTGATCATCACGACCGGTGGCACCGGCACCGGCCCCGGCGACATGGTCCGCCGGATCCTGTCCCGCCGGGAGGGCGGCCGGGCCGGGCCGGTCACCTTCACAGAGGTGGCCCTCTATCCCGGAACGGCCCTCGGATTCGGTACGGTCGGCGCCGAGGAGGTGCCGGTGGTGTGTCTTCCCGGTGAGCCCGGCGCGGCACTGATCGGCTTCGAGGTGCTGGCCCGCCCGGCCATCCAGTTGCTGGCCGGCGCCGAGCCGGTGTTCCGGCCCAGCGTCCGGGCGCACCTGCTGGAGACGGTCTCGTCCCCGGTGGGGCTGCGTGAGTTCCGTCCCGCGCACGTCGCCGAGCGGCGCGGCGGCGGCTACACCGTGCAGCCGCTCGCCGGTGGGCCGTTCACCCTCTCCGGCCTGGCCGAGGCGAACGGCCTGCTCGTCCTCGGCGAGCGGGTCACCACCGCGGCCGCGGGCTCGACTGTGGACGTCCTCCTGCTGGACCGGCGTCGGTGACCGCGGGGACTGAGCCGGCGAGCCCCGCGGTCCCGAACGGAAGGCCGGCTCGGTGAGCTGGCTCGGGCGGCAGCCGGGATGGCCGGCGGTGTTGATGGACGGTCCCGTGGTGCTGCGGCCGTACCGGCGGTCCGACGCGACGAGCTGGTCGGAGATCCGGCGGGCCAACCGGGCCTGGCTGTCCCCCTGGGAGTCCCACCTGCCGGGCAGCTGGGACGAGATGAACTCGCCGGCCGCGTTCCGCTACGTCCACGCCGACCAGCGCCGGTCCGCGCGGACCGGCGACGGCATGCCGTTCGCGGTCTGCCTGCGCGAGGACGGCGAGGAACGGCTCGTCGGCCACCTCAACGTGGGCAGCATCGTGCGGCGCGCGTTCTGCTCCGGCTACGTGGGCTACTGGGTGGACTCCCGCGTGGCCGGTCGCGGGGTCATGCCCACCGCCGTGGCCCTGGCCGTCGACCACGCGTTCGGCCCTGGCGGGCTGCACCGCATCGAGGTGAACATCCGGCCGGAGAACCAGCCGTCCCGCCGGGTGGTGGAGAAGCTCGGCTTCCGCGAGGAGGCCTTCCACGTGCGCTACATGCACATCGACGGCGCGTGGCGGGACCACATCGGATATGCGATGACCAGTGAGGAAGTGGTCGCCGAGGGCGGGCTGCTGGCCCGCTGGCACCGCGTACGTGACAACCGCGGTTGAAGGCTCCCCGCCGCCACGCCCGGCGCGGCGCACCGTGAAGTCGGTCGGCGGCCCGTAACCTCAAGTAACTGCAAGCTGTGGCAAGCGCTGCCTGCCCGCACGATCTGCGCCATAAACGACGGGCGACGGAAGAAGTTGCGGTCGTGTGGCGCTCGCCCCGAACTTGGTGACGGGAGGGGTGAGGGTGCCGACCTCGGTGCTCCTCGCCGTCCTCGCCGCCGCCGGTCTGCTCGCCCTCGCGCCGGCGCTGGTCCGCCGGTACGACGCCACCGAGCGGCTGGTGGCGGAGCGGGCGCAGTCGACGGCCCGGGTGCTCCAGCGCCGCCGTCGGCGTCGCACCGTGCCCGGACGGCGGCCGGTGCACCCGCCGCGCTCCCTCGTCATCACTCTCAGTGAAGATTCCGACACGGGCGGTCTCGCCCGTCCGGTGTCGGCGCCGCCCGCGCGGCGGCGGTCGGGCCGGCTCCGCTCGGTGCCGCCCACCCCCGCGAAGTCCCGCCGACGGCACCCGGCAAAGCGCCGGCACACCTCGGCCGTCTACCGCCGGCGCCGGGTGCTCGCCGCACTGCTGCTGCTCAACTTCGTCGAGCTGATCGGCGTGGTGCTGGTGAGCCCCGGATTCTGGATCAGCGTCTCGGTCACCGGCGCCCTCCTCGTGGCGTACGTCGTACACCTGCGGCAGCGGGCTCTCACCGAGCGCCGGCGGCGGCGCGCGGAGGCCCGGGAGGCGGCGTGGCTGGCCGCCCGCCAGGCCGAGGTGCGCCGCGAGCAGGCGAGGCGCGCCGCGGCCCGGCGCGAGGCGCAGCGCCGGCTGGCCGCCCAGCGGGAGGCGGTCCGGCGTACCGCCATGGGGCTGGACCGGCCCGCGGACCTGCCGCCCGCGGCGAGCGGCGGCTCGGTCTCCTACCGCCGGGCGGGCGGCCTGCGGGGACGGCCGTACCAGAGCGGGCGGGGCGCCTGAAACTTTTCCTGCCGCTGATGTCGAATCCGGCGGGGGTCGTCCGACGGGTTGGTGAAGGCCGGTGCGGAGCCGGCCGCGGACAGGGAGCTTGTGATGGCCAAGATCGTGTCGAACTTCTTCATCTCGCTGGACGGTGTCGTGGAGCGGCCCGACCAGTGGCACTTCCCGTACTTCGACGACGAGATGGGCGCCACGGTGGGGCGCGGGGTGGAGGCGACCACGGCGTTCCTCATGGGGCGCACGCAGTACCAGGAGTGGTCCGAGTTCTGGCCCAACCAGTCCGGGGACGAGATGGAGTTCGCGTCGTTCATCAACTCGGTGCCGAAGTACGTGCTGTCCAACACGCTCACCGAGACGACCTGGCAGAACTCGCACCTGATCTCCGGCGACCCGGACCGGGTCGCGGCGCGGCTGCGGGAGATCAAGGAGCAGGCCGACGGGGACATCTCCATGTCGGGCGGCGCCACCACGGTCCGGTGGCTGCTCGCCAACGGCCTGCTCGACGAGCTGCGGCTGCTGGTCCACCCGATCGCCGTGGGGCGCGGCCAGCGGCTCTTCGAGGACACGCCGACGTACCCGCTGCGGCTGCTGAACAGCGAGACCTTCAAGAGCGGAGTGCTGAACCTGACGTACGCGCCGGTGTGAGCTCGGCTCGGGGATCTTGGAGAGTTTCGGCCCCTATGGGGGCCGTTTCCCTCCAAGATCTCCTGGTCCGGTGGGGCGGTTCGCGTCGGGACCGCCGGACCTGTTAGCCTTGGCGCCGGCCCGCCCGGTGAATGCCGGGTGGGACCTACGCTGGTACGCCAGCGGAGGGGCTGTGGCGCAGACCGGTAGCGCACCTCGTTCGCATCGAGGGGGTCAGGGGTTCAAATCCCCTCAGCTCCACCAGTAACACCGTTGATCTGGGAGTACGCGCCGACCAAGATCGGCGGGTACACATCCGGTACAAATCAGCGCTGCTCCGGGGTCGTCGGGGAGTGGTGGCGCTTGGTGCTCGCGTCTCGGAGCGCGCTGCTGCTGATGATGATGTTGCGGCGGCGATCTTTCTTCGGCCACCAATGAACGTAGGTCTGGCCTTCGGCCGCCAGCGCGTCGTTGATAGCCCGCCGACGGCGCGACATACGACGATGCCCCGAGCCGCCATGATTGCTGGCAGATCCGGGGCTACCCGGTTGATCGATACAAGGACCGTGCCTCCGCGAGGTCCTCGGGCACTCCGGGATGGCGGGAAGACGCAGCGGAGGGGAAATCCGTCGCGAAAGCTACAGGGGCTCGAATCCTCTACCCGCCACCGGGAGCACCAGCGGCCCCTGACCAGCAGAAATGCTGATCAGGGACCGCTGTCGTTGATCCTGCGGTTCGGCTGAAGCCAGCCCGTCGCGACTCGTCGTGAGCAGATCGTGGACAGCTCGATCACGGCGCTGAGTGCGCTGGCGGTCCTGGCGCGTCGTCGTTCGCCGCGATCGCCGACTGACTGTGCGCGATCTGGACGAGCAGCCCCGCGCGGCCGGGTCGGCTTCCGGCTGTCCACGTGAAGTGGTGGCGGGGGCGCTCCCGTATCTAGATGCGGGCTTGGCGGCGGCCTGCGATTGTGCCGGCCGCAAGCGTGGTCACCATGACTGCCGCGAGAACAAGGATCGCGGTGATGGAGATATCTAGTGGCCACCCCGCTTGTTTGGAACCGAGCAGATAGGTGGCTTGTGCCAAGGCCGGCGCCAGGAGAAGCACCGAGGCGACGATGGGCATCCGTGCATCGACCGGCGCGGTGATGACGGCCAGTGCGGCGAACGCGCACAGGGACATCAGTGGTGCGTCCAACCAGCCGTTGATCGGGCTCGGCGCCAAAGCGACGACTGCCAGTGCCCCGAGGACGGGCCAGGCCCACGGTCGGGCCACGGGCGTTCGGGGTGCGCCGAGCAGTCGCAGCAACGCCAGCGAAGCCAGCGGCGCTGGCCAAAACTCGGGAAGCATCGCGTCCTGGAGGTCATAAACCGACGAGAACCAGAACGATAGGTCCCACCCATTCGCCGACAAATGTTGCGCGGCCACGGTCAAGATCGCCGCAGCGAATGCCAGCCGGTAGCTACCCCACGCCGCAGCGAAGAGCGCGATGGTCAGCAGCGCCGGAATGACGATGAACCACCATCCGCCGGGGTTGTATGGGCCCTCCGACAGCATCGTCACCAAGACCCCGATCGGGCCTCCGGCCCGCTGCGTCAGGCCGTACACGAGCAGGGACAGCGCGGACAGCCGCAGCAAGGAGTAGCCCAGCGCCGAGCGCGAGCCGAGACGGTCGACACCGGTGCGGGCGCGCAGCCCTCCGACCACGAGCGCCACCGCTTCTCGAAGGCTCGGCCGCCGCGGGTTGTCAGCCGTGACAAGCAGGGTTTCGAGCATCTCGTCGGCCCGATACTGCCGGTAGGCGCGGGGGTAGGCCCGCAACAGCCACCGGTAGCGGCGCTCCAGCTCGGTCATGCCGGCACCACCCAACCCGCCGCAGGCGTCGAGCGGACGGAACGATCACGAACGACGCTCGCCGCCGCAGCCATCCGCTGCGCTTCCGCACTCAGCGCGGACATACCTCGCTGAGTCAGCTCGTAGGTACGGCGGGCACGGCCGTTGACCACCGCCTCCTGGGCCACCCGCACCATCTCTTCACGAGTGAGCCGGTCCAGCGCGGCGTAGAGGGTGCCCGTCGTGAGGCGTACCCGCCCGTCGGACAACTCCTGCGCCCGCTTGACGATCGCGTAGCCGTGCAAGGGTTCGTCCTGCAACGCGGCCAAGATGAAGTAGGTGGGTTCGCGCATCGACGCGAAGGATCCGGTCATGCCGTCGACATAAGCAGATGATCGACGCATGGGTCAAGACTTGATGTGCCGACGGCGGCGACGCGGAGGGGGCTGGCGGCCCGCGACCGCGCCGAGGAGCTTGGCCGCCGTTAAAGATCATCTAGTGCAGATCGGGTACAACTGAGGGCACCCAATGCCGGCAGACGTTGGCAAGCGTCGGCAGGCTCACCGTCGGCCAGGACGTCGCCGATCTTGCGGGTGAAGCAGGCGCGCCAGCTGGATGAGAGCGCTCGCAACAACAATGCAGCCCCGACGCCGGGCAACCGTCACATCGAGTCAACGCGTAGATGAGGGGCAGGCTCGACGGAGGAGGACGGTTGGCCGACCGAACCGAATACGACCAATTTGTGGTCGACCGATCGCCCCGACTGCTGCGCGTCGCCTACCTGCTGACCGGCGACTGGGCAGCGGCCGAGGACCTGCTGCAGACCGCCCTGGTCAAGGTCTGGTTCGCGTGGCCCCGGGTGCACGGCGACCCCGACGCTTATGTCCGGCGGACCATCGTCAACACCTTCATCTCCTGGCGCCGTCGTCGCTGGACCGGCGAGATTCCGCAGGCGCTGCCCGAGCGCGTCGAGGCGGCCGACCGGATGACGGAGTACGTCGAGCGGGATGCGTTGTGGCGGCTGCTCGCCGAGCTCCCGCGACGGCAGCGGGCGGTCCTCGTCCTGCGCTACTTCGAGGACCTCACCGAGGCGCAGATCGCCGAGACGCTCGGCATCAGCGTCGGCACTGTCAAGAGCCAGGCCAGCAAGGGCTTGGCGAAGCTGCGCACGCACCCCGCGTTGGTCGACAGCCGAGACCAGAAGGAGCTCATTCATTGACCGTCGAAGAGGAGCGCCTACGCCGTCTCCTGACGACGCAGAGCGCTGAAATTCCGACCAGCGTGGACCGCGTGGGCATGCTGCACCGTCGCATCGCCCGGCAGCGGCGGGTCCGCGCCGTGGGCGTCGCCGCCGCCGTACTGGTGGCGACCACTGCGACATCGGTCGGCCTGGTCACACGTCAGCCCGTCGGCTCCACACCGTCGCCTCTGGCGAGCATGTCCTCGGCAACCCCGCCGCCAACCGGCACGGCGAGCCCGGCTCCTCCACCCGCCGGCGAACTGCTGCCCGAGTATCTCCGCGGGCATCGCCGAATCCTGGCGCGTGAGATGACCCTGCCGCGGCAGCCGAGCATCACCCTCACCTTCACCCCCGATGCCGCGGATTTCCAGCTGGGCATCAAGTGCGATGACCGCCTGGCGGCAGGCTCGGCCAACGGCCGACCCGACCACCTGATCCAGGTCACGGTCAGCAAGACCGTGATCGGCACCGCTGACTGCGGATCTTCACTGCTGCCCGGCCCGGTCCTGGTCGACGCCGGGATGAACGGGCACTATCGGCGGTGGAGTGACCTCGGAGTGCGTGCGGGGAAGCCGGTGACGGTCACTGTGAAGATCGGTAAGCCGCTCGCCGCCCACAACGCGGATGCGCGACCGGGTGACCCCACACACCTCACCGGAACGATGGCGGTCGGCGTCTACACACCGGTGCCGTTCGAGCAGTTCCCGATGCCGCCCCGGCCCGCGGAGCTGGTCGAACTGGACACCGTCGGGAAGCTGGCAACGGGCAATCCTGGGCAGCCCTTCCCGGACCAACTCGGTCAGCTCGACGCCCGCACCGCAGCATCCCCGAACGGATCCCACCGGCTCGACCTGGCCATGCCGTTGCAGCTGGACATCTACATCTGCGCCGTGGCGCCCGGCCGGATCCGCGTGTTGGTCGACGGAAAGGAGGTCGAGCGGCGAGCGTTCTACGACTGGACCGGCGAATGCTGGACGGGTGGCGCGCTGGCGTCCGAATACGACCTGCCGCCCAAGTTCAAGGTGCCCGTCCGGACCGGCCAACGGGTGACGGTCACGGTCATCGCCGACAGCTTCACCGTGCCCGGTTGGCGGGTCGGTCTCGCTCCTGGCGCCGCCAGCTGACCCGAAATGGTCCGGCCGCGGTGAACGGTCCGCCGGGCTGGTCGGTGACCGCCAGCCCGGCCCGTTGCCGTGCGGTGGGCGCGAGCTGGCTCAGGGCGTGGCGGGGACGGTGGTGACGGATCCGCCGGCGTCGCCGCGCACCTCGGTGGCGTTGGCGGGTAGAAGTGCGGCGTTCCGGCCGGCGTCCTGCCAGCTGCCATCGCCGACCCGGTAGCTCAGCGCTGCCCCCTCGGCGGCCACCAGGATGCCCTGGTTGTCAGGCAGTCGCAGTCGTACGGGCAACGGTGCTCGCCAGTCCGCAACGGTGCTGGCGACCGCCTTGAAGGGGAGGTACCTGGGGGCGAGCAGTGCGATGACGCGGGCCGGGTCGTCGTCGTACTGGATGGTTTCCACGAGGAGCAGCCGGCCGTCCGGGGTTGCCCCGTAGACCCACAGGAGGGGAGACCCGTCGCTCGTGTGCACGCCTGCCGAGTCGATGTATTCCGCGAGAGCCTCAGCCGGCGCGCTCACCTTCTTGGCACTGGGGTCGCCCACCCACACCTTCTCCGCGCCGGGCAACGTGTGGCGGACCTGTTGTGGTCTCGGCCGGTCCTTGCCGTCGGGAAAAAGAATCGGCCCGTCATTGGTGATGTGAACCATGTTCTCCCGGCTGACCGGGGTCCTGGAAATCGCGACGGTGATCTTCGTGAGCTGTGGCGGCACCGTCAGCACGGCTGCACCGTCTCGAAACGTCACCCGCTGGAAGCTGCGGCTGACTTTGCCGTCGGGCAGGTACCTGAGCTCCGGCGAGAACTCGACCGGCCGCCCGAAGTCGAGTACGAGCAGCAGGTCGCGTCGTGGTCCGAGCAGCGCGGCCTGCGAGATGCCATCCGTGCCGGCATCGGTGACCTGCTCCCGGGTCGTGACACGCGGCCCGTCAGCGGTGGGTTCGACGAACGCCGCCGTCGCGATCACCCGGTCGCCTTCCGAGCTGGCGACCGGGTTGTGGAGGGTGCGGTGGGCGATGTAGGCGGCCGGACCAGCGGGCGTACTTCCCGCCCAGACGATGTGCGGCTCGCCGCGCATCTGCTCTCCGTCCTGCTTCAGGCGGCGCTGCCACGCGTCGCGGACCTGCCGCAGGTACCCTTCGTCGCCGGCCAGATCACCGCGAGTGGGCTCGTCGAGCAGCGGCGAGGCGACCTGCCCCTCGCCTCCGTCGCCCGCCAGTTGAAGCCCGCCCACGGGCACCGCCACCACGGCCGCGCAGACGGCCGCCAACACGGCCCGGCGCCGCACCACCCGTCGGCGCCCACCCCGGCGCACCTCGTCAAGCAGACCCGGCGGACCGACCAGATGATCCGTCGCGCGATGCAAGACGTCGCGCACGTCACTGTCGTTCAAAGTCATCGCGAGCTCCCAGAATCAGTGATGGGCATGACGAGGCTCGGTTCGGCCAGTGCCTCCCGCAGGCGAGCCAATCCGCGCGCGGCGTGACTTTTCACGGCGCCCTCGGAACAGCCCATCGCCGCCGCAACGTCGGCGATCGGCAGATCCTCCAGATAACGGAAGACGACCGCGGCCCGCTGCCGGGGCGGCAAGGCCCGTACCGCCCCGACGACCAGCTCGCGGAGAGCCACGGCGTCGGCATGGTCCCGGGCCACCCCGTCGTGGTCGCCCAGGGCCTGCTCGGGCCGCCGGGAACGCCAGCGCCAGCGGTTTATCGACCGATTCACCAACGCGCGGCGCGCGTACGCCTCCGGGCTGCCGCGCACCCGACGCCAACGCACGTACACCTGCTCCAGCACCTCCTGAAGCAGGTCCTCCGCCGCATGCCGATTCCCGGTCAGCAGAAAGGCAACCCGTAGCAGCGCCATCGACCGTGTGCGAACGAAGTCGTCGAACTCCGCTCCACGCGAATCCCTCATCTGACCTCCCGGCCTTCGTCAATCAGCAAGACACCGGATCGGCCGGCGAGGTTTACCGGTCCGGCAACTTGCTCGACGAGGCCGGCGAGCGGCCACAGCAGAACTCCGTCCGTCGGGGAGCACCTTTCGCGCTTCTGGCGGGATCGGCGGCGCCCCGTCGAACTCGGCACTATGGTCGGTGAATGATCAATGGCGCTCACGTGATCATCTACAGCCGGGACCCGGAAGGGGACCGCGCCTTCTTCCGGGACACGCTCGGCTACCACCACGTCGACGCCGGCCATGGCTGGCTCATCTTCAAGCTCCCGCCGGCCGAGCTCGCCATGCACCCGACCGACGGCGAGCCGGCCCACGAGCTCTTCCTCATGTGCGACGACGTCGCGGCGACGATGGCCGACCTGGCCGCGAAGGGCGTCGAGTTCACGATCCCGGTCACCGAGGAGCGGTGGGGGCTGCGCACCGCGCTGCGGCTGCCCGGTGGCGGCGAGCTGGGTCTCTACGAACCGCGTCACCCGGTCGCGATCTGACGGGCCGGCCCGCGCCTCGCGCGGACCACGGCCCGCTCCTCAGGCCCGGCGTACGTCGGTCACCATGACCGGGTACGGCCCGCCCGGCATCTCGGTCGTGGCGTGGTCGGCGGGGATCACGTTGTCCATCCGCATGCGCAGGTGCTCGCCGTCGGCGGCGTCGAACACGATCCGCCACGCCCAACCGCCGCCGTACTCGCCCGCCAGCTCGAACGTCGCGCCCGTGCCCGGGCCGCCGGTCAACGACATGGGCGTCGGTTGCTGGTGCCACGAGTCGCCCCAGACGGCCACCAGCGAGCCCTCCCGGTCGCCGGCCCCGACGACGATCAGGCCGTCCTGCGGCCCGTCGTCCGGGTGCGTCCAGGAGTAGGCGATCGAGGTCAGGTGACCACCGGCCGCCGTCGTCACGGTGACCGTGGCCGGCGACTCGGCGAGCGGGTCAGGGGGCATCAGCCGGAACCCGTTGGTGCCGGCCCAGGACCCGGCGAAGTCGGCGAGGATCATCCGCCCACCATAGGGGCGAGGCGACACCCCCGACCGCCGGCGCACTGCGCCGCGCGGTTACGCGGATCGCCGTCAGCCGCCCTGCCACCGTGGTACGACTGCGTGAAACCGGCGCAAAGCGGACAGGGGCGCGGGCGGTAGATGTCGATCGGTGGCTGGCGCGGACTGTTGCGGGGCCGGGAGGGGGAACTGCTCCTCGACCTGGTCTTCGTCTTCGTGCTGACCCGATTCTCCCAGCGCCTGATCGAGGACTTCACCACCGACCGTCAGGTCGTCCTGCCCGAGGTCGGTCAGACGGTGCTCCTGCTGCTGGCACTGTGGATGGTCTGGGTCCACGCGGCATGGGTGACCAGCCGGGTCGAACCCCAACAACCGGTGACCCAGTTGCTGATCGTCTGGACCATGTTCGGCAGCATGATCATCGCGGTGACCCTGCCGCACGCGTTCGGTGCGCGAGGGCTGCTCTTCGCGATCACGTACGTCGCCATCCAGGCCGGCAAGCCCGTCATCCTGCTGATCGCGCGCCGGGACGTCGAGCGGCACAGCCCGGCGCGGCACCTGTGGTGGGCCACGATGTCCGCGGTGCCGTGGATCGCCGGAGCGGCGCTGTTCCCGCAGAGCCCGGCGCGCGGGGCGCTCTGGACGGTGGCCGTCGCCATCGACTACGCGGGACTCGTGTTCGGCTGGCCCGTGCCGAAGCTCGGCCGGACCGGAGCCGAGGACTGGCGCCTCGCGGGCGAGCACCTCGCGGAGCGCTACCAGCAGCTCATCGTCATCACGATCGGCGAGACCATCCTGCTCACGGGTGCGACGTTCGCCGAGGCGTTCACGCCGGACCGGGTGGCGCCGAGCGTGCTGTCCTTCGCCACGGCGGTGCTGACGTGGCGGATCTACTTCCATCGGGCGGGGGCGGTGTTCTCCGCCGCCGTCGAGGTCGCCGCTCGCCCCGACAAGCTCGGCAAGTCCGGGTACTACACGCAACTCGTCATCGTGACGGGCATCCTGGCCGCCGGCGTCGGCTACGCGCTGGTCATCCGGGAACCGCGTGGACACCAGGATCCGCTCTGGCTCGCGGTCCTCCTCGGCGGGCCGGGGCTCTTCCTCGCCGGGCGGTCCCGCATGGAGTACGAGGTGTTCGCCCGGCTGTCCCCGTCCCGGGTGGTCGGGCTGCTCGCGCTCGCCGCCGTGACGCCGGCGCTGCTGCACCGCCCGCCGCTGCTCGCCGCCGCTGCCGCCACCGTCGTCCTCGCCGGGGTGGCGGTGTGGGACGCGGTGCGCGAGCGCAGAAACCCCGAAGAGGCGCCCTCACCGCCGCCCTAGCGGAACCGGAGCGGGGCCGCACGAGCGCCGGCCCGAGCTACGGCCGCCGGGCGCACTGCCGCGCCCGGCGGTCCCGGCCTCAGTCGCAGGCGATCCCGTCGCCGTCGCGGTCCAGGTCGTAGATGTCGCTGCCCACCACCCGGACCGGACCGACGACGTACGCGGGACCGTTGCCGCTGCCGCCCGCGCAGTCGACGTCGCTGGCGATCGGCACGCAGGCGCCGCTGTAGTTCGAGTCGCACTGTCGCGTCTGCTTGGTTCCCACGGCGACCACCTGCGTGACCGGCGCCTTCGTGACCACCGACCGCACCAGCTTCTTCCCGGTCTCCACCCCGTCGGTGACGGTCACCTGGTACGTGAGGGTCCGGACGCCGGCCACGCCGCGGGTCCGGATCTTCTTCGTGCCCTTGGCCAGCGAGGAGTCCTTGACCGTCCTGGTCGAGTAGGCGATCTTCTCGGTCGCCGTGACGGTCCGGGTCTCCACCTGCGGCGACGGTGATTCGCTCGGCGCCGCCTCGGTCGGGCTCGCCGCCGCGGACGGGGTGGCGACATCGACCACGGCCGGAGCGGGAGCGGCGGCCTCGCCGCCGCTCGGCGCGGAGGTGGCCGGGGCGGCGTCCTTCTTGCCGGTGTTCGCCGGAGTGTCGGCAACCGCGCCGATGGCGACGCCGCCGCAGCAGCAGAGCACCAGGACGCCCGCCGTCACGATGGCGACCTGCGCCCCGCGGGAGAGCCGGCGCCACCACGACCGCTGCGCCGACATGGCGGGGTTCTGCGCCACCGGGTACGGCGGGACCGTGCCGAATTCGGCGGTCGGCTGCGGGGGCGGCGGAGGCGGGGGCGCCTGCCCGCGCCACGGGTCCTGCGGGGGTGGGTACGTCACGCCTCTCAGTGTGCTTTCAGCCGCAACAATTGCTAGCGGCTAATCGGCCACCCTCCGTGCCGACACCTCGACCGCCTGTCATATCGGAAGGTCGCGAATGGTTGCCCGGAGCGACGAGTGGTGATCATCCACCTGGCCGGCGGGCAACGCTGGTCAGCCCGGTTCCGGTCCCACCGGCGACCGATGGCGGGACGCCGGCCTCAAGCGGTGAAGTCGTCCCGCGCATCCCGGGCGTCCTGCTGGACGTGCTCACCGGGCCGCCTGCCCCGGATCTCGTCCTCGCGCCGCACCTCGTCCGCCTCGGACCGTTCGTCCCGGGTCAGGTCGCCCAACCGCGCCCGGGCCGGGCCGGCCAGATCCTCAAGGTCGTCCTTCGCCCGTTCGACGCTCATGCCGCCTCCCCTGTCGCCGTGGGCGCCGTCAGCACCCCTCCGCCAGCGGCGTCCCCGGCTGACGGGGACTGAAACCCGGGGTGGTCAGTCGGTGGTCGCGGCCAGGTCCGCCGCGTGCCGCAGCGTGTCGGCCAGCCGCTCCCGGCCGTCCTCGCTCAGCGGCACGGTTCCCGCCCGCTCCAGCAGCTCCCGGGCGGCCGCCGGCTCGTCCAGGACCAGAGCCAGTTCGGCCCGGTAGACCAGTGCCTCGACGTGGACGACCGGGTCGTCGGCGGCGTCCGGCCGGGACAGCGCCGCGTCGAGGATCCGGGCGGCCTGCCGGTGGTCGCCGCGCGAGTCCGCCTGCACCACCGCGTTCTCCAGCGTCCGGGCCAGCCGCCCGGTCGGTTCGTCGGCGACCGAGGGGGTGCCGCGGGCCACGAACCGGATCCAGTTGCCGCCGGGGTCGACGATGCTGAAGCCGGTGTGCCCGTCCTGGTTCTTCCGCACCCGCGGCCGGGTCATCCGCGGCACCCCGGAGACGAGCACCTTGCCGTAGGCCGCGCGCATGCCGGCGGCGAAGTCGCGGTGGATCGCCACGATGTCGTCCACCAGGACCAGGCAGGAGCCGTACGAGTCCGCGGGGTCGAACTCGGGCATCCCGAAGAAGTGCAGGTGGAGATCCTCGCGGTGCAGGGCGAGGTACGGGTTGGGTCGCGCCTGCCGGTAGCCGACCTGGAAGCCGAGGGCGCGGTAGAAGGGCGCCACGTCGTCCAGGGAACGGCACGGCAACAGCGGGATGGTCGTCTCGTGGGCCATCCGTTCTTCCTAGCGGGGCGACGGCGGCGTTCGCACATGGAAATGTCCGAACGGATGAGGGGCCGGCCCCTACCGGGACCGACCCCTCGCTGACGCCGTGGAAGTCGTTACGGCTTCCAGGAGCCCGCGGTACGCAGGTGGTGCTGGTACTCCACCGTGCCGCTGTTGTTCTTGACGTCGAAGATGAGCTGCCCGGTGCGCTTGCTGCCGCTGGGCAGGTTGTTGCCCGAGCCCATCAGCTTGCCGCAGCCGGAGAAGGCGCCGCCGACGCCGCTCTCCTCGGTGCCGTCGGTGCCGACCCACTTGAAGAAGAACGGGTTGATCGAGCCGGTGCCCTTGGTGACCTCGGCGGTCACATCGGCGATCAGGTACATGCCGTTCTTCGGCCCCGGCATGAACTCCTGGCAGGCCTTGTCCTTGGTGCGGAAGTTGCCGACCGTGATCTCGACGGTGCCGTCGTCGTCGTTGACGATCAGCTTGTCGCCCGACGGCATGTTGAAGGTCTCGCTGTCGGTCCGGCCCGGCTCCGGCGTCGCCGAGGTGCCGTCGGTCGGGGTGTCGTCGACCGGGTTGCTGTAGGTGACCCCGGGGGTGGGCAGGCTGTCGATCGCGTCCTTGGTCTTCTGCGCGCCGCTGTAGATGGCGAAGATGCCGCCGCCGCAGCAGAGCAGCAGCATGACGGCCACGACGATGCCGACGGTGATCCAGACGTTCTTGTTGGATTTCTTGGCCGGCGGGCCGAACTGCCCGGGCGCGGGCGGGTACGGCCCGGTCGGCGGGTAGACCTCACCCGGCGGCGGGTACTGCCCGGGCGGCGGGGGGAACGCGGCCCCCGCGGCCGGGTACGGCGGCTGCGGCGCACCGGGCGGCGGGTACGGCGCGCCCGACGTCGGCGGGTACGGCGCGTACGGCGCACCCGAGGTCGGCGGCGGCGCGTACGGGGACTCCGGGGCGGGCGGGTACCCGCCACCCGGCGGCGGGTACGGCGCGCCGGAGGTCGGCGGCTGCGGCGGGTACGGGGCACCCGAGGTCGGCGGCTGCGGCGCGCCCGAGACCGGCGGCTGCGGCGCCTGCGGGCTGCCGGGCACCGGCGGCATGGGCGCGGTGGGGAACGCCTGGGTCGGCGGTTCCTGAGGCTGCTGGTTCGGGTCCTGCGGTCCGAACGGAGGCTGAGGGTGGCTCACCGTACTCCTTGGGCACCTTCGGGATCGTCAGTCGGGACGACGGTACAAGCCGACCGCAACGCGACCGTCAGGCCCTCACCCGGCTACCAGAACGGCGGCGGTGCGCACCAGATCGGTGTCCACCGCGAACCGACCGGCTATCGATGACGGCGGATCGGTCAGCGGGGCGGCGGCGAGCCGGGCCGGCGCGATGCGGGCGGTGAACGTGCCCGCCTCGGGGTCGAGCGTGACCCGGGCGTCGGAGAAGTCCAGCCAGGTCCCGACGAGCGGGTGCCAGACCTTGTAGACGGTCTCCTTGACGCTGAACAGCACGACCGACCAGGCCACCCCGCCGGGCAGCCGGGCCAGCTGCGCCTCCTCCTCGGGCAGGCAGACCTTCCGGCGTACCCCGGTGGGAAGTTCCCGGTGGCCCTCGGCGTCGATGCCCACCGCGCGAATCTCTGCGACGCGGGCGGCGGCGGCCGCGCAGTAGCCCCGGGTGTGGGTGATGGCGCCGACCACGCCGGCCGGCCAGACCGGGGCGCGGTCGGTTCCCGCGGGCACCGGTGTGGCCGGCAGCCCGAGCCCGGCCAGCGCCCGGCGGGCGCACACCCGGCCGGCGGTGAAGTCCCGGCGGCGGCCGGTCACGGCACGCTCGCCCAGGCAGGCCCGCTCGGCCGGGAGCAGCACGCCGGTCCAGTCCGCGGCGGCGGCCACCGCCACGGCGACCTCGGGCGGCAGCAGGTCCCGCATGACGCCGAAACGTACCGCAACCGTGTAACGCCGGTGCGTTCCCGAACGCTGTTGGGTCATTGCGGGAGGCACCGTCCACACACACATGTCCATCGACGAGAGGAACGGCCGATGACGCCTGGTGCGAAGGCGTCGGAATCACGACCGGGCGAGCACGCCCCCGTGACCCCCGACTGGACCTGCGGTTCCTGCGGCGAGGACTGGCCCTGTGTCACCAAACGCCGGCAACTGCTGGACGAGTACCAGGTGGACCGCGCCTCGTTGAGCGTCTATCTCGGCTCCTGCCTGGCGGCCGCCACGCAGGACCTTCGCGCCGCTCCGGACACCTCGCTCCAGGACCGGTTCATCGGCTGGGTGCCGCGCGGCCCACGCCACCCGTGACCCCCGCTTCCGGTGGCCGCCCCGCACCCGACGCGGCGGCCACCGGTCGCGGGCTCACCGGCGGCGGGGCCGCCGGGTGAGCGCGAAGCCCACCACGCCCGCCACGGCGGCGAGCACCCCGCCCGCACCGGTCCAGACCCAGCGCGAGCCGGGCTCCGGGAGCCAGCCGCTGAAGGCGGATTCGTCGCCGGCGACGGGCTCGGGGGCCGGCTCCGCGGTGAGCACCGTGCCGGCCCTGGTGTTCGCCACCAGTGGGGCCGCCAGCTCCCCGTCGTCGCCGGACCCGCCGCCCGCGGTGTCGGCGCCGACCAGCAGGTCCACCTCGACCGGCAGGCCGAGGTCGGCCTCCGGCAGGTCGGTGACCGAGAGCCGCAGGTAGTAGGTGCCGGGCAGCGGGTCGCCGGACCACGGCTCCGCCCAGGGCCGGACCCGGCGCAGCGTGCACCCGAGGGTCACGCCGGTCGCGGTCGCCGCCGCGGTCGGGGTCTGCGCGCCGGCCGTGCACGCCTGCCGGCGGCGCAGCCCGTCGAAGACATCGACGGTCCAGGTGGACGGGCCGGTGCGCGCCTTGCCGAACGAGACCGTGGCGGTGACCTCGTGGACCTCGCCGGCCTCGGCGGGGAACGACCAGTAGAGGTGGTCGCCGGTCGAGGCGCCCACCCGGACGGGCTGACCGGGGTTGATGGTCGTGGCGGTCAGGAACGAGGTGCCGGCCTTGGTGACGGTGGCCGCGCCGGGCGAGGGAGTCGGCGCCGCGGCGGCGGCCGTGGGGGTGAGGGCCAGCCCCCCGGCGGCGGTCAGCGCCGCCGCGGAGCGGATCAGGGTACGCATCCTCAGTTCTCCCTCCACGTGGCCACCCACCAGCGGGTGAGCAGCCCGGCGACCAGCCCGGTGATCAACCCGGCCAGGGTGAGCAGGAGCAGCAGCGCCCAGCCGCGGCCGAGGTCCGGCCCGTCCGGGGCGGGGGACGCGGCGACCACGTCCACGGTCAACTCCACCGGCATGCCCGGGCTGATCTGGGTGCCGGGGCGCGGCGCGAACGAGTTGCTGACCACCAGGCACACGGTCCGCGCCGGCTGCACCCCGCTCGGAGCGGGTTCGGGGCCCTCCTCCTCGGCGGCCGACCAGCGCAGCCCGGCCGAGACCACGTCGGTACGCCCGCTGCCGGCGTCGACACCCCGGACCAGTTCCCGCCCGTCGGGAGCGGTGGCGCGCAGCAGCACGCCGTAGTCCGGATTCACCGGCCGGTCCAGCGCGACGCTCACCGAGGCGCGCAGCTCCTGCCCGGGCCGCACCGGCACCCGGTACCAGCGGTGCTCGGCGAACGCCTCCCGGTCGGTGTAGACGCCGGGAGCGAGCAGCGGCGCGCCGTCGCACGCCGCCGACCCGCCGACCACGGTCGGGGTGGCGGTGTACGTGTCCCGGGCCCGGTCCACCAGCTGCTTGATCCGCCCGGTCAGCTCGTCGGCGCTCTGCGCCGCGGTGTACGTGCCGCCGGTCGCCCCGGCGATGCACAGCAGCTGCCGGCGAACCTTCTCGTCGGGGGCCAGGCCGAGCGTGTCGACGACCAACCGGGTGCCCTGCGCGGCCAGCTCGCGGGCCACCTGGCAGGGGTCGGGCGGTGCGCAGGTGTCCTCGCCGTCGGTGATCAGCACGATCCGGCGGGCCGTGCTGCCGGTGCCCAGGTCCTGTGCCGCGGAGCGGAGCGCGAGCCCCACCGGGGTGAAGCCGGTCGGGCGCAGCGTGGCGACGGCCGCCTTGGCCTGCGTACGGTCCACGGGGCCGACCGGCACGATCTGCTGGGTGTCCTGGCAGCCCTGCTTCTTGTCCTTGCCCCGGTAGGTGGCGCCGAGCACCCGGATGCCGAGCTGCGTCCCGTCCGGCAGCGCGTCGACCACCTCGTTGAACGCCTGCTGGGCGACGGAGATCCGGCTGCGCCCGTCGATGTCCCGGGCCCGCATCGAGCCGCTGACGTCCAGGACCAGTTCGACCTTGGGCGGCTCGGCGGGGGGTTCGGCGGTCTCGTCGTCGGCGGCGGCGGGCGGCGGACCGATCAGCGCGGTCGTCGCCAGCAGTCCGATCAGGACGGCCGCCGATCGTCTCTTGTTGATCACTGGGCGAAGTGTAGCGAGATCCACTGTGGAAGATCATCGGGGTCCGGGCGTCGAGGTGGATCGATGCGTTGAGCCCGATGATCAGGAGTTGTGTGCCGCCCCGCCCGCGGGCCGGCAAATGGTAAGGAATTCGTGACGTTTCCGCAGCGTGACGCACCGTGAGGTGCCCGATGTAAACCTTTTGTGGGGTGGCGCATTCGTCGGAAATCTGACCAGGGTCGACCCGTTGTGCCACTGCCGCACTGTGGTTAAGCTCTGTCTTGCGCGCCCCAATCGCCCGCTTCCCCCGTGGCAGGCGATCGGGGCGCGCTTTTTCGTGCCCGATGGCGCCGCCGACGGACGGGCCCCTGATCGCAACCGGTTTTCCGGCCCGGCGGGGCGCCCCCGCCGGGCCGCGCCGGTCAGATCCAGCGGCCGTCCAACCACATCCGGGCGGACCAGTCCGCGTAGGTCATCAGCCGGCCCACGAAGATCGGGTAGAAGTAGCCGAAACAGAGGCCGACCAGCAGCACGTAGACGCCCGCGATGATCCCGCCGACCAGGCGGCGGTCGGCGGCGGCCTCGGCGCTCGGTGGCGCCGCCGTGCCGGCCGCCGGTGCGGGCGAGACGATCGCGCCGAGCACGTAGACCACCGCCAGCACGAGGAACGGCACCGCCGGCGCGGCGTAGAAGGAGAACATCGTGCGGCCGTCGAGGGCGAACCAGAACCAGGGCAGCAGGCCGGCGGCCACGCTCAGCAGGATGGCCCCGGCCCGCCAGTCGCGCCGGGCCAGGCCGAGCCAGACCGTCGCCGCCAGGGCCGGCAGGAACGACCACCACAGCAGCGGGGTGCCCAGCAGCAGGATCTCCGAGGCGCAGCTCGGCGCGCCGCAGTTGCCGTCGCCGGACCAGTAGAACGCGACCGGCCGGCCGAGCAGCAGCCACTGCCACGGCCAGGACTGGTACTTGTGCGGGTCGTCGAGCTGGGTGTGGAAGCCGTACGCCGCCTTGTGGTATTCCCACAGGTTGATCAGCGGCCCGATGACCGGAGTGTCGCTCAGCCCCGGGGTGTTCGGGTAGCGGCTGGCCAGGCGGTAGTAGCCCTCGTCACCGAGCAGCCAGCCCGACCAGGTGAGCACGTAGGTGACGACCATCAGCACGCCGGCCGCCAGCAGCCAGGGCAGCTCGTCCAGCAGGGCGTCCCGCCACGGGCGGCGGACCCCGGCCGAGCGGCGTACGCCCACCTCCCAGAGGAGCACCAGCAGCGCGAAGGCCGGGACGAAGTAGAGGCCGCTCCACTTGACCGCGCAGGCGCAGCCGAGCAGCACCCCGGCGACCAGCCGCCACCACGGCCAGTCCCGCCAGGTCGACGGCGGCCGGCCCGCCCGCCCCGGCAGCGACGGGTCGAGCCCCGCCTCCAGCGCCCGGGTCCAGCGCCGCCGCCGGGCGTCCCGGTCGAGCACCAGCGCGCCGAACGCCGCCAGCACGAACAGGAGCAGGAAGATGTCGAGCAGCGCGGTGCGGGAGAGCACGAAGTGGAAGCCGTCCAGGGCGAGCAGCAGCCCGGCCGCGCAGCCCAGCGTGGTGGAGCGGAACATCCGCCGGCCGATCCGCACCAGCAGCAGCACCGACAGGGTGCCGGCGACGGCCGCCGCGAACCGCCAGCCGAACTCGGGGGCGGTGGTGAGCAGGTGCCCCGGCACGGAGATCTTGGTCTCCGCGTCCTGGTAGCCGAAGGCCCACTCGCCGAGGCCGATGAGCCACTTGCCCAGCGGCGGGTGCACCACGTACGACGGGCCGTTGTCCTTGTAGTTCCACTCGACGCCGCGATCGATCAGCCCGTACGCGTCACGGGCGTAGTAGATCTCGTCGAAGATCTTCCCGTTGGGGCCGCTCAGCCCGACGAAGCGCAGGATGGCCGCGATCGCCACCACGACCCCGGTGGCCAGCCACGCGCGCCCCCGGTCGAGGCGGGCGTCGACGGTGTCGAGCCGTCGCCGGACGACGGCCGGGATCCGGCCACCACCGCCACTCGTGGCGGGGCCGGTGGCCTGGTCGGCGGTGGTCGGCTCGACGGCGGACCCGCCCGCGTTCGCGCTCTGTGCTGTCGACGCACTCGTCACCCGGCGATCGTAGGCTGCGAAGGTGCCCGGTGGCGCCCGTCGTCCCCGAGATTGGTACGGCCGTCGATGAAGGAGCGCACGTCGTGGGTGAAATGTCCGAGGTTGGCCGCCTGGTGCTGCTCGGTGCGCCGCTGGGCAACCCGGCCGACGCGTCCGCCCGGTTCCGCGAGGTGCTCGCCGCCGCGGACGTGGTCGCCGCCGAGGACACCCGGCGGCTCACCCGGCTGGCCCGCGACCTGGCGGTCACCGTGCCGGGCCGGATCGTCTCCTACTTCGAGGGCAACGAGGAGCGGCGCACCCCGGAACTGGTCGACGTGCTCGCCGCCGGCTACACCGTCGCGCTGGTCACCGATGGCGGGATGCCCAGCGTCTCCGACCCCGGCTACCGGCTGGTCCGGGCCGCCCTCGACGCCGGCGTCCCGGTCACGGCGGCCCCCGGGCCGAGCGCCGTGACCACCGCCCTGGCGCTGTCCGGCCTGCCGTGCGACCGGTTCTGCTTCGAGGGCTTCCTGCCCCGCACGCCGGGCGCCCGCCGGTCCCGGCTGCGCGCGCTGGCCGCCGAGGAGCGCACCCTGGTGCTCTTCGAGGCGCCGCACCGGATCGCCGGTGCGCTGGCCGACCTGGCCGAGGCGTTCGGCCCGGACCGGCCCGCCGCGCTCTGCCGCGAGCTGACGAAGACGTACGAGGAGGTGGTCCGCCGGCCGCTCGGCGAGCTGGCCGAGTGGGCCGCGGCGGGCGACCCGCGCGGCGAGATCACCTTGGTCGTGGCCGGTGCGCCGCCGGCTGCGGCCGTCCGGCCCGACGACGACACGCTGCGCGCCGCGGTGGCCGCGCGGGAGGCGGCCGGGCTGTCCCGGCGCGACGCCGTCACCGAGGTGGCCACGGAGTACGGGCTGCGCCGCCGCGAGGTCTACACGGTCGTGCACAGCTGACCGCGGCTACCAGGCCCAGGCCAGGAACCCGACGGTGATCAGCAGCGGGCCGGCCAGCGCCACGCCCACCGCCCAGCGGCGGTGCCGGCGGTCCGGCAGCCGGGTCGCGCCGGTCCACCGGGCGATGCCGGCGGCGCAGCCGGCCACCATCAGCAGCCCGAGCAGCCAGCGCAGGTGCCGGCCGGCGCCGGCGTCCGCGTAGGCGGTGCCGCCGGCCGGCCCGGTCATCCGGGCGGGCAGCACCGAGCCGGTGGCGGTGCGGTCGGCCGGCACCCCGCTGACCCGGACACCGTGGGCCAGGAAGCGCTCGCCGTCGGCCAGGAAGAGCCCGCGGCAGCGCTGCGTCAGCCCGCCGCCGGTGCAGTCGGTGATCACGGCGGTGCCGCTCGTCCCGTGCCCCAGGGCCAGCCAGAGCGGCCCGGCGCTCACCCAGGCGAAGAACGCGGCCAGCAGGCTCAGCGACAGCAGCACGGACAGGCCGGTGACCGGGTCCGGGGGAGGGGCCGCGCGGGCCCGGGCGCGGCGGGACGCCCACCGGCGCACGGGCCACGGCGCGGACCGGCGGCGCGGCTCCTCCCGCAGCGGGGTGCCGTCCCAGTGCACCTCCTCGATCGGGGCCCAGGTCGTGCCGCCGTCCGCCGGGGCGGACCGCCGGTGCCAGCGCGGTTGCCGGACCGGCACCCGGCGCGGGACGGCGTCCACCGGCGCGCCGGTGGTCGGTTCCACCTCGACGGGCGGGTCCGCCGGGTCCAGCCGGGGCTGGGGAGCCACCGACGTGCCGCGCGCCGGGGTCCGACGCGGGGCCTCCTCGGTCGCGGGCGCGGAGGAGGGCCCGCCCTGCCCGGGTGCCGCTGGTCTGCTGGTCACGCCGTTCATTTGACACCGGCTGGGCAGGGCCGCCGGGCAGCTCAGGCCGCGTGTCGGCGACAAATCGGGCGTACGGGCGGGGTCGGCCCGTGGTACGCGCCCTATTGGTTCGCCGGTGCCCCGCGGCACTCACTAGGCTTGGCGCTCATGAGTCACGTTCTCGCCGCGGTCGCCTGGCCCTACGCCAACGGCCCGCGCCACATCGGCCACGTATCCGGATTCGGCGTTCCCTCCGACGTCTTCGCCCGGTACATGCGGATGGCCGGTCACGACGTGCTCATGGTCTCCGGCACCGACGAGCACGGCACCCCGATCCAGGTGCAGGCCGACGCCGAGGGGGTCACCCCGCGCGAGCTGGCCGACCGCTACAACCGGGTGATCGCCGAGGACCTGCGGGCGCTGGGCCTGTCGTACGACCTGTTCACCCGGACCACCACCCGCAACCACTACGCGGTGGTGCAGGAGCTGTTCGAGGGGCTCCACCGCAACGGCTACATCGTCCCCAAGGTCACCACCGGGGCGATCTCCCCGTCCACCGGCCGGACCCTGCCCGACCGCTACATCGAGGGCACCTGCCCGATCTGCGGCTACGACAGCGCCCGCGGCGACCAGTGCGACAACTGCGGCAACCAGCTCGACCCGATCGACCTGATCAACCCCAAGTCGAAGATCAACGGCGAGACGCCGGAGTTCGTCGAGACCGAGCACTTCTTCCTCGACCTGCCCGCCCTGGCCGACGCGCTGCGGCAGTGGCTGGACAACCGGGAGGGCTGGCGCCCCAACGTGCTCCGGTTCTCCCGCAACCTGCTCGACGACCTCCAGCCCCGGGCCATCACCCGCGACCTGGAGTGGGGCGTGCCCATCCCGCTCGACGGCTGGCGCGACCGGCCCGACAAGCGGATCTACGTCTGGTTCGACGCGGTCATCGGCTACCTGTCGGCCTCCATCGAGTGGGCCCGCCGCACCGGGGACCCCGAGGCCTGGCGTAAGTGGTGGTCCGCCGACGGCGAGGGCAAGGACGCCCGGGGCTACTACTTCATGGGCAAGGACAACATCGTCTTCCACTCGGTGATCTGGCCGGCGCTGCTCGGCGGCTACTCCGGCGAGGGCTCCCGGGACGGCGAGCCCGGCCGGCTGGGCCGGCTCAACCTGCCCACCGAGGTCGTCTCCAGCGAATACCTGACCATGGAGGGCCGGAAGTTCTCCTCCTCCCGCAAGGTCGTCATCTACGTCCGGGACTTCCTGGAGCGGTACGACGCCGACGCGCTGCGCTACTTCATCGCGGTGGCCGGCCCGGAGAGCAACGACACCGACTTCACCTGGGCCGAGTTCCTCCGCCGCAACAACGACGAGCTGGTCGCCGGCTGGGGCAACCTGGTCAACCGGTCCATCTCGATGGCGGCGAAGAACTTCGGCGCGATCCCGCCGGTCGACCCGGCCGGGCTCACCGACGCCGACCGGGCCCTGCTGGAGACCGCCCGGGCGGGCTTCGCCACCGTCGGCGACCTGATCGCCCGGCACCGGCAGAAGCAGGCCATCGGCGAGGCCATGAAGGTCGTCGCCGAGGCCAACAAGTACCTGTCCGAGCAGGCGCCCTGGAAGCTCAAGGGCGAGGAGGACAAGCCGCGGATGGGCACCATCCTGCACGTCGCCCTCCAGGTGGTCAGCGACGCCAACACGCTGCTCACCCCGTTCCTGCCGCACGCCGCCCAGAAGATCCACGAGCTGCTCGGCGGCACCGGGGTGCACGCGCCCATGCCGGTGATCGAGGAGGTCGAGGACCTCGACGGCGGGCCGGCGTACCCGGTGCTGACCGGTGACTACACGGTCGGTGCGCGGTGGGAGTCCGTACCACTGGAGGCGGGCCGGCCGCTCGCGGCGCCGAAGCCGGTGTTCCGCAAGCTCGACCCGTCGATCGTCGACGAGGAACTGGCCCGGCTGGCCGGCTGAGCCGACCGACGCACGACGCGGCCCCGGGGGTGTCCCCGGGGCCGTCGCCGTCGGTGGCTCAGGCGCGCGCCATGCTCGGCGCGCCGATGAACTCCATGATCGCCTTGTTGACCTCGGTGGGGTGGGTCCACGGCGTGCCGTGCGGCGCCCCCTTCAAGGTGATCATCTGGCAGTTGGGGAGCATGTGCTGCAACCGCTGGCCGGTGACCGGGTAGGGCAGGACGTTGTCCTTGTCGCCCTGGATGATCAGCACGGGGATGTTGATGTTCGGCAGGTCGCCCCGGAAGTCCGTGAGCCAGGCGTCCACGGAGTCGTGGGTGCCCTTCGCCGACGCCCGCGCGCCGATTTCCCAGTGCGCCCGGTACGCCTCCTCGCTGACCCACTTGCCCTTGTTCTCGCTGTAGTTGAAGAAGGCGTCGCAGAACTGGGTCAGGTAGGCGAACCGGTCCTGGATGATGGCCGCCTTGAACCCCTCGAACAGGCTCTTGTCGACACCCTCCGGATTGTCGGCCGTCTTCAGCAGGAACGGCGCCAACGGGGCCATCAGCACCGCCCGGTCCACCCGGTCCGACCCGTACGCCCCGAGGTAGCGAGTCACCTCGCCGGTGCCCATCGAGTGCCCGATCAGGATCGCGTTGCGCAGGTCCAACTCGGTCATCAGCACGTCGAGGTCGGCCGAGAAGGTGTTGTAGTCGTAGCCGAACGCCGGTTGGGCGGAGTTGCCGAATCCGCGCCGGTCGTACGTGATCACCCGGTAGCCGGCCGCGAGCAGCGGGTTGGCCATCTTCTCCCAGGTCGCCCCGTTGAACGGGAACCCGTGGATCAGGACGATCGGCTGGCCGGAGCCGTGATCCTCGTAGTAGAGGTCGATGGGTGCGGAATTCTCCGTACCGACGGTGACGAAAGGCATGTCGGGTTCTCTCCCCTTGCGTGCGTCTCGGACGCCCGCGCTTTCCCCGCCCGTCCCCCGTTATGCCGTCCGGTAGGGCAGATCCACCACCCGGTCGTCGGTCAGCTCGGCGCCCGGCGCCCACGTCTCGTAGACGCCCCGCTCGTGGCACTGCGCCCCGGTGGTGGCCACCGCGTCCGGATCGGGCCGGCACAGCCGCAGCCGCAGCCAGCCCGCCTCCTCACGGAGCACCAGGCAGGGCACCCCGCGCCAGGCGGCGTAACGCAGCCGGCGGGCCGCCGACTCCACCGGGTAGCGGGCCGCCCGGGTCATGGCCAGCACCCGGAACCCGCCGGGCTGGTCGGCCACCGCCTCGTACTCCATGCCGCCGTACCCGCCGACGAGCCGGGTGGAGCGGGGCGCATCGCTGGTCGGCACGTACTCCTGGTCGGGGGAGAGGCCGGGCACCGCGGCGAGCAGGTGCCGCCACTGCGGGCCGACCATGCGCAGCCAGCCCCGCTGCTCCGCCTGGTAGGTGTAGAGCACCACCTCCACCCCCTCCGCCGGGTAGGCGAGCAGGGTGGCGTTGGCCGGCATCGGCAGGTCGGCGAAGTCGCGGGTGACGAACTCGGGGACGAGCTGGGCGTTGCTCGGCACGAACCCGGTGCCCAGCACCGGCGGCCCGAGCCGGTCCCGCGGCGCCAGCGCGGTCAGCCCTCGGTGTGACGGGCCGACCGGCACGTCGTAGTCGGCCGGGTCGGTGGCGCGCCAGCGCAGCGCGTACGCCACGTCGCCGCCCTCCGAGTCGCCGCGCAGCACCGCCATCCCCGCCGGGGTACGCAGGTGCGCCACGTCGTGCTCCCGGTGGCAGAAGCCGTGCGGCAGCCAGCCCCGCACGTAGCCGGCGAGCTGGCGGGCGGAGAGCACCTTCACCATCCGGGTGCCCGGCCGGATCACCGCCGAGCCGCGCACCGCCGCGAGGGTCGGGTCGCCGGCCGCACCCGGCTGCTGGCTGAGCTGGTGCAGGTACGCCCAGCCGTGCTCCCGGTGCAGGGGCATGAGCAGCGGCGGGTCGGGGTCCTCCGTCGGCTCCGCCGCCCCGTGCACCGCGCTCACCTCGGTGACGTGCACGAACTTCCGCCACGGGTACGCCACCCCGGGCCGGGGCGCCCACTCGAACCCGGGCGCCTCGTCGGCGCTGAACAGCTCGTACGCCGCGCCCCGGGCGATCTCCTCCGCGGGGTGGACGCGGCCGTCGTACGTCACGCGCAGCCCGGTCCGCTCGGGGGCGGCCTCGCCGGCCTGAGGAGTGACGGTCACGCACCGGACCGTAGGCGCGGCAGATGTGGTGCACGTGAACAGTCGGTGGCGGTCCGGAAACGCCGGCCCCGGCGGTGTGTGATGCTGGCCGCGATGAGCGAGCAGACCGAAACCCGCAAGCAGCGCGCCGCCCGCCGCGCCGGTGAGTTCCCGCCCGCACCGGAGCCGCTGGCGGTGCCCGTGCTGGACAGCCACACCCACCTCGACATCACGGTCAGCGAGGCCGGCGTACCCGGGGGACCCGCCGACGACCCGGTGGGCGCGGCCGTCGCGGTGGCCGCCGGCGTCGGCGTGGACCGGCTCGTGCAGGTCGGCGTCGACGTCGAGTCGTCCCGGTGGGGCGCCGACGTGGCGGAGCGCTACGGCGCGGTCCTGGCCACCGTGGCGCTGCACCCGAACGAGGCGCCCCGCCTGGCCGACCTGGACGAGGCGCTGCGCGAGATCGAGGCGCTCGCCGGCCGCGCCCGGGTCCGCGGCGTCGGCGAGACCGGCATGGACTTCTTCCGCACCGGCGACGAGGGGCGGGCCGCGCAGGAGGAGAGCTTCCGGGCGCACATCGCCATCGCCAAGCGGCACGGCAAGGCGCTGGTCATCCACGACCGGGACGCGCACGCCGACGTGCTGCGGATCCTCGACGACGAGGGCGCCCCGGACACCGTGGTGCTGCACTGCTTCTCCGGCGACGCCGACTTCGCCCGCGAGTGCGTCCGCCGGGGCTACCTGCTCAGCTTCGCCGGCACGGTCACCTTCGGCAGCGCCACGGCGCTCCGCGAGGCCGCCGCGGTCACCCCGCCCGGGCAGCTGCTCGTGGAGACCGACGCGCCGTACCTCACCCCCATGCCGCACCGGGGGCGGCCGAACGCCTCGTACCTCATCCCGCTGACCGTGCGGTTCCTGGCCGAGACCACCGGCGCCGACCTCGACGAGCTGTGCGCGGCGATCTCCGCGACCGGCGAGCGCGCCTTCGGGCCGTGGTGAAAGGATGCCCGGCGTGACCGGACTCCTCGGCCCGGCGGAGATCCGGGAACTCGCCGCGCGGCTCGGCGTGACACCGACCAAGAAGCTCGGCCAGAACTTCGTGCACGACCCCAACACGGTCCGCCGGATCGTCACCACCGCCGGGCTCGCACCGGACGACGTGGCGCTGGAGGTCGGCCCCGGGCTCGGCTCGCTCACCCTGGCCCTGCTCCCGGTGGCCGCGCACGTGCACGCCGTGGAACTCGACCCCGCCCTGGCCGCCGCGCTGCCGGAGACCGCCGCCCGGTTCGCGGGCCCGGACGCCGCCCGGCTCACCGTGCACCCCGCCGACGCGCTGCGGGTCACCGCCGCCGAGCTGGCCGACCCGGCGCCGACCGCGCTGGTGGCGAACCTGCCGTACAACGTGGCCGTGCCGGTGGTGCTGCACCTGCTCGCCGAGCTGCCCACCCTGCGCCACGGCCTCGTGATGGTGCAGAAGGAGGTCGCCGACCGGCTCGTCGCCGGTCCCGGCTCCAAGGTGTACGGCATCCCGTCGGTGAAACTCGCCTGGTACGCCCGCTCCCGCGCCGCCGGCAAGGTCCCGCCGAACGTCTTCTGGCCGGTGCCGAACGTCGACTCCGGGCTGGTCGCCTTCACCCGGCGCGAGCCGCCCCGCCCCGACGTACCCCGGGAGGCCGTCTTCGCGGTGGTCGACGCGGCGTTCGCGCAGCGCCGCAAGACCCTGCGCGCCGCCCTCGCCGGCTGGGCCGGCGGCGCGGACCGGGCCGCCGCGGCGCTCACCGCCGCCGGCGTCGACCCCGGCGCACGCGGCGAGTCACTCACCGTGGAGCAGTTCGCCGCGATCGCCGCGTCGGCCCCGGCCGCTTCCGCGGTCGCCCAGTAGGCTGGCGCCGTTGCCGACCCCGCCGAGGAGCTGACCGTGCAGAAGCCGTTCGACATCCGCCTGCGCCCGCGGGACATCGTCCCGTGACCGAGGCCTGGCGACCGGACGACGAGGGCGGGCAGCGGCGCGGGGCCAGCGGCCCGGTGAAGGTGCGGGTGCCGGCCAAGGTCAACCTGCACCTCGGGGTGGGCCCGCTGCGCCGGGACGGCTACCACGAGCTGAACACCGTCTACCACGCCATCTCCATCTACGACGAGCTGACCGCCCGCCGCGGCGACACGCTCACCCTCACCATGGAGGGCGAGGGCGCCGGCGAGCTGGCCCTGGACGACACCAACCTGGTGATCCGGGCCGCCCACGCCCTCGCCGGCTACGCGGGCGTCCTGCCGCACGCCCGGCTGCACCTGCGCAAGCAGATCCCGCTCGCCGGCGGGCTGGCCGGCGGCAGCGCCGACGCGGCCGCCGCGCTGGTCGCCTGCGACGCGCTCTGGGGCACCGGGCTGTCCCGCGACGAACTGGCCGGGATCGCCGCCGACCTCGGCTCCGACGTGCCGTTCCTGATCCACGGCGGCACCGCGTTGGGCACCGGGCGGGGCGAGGCGGTCAGCCCGGTGCTGGCCCGCCCCACCTCCTGGCACTGGGTGGTGGCCCTCGCCGACGGCGGCCTCTCGACCCCGGCCGCCTACCGGGAACTGGACCGGCTCCGCGACGCCGGCACCGCGGGGGAGCCGCTGGGCAGCACCGACACCCTGCTGGGCGCGCTGCGCCAGCGCGACCCGCGGGTGCTCGCCGCGGCCCTCGGCAACGACCTCCAGGCCGCCGCGCTGACCATGCGCCCGTCGCTGGCCGAGACGCTCAAGGCGGGCGAGGCGGCCGGGGCGCTCGCCGGCCTCGTCTCCGGCTCGGGCCCGACCTGCGTCTTCCTCGCCACCGACGAGGCGCACGCCAACCGGATCGCCGCCGACCTGTCCGCCGCCGGCGTCTGCCGGGAGGCCCGGGTCGCGCACGGGCCGGTCCCCGGCGCCCGCATCGTCTGAGTCCTCCGGCCCGCCGACCCGGTGTCGATCATGGTTGGCGGGCGGCGCGCCGCGCGGTCCGCGTACCCTTGACGGCGGGCGTCCCGGGCACCGGGGCGCCTTGATCATGAAAGGGTGGCTCCGTGGCCAACATCGTCAACCTGGACCGGGTGTCCAAGGGGTACGGCGCCGCCGGGCCGCTGCTCACCGACGTCTCGCTCGGCCTCGACGACGCCGACCGGGTCGGCGTCGTCGGCCTCAACGGCGCCGGCAAGTCCACCCTGCTGCGCCTGCTCACCAAGCAGGAGGACCCCGACGACGGCCGCGTCACCCACCGCCGCGACCTGCGGGTCTCCTGGCTGCCGCAGAACCTGACCCTGGCCCCCGAGGCCACCGTCCGGGACGTGGTGCTCGGCACCGCCTGGCTCGGCCAGAGCATGGGCGCCGAGCACGAGTGGGCCGGCGACGCCGGCGTCCGGGCCATCCTCGACGGCCTCGGCATGCCCCACCTCGGCCTCGACGCGCCCGTCGGGACGATGTCCGGCGGCGAACGCCGCCGCGTCGCGCTCGCCGCCCTGCTGGTCCGCGACGCCGACCTGCTCATCCTCGACGAGCCCACCAACCACCTCGACGTCGGCGGCGTCGACTGGCTGGCCCGGCACCTCGTCACCCGCAAGGGCGCGCTCGTCGTGGTCACCCACGACCGCTGGTTCCTCGACGCCGTCTGCACCACCACCTGGGAGGTCGCCGACCAGACCGTCCGGGCCTACGAGGGCGGCTTCGCCGCCTGGACCCTGGCCCGCGTCGAGCGGCAGCGCGTCGCCGCCGCCACCGAGGCCCGCCGGCAGAACCTGCTCCGCAAGGAGATCGCCTGGCTGCGCCGCGGCCCGCCCGCGCGTACCTCCAAGCCGAAGTTCCGGATCGACGCCGCCAACGCGATCATCGCCGACGTGCCGGAACCCCGCGACACCATGTCGCTGCAACGGCTCGCCACCGCCCGGCTCGGCAAGCAGGTGTACGACCTCGACCAGGTCACCCTGCACGCCGGCCCGAAGGAGATCCTGCACGGCACCACCTGGCAGGTCGGCCCCGGCGACCGCGTCGCCATCCTCGGCCGCAACGGCGCCGGCAAGACCACCCTGCTGCGGATGCTCGCCGGAGTGACCCGCCCCGACGGCGGGCGGTTCGCCGCCGGGCAGACCGTACGCCCCGCGTTCCTCTCCCAGGAACTCGCCGAACTCCCCGGCCACCTGCGCGTCCTCGAAGCCGTCGAGGAGGTGGCCCGGCGGGTGCAGCTCGGCGACCGGGAGATCAGCGCCGCGCAGCTCGCCGAGGTCTTCGGCTTCGACGACCGGCGGCTCTGGACCCCGGTCAGCGACCTCTCCGGCGGCGAGCGCCGCCGGCTCCAGATGCTGCGGCTGCTCGCCGGCGAACCCAACGTGCTCCTCCTCGACGAGCCCACCAACGACCTGGACACCGACACGCTCGCCGCGCTGGAGGACCTGCTCGACTCCTGGCCCGGCACGATCGTCGTGGCCAGCCACGACCGCTACCTGATCGAGCGCGTCACCGACGTCGCGTACGGCATGTTCGGCGACGGCCGGCTGGTGCACCTCCCCGGCGGCGTCGACGAGTACCTGGCCCGCGCCGCCGCGCACGGCGGCCCCGCGCCCGCGGACCTCACCCCGGCCGCGGGCGCCCCGGCCCGCGAGGGCATGTCCGCCGCCGAGGTACGCACCGCCAAGAAGGAGCTCAGCCGGCTGGAACGGCAGATCGCCAAGCTCGAACAGAAGGAGGCGACGCTGCACGAGCGGCTCGCCGCGAACGCCACCGACTACGCCAAGGTCGCCGAGCTGGACGCCCAGCTCAAGGAGGTCCGGGCCGAACGGGACCGCACCGAGGAGGCCTGGCTGGCCCTCGCCGAGGAACTGCCGGCCGGCTGACCCCGACCCGGGGTGGGGGGTGTGCGGCGTCACTGACGGGCGTGCGGGACAATCGCAGGCGACCCCTCTTCCGTTCGGTCTTGGAGACGCACAGATGGCCCACACCCCCGTCAACCACCCCGCGCGGCCTGTCTACCGGGCGATCGGCGGGCTCGTTGGTCTGTACTTCGTCGTCTTCGGCGTGCTCGGCATCATCGCCAGCGCCGGCAACGACGTCCTCGCCCAGGACGACACCAAGGTCCTCGGCCAGGGCACCAACCTCGGCTTGTCGATGCTCGCGATCCTGCTCGGCGCCGCGATCCTGGTCGGCACCGCGATCGGCCGCAACCTCGACGTGGCGATCAACCAGTGGCTGGCCTACGTCCTGATGGTCCTCGGCCTGGCCGAGCTGGCGTTCCTCCACACCGACGCCAACGTCTTCAACTTCTCGATCATGACCGTCATCGTGGTGCTCACGCTCTCCCTGGTGCTCCTGATGGTCGGCATGTACGGCAAGGTCGGCACCGACGACGAGCACGAGGCCTGGCAGAAGGCCCGGCTGGTGCTCTGACCCGCAGCCACCCCCGAAGGCCCGGCGCCCGCCGGGCCTTCGGCGTTTTCCGGGGACGGGAGCGGGTAACTCGGGGGACAATTGCGCCAAATCAGTCAGCAGACCGGAGGCTCCCATGGCGCACTTCCCGGTGAACCACCCCGCACGGCCGCTCTACCGGGTGCTGTCCGGGCTCATCGGCCTCTACATCCTGGTATTCGGCGTCTACGGGGTCTTCGAGACCTGGGGCGACGGGCTCTTCAGCCGGGAGAACACCACGGCCCTCGGCCTCCGCACCAACCTGGCGTTCTCCCTGGTCTCCGTGGTGTTCGGCGCCTTCCTGCTGATCGGCGCGTCCCGCCGCGACAACCTCGGCCACTACATGAACCTGACCGCCGGGGCGGTCTTCCTGGTCACCGGCATCCTCATGATGGCCGTGCTGCAGACGTCGGCGAACTTCCTCAACTTCTCGATGTCCACCGTTCTCATCTCGCTGGTGTTTGGGCTGATCCTGCTCGCCACCGGCCTCTACGACAAGGTCGGCACGGACCAGCACGCCGCGGACGAGCGACGCCGCCGCGAACACCCCGTCGCCGACGCCCACCGCTGAACCGGCTCAGCCCCGCTTACGGACGGTGATCAGACCCGGCTTCGCCTCCAGGTGCGACAGGCCGTTCCAGGCCAGGTTCACCAGGTGCGCCGCCACCGTCTCCTTCCGCGGCTTGCGCACCTCCAACCACCAGCGCCCGGTCAACGCCACCATGCCCACCAGCGCCTGCGAATAGAGCTCCGCCAGCTTCGGGTCGTAACCCCGGCTGGAGAACTCGGCGCCCAGGATGTGCTCCACCTGGTGCGCCACATCGTTCATCACGCTGCTGAAATTTCCCGTCGCCGACATCAACGGCGACTCCCGGACCAGCACCCGGAACCCGCTGGTCTCCTCCTCGATGTACGTCAGCAGGGTCAACGCCGCCTGCTCCAGCAACTCCCGCGGATGCCCCGCCGTCAACGCCGTGGTGATCCGGTCCAGCAGCGAGCGGACCTCCCGGTCCACCACCACCGCGTAGAGCCCCTCCTTGCCGCCGAAATGCTCGTAGACCACCGGCTTGGAGACCTTCGCCCGGGCCGACACCTCCTCGATCGAGGTCGCGTCGAACCCCCGCTCGGCGAAGATCTGCCGGGCGATCGAGATCAACTGCTCGCGCCGCTGGGTCGCGGACATCCGTACCCGGGAGGGCTTCGCCGCCGGGACGGCCCGCCGGCGGGCGGTGCTGGCGTCGCTGCCGGGAACGTCGGTCACCCGGCCCATCCTGCCAAACCCGCCCCAGCAGATCGACCGGTCACCGCGCCGGCCGGCCGCGCACCCGCCCCGGCTCCACCAGCTTCGCCGTGATCCGCTCCGGTTTCGGCCACCGCACCGACCACGCCGCACCGACCTTCTCCAGCAGCCAGATCACCCGCGCCGACGGATCGACCTGCCCGCGCAGCACCCCGTGCCGCGCGCTGGTCGGCTCGGCGTGGTGCAGGTTGTGCCAGCTCTCCCCGAACGACAGCAACGCCAGCGGCCAGAAGTTCGACGCCCGGTCACCCTGCCGCACCGCGAACGGGCGCTCACCGTAGACGTGGCACACCGAGTTGATCGACCAGGTGACGTGGTGCAGCAGCGCGATCCGGACCAGCCCGCCCCAGAAGAACGCCGTCAACGCGCCCTGCCACGACCCGGTGAGCAGCCCGCCCATCGCCGCCGGCCCCAGCACCGAGACCACCACCAGCACCGGGAACAGCCGGTCCACGCGGCGGGTGATCGGATCGGCGAGCAGATCCGGTGCGAACCGCTCCCGGTTCGACAACTCCCGGTTGAACAGCCACCCGACGTGCGCGTGGAACAGCCCCCTGGCCAGCCCGCCGACGCTCTCCCCGAACCGCCACGGCGAGTGCGGGTCGCCCTCCTGGTCGGAGAACGCGTGATGCCGCCGGTGGTCGGCCACCCACTGGATGATCTCGCCCTGCACGGCGAACGAACCCGCCACCGCCAGGGCCGCCCGCAGCCACGGTTTCGCCTTGAACGAGCCGTGCGTGAAGTAGCGGTGGTAGCCGACGGTGATGCCGAGTCCGGACAGCACGTACCAGAACCCGGCCACCAGCACGTCGGTCCAGCCCAGCCAACCGCCCCAGGCCACCGGCACGGCGGCCAGCAGGGCGAGGAACGGGACGGCCACGAAGGCCCACAGGGCGATCAGGATGCCGCGGGACTGGTGGCCCTGGGTGAGTGGCTTCGGGCCGCTCTCCGGGCCGGTCAGGGTGGTCGACATGGCACCTCCCAGCGGTACGGGCTACGCCTACGTCACCGTAACCAGGAACGGGCCGGACCGCAGCGGACACGTCACTCCGTCGATGGCCCGACCTGTCGTACGCCAGTCCTAACCTGTCGAAGTGACCGACCCGCTCACCGCCGAGGCGCGCCGCCTGCGCGTCGAGGAACAGCTCTCCGTCGCGCAGATCCAGGCCCGCCTCGGCATCGGCCGCGACCGGGCTTACACGCTGCTGCGCGGCGTCCCGCCACCCGAGTGGACCCGGCGGCCCCGGGCCCGTGACGCGGTCCGCGCCGAAGCCGAGCGGCTACGGGGCGAGGGGCGGTCGGTCACCGAGATCGCGGCGCAGCTCGGCGTCGCCAAGTCGACCGCGTACCAGTGGGTGCGGCACCTGCCGTTGAACCCGGACGAGGCGACGGCCGAGCGGCGGCGGGCGCATTCGAAGGCGATGACGGACGCCCGCTGGGGCGCGCACCGGCAGGCGCGCGACGCGGCCCGGGCGGCGGAACACGAGCGTGCGGCCGGTGTGGTCGGCGCGCTCGACGAACGTGACCTGCTGGTGCTCGGCGCGGCGATCTACTGGTGCGAAGGAAGCAAGTCGAAGCCGTGGCGAGCACAGGATCGGCTGGAGTTCGTCAACAGTGACCCGGGCCTGCTCGCCCTGTTCCTCAGGTTCCTCGCCGGGTGCGGGATCGGCCGCGAGGTCCCGAGCTACCGGTTGCTCATTCACGAATCCGCCGACGTCGACGCGACCACGCGCTGGTGGGCGGAGCGGCTGAGGCTCCCCGTCGAGCGGTTCGGGCGACCGACCCTCAAGCGGCACAACGCGACGACGGTCCGCCGGAACACGGGCGACGACTACCACGGCTGCCTCGTGATCACCGTGCCTCGCAGCCGCCCGCTCTACTGGCGCGTCGAGGGGCTGATCGCCGGCATCGGGGCCGCCGTGGAGGGGGTCGCCGGTGAGTGACGACCCGTCCGTCCGACGGAGAAACCTCAGGGATGACCTGCTGAGCGCGGCGCAGCGGCTGCGGGCGGAGGGTCGCACGGTCGGCGAGATCGCGGATCGGCTCCGAATTGCGAAGTCGACGGCCTATCGCTGGGTGGGGCATCTCCCGCTCGACGGCTCGTCGGAGGCTGCGGTGCAGCGCCGCCTCGCGGCGGAGGCGCGCCGCGCACCGCATCGGGCCGATCGCCGAGCACGGCGAGAGGAGGCGGAACGCGAGGCGGGGAACCGTGGTGGGCCGCTCAGCTGCGCGTGGACGCGGGGTCGTTCCAGCGGCCGACTCTGAAGCGGCACAATCCGCGGACGACACGGACCAACGTCGGTGCGAACTACCGGGGTTGTCTCGTGGTGCGCGTGCCCCGGTCGCGGGAGCTCTACCTCTGGATAGCGGGCGTGGTGGAGGGTCTGGCAGAGGTGCGTGGCCCCGATCCGAACCACCGGGAGGTGGACGACAGGCGCTAAGCTGTTGGCGACCCTTCGGCCGTGGTGTAACTGGCAACACCCAAGATTTTGGTTCTTGTGTTTCAGGTTCGAATCCTGGCGGCCGAGCAATTCTCTGGTATAGGCGCCCTTCTTGGGGTATCCGGCGGCCTGCCCGGCGGTCTGGTTAGCATGGCCGCGAGACTGTCGCCGTCCCGACTGGAGCCACGTCGTGTCCCAGCCCCACCTCCGCACCGTTGTCGTGCTCGCCGCCGGTGAGGGCAAGCGGATGAAGTCGGACCTGCCCAAGGTGCTGCACCCGCTGCTCGGCCGTACCCTGCTCGGTCACGTGCTGGCCGCGGCCGCGCCGCTCGGCGCGGACCGCCAGGTGGTGGTGGTCGGTCACGGCGCCGACCAGGTGCGCGCGCACCTGGCCGAGGTCGCCCCGGCGGCCACCCCCGTGCTCCAGGAGCGTCAGCTCGGCACCGGGCACGCGGTCCGGATCGCCCTGGACGCGGTCCCGGAGGCCGCCGGCACGGTCGTGGTGATCAACGGGGACGTGCCGCTGCTGCGGCCGGAGACCGTGGCCGCCCTGGTCGAGGCGCACGAGGGTGCCGGCGCGGCGGCGACCGTGCTGGCCGCCGAGGTGCCCGACCCGACCGGCCTGGGCCGGATCGTCCGGGACGTCGAGGGGCGGCTGGCGCAGATCGTCGAGGAGCGCGACGCCACCCCGGAGCAGCGTGCGCTGCGGGAGATCAACGCGGGCATCTACGCGTTCGACGTGGCGCGGCTGCGGGACGCGCTGGGCAAGCTCTCGACCGACAACGAGCAGGGCGAGGAGTACCTCACCGACGTGTTCGGCCTGCTGCGGGACGCGGGGGAGCCGGTGGCGGTGCACTGCGCGGCCGACCACGTGGAGACGCTGGGCTGCAACGACCGGGTCGAGCTGGCCGCGTTGCGCCGGCTGCTGCGGGACCGGGTGAACGAGGGTTGGATGCGGACCGGGGTGAGCATCCTGGACCCGCACACCACCTGGATCGACGTGACGGTGACCGTCGAGCGGGACGCGGTGCTCGACCAGAACACCCAGCTCCAGGGTGCGACGGTGGTCGGCGCGGGCGCGCTGGTCGGCCCGGACACCACGCTGGTGGACACCACGGTGGGCGCGGGCGCGAGCGTGGTGCGCAGCCACGCGGTGGGCGCCGAGGTGGGCCCGGAGGCCAGCGTCGGGCCGTACGCGTACCTGCGGCCGGAGTCGCGGCTGGGCCGCAAGGCGAAGGTCGGCACTTTCGTGGAGACGAAGAAGGCCGCCATCGGCGAGGGTTCGAAGGTGCCGCACCTGTCGTACGTGGGTGACGCGACGATCGGCGAGCACAGCAACATCGGCGCGGCGACGGTGTTCGTCAACTACGACGGGGTGCGGAAGCACCACACCACGATCGGCAGTCACGCGCGTACCGGGGCGGACAACATGTTCGTGGCGCCGGTGCGGGTGGGTGACGGGGCGTACACGGCGGCGGGTTCGGTGATCATCTCGGACGTGCCGGCGGGTGCCATGGCGGTGGCCCGGGGTCAGCAGCGCAACGTCGAGGGCTGGGTGCTGCGCAAGCGGTCCGGCACGGCGGCCGCGGAGGCGGCGCAGCGGGCCCGCGAGGGTGCGTCGGACCCGGCCGGTGCCGCAAGCGAAGGTGACTGAATCCACGGGGGGCCGGAGACCGTGGGAGGACCGGTGAACGCGGGGGATACTGCAACCGAATAGTCCCCGGCTCACCGCCGCCGGGAACCACCGACATACGGGAGCAGACGGGCCCATGGGCAGCATCGTCGCCGAAAACCGCAAGAGCCTGATGCTCTTCTCCGGACGGGGTTTTCCGGAGCTGGCCAAGGAGATCGGTGAGGTGCTCGGCGTCGCGCCGACTCCCTCCGACTCGTACGATTTCGCCAACGGGGAGATCTTCGTACGTTTCAAGGACTCGGTACGCGGTTCGGACGCCTTCGTGGTGCAGTCCGTGACGCACGGGGTCAACACCTGGGTGATGGAGACCCTGATCATGGTCGACGCGCTGAAGCGTGGTTCGGCCAAGCGGATCACCGTGGTCCTGCCGTTCTACCCCTACTCGCGGCAGGACAAGAAGCACCGCGGCCGGGAGCCGATCTCGGCGCGGCTGGTGGCCGACCTGTTGAAGACCGCGGGCGCGAACCGGATCCTGACGGTCGACCTGCACACCGCGCAGATCCAGGGCTTCTTCGACGGCCCGGTGGACCACCTGTTCGCCATGGACGTGCTGGCCGAGTACGTGGAGCACAGGTACGCGGGCCGGCCGATGACCGTGGTGGCGCCGGACTCGGGCCGGGTGCGGGTGGCGGAGCGGTGGACGGACCGGCTGGGTGGCTGCCCGCTGGCGTTCATCCACAAGACGCGGGATCCGCTGAAGCCGAACCAGGTGGTGGCGAACCGGGTGGTCGGTGAGGTCGAGGGCCGGGTCTGCCTGATCGTCGACGACATGATCGACACCGGTGGCACGATCACCAAGGCCGCCGACATCCTGAAGGAGTCGGGCGCGGCGGAGATCGTGGTGGCCTCCACCCACGCGCTGCTGTCGGACCCGGCGACGGAGCGGCTGAAGAACAGCCCGATCAGCGAGGTCGTCGTGACCAACACGCTGCCGCTACCGCCGGAGAAGCAGCTCGACAAGCTGACCGTGCTGTCGATCGCCCCGCTGCTGGCCCGGGCGATCCGGGAGGTCTTCGACGACGGCTCGGTGACGACCCTGTTCGGTGGCCTGAGCTGAGGTCCGGCGCCTGCCGGCGGTGGCCGTCCGAGACGGTCGCCGCCGGCGGGAAAGTCGGCCTGCGGGGTGTCGCCGGCGGTGATATGGGGACTGCCGGATAGCTCGGAAATCCCTCGGGTAGACTGGTGCGGTTGCCACGGCGAGGGTGCCCGGCGGGCTGCTGAAAAGCACCGCACGGAGGCGCCGTCATCGACGCGGTGCTCCGGGCGGTCGTTCATGACCTTGAGCCCCAGCGAGCCCCTCGCCCAGCACCGCCAGACGACAAGCCGCCGCAGCGAAGCATCAGGAGTTTCCCCGTGTCCGAGGTAAAGATCAGCGCCGAGCCCCGTACCGAGTTCGGCAAGGGTGGTGCCCGTCGTACCCGCCGGGCCGGCAAGGTGCCCGCCGTGCTGTACGGCCACGGCGAGAAGCCCAAGCACATCGCGCTCCCGGCGCGTGAGTTCGCCGCCGCGATCCGCAAGGGTGGCGCGAACCAGCTCTTCGCGATCGAGGTCAGCGACGGCACCCAGGTGCTGGCGCTGCCGAAGGCGATCCAGCGTGACCCGATCAAGGACACCTTCGAGCACGTGGACCTGCTGCTGGTCCGCCGGGGCGAGAAGGTCACCGTCGAGGTCCCGGTCCAGCTGACCGGTGAGGCCGCGAAGGACACCCTGATCGTGCACGACCACGACACCCTCACGGTGACCGCCGACGCCACCAAGGTGCCGGACCACCTGGAGGCTTCCATCGAGGGCGCCGAGCCCGGCACCCAGATCACCGCCGCCGACGTCGAGCTGCCGGCCGGTGTCGAGCTGGTCGCGGACGGGGAGCTGCAGGTCGCCTCGGTGACCGCCGCCCCGACCGCCGAGCAGCTCGAGGCCACCCTTCCCGAGGTGGAGGTCGCCGAGTCCGAGGCCGAGGCCGAGGTCGGCGAGGAGACCGCCGAGGCCCCGGAGGGCGCCCCGGCCGAGGGCGAGCCGGCTGCCGAGGAGCCGAAGACCGAAGCCTGATCGTTTCGCAGGCTGTGCGACAGGCGTCCCCGGTTGCCGGGGGCGCCTGTCGGCGTATCGGAGACGGACCGGCGGGGCCGGGCGGAAGGGACGTGTGGTGACGGACGAGGCGGGGCCGTGGCTGGTGGTCGGCCTGGGCAACCCCGGTCGGGAGTACGCGGGGAACCGGCACAACGTCGGCTTCATGGTGGCGGAGCTGCTGGCCGGCCGGCTGGGCGGGAAGTTCGGCCGGCACAAGCGGGCGGTGGCCGAGGTGGCCGAGGGGCGGCTGGGTTTCGGCGGCCCGAAGCTGGTGCTGGTGAAGCCGCTGACGTACATGAACCTCTCCGGCGGCCCGGTGGTCGGGCTGGCGCAGTTCCACAAGATCCCGCCGGGGCGGGTGATCGCGGTGCACGACGAGCTGGACATCCCCTACGGCCAGCTGCGGGTGAAGTGCGGCGGCGGCGAGGGCGGCCACAACGGCCTGCGCTCGATGTCGAAGTCGCTGGGCACCAAGGACTACGTGCGGGTGCGGTTCGGCATCGGCCGGCCGCCGGGCCGGCAGGACCCGGCTGACTACGTGCTGTCGGACTTCTCCGCGGCCGAGCGCAAGGAACTGGAGTTCCTGGTGGACCGGGCGGCGGACGTGGTGGAGTCGGTGGTCACCAAGGGTGTGGAGCCGACGCAGAACCTCTACCACGGCGCCTGAGGCGCCGGGCGGGGCATCCCGGGCGGGCCGGTCCGGTGCCGGTAGTCTGCGCCTTCTGACGTGCGACGGCGGGCGACGGGAGCGGGAACACCATGGGCAGTCCTCCGATGATCGACGGGGCGTTCGCCCGCTGGTTGGCGGCCCGGGCCGGGCAGGCGCTGATGGGCCTGCGCGCGGAGCTGGGCTTCGCCGACGCGGGGGCGCTGAAGTCGGCCGGGGACAAGGTCTCGCACGATCTGATCCGCACCGAGCTGGCGAAGTGGCGGCCGGCGGACGCGGTGCTGTCGGAGGAGGACGAGGGCTCCCGGCTGGCCTGGACGGCCGAGGTGAGCAGCGACGCGGTGTCCCGGCTGAACGCCGACCGGGTGTGGATCATCGACCCGCTGGACGGCACCCGGGAGTTCGCCGAGGAGGGCCGCTCGGACTGGGCGGTGCACGTGGCGCTCTGGTCGCGCAGCGCGCCGACGCCGCACGGTCTGGTCGCGGGCGCGGTGGGGCTGCCGGCGCAGCACCGGGTGCTGGGCACGGACTACCCGCCGGCGTACCCGCCGATGACCCTGGAGGCCGCCACGGCGGGCGGCGCGAGGACCATCCGGTTGGCGGCCAGCCGTAGCCGTCCGCCGGTTTTCCTGACCGATCTGGCAGAGGACATCGGCGCGCATCTGGTTCCGATGGGCTCGGCGGGCGCGAAGATCGCCGCTGTGGTCACCGGCGAGGTCGACGCGTACATCCACGCGGGCGGTCAGTACGAGTGGGACTCCGCCGCTCCGGTCGCTGTGGCGACGGCCACCGGACTGCACGCTTCCCGGATCGACGGATCTGCGCTGAAATACAACGAGGCCGACCCACGCCTGCCCGACCTGCTGGTCTGCCGCAAGGATCTCGCCAGCCGGTTGCTTGCAGCGCTGCAGAGGCATTCCGGGTAGCCTGAGCGTTCTTCTTCACGAGTCCGACCGGAAAGGTCTGGAATTCCGATGTGCGGATCCGAGCGAATCGAGTTCGTGTCATGACGGCCACCGCCGCGTACCAGGTGTCGCATCTGGACGCTCTCGAGGCGGAGAGCATCTTCGTGATGCGAGAGGTCGTCGCCGAGATGGAGCGCCCCGTGCTGCTCTTCTCCGGCGGCAAGGACTCGATCGTGATGCTCCGGTTGGCCCAGAAGGCGTTCGCCCCGGCCAACATTCCCTTCCCGGTGATGCACGTCGACACCGGGCACAACTTCCCCGAGGTTCTCGAATACCGGGACCAGCGCGTGGCCGAGCTGGGTCTCCAGCTCATCGTGGCCAGCGTGCCGGAGGCCCTCACCAAGGGGCTGGTGCGCGAGTCGGCCGACGGCATGCGCAACCGGATCCAGACCCCGGTGCTGCTCGACGCGGTGGAGAAGCACCGCTTCGACGCGCTGTTCGGCGGCGCGCGCCGGGACGAGGAGAAGGCCCGGGCCAAGGAGCGGGTGTTCAGCTTCCGCGACGAGTTCGGCCAGTGGGACCCGAAGAACCAGCGCCCCGAGCTGTGGGCGCTCTACAACGGCCGGCACCACCCGGGCGAGTCGATCCGGGTGTTCCCGCTCTCCAACTGGACCGAGCTGGACGTCTGGCACTACATCGCCCGGGAGCGGATCCCGCTGCCGTCGATCTACTACGCGCACCAGCGCGAGGTGATCGAGCGCGACGGCATGCTCTACGCGGTCAACGAGTTCTTCCGGGGCCGCGCCGGTGAGCAGCCGTTCAAGGCCCAGGTGCGGTACCGGACCGTGGGTGACGCCTCCTGCACTGCGGCGGTCCGCTCGGACGCCGACACGGTGGAGAAGGTGATCGAGGAGGTGGCCGCCACCCGGATCACGGAGCGCGGCGCGACCCGCGGCGACGACCGGGTCAGCGAGGCCGCCATGGAGGACCGCAAGCGGGAGGGCTACTTCTGATGAGCGTCGAGACTGTTGCGCCGGCCGAGGCCGACGCGTCGGCCCGGCCGATGGACCTGCTGCGGTTCGCCACCGCGGGCAGCGTCGACGACGGCAAGTCGACCCTGATCGGCCGGCTGCTGTACGACACGAAGTCGCTCTTCACCGACCAGCTCGCCGCGGTCGAGGCGGTCAGCGCGGCCCGGGGCGACGAGTACACCAACCTGGCGCTGCTCACCGACGGCCTGCGCGCCGAGCGGGAGCAGGGCATCACCATCGACGTGGCGTACCGCTACTTCGCCACGCCGCGGCGGAAGTTCATCATCGCCGACACCCCGGGGCACATCCAGTACACCCGGAACATGGTCACCGGCGCCTCCACGGCCGACCTGGCGCTGATCCTGGTGGACGCGCGCAAGGGCCTGGTGGAGCAGTCCCGCCGGCACGCGTTCCTCTGCTCGCTGCTGCGGGTGCCGCACCTGGTCCTGTGCGTGAACAAGATGGACCTGGTCGACTGGTCGCAGGAGGTGTTCGAGCAGATCGCCGACGAGTTCACGGCGTTCGCCGCGAAGCTCGACGTGCCGGACCTGACCGTGGTGCCGATCTCCGCGCTGCAGGGCGACAACATCGTCACCCGTTCGGAGAACATGCCCTGGTACGAGGGCCCGTCGCTGCTGCACCACCTGGAGCGGGTGCACATCGCGTCGGACCGCAACCTGGTCGACGTCCGCTTCCCGGTGCAGTACGTGATCCGGCCGCAGTCCACCACCGTCACCGACTACCGGGGCTACGCGGGCCAGGTGGCCTCGGGCGTGCTCAAGGCCGGCGACGAGGTGATGGTGCTGCCCTCGGGCTTCACCAGCCGGATCGCCGCCGTGGAGACCGCCGACGGCCCGGTGGACGAGGCGTTCCCGCCGATGTCGGTGACCGTCCGGCTGGCCGACGAGATCGACATCTCGCGCGGCGACATGATCTGCCGGCCGAACAACGCCCCGGCCGTCGCGCAGGACATCGAGGCGATGATCTGCTGGATGGACGAGACCCGCCCGCTCCAGGTCGGCGGCCGGTACGCCATCAAGCACACCACCCGCTCGGCGCGGGCGATCGTGCGCGGGCTGCACTACCGGCTGGACGTCAACTCGCTGCACCGCGACGAGACGGCCGGCGAGCTGAAGCTCAACGAGATCGGCCGGGTGCGGCTGCGGACGACGGTCCCGCTGCTGGCCGACGAGTACCGGCGCAACCGCACCACGGGCGGGTTCGTCATCATCGACGAGGCCACCAACCGCACGGTCGGCGCCGGCATGATCGTCGAGGCCGGCTGACCGCTGCCCACGTGTGAGGAGGGGCCCCCGGTCGACCGACCGGGGGCCCCTCCTCGTCGTCAGTCGAGGCGGGTCGCGCCGGGGGAGGGGAGAACGGTGAGCGTGCCGGGCGCGGCGAAGCCGCGGTCGGCGTACGCGGCCGTCACGGCGGCCGCCACGGCGTCGGCGGCGTCCGCGTCGACCAGGGCGAGCACGCAGCCACCGAAGCCGCCGCCGGTCATCCGCGCCCCGTACGCCCCGGCGGCCAGGGCCGCGTCGACCGCGGTGTCGATCTCCGGAACGGTGATCTCGAAGTCGTCCCGCATCGAGGTGTGCGAGGCGGTCAGCAGCGGGCCGATGTCGCGGACCCGGCCGGCGCGCAGCAGCTCGACCGTGTCGAGCACCCGCTGGTCCTCGGTGACGACGTGCCGGACCCGGCGGCGGGTCTCGTCGTCGTCGAGGCGGGCCAGCGCGGCGTCCAGGTCGGCGGTGGCGACGTCGCGCAGCGCGGCCACCCCGAGCGCCTCGGCGGCCCGCTCGCAGGACTTGCGGCGGGCGGCGTACTCGCCGTCGGCGTGCCGGTGCGGGGCGCGGCTGTCGACCACCAGCACGGCCAGCCCGGCGGCGTCCAGGTCGAACGGGATCTGCTCGACCTCCTCGGTGCGGCAGTCGAGGAAGAGGGCGTGCCCGGACCGGCCGCGGATCACCGCGGACTGGTCCATGATGCCGGTGGGCGCGCCGACGTAGTCGTTCTCGGCCCGCTGGGCGAGCCGGGGCCGGCGGTCGGCGGGGAGGTCCAGCCCGCCGAGGTCGACCAGGGCGGCGAGCACCGCCGCCTCGATGGCCGCCGACGAGGAGAGCCCGGAGCCGACCGGCACGTCGGAGGCGATGGCCAGCCGGGCGCCGGGGACGTCGTGGCCGGCGGCGCGCAGCGCCCAGACCACCCCGGCCACGTAAGCGGCCCAGCCGTCGACGCGGCCCGGCTCGTCGGCCTCGGCGGGCCCGAACTCCACCGGCTCGTCGTCCAGCTCCGACCAGACGGCCCAGCGCCCGTCGTCGGCGACCGCCGCGGCGACCACGGTACGCAGCGGCAGCGCGAAGGGCAGCACGAACCCGTCGTTGTAGTCGGTGTGCTCGCCGATCAGGTTGACCCGGCCGGGAGCCGCCCAGCGGCCAGCCGGCTCCGCGGCGTACCGCTGCCGGAAGCCGGCGGTGGCGCGGGCCGCGACGTCACTTCCCACGCTCATTGCTGTCCCAGGATGTGCGTGCGGTAGAACTCCCACGCGTCGCCGACCATGTCCTGGAGGGTGGGCTTCTCCGGCACCCAGCCCAGCTCGGCGCGGGCCAGCGCGGAGGAGGCGACCAGCTCGGCGGGGTCGCCCTCGCGACGCGGGGCCACCTCGACCGGCACCGGGTGCCCGGTGACCTCGCGGACCACCTCGATCACCTGCCGGTTGGTGAAGCCGTTGCCGTTGCCCAGGTTGTAGATCCGGTGCCGGCCCCCGGTGGCCGCGTCGAGAGCCAGCAGGTGCGCGCGGGCCAGGTCCGCGACGTGGATGTAGTCGCGAACGCAGGTGCCGTCGGCGGTCGGGTAGTCGTCGCCGAAGAGCTGGAGCTTGTCGCGCCGGCCGGCGGCCACGTCGAGGGCGAGCGGGATGAGGTGGGTCTCGGGGTCGTGCCGTTCGCCGATGGTCCGCCCGTCGTGCCGGTAGGCCCCGGCCACGTTGAAGTAGCGCAGCGAGACGGCGGCCAGGTCGTGCGCGACCGCCTCGGAGGTGAGCGCCATGTCGACGGCCAGCTTCGTCGCCCCGTAGGTGTTGGTGGGGGCCTTGACGGCGGTCTCCGGGATGGGCAGCTCGGTGGGGTTGCCGTAGACGGCGGCCGTGGAGGAGAAGACCAGCCGGGGCACCCGGGCGGCGCGGACCGCGTCGATCAGGGCGAGCGAGCCGACCGTGTTGGTCTGCCAGTAGAGCTCCGGCTTGACCATCGACTCGCCCGCGGCGATCAGGGCGGCGAAGTGCAGCACGCCGTCGAACCCGGCGTCGGGGGTGAGCACCCGGGCGGCCTCGTGGATCGGCAGGTCGACGTGGGTCGCCTCGGGGGCGAGCGCCTCCCGATGACCGGTGCGCAGGTCGTCCAGGACGGTCACCTGGTGACCGTGGTCGAGCAGCATCCGGGTCACCACGCTGCCGATGTAACCGGCGCCGCCGGTGACGAGCAGTTTCACGTCGCTCCTCCTGCCTGGCCGCGCGCCGCGGCGGCCGTCCGTGATCACCCTAAGGCCGCGGGCGGTGTCGCGGCTGCGGGTGGGGCGTCCGCTATTCCATCATCATCCTTCATGATTGAACAGATCCGAACATCGCCCCGGCTGCCCGGCGCCCGCTGTCTACCATCCTTGTCATGCGGGAGGGAGGTGGTCCCGGGCCCCGGCGACGCCCGCCGGGGCGGCCGAGACGCGAACCCGGACCCGTGGCCCGCACCGTGGCCCGGCTCGTGGTGCGCGCCGCCGACGGCGCCACCCGCCTGGTCACCGACCTGCTCGGGGCCAGCCCGACCGCCGGCCGGGAGCGGATCAGCGAGGCCGAGCTGCGTGACCTCGTCGCGGCCAACACGGTGCTCGACCCGGACGAGCGGCGGATCATCGACGAGGTGCTGGTGGCCGGCGCGCGGCTGGTCCGCGAGGTGATGGTGCCGCGCACCGAGGTGGTCTTCCTCGCCACCGGGCTCACCGTGGCCGAGGCCGAGCGGCTGGTCCGCGCCGAGCCGCACACCCGCTACCCGGTGGTCGACGGCACCCACGACGACGTGGTCGGGTTCGTCCACCTGCGCGACGTGCTGCTGCGCCCCGAGCGGGACCCGCGCGCCACGGTCGGCGAGCTGACCCGGGAGGTGAAGCGGCTCCCGGGCAGCAAGCGGGTGCTGGCCGCGCTCACCGAGATGCGCCGGGAGGGCCACCACCTGGCCGTGGTGGTCGACGAGTACGGCGGCACCGCCGGCATCGTCACCTGCGAGGACCTGGTCGAGGAACTGGTCGGGGAGATCCACGACGAGGACGACGTCCCGCCCGACCCGGCCCACGCTGGCCTGCCCGCCGTGGTCGACGGCCGGCTCAACCTGGCCGACTTCGCCGAACGCACCGGGGTGCCGCTGCCCGCCGGGCCGTACGAGACGGTCGGCGGCTTCGTGATGGCCGCCCTCGGCCGGCTGCCGGTCACGGGCGACGAGGTGCCGGTGGCCGTCGACCCGGACGACGCCGGCGGACCCGACCCGGACGACCCGCCCGGCGGCTGGCTGCTGCGGGTGGTGGCCCTCGACGGGCGGCGGGTGTCCCGCCTCGCCGTCTCCACGGTCCGCCTGCCCGAGCCCCGGCGCGAGGTCACGGCCCCGCTCCCGCCCGTGTCCACCCGACCCACCGGCCCGTCATGACGGACGCCGGGGCTTGCTGACAGAATTGCCGGCATGTCCGACGTACCCGCCCGCCCACGCGTCTTCTCCGGCATCCAGCCGACGGCCGACTCGTTCCACCTCGGCAACTACCTGGGCGCGGTACGGCACTGGGTGGCCCTGCAGGAGAGCCACGACGCGTTCTACTGCGTGGTGGACCTGCACGCGATCACCGCGGGGCACGACCCGAAGGTGCTCAAGCAGCGCACCCGGGTCGCCGCCGCGCAGCTCTTCGCGGTCGGTCTCGACCCCGAGCGCAGCACCCTCTTCGTCCAGTCGCAGGTGCCCGAGCACCCGCAGCTGGCCTGGGTGCTCGGCTGCATCACCGGCTTCGGCGAGGCGAGCCGGATGACCCAGTTCAAGGACAAGTCGCAGAAGCAGGGCAGCGAGCGGGCCAGCGTCGGCCTGTTCACCTACCCGATCCTCCAGGCCGCCGACATCCTGCTCTACCAGGCCCACGCGGTGCCGGTCGGCGAGGACCAGCGGCAGCACCTGGAGCTCTCCCGCGACCTGGCCCAGCGGTTCAACTCGCTGTTCGGCCCCACCTTCACGGTGCCCGCCCCGCACATCGTCAAGGACACCGCGAAGATCACCGACCTGCAGGACCCGACGGCCAAGATGTCGAAGTCGTCCTCCTCCCCGGCCGGCATCATCGACCTGCTGGAGGATCCGGCCCGCTCGGCTAAGAAGATCCGCTCGGCCGTCACCGACACCGGGCGTGAGATCGTCTTCGACGCCGAGGGCAAGCCGGGCATCACCAACCTGCTCACCATCTACTCGGCGCTCTCCGGACGCGGCATCGACGACCTCGTCGCCGCGTACGACGGCAAGGGCTACGGCGACCTGAAGAAGGACCTCGCCGAGGTGGTCCGGGAGTTCGTCACCCCGATCCAGGAGCGCACCCGCGCCTACCTCGACGACCCGGCGCAGCTCGACAAGCTGCTCGCGCAGGGCGCCGAGAAGGCCCGCGCGGTGGCCGCCGCGACGCTGCACACCGCGTACGAGCGGATCGGCTTCTTCCCCCCGGTCCGGTTCGAGTAGCGGCCCGGCGGGAACGGGTGTCGCAGTCGGTGGCCGGAGGGATGGCGCACAGCGTGGATGGCAGGGACGGGGCACCGGACGTCGGTGACACCATCCAGATCGGGATCGCGGTCGACATCCCGGAGCCGTGGGGCGGCATGCTCACCCGCCGGCGGATCGAGGCGGGCGACCCCCAGGCCGTCCCGGCGCACGTCACCCTGCTCGGGCCCACCGAGATCCCGGTGCGCGCGCTGCCGGCCGTCGAGGAGCACCTGACCCGGGTGGCCGCCACCCACCTGCCGTTCACCCTGCACCTGCGGGGCACCGGCACGTTCCGGCCGGTCACCCAGGTGGTCTTCGTGGCGGTGGCCGCCGGGATCAGCGAGTGCGAAGTGCTCGCCGCGGCCATCAACGCGGCCCCCGAGCTGCACCGCGAGGCGCGTTTCCCGTACCACCCGCACGTCACGGTGGCCCAGGACGTGCCGGCGGAGGTGCTCGACAAGGCGTACGAGGACCTGGCCGACTTCTCCGCCCTCTTCGAGGTGGAGGCGTTCACGCTGTTCTCGCACAGCGGGGCCGCCCGGTGGCAGCCCCGCCGCGACTTCCGCCTCGGCGGCTGAGCTGAGCACGCGGTCGGCCTGCCTCCCGGGAGCGGGCGGATCGGTGAGGATGGCGGGGTGAACGTCATCGGCCGGATCGAGGCGGCGCTCGGTCGACGCGTCGACGCGGCCCGGGCCCGGTCGTCGGTCTTCGACCACGTGTGGCGGGCCGGCACGCTCTACGCCGACCTGCTCGCCGGTCGGCTGGCCGCCGCCATCGCCTACTACGGCTTCTTCGCCGTGTTCGCGCTGGCCCTGGTCGGCTACTGGATCTTCGGCGCGGTCCTCCAGGGCAACCACGAGGTCAGCAACGCGGCGGGCGACTTCCTGGAGGGGAACCTGCCGTTCCTCGACACCACGCAGATCGCCGAGAGCAGCAACACGGTCGGCGTGGTCGGCCTGGTCATCCTGGTCTTCACCGGGATCGGCTGGGTCGAGGCGATCCGCTCCTCGCAGCGGCTCATGTACGGCTTCAACCAGCAGCCCGGCAACCTGGTGGTCCGCCGCCTGGTCGACCTGGGCGTGCTGGTCGCGGTCTTCGTGCTGCTCGGCGTCTCGGTGGCCGCCGTGGACGCGCTGGAGTCGCTGCTGCGCTTCCTGCTGCGCAGCACCGGGTCGGTGGGCCTGACCACGGTCAGCGCGGTCCTCAGCGTGGTGGTCAACGCGGTGCTGGCCACCGCGCTGCTGGTGGCGGTGCCGCGGCTGCGGATGAGCCGCCGCCGGCTGCGCCCCGCCGTGCTGGCGGTCGCCATCGGCATCACGCTGCTCAACACCGTGGGGCGCTACTACGTGGTGCGCACCGAGCGCAACCCCGCCTACACCGTGGTGGCCACGGCGGTGGGGCTGCTGCTCTACCTCTACCTGCTCAACCAGATGGTGCTCTTCGGTGCGGCGCTGGCCGCCACCAGCCGCTACGGCCGGGTGGTGGACCTGGCCGAGGGCGGCGGGCGGGACGTGGACGTGGAGGTCGACGAGGCGACCGACCCGGGAACGCCGGGAGGAGCGGGATGAGCACGCGGATCCGGATCGAGCAGGACTCGGCGGTGCCGCCGTACGAGCAGGTGCGCGGGCAGTTCGCCGCGATGATCGGCGACGGTCGGCTGCCGGTGGGCACCCGCCTGCCCGCGGTCCGGCAGCTCGCCGCCGACCTGGGCCTGGCCGTGAACACGGTGGCGCGGGCGTACCGGGAGCTGGAGTCCGCCGGGCTGGTGCAGACCCGCGGCCGGCACGGCACCGTGGTGGCCCCCGGGCGCGACGACGCCACCGACCGCCTGCACCGCGCCGCCACGGCGTACGCCGCCGAGGCGCTCCGCCTGGGCGTCCCGCCGGACCGCGCCGTCGCCCTGGTCCGTGCGGCTCTGGACGCCGGTACGCACGGGTGAGAGCGACCGCCGGAGAGGGGGGAGTTGGCGTGAATGAGGCGCACGTCCGTGCCGCGACCGACCATGATGGGCCGGTGGGCGCACTCGTGACACTCGACCTGCCGGACGACTCGCCGATGCTGGGCCTGCCGTGGATCATCACCTTCGGCCCGCTCGGCGACGACGACGAGTGGGAGCCGGTGGTCTGCGGCCCGTACGAGCGGCCGCACGCGCTCGCCCTGGCCGAGGCGGTGGTGGCCGAGGAGCAGCTCATGGCGGTGGTGGAACCGCTGCTGCCGGCGCTGACGCCCGAGGAGATCCGCGGCGAGATCGCCGCCGCGCAGATCGCCGCCGAGGACGAGGCCGCCCAGGTCGACCAGGCGGACCTCTACGGCGACTTCGAGGACGTCATCGACGACGAGCTGGAGCTGGCCGCCGAGCGGGAGCCGGAGCCGGCGGCACCGCCCAGCCGGGACGAGGTCCGGGCCGGTCTCGCCCGGATCGCCGAGCTGCTGACCAGCAGGGGAGCCTGAGGGGTCAGCTCGGCGGCCCGTTGAGCACGCAGAACTCGTTGTCCTCCGGGTCGGCGAGCACCACGAAGCCCTCCGTGCCGGTCTGCCCGACGTCGACGCGTCGGGCGCCGAGCCCGATCAGCCGGTCGACCTCGGCCACCGGGTCCCCGTCGGAGACCAGGTCCAGGTGGAGCCGGTTCTTGCCGCGCTTCGGGGTGCCGCTGCCCTGCAACCAGACGGTCGGGCCGGAGCCGCCGGGCGGTGGATAGAGCTTCGCGCTGCCGTCACGGCCCTGCCGGACCGTGTAGCCGAGGGTGGCCGACCAGAACCCGGCCATCCGGTCGACGTCGCTGACATCGAGCGTGTACTGCGCCATGTGTGCGGTCATCACCACGTGGTACCCCACGGTCCCAGATGGACACCGACCCCCCGGGAACGAGTCCCCGAGGGGCCGGTGCCACCTCACCCCCCACCACAAGGGGTCGGTAGCCCAGCCGCCCGTCGGCGCGGGGCACAACGGACGACCAGGTCAATGGCGGGTTACCCGGCTCAGCGCCGTTCGAACCACGCAGCCGCGTCCACCGGCAGAACGTGCCCGTCGCCCCGCTCGGTGACCTCCGCGCTGGCGACGACCGGCCGGCCGTGGCCGGCGACCGTCACCTCCGCGCCGCTGAGGTTGACCACGCAGGTCAGCTCGGCGTCCCCGGCGGCGCGGCGGAACGCCAGCACCCCGGGTTCGGTCTCCAGCCAGGTGATGCCGCCGGTGCCGGCCAGGGCCGGGTGCTCGTGCCGGATCCGCAGCGCGGCCCGGTAGAGCTCCAGCGTCGAGCCGGTCACCCCGGCCTGGGCGGCCACCGAGAGGGCCCGCCAGGTCGCCGGGGCCGGCAGCCAGCTCAGCTCGCTGCCGTCCGGACCGAAGCCGTACGGGGCCAGCTCGCCGCTCCACGGGATCGGCACCCGGCAGCCGTCCCGGCTCTCGCCGGTGCGCAGGAACGCCGGGTCCTGCCGCAGCTCGTCGGGGAGGTCCAGCACCTCGGGCAGGCCCAGCTCCTCGCCCTGGTAGACGTAGGCGCAGCCGGGCAGGGAGAACATCAGCAGGGCGGCGGCCCGGGCACGGCGCAGGCCGACCTCGCCGTCGCCGTACCGGGTGACGTGCCGCTGCCGGTCGTGGTTGGAGAGCACCCAGGTGGTCGGCGCGCCCACGATGGTCGACTCGGCGAGCGCCGTGTCGATCACCTTGCGGAACGAGTCGGCCGACCAGGTGGCGTCGAGGAAGTCGAAGCTGAACGCCTGGTGCAGCTCGTCCGGGCCGATGTAGCGGGCGAGCCGCTGCGGGGTCTCCGCCCACGCCTCGGCGACCGCCATCCGCCCGCCCGGGTAGCTGTCCAGGATCGGCCGCCAGGCGCGGTAGATGTCGTGCACCTCGTCCTGGTCGAAGTAGGGCAGCCGGCCCTTGCCCAGCAGCTCGGACTGGCGCCGGCCGGTGGTCATCGAGTTGAAGCCGACGTCCGGCAGCCCCTCGGCCTTGATCATCCCGTGCGCCACGTCGATCCGGAAGCCGTCCACGCCCCGGTCGAGCCAGAACCGCAGGATGTCCTCGAACTCGGCGCGCACCTCCGGGTGGCGCCAGTTGAGGTCGGGCTGGGCGGGGTCGAACAGGTGCAGGTACCACTGGCCGTCGGCCACCCGGGTCCAGGCGGGGCCGCCGAAGATGCTCTCCCAGTCGTTCGGCGGCAGCTCGCCCTGCTCGCCCCTGCCCTCGGCGAAGAGGTAGCGCTCGCGCTCGGCGGAACCGGGGCCCGCGGCGAGGGCCGCGATGAACCACGGGTGCGCGCTGGAGGTGTGGTTGGGCACCAGGTCCACGATGATCCGCAGGCCCAGGCCGTGCGCGTCGGTGATCATCGCGTCGAAGTCGGTCAGGTTGCCGAAGATCGGGTCCACGTCGCGGTAGTCGGCCACGTCGTAGCCGGCGTCGACCTGCGGCGAGGTGTAGAAGGGGGTCAGCCAGAGCGCGTCCACCCCGAGCTCGCGCAGGTACGGCAGGCGCCGCCGGATGCCCTGGAGGTCCCCGACGCCGTCCCCGTTCGCGTCCGCGAAGCTGCGGACGTACACCTGGTAGACGACCGCGGACCGCCACCAGTCGTCGTCGGCGGGCAGCGGCGTGGGGTGGGGGGCGGAGGTCATCGGTGTGGATCCCCGTTCTGTGGCGCGGGACGGCAGGGCGTCTGAGCAGAATGCCGCCCGAGCGCTGCAAGAGTCAAGCATTCCTTGCGCAAGAACTGACGGCAAGCGGTCAGGCGGGGACGGCCAGGGTGGGATCGACCGAGGAGGGGCGCTGGCGGTTCGCGCCGCCGGCCGGACGGGCCACCGCGGTCGAGCCCCGCACCACCAGCTCGGGGCGGAACAGGTACTCGGAGTTCGGCGCGGCGTGCCCGTTGATCTCGTCGACCAGGGCGCGGACGGCGGCCACCGCCATGGCGGCGACCGGCTGGCGCATGGTGGTCAGCGGCGGGTCGGTGAAGGCCATGAGCGGGGAGTCGTCGTAGCCGACCACCGAGACGTCGGCGGGGACGCTGAGACCGCGCTGCCGGGCGGCCCGGATCGCACCCAGCGCCATGAGGTCCGAGCCGCAGACCAGACCGGTCACGCCGCGCTCGATGAGCCGGCCCGCGGCGGCCTCGCCGCCCTCGACACCGAACAGGGAGAGCTCGGCCAGCTCGCCGACCTCCGCCTCGGTCGTGCCGACCAGCCGGGTCATCGCGGCGCGGAAGCCGGCCACCCGGCGCTGCACCGGCACGAAGCGGTCCGGGCCGGTGATCAGGCCGATCCGCCGGTGGCCGAGCGCCACGAGGTGCGCGACGGCCAGCTCGGTGGCCTCGCCGTCGTCGCACGAGACGAAGGGCGCCGCGATGCCGGGCGCGTATCCGTTGATCATGACGATCGGCAGCGGGCGGGCGATCAGCGCGCGGTACCGGTCGTGGTTGGCGGCGGTGTCGGCGTGCAGGCCAGAGACGAAGACGATCCCGGAGACCTGCCGGTCGAGCAGCATCTCGACGTACTCGTCCTCGGTGACCCCGCCGGGGGTCTGCGTGCAGAGCACCGGGGTGAACCCGCTCTGCGCCAGCGTCGACTCGATGACCTGGGCGAAGGCCGGGAAGATCGGGTTGTCCAGCTCGGGCACGACGAGGCCGACCAGCCCGGCGCTGCGCTTGCGCAGCCGGGCGGGGCGCTCGTAGCCGAGCACGTCGAGGGCGGTGAGGACGGCCTGCCGGGTCTCGGGGGCCACTCCGGGGCGGTCGTTGAGCACCCGCGACACCGTGGCCTCGCTGACTTCGGCCTGTTGGGCGATGTCGGACAGTCGAGCGCGCATGGCGGCACTTTAGCTCACGAGCAAGTTCTTGCGTACGCTCCTGCAAGCCCTTCCATTCTCTGCAACCTCTTGCTAACGTCCCCGCAACATGCGAGAGCAGCGGCGCAGCATCCCCGCGCCGGTCAGCAAGAAATTTCCGAGGTTCCCACTGGCGGGCCGCCCTTCCCCCGGCAGGCCGCCATGACGACAGGAGTACCGATGCGCATCCGTACCGCGGGTGTGGTCGCTGTCCTCGGCCTGGCGCTCGCCGCGTCCGGCTGCGGCGGCAGCGACAGCGACAAGCCGGCCGCCAAGGAGTCCGCCAAGGCCACCGGTGGCAAGCTGGTCATCTGGGCCGACGACAAGCGGACCGCGGCCCTGAAGCCGTTCGCCGAGGAGTTCGGCAAGGAGAACGGCGTGACCGTCGAGGTCCAGGCCGTCTCCAAGGACCTGCAGACCAACTTCGTCACCGCCTCGCAGCAGGGCAGCGGTCCGGACGTCGTGGTCGGCGCGCACGACTGGATCGGCAACCTGGTCCAGAACGGCGCCATCGACCCGGTGCAGCTCGCCGCCGAGCAGAAGAGCGCGTTCAACGAGACCGCCGTCAAGGCCGTCACCTTCAACGGCCAGCTCTACGGCGTCCCCTACGCCACCGAGAACGTCGCGCTGATCCGCAACACCGAGCTGGCCCCCGAGGCGCCGAAGACGATCGAGGACCTGGTCGCCGCCGGCAAGAAGCTCAAGGCCGAGAAGAAGGCCAGCGAGATCCTCTGCCTCCAGTCCGGCCAGAACGGCGACGCGTACCACATCTACCCGCTGTACACCTCGGGCGGCGGCTACCTGTTCGGCACCGCGGCCAACGGCGACTACGACCCGAAGGACCTGGGCGTGGGCAAGCCGGAGTCGATCGCGGCCTTCCAGAAGATCGCGAAGCTCGGTGAGAAGGGCGACGGCGCGCTGAAGCGCTCCATCACCGGCGAGAACTCCATCGCCACCTTCACCGGCAAGAAGTGCGCCTTCCTGGTCTCCGGCCCGTGGGCCATCGCGGACGCCAAGAAGGCCAACATCAAGTACGACATTTCGCCGGTCCCCGGCTTCGCCGGTGGCAAGGAGGCCCAGCCGTTCGTGGGCGTCCAGGCGTTCTACGTCGCCGCCAAGGGCAAGAACAAGGCCCTGGCCCAGGAGTTCGTCACCAACTACGTGACGAAGCCCGAGCTGGCCGTCGCGCTGTACAAGGCCGAGCCGCGCCCGCCGGCGCTGACCGCCGCCTTCGACCAGGTCAAGGGCGAGGACCCGGACCTGGCCAAGTTCTCCGAGGCCGGCAAGAACGGTCAGGTGCTCCCGGCGATCCCGGCCATGGCCGCGATCTGGGACCCGTTCGGCAAGGCGGAGGCCGCCATCATCGGTGGCGCCGACCCGGCCAAGACGATCACCGCCGCGGGCAAGACCATCGCGGGTCAGATCAAGTAATGAGCACGTCGCTGTCCGGCCCGGGGTCTGCTGAGCAGGCCCCGGGCCGGGAGCCCGTTCGCCGCGGGCTCCCGCGCACGTCCCGTACCGCGCGGAACCACGCGCCGATCACCGCGACCGGCCTCGTCGTCAAGGTGGTCCTGCTCGGCCTGGTGGCCGGGATCGCGATCTGGGCGGCGTTCCCGCTCGTCGAGGCCGAGCACTGGGTCGGGCTGGGCATCCTCGCCGCCACCACCGCGGGCCTGTTCTACCTCTACCTCGGCCGCCGCCACATCCCGGCCAAGTACCTGGTCCCCGGCACGCTCTTCCTCATCGCCTTCCAGGTCTTCCCGGTGCTCTACACGGCGAGCACCGCGTTCACGAACTTCGGCGACGGCCACCGCGGCAGCAAGGACGACGCGATCGTCGCCATCCAGACCTCCTCGGTGCAGCAGGTCCCCGGCTCCACCGAGTACTCCCTCTCCATCGCCACGAAGGGCGACCCGGCCACCGGCGCGCTGGTGTTCCTGCTCAGCGACCCGAAGACCAGGGAGGTCTTCGCGGGCGACGCGGGCGGGCTGCGCAAGCTCGACGCCGGTGACGTCACGGTCAGCCCGACCGGCAAGATCACCGAGGCCGCCGGCTACACCGTGCTCAACTTCGGTCAGGCCAGCGGCCGCAGCAAGGACATCACCGACCTGGTGGTGCCGACCGCCGGTGGCGCGGTCCGCTCCAACGGCCTGTCCCGTGCCTACGAGGGCAAGGCCGTGCGGGCGTACGACGCGGGCTGCGACTGCGTCAAGGACAGCGAGACCGGCAGGACCTGGACCGCCGACCCGGCGAACGGCTCCTTCGTCGCCTCCGACGGGGAGCGGCTCGCCCAGGGCTGGAAGGTCAACGTCGGGCTGAAGAACTTCACCCGGGTGCTCACCGACCCGGACATCTCCAGGCCGTTCTTCGGGACCCTGCTGTGGAACTTCGCCTTCGCGATCGGCTCGACCGGGCTCACCTTCCTGCTCGGCATGGCCATCGCGCTCGCCCTGCACTCGCCCCGGATGCGCGGCACCAACCTCTACCGGGTCCTGCTGATCCTGCCGTACGCCATGCCGTCGTTCGCCATGCTGCTGGTCTGGCGGGACATGTTCAACACCGACTTCGGCCTGATCAACAACCTGTTCGGGCTGGACATCGACTGGTTCGGCGGCACCTGGTCGGCGCGGATCGCGGTGCTGCTCGTGCAGCTCTGGCTCGGCTACCCGTACATGTTCCTGGTCGCCACCGGCGCGCTCCAGGCGATCCCGCGCGAGCTGACCGAGGCCACCTCGGTCGACGGCGCCAGCCCGTGGCAGTCGTTCCGCGCGGTCACCCTGCCGCTGCTGCTGGTCGCGCTCTCGCCGCTGCTCATCGCCTCGTTCGCGTACAACTTCAACAACGTCAACGCGATCCTGTTCACCACGGAGGGCGGGCCGTTCGCGCCGGACAACCCGACCAACGGCGCCACCGACCTGCTCATCACCTACACCTACCGGCTGGCCTTCGGCGCGCAGGGCGCCGAGTACGGGCTGGCCACCACGGTCTCGATCTTCATCTTCGCGATCGTGGCGATCGTGGCGGCGATCAGCTTCTCGCGGACCCGCAAGCAGGAGGAGGTCTACTCGTGACCACCTTGTCGGACGCCGCCGTCGCCAACCGGGCCGGGACGGGGAGGTCGAAGGGACGCTGGTTCGCCCAGGTGGGCTGGCGGCACGTGGTCGGGGTGCTGGCCGTGGCGTTCAGCCTCTTCCCGATCCTGTTCGTGATCTCCGCGGCGCTCAACCCGCTCGGCACGCTCTCGTCGACGGAGCTGCTGCCGACCGGGGCGTCCCTGGAGAACTTCACGAACCTGTTCCAGAAGACGCCGTTCGCCCACTGGTTCCTCAACTCGCTGCTGCTCGCCGGCGTGGCCAGCTTCGCGTCGATCTTCCTGTCGGCGCTGGCGGCGTACGCGTTCTCCCGGATGCGGTTCGCCGGTCGCCGGGTCGGGCTGCTCGCGCTGCTGCTGATCCAGATGTTCCCGCAGTTCCTGGCCATCGTGGCGATCTTCCTGATCTTCACGACGGTCACCGGCCTGTGGCCGGCGATCGGCTTCAACACCCCGTGGGGCCTGTTCCTGCTCTACATGGGCACCGCGCTCGGCGCGAACACCTGGCTCATGAAGGGCTTCTTCGACACCCTGCCGAAGGAGCTGGACGAGTCGGCGACCATGGACGGCGCCTCGCACGCCCAGGTCTTCTTCCGGATCATGCTGCCGCTGGTGGCGCCGATCCTGGCGGTGACCGGGCTGCTCGCCTTCATCGGCTCGATCAACGAGTTCATCATCGCCAACGTGTTCCTCACCGAGCCGGACTCGAAAACCCTGGCGGTCGGGATGTTCGGCATGGTGGCCGGCGAGCGCAACAACAACTTCGGGATGTTCGCGGCGGGCACCCTGCTCACCGCCATCCCGACGGTGCTGGTGTTCCAGCTGCTCCAGCGCTACATCGTCTCCGGCCTGACCGCCGGAGCCGTCAAAGGCTGAGCCTCCTCGGCTCACGCTGCGGCAAGGGCGTCGTGTCGACGTACACCGGAGCGGTTTCCGGGCGGACCGCCGCGGTCGGGTGACCGGCCGCGGCGGGTGCCCGCCCACTCCCCGTCCGCACCGACGCGAAGGGCATGCCCATGTCTTCTCTCCAGCCGCACCACGACGGATCCGCCACCTACGTCCCCGAGCAGGAGCCCGCCCTCGGGCAGACCGTCCCGGTCTTCGTCCGGGTGCCGGCCGGCGCCGACGTCCGCCAGGTGCACGTCCGGACCACCGGCGACGGCGAGCCGCGCTTCGCCGAGGCGGTGGTCGACCGCAGCGAGGGTGGTGACGTGTGGTGGCGGGCCGACGTCGAGGTGCGCAACCCGGTCAGCAACTACCGGTTCCTGCTCGACGGCCCGGCGGGCGCCCGCTGGCTGAACGCGGCCGGTTCCGTCGACCACGACGTGCCGGACAGCGCCGACTTCAAGCTGGTCAGCTACGCGCGGCCGCCGGCCTGGGCCCGGGACGCGGTGATCTACCAGATCTTCCCGGACCGGTTCGCCCGCTCGGCCGCCGCGGCCGGCCGGACGGCGCCGGACTGGGCGATCCCGTGCGACTGGGACACCCCGGTGATCGGGCGCGGTCCGGAGACGCCCCGCCAGTTCTACGGCGGCGACCTCGACGGGATCACCGAGCGCCTCGACCACCTGGACCGGCTCGGGGTGAACACCGTCTACCTCACGCCGATCTTCCCGGCCCGCTCCAACCACCGGTACGACGCGGCCAGCTTCGACACCGTCGACCCGCTGCTCGGCGGGGACGCCGCCCTGGCCCGGCTGGCCGACGCGGTGCACGCCCGGGGCTGGCGGCTGCTCGGCGACATCACCAGCAACCACACCGGCGACGCCCACCACTGGTTCACGGCCGCCGTCTCCGACGTGCACGCGCCCGAGCGGGAGCTGTACTACTTCGACCTGGCGGGGTCGGACTACGAGTCGTGGAACGGGGTCAAGTCGCTGCCGAAGCTCAACTGGGGCAGCGCCGAGCTGCGCCGCCGCTTCGCCACCGCCGAGGACTCCCTGCTGCGCCGCTGGCTGCGCTCGCCGTACGCGCTGGACGGCTGGCGGGTGGACGTGGCGAACATGACCGGCCGGCGGGGCGCGGACGCGTACACCCACGAGGTGGCCCGGCTGCTGCGCGAGGTGGTCGCCGACACCCGGGCCGACGCTCTGCTGCTCGCCGAGCACGGCCACGACCACACCGGTGACCTGGACCGGGACGGCTGGCACGGCACCATGAACTACGTCGGCTTCACCGACCCGGTCTGGTCCTGGCTGCGGCAGGGCGACGGCACGCTGCCGAACTTCCTCGGCACCCCGGGCGGGGTGCGGCGGCGGGACGCGGGAGCGGTGCTGGCCACCATGAACACCTACCGGTCGCTGATCTCGTGGCGGTCGTACACGCACTCGTGGCAGCTGCTCGGCTCGCACGACTCGGCCCGGATCCGCACCGTGGTCGGCGACGCGGCCCGGCAGGAGGTGGCCGCCGGCCTGCTCGCCACCATGCCCGGCACCCCGGTGGTCTTCGCGGGCGACGAGCTGGGCCTGACCGGCGCCAACGGGGAGGGGTCGCGTACCCCGATGCCGTGGCACCGGCCGGAGAGCTGGGACCGGCGGACCTTCGACGCGTACCGGTCGCTGCTGGCGCTGCGCCGCGACGAGCCGGCGCTGCGGCACGGCGGCCTGCGCTGGGTGCACGCCGACGCGGACACGCTGGTCTTCCTCCGCGAGGCGCCGGCCGGCACGGTGCTCGTGCTGGCCCGCCGGGCGGCCGGCACCCCGGTCCGGCTGACCGGCCTGCCGGCCGGCGAGAACGTGTACGGCGGTGCCCCGGCGCTGCGCCCGGACGCTGACGGCGCGGTCACCCTCCCCGCCGACGGCCCCACCTTCCAGGTCTGGCGCCTCGCCTGAAGCCGGAGGAGGGGCCTTCCTGGCGAAGGGGGCCCCTCCTAACCGCGGTGGGCGGCGAGGAGGGCGCGGACTCCGGCCAGATAGGTGTGCCGGTCCGGGGAGCCGGTCAGGATGCGCTGCAGGATGTAGCCGGGGACCAGGCCGAACAGGGCCGCGCCGACCGCCTCCGGGTCGGCGTCCGCGGGCAGCTCGCCGGCCGCCTGGGCGCGCCGGGCCAGGGTGGTGAAGTGGGTGCGGAAACTCGCGTACGTCCGGCCGACGAACTCGGCGAGAGCCGGGTCCCGCTGCGCCTCGCCCCACACCTGGATGGCCAGCGGCAGCACGCCGTCGGGGTCGGACTGCCCGTCGACGTAGGTGAGGGCCCGGTGCAGCGCGTCGACCAGCGGCAGCGGCGGGTCGGCCTCGGCCAATTCGGCGAAGAGCCCCTCGGCGCCGCCGATCACCGACTGGGCGATCGCGGTGATCAGGTCGTTCTTGCTCGGGAAGTAGCGGTAGACCGCGCCGACCGAGAGCCCGGCCTCCCTGATCACGTCCTGCATCGAGGTGTTGTGGAAGCCGTCGCGCCGGAAGCAGCGCCGGGCCGCGTCGAGGATCTGCTGGCGGCGGGCCGCGAGGTGTTCGTCCGATACGCGTGGCACGACCCACAGTGTAAAGCGAACATTCGTTCTTGACGGCGGGCCGTCCGGCGGCGCACCCTCAGGTCAAGAGAACGAACGTTCGTTTTAAGGAGGCGGGGATGTCCGCTCACCCGACCCGGATCCGCTCGCCGTGGCTGCTCGCCGCGCTGCTCGCCAGCCTGGCGGTGGTGGTGCAGGCGCTGCTCGTACCCCTCTTCGCGGCGCCGGCCGCCCACCTGGCGCCGCGTGACCTGCCGATCGCCGTCGCCGGGCCGGCGCCCGCGGCCGCCGAACTGGCCGCCCGGCTCGCCGCGGCCCGCCCGGGTGGCTTCGCCGTCGCCACGCTGCCGGACGCGGCGGCCGCCGACCGGGCCCTGCGCGACCGGGAGGCGTACGCCGCCTTCGTGGTCGGCCCGGACGGCGTCGCCCTGCACACCGCCCCGGCCGCGAGCCCGACCGTGGCCGCACTGCTCACCGAGGCCGCCGCGCAGCTCTCCGCCGGCCGCCCCGTGCCGGTGGTACAGGTCGTGCCGGCCGACCCGGACGACCCCCGCGGGGCCGGCTTCGCCGCCGGGTTCCTGCCGCTGGCGCTGACCGGCATGCTGGCCGGGGCGCTGCTCACCGTGCTGGTCGCCCGGCGGGCGGCGCGGCTGGCCGGCCTGCTCGGCTTCGCGGTCCTGGCCGGCCTCGTGGGCGCCGCGGTGCTGCACGGCTGGCTCGGCGTCCTCGACGGCGACCTGTGGCGGGAGGCGGGCGCCATCGGACTGTTCGCGCTGGCCGCGGCGGGCACCGTGGCGGGCCTCGGCGCGCTGCTCGGCGCTCCCGGGATCGGGCTCGGCGCGCTGCTCGTCTTCCTGGTCGGCAACCCGCTCTCCGCGGTGGGCGCCGCGCCCGAGCTGCTGCCGCAGCCCTGGGGTGCGATCGGGCAGTACCTGCCGGTCGGAGCGGGCGCCACGTTGCTGCGCTCGGCCGCGTTCTTCGACGGGGCGGGCGCCGGCCGGCCGGTGGCCGTGCTGGCCGGCTACGCCCTGGTCGGCCTCGCCCTGGTCCTCGTCGGCCGCCGCCCCGCGCGGGTCGGCGCGGGCGGCCCCGCGGCGGAGCAGCGGCCCGCCGAGGTCACGGTATGACGGCACCTCGGCGGGCCGGCTACTACAAGTCGTCGTTGATGGGGGAGGATGTCTGGCGTGGAAGCTCTCCGACTGATCCTTCTCTACGTCCATCTGATCGGGTTCGCGTTGCTGCTGGGCGGCTCGATCGCCCAGTACGTCAGCGGCCGGTTGCGCATCAACGCGGCCATGCTCTGGGGCTCGGTGATCGGGCTGCTGACCGGAATCGGTCTCGCCGCCCCGCTGCGCGACGGCGACGAGCCGGCGCCCGCCAAGCTTGTTACCAAGTTGGTGCTCGCGCTGCTGATCTTTGTCATGGTCTTCTTCTCCCGTAAGCGGGAGTCCGTGAACCGCGGGCACTTCCTTGCGATCGTCGGGTTGACGCTGGTCAACGCGGCGGTGGCGGTCTTCTGGCGTTAGCCCTCCGGCACAGCGGGAAGACCACGGAAAACGGACGTTCGCGACACCTCTCCGGAGGGCCGTCGGCACGAAAGGTGATGTGCCCCACGCATCGGTTACGTAGGGGTAACGACCGTTCAACAGTCGTGCACGATTGTCGGCCGGTGGGTGGGCGCGGGCGTACGCTCCCGTCCGTAACGTGGGACGCCGGCGGCACACCGCAGGCCGGCGCAAGGGCTGCCACCGCGCACGACGCGGTGTGCAATGGGAAGGAGACGTCTTGCGCTCTGTGCGTGGGATGCGGATCGCCTCCGCCATCGTGGCGGGTGGCCTCGTACTGGGCGCCGCCGCATGTGGTGAGGCTCCCAAGGACGACAAGAACGCCGGCGGCAACGGCGGCAAGAAGTTCAGCGCCTGCATGGTGACCGACGTGGGCGGCATCGATGACAAGTCCTTCAACACCTCCGCCTGGAAGGGCCTGCAGGAGGCGAAGAAGGAGAACGACAACATCGACATCAAGAACGTCCAGTCGAAGGCCGAGGCGGACTACGAGGTCAACCTGACCGGGTTCGTCAACCAGAAGTGCGACTTCATCCTGGCCGTCGGTGGCCTGATGCAGGACGCCACCAAGAAGGCCGCCACGGCGAACCCGAACCAGCAGTTCGGCATCGTGGACGCGAACCCGGGCGTCGGCAACGTCTACCCGATGCAGTTCGACACCGCGCAGGCCGCCTTCCAGGCCGGTTACCTCGCCGCCGGGATGAGCAAGTCCGGCAAGGTCGGCACCTACGGTGGCCTCCCGATCCCGCCGGTCACCATCTTCATGGACGGCTTCGCCGACGGCGTGGCGTACTACAACAAGGCCAAGAGCAAGAACGTCCAGGTCATCGGCTGGGACAAGGCCACCCAGAAGGGCTCCTTCACCAACGACTTCGTCAAGCAGGACGAGGGCAAGAAGGTCTCCGACGCGCTGGTCGCCCAGGGCGCGGACATCATCATGCCGGTCGCCGGCGGCGCCGGCCTCGGCACCACCGCCGCGGCGCAGGCCTCGGGCGGCAAGTACTCGGTCGTCTGGGTGGACGTCGACGGCTGCGAGAGCACCCCGAACTGCCCGGCGCTCGTCACCACGGTCGTCAAGAACATCCCGGACGCCGTCAAGGACGCCGTGCTGAAGGCCGCCACCGGCGAGAAGCTCCAGGCTCAGCCGGGCTTCGTCGGCACCCTGGCCAACAACGGCGTCTCGATCGCCCCGTACCACGACTTCGACAGCAAGGTCCCCGCTGACCTGAAGGCCGAGGTCGACAAGATCAAGGCGGACATCGCCGCCGGCACCATCAAGGTCACCTCGAAGGCCCAGCCGACCAAGTGACCGCTCCGCCGGCCGCCGCGGTGAGATCATCGGCAGCGGGGGCCGGCGGGCACCAGGTTTGACGATCCGGCCGCCTCGGCGCACGCGGGAAACAGCCCGCGCGACGCCGGGGCGGCCGGTCACCTTGATCCCCCTCTGACCCCACCCGGCGCGGTGGCGGCGCGGCAGCCGCTACGCTGCACCATCGCTCGCACTCCAGGAGGTTGCGCTGAGACTCGAACTGCGCGGCATCACCAAGCGGTTCGGTGATCTGGTCGCCAACGACCACATCGACCTGACGGTGGAGCCTGGAGAGATCCACGCCCTGCTCGGCGAGAACGGCGCCGGCAAGTCGACCCTGATGAACGTGCTGTACGGGCTGTACCAGCCCGACGAGGGCGAGATCCTGGTCGACGGCAAGCCGCTGAAGCTGAAGGGCCCGTCCGACGCGATCGCCGCCGGGATCGGCATGGTGCACCAGCACTTCATGCTGGTGCCGGTCTTCACCGTGGCCGAGAACGTGATGCTCGGCGCGGAACAGACCAAAGGGAGCTTCACCGGCTTCCTCGACCGGCGGCGGGCCCGGCGCGAGGTCGCCGAGGTTTCCGAGCGGTACAACCTCCGGGTCGACCCGGACGCGGTGATCGAGGACCTGCCGGTCGGCATCCAGCAGCGGGTGGAGATCGTCAAGGCCCTCACCCGCGACGTCGACCTGCTCATCCTCGACGAGCCGACCGCCGTGCTGACCCCGCAGGAGACCGAGGAACTGCTCACGGTCATGCGGTCGCTCAAGGAGGCCGGCAAGTCGATCGTGTTCATCACCCACAAGCTGGGCGAGGTCAAGGCGATCGCCGACCGGATCACGGTGATCCGGCGCGGGAAGACGGTCGGCACCGCCGAGCCGAGCGCCAGCCGCGACGAGCTGGCCGCGCTCATGGTGGGCCGCAGCGTCCGGCTGACCGTGGACAAGAAGCCGGCCCAGCCGGGCAAGCCGATGCTCCAGGTCGCCGGCCTGGTCGTCGACGACGACCGGCAGGTACGCGCGGTCGACGGCGTGGACCTGACCGTGCACGCCGGTGAGGTGCTCGGCATCGCGGGCGTGCAGGGCAACGGGCAGACCGAACTGATCGAGGCGATCATGGGGCTGCGCCCGGTGCTCGCCGGCTCGATCACCCTGGACGGCCAGGCCGTGCACGGCTGGACCACCAAGAAGGTGCTCCGCGCCGGCGTCGGGTACGTCCCGGAGGACCGCAGCGTCGACGGCCTGGTCAAGGAGTTCTCCGTCGCGGAGAACCTGGTGCTGGACATCTACGACCAGCCGCCCTTCGGCAAGGGCCTCTCGCTCAAGCCGGACGCCATCGCCAGGTCGGCGAAGGAGCGGATCGAGCAGTTCGACGTCCGCACCTCCTCGGCCGACGCGGCGGTCGGCACCCTCTCCGGCGGCAACCAGCAGAAGGTGATCGTGGCCCGGGAGCTGTCCCGGCCGCTGAAGCTCTTCATCGCCGCCCAGCCCACCCGGGGCGTGGACGTCGGCTCGATCGAGTTCATCCACAGCCGGGTCATCCGCGAGCGGGACATCGGCACCGCCGTCATGGTGGTCTCCAGCGAACTGGACGAGGTGATCGGCCTGGCCGACCGGATCGCGGTGATGTACCGCGGCCGGATCATCGGCGTGGTCGGCCCGGACACCCCCCGCGAGGAGATCGGCCTGCTGATGGCCGGCATCACGCCGGACACCGCCACCCCGACCGCTGACGGCCCTGGCAACGAGGACGAGGCATGACCAACCCAGACCCGGTGTCGGGCTCCCCCGACAAGGAGCCGGCGACCGAGGCGCAGGAGGCTCGGCAGGAGGCCCGGGCCACGCCGCCCGCGCCCGCCGGCGACACCGAGCGGGCGGTGCCCGCCACCGCGACGAAGCAGCCCCCGGCCGGTGAGCCCCGCCCCACGCTGGGCCGGCTCTTCCTGGACAACCTCTGGGCGGCCAACACGGTCACCGTGACCGTGCTCGCGGTGCTGCTCGCCATGCTGGTCGGCGCGGTGCTGATCATCGTCTCCGACCCGGAGGTGCTGGCCACCTACGGCTACATCACGGCCCGGCCGGCGGACGCGTTCAACGCGAGCTGGACCGTGGTCAGCGAGGCGTACGCGAACCTGTTCAAGGGCGCGATCTTCGACCCGGACGCGGTCGGCTTCACCGCCGCGATGGGCCCGATCTCGGAGACGCTCACCTACACGGCGCCGCTGGTCTTCACCGGCCTGGCGGTCGCGCTCGCCTTCCGCGGCGGCCTGTTCAACATCGGCGCCCAGGGCCAGGCCACCGTCGGTGTCATCCTGGCCGCCCTCGCCGGCTTCGCGCTGCCGCTGCCGCCCGGGGTGCACCTGCTCGTCGCGCTGATCGCCGGCGCGCTCGGCGGCGCGCTCTGGGGCTTCATCCCGGGCATCCTCAAGGCGCGCACCGGCGCCCACGAGGTGATCAACACGATCATGCTCAACTACGTAGCGGTCTACTTCCTGTCCTGGATCATCATCCAGAGCGGGGTGCAGAACCCGAACCGGTCGGACGCGATCAGCAAGCCGGTCGAGTCCTCCGCCCAACTGCCCCGGCTGCTCGGCGCCGACCTGCGGGTTCACGCCGGCATCCTGGTCGCGGTGCTCGCCACCTGGTTCATCGCCTGGCTGCTGAACCGCTCGACGCTCGGCTTCGAGCTGCGCGCGGTCGGCGAGAACCCGGACGCCGCCCGGACCGCCGGCATCAGCGTGACCAAGACGTACGTGCTGGTCATGGTGATCTCGGGTCTGCTGGCCGGGCTCGGCGGGTCGAACATGGTGCTCGGCTCGACCGCGAACGCGCTGACCCCGCTGGTGATCGCGCAGATCGGCTTCGACGGCATCCTGGTCGCCCTGCTCGGCCGGGTGAAGCCGTGGGGCGTGCTGCTGGCCGCGCTGCTGTTCGGCGCGCTCCAGGCCGGCGGCAACCGGATGCAGTCCTATTCCGGGATCTCGCTGGAACTGGTCACCGTGCTCCAGGCGCTCATCGTCATCTTCATCGCCGCGCCGGCCATGGTGAAGGCGATCTTCCAGCTCCGGGCGGCCCGCGCGGCCCGCCTGCAGACGAGCCTCGCGAAGGGCTGGTGAGCATGTCCACCACCGCTGTCCCCGAGGTCGCCGTGACCGCGGTCGACGAGGGCTTCTGGACGCGCGCCCGCAAGGCCGGAGCCGTCCTGCTGGGGCTGGGCGTGCTCGCCACCGTGCTGTTCGGCGCGCTCGCCACCGGCCAGCAGGCCCGCTTCACGCTCAGTGAGACCGAGGGCGGCGCCGCCCTGGAGATCAACGGCACGGTCGGCGCGATCCTCTTCGGCATCATCGCCGCCGCGGCCGGGGCCGCCCTGCTCGCCGGGGTGCCGAAGCGCTGGTTCACCCTGGTGCTCGGCGTCGGGCTGGTCGCCTTCGTGCTGAGCTTCCTGTGCTGGCAGGTCTCCGCCGCCCCCGAGGGCCGCAACTTCATGCCGCTGGTCAACGTCGTACGGGGCACGTTCATCCTGGCCCTGCCGCTGATCTTCGGCGCCCTGGCCGGCGTGCTCTGCGAGCGCTCCGGCGTGGTGAACGTGGCGATCGAGGGCCAGTTGCTGATGGGCGCCTTCTCCGGCGCGCTGTTCGGCAGCATCTCCGGCAGCGTCTGGGTGGGCCTGGTCGCCGCCGCGATCGGCGGCGCGCTGATCTCGCTGCTGCTGGCCGTCTTCGCCATCCGCTACCTGGTCGACCAGGTGGTCATGGGCATCGTGCTCAACCTGCTGGCGGTCGGCGTCACCGGCTTCCTCTACGAGCGGCTCATGCAGACCGACGCGACGAAGTACAACAGCGCGCCGCGGTTCAGCAACTGGGAGATCCCGCTGCTCAAGGACATCCCGCTGATCGGTCCGGCGCTGTTCCGGGGCAACATCTTCCTCTACGTCGGCCTGCTGCTGGTGCTGGTCATCCACATCGCGCTGTTCCGTACTCGGTGGGGCCTGCGGACCCGGTCGGTGGGTGAGCACCCGACGGCCGCCGACACGGTCGGCGTGAAGGTGCTGCGACTGCGCTACCGCAACGTGATCATGGCCGGGCTGGTGGCCGGTGTCGGTGGCGCCTCGTACACGCTGGCGCTCTACTCGTTCACCAAGAACATGATCGGCGGTAAGGGCTTCATCGCCCTGGCCGCGCTGATCTTCGGCCGGTGGAGCCCGACCGGTGCGCTGCTCGCCGCGCTCTTCTTCGGGTTCGCCGACCAGCTCGCCACCTACCTGGGCGCGATCGGCAGCAGCATCCCGAGCCAGTTCCTCGCGATGCTGCCCTACCTGGCGACGATCCTGGCGGTGGCCGGGCTGGTCGGCAAGGTCCGGGCGCCGGCCGCCGACGGCAAGCCGTACATCAAGGGCTGACCGCCCGCGACGCAGCGTGCCCGGCGGGGTTGGACCCGCCGGGCACGGTCGTCTCCGGCCGCCACCGCGACCGATCAGCGTGAATTGGGCAGAATGGGAGTCGTGATGGAGATCGACTGGGAGCGGCTGCGGGCCGCCGCCACCGAGGTCATGCGGCACGCGTACGTGCCCTACTCGAAGTTTCCCGTCGGGGCGGCCGCCCTGGTCGACGACGGCCGGGTGGTGGTCGGCTGCAACGTGGAGAACGCCGCGTACGGCGTGGTCCTCTGCGCCGAGTGCGGGGTGGTCTCCTCGCTGCACGCCACCGGCGGCGGCCGGATCGTGGCGCTGTCCTGCGTCGACGCCACCGGCGAGCCGCTCATGCCGTGCGGCCGCTGCCGGCAGCTGCTGTGGGAGAACGGCGGCCCGGAGTGCCTCATCGAGGCGAAGGGCGGCACGCTGCGGATGGCCGAGCTGCTGCCGCACGCGTTCGGCGTGGAGGACCTGGAGGCGGTGACCGGCGAGACGCCGGTGCCGGTGGTCCCGGAGCGGCTGGCCGCCTGGCGGGGGCGGGGCACGGTCTTCGTGCACCCGGACCTCTCCGCCGGGCAGCAGGTCTGGACGGCGTACTGGGAGCGGTCGGCCGGGGACACCGAGGGCGCCGAGACCGGCGTGCTGGAGGAGGGCCCGACCTGGGACGATCCGGCGGAGGCGATCACCTGGGGGCTGGCCCGGACGCCGCGCGTCGTCGTGGTGGACGCGTCGGGCACCATCTTCTGGGCCGGCGAGGGCGAGCCGCCCCTGGAGATCCCGATCCGCTGGTCCCCGGCCTGAGCTGCGGCACCGCTTCCGGAACGACGAGGAAAGATCATCTGATGAGTGCATTCACGGCGGTTGACGTCATCCGGGCCAAGCGGGACGGGGGCGTGCTGAGCGACGGCCAGATCGACTGGGTGGTCGACGCGTACACCCGGGGGTTGGTGGCCGACGAGCAGATGTCGGCGCTGGCCATGGCGATCCTGCTGCGCGGCATGACCGCGCCGGAGATCGCCCGGTGGACCGCCGCGATGATCGCCAGCGGCGAGCGGCTGGACCTGTCGCCGGTGGCCCGGCCGACCGTGGACAAGCACTCGACCGGCGGCGTCGGCGACAAGATCACCCTGCCGCTGACCCCGCTGGTCGCGGCCTGCGGCGCGGCCGTGCCGCAGCTCAGCGGCCGGGGCCTCGGCCACACCGGCGGCACCCTGGACAAGCTGGAGTCGATCCCCGGCTGGCGGGCCGCGCTGAGCAACGACGAGTTCATCGCCCAGCTGCGCGACGTCGGCGCGGTGATCTGCGCGGCCGGCGACGGGCTGGCCCCGGCGGACCGCAAGCTGTACGCGCTGCGCGACGTCACCGGCACCGTCGAGGCCATCCCGCTGATCGCCAGCTCCATCATGAGCAAGAAGATCGCCGAGGGGACCGGGGCCCTGGTGCTCGACGTGAAGGTGGGCTCCGGCGCCTTCATGAAGAACGTCGACGACGCCCGGGAGCTGGCCCGGACCATGGTGGAGCTGGGCGGGGCGCACGGGGTGCGCACGGTCGCCCTGCTCACCGACATGTCCACCCCGCTGGGCCTGGCCATCGGCAACGCGGTCGAGGTGACCGAGTCGGTCGAGGTGCTGGCCGGCGGCGGCCCGGCCGACGTGGTAGAGCTGACCCTGGCGCTGGCCCGGGAGATGCTGGCCGCGGCCGGCCTGCCGGACGCCGACCCCGAGGCGGCGCTGCGCGACGGCCGGGCCATGGACTCCTGGCGCACGATGATCCGGGCGCAGGGCGGCGACCCGGACGCCCCGATGCCCACGGCCCGCGAGGTCGAGGTGGTCACCGCGACCGACGACGGCTACGTCGCCGGGATCGACGCGTACGCCATGGGTGTGGCCGCCTGGCGGCTCGGCGCCGGCCGGGCCCGCAAGGAGGACCCGGTGAGCATCCCGGCCGGCGTGGTGCTGCACAAGCGCCCCGGCGACCGGGTGCGCGTCGGCGAGCCCCTGTACGAGCTGCGGGCCGAGCACGCCGAGCGGATCCCGGCGGCGCTGGCCGAGGCGGAGCGGGCGGTCCGGATCGCACCGGACGCCCCCGCCGCGACGCCGCTGGTGATCGAGCGGATCGGCTGATCCTTCCCGGTCATGGTGCGGCGCCGACCGAGCCGCTATTGTCGCAGGCCAAGGGGGGACCGACCGGCGATGAGCCGTTGCGAGCAGACAGGGACCTGAGCCGTGCGCGTACCCGCCCCCGATCCCCGGGCCGTTCGTGAGGCGAGCCTCGACGAGCTGTCCCGGCTGGGCCTTCCGCTGCCGCCCCCACAGTTCCCGCTGGTGTGGGAGCCGGGGGACGAGATCGAGCTGCGCCCCACCCCGGAGATCGAGGCGCGGATCGCGGTGCTCCACGTGATCCTGGCCCGCTGCTTCGGGATGCCGGCGCAGGCGGCGATGAGCTGGCTGCTGGAGTCGCACCTGGTCGAGATGGTGACCCCGCCGGAGTGGCAGTTCGTGATGGGGGGCAAGGGCGACCACCGGTCGTTCGTGCTGCACCACGACGCGCTCTTCTCGCTGGCCTGGGTGCTCGGGCTGGCCAAGGAACTGGACCCGACGGTGCCGGTGGACGAGCGGCTGGTCGAGCGGATGCCGAACCTGGTCACCGGGGAGAACTTCGGCCAGTGGCGGGCCCGGATCCTGGCCGCCCCGCAGCACCCGGCCGACGCGGCCGCCCTGCTCGACCTGCACTACTGCCTGGACTGGGCGTACCTGGAGGTGGAGGAGGCCGGCCGGGCCCTGCCCGGGCTCGTGGACGCCAACGCCATCGGCCAGCGCCGGTGGGCGCTGGAGTGGGCCGTGGTGCTGCGCGGGCCGTACCACGACGAGCCGCCGGGCTGGGAAGAGGTCGACCTGTCCACCTGAGCGTCAGCGCGGCCGGTGCACGCCGAGCCGCACGGCGAGGGTGACCGGCACCGGCTCGGGCAGCGCGGCGATCCGCTCGGCGAGCCGGGCCGGGTCGGCGTGCCAGGCGCTCGGACCCATCCCGACCAGCGTGGCCACCTCGCCGCGGCTCAGCTCCAGCCGGGCCCGGTGCTCGGTGGCCGACTCCTCGGCGAAGTGGGCGCTCAGGCTGCCGGCGACCCGGTCGGCCTTCTCCGGGTCCACCCGGAGCAGGTTGAGCGCGTCGACCAGCTCGGCGAGGTGATCCGCGGTCGGGGTGACCACCAGCAGCGCGCCCGCCGGGTCGAGCACCCGGTGGAACTCGGCGCCGTTGCGCGGCGCGAAGACGTTCAGCAGCACCGTCGCGGAGCGGTCGGCCAGCGGCAGCCGCTGCCAGGTGTCGGCCAGCGCCGCGGCCGCGCGCGGATGGGCCCGGGCCGCCCGGCGCAGCGCCGGCTTGGCGACGTCGAGGGCCAGGCCGACCGCGTCCGGCAGCGCCGCCAGCACCGCCGCGAGGTACCAGCCCGTGCCGGCTCCGGCGTCCACCACCAGGGGGTACGCCTCGTCGGCGCCGTCACTGCCGGCCGGGTTCGCGGCGGGCCGGGCATCCTCCGCGCCCTCCACGACCCGCGCCGCGCCGTACACGATCCGCCGGGCCGTGTCGGCGAGCGCGGCGGCCACGGTGGCGTAGTGGCCGGCGGCCAGGAAGTCGGCGCGGGCGGCGACCATCTCGGCGCTGTCCCCGGTGTGCGGGGCGCGGCCGGCGAGCAGGTTCACGTACCCCTGCCGGGCGATGTCGAAGCTGTGCCGGCGCGGGCAGCGCAGCGCCCGGGCGGTGCCGGCGGCGGTCTCGGCCAGCGGCTCGCCGCAGACCGGGCAGCGCAGCCGGGCCAGGATGCGCTGGTCCACGTCAGCCCTCCGCCGCGGTCGGGCGGCCGGACAGGCGGTCGACCACCCGCTGGGTCAGGGCACCCAGCGCGTCGATCTCCTCGGGGGTCAGCAGGTCGATGAGGTGCCGGCGGACCGCGGCGACGTGGCCCGGGGCGGCGGCCCCGATGGCGGCCCGGCCGGCCGGGGTCAACACCACGATGGAGCCGCGGCCGTCCGAGGGGTGCTCCTCCCGGGTGACCAGGCCGCGCTGCTGCATCCGGGCCAGGTGGTGGGAGAGCCGGCTGCGCGACCAGAGCATCCGGTCGGCCAACTCGCTGAGCCGCAGCCGCTGGTCGGGCGTCTCGGAGAGGTCGGAGAGGACGTCGTAGTCCGGCTCGGAGAGGCCGGCGTCCTGCATCAGATCCCGGGCCAGTTCCAGGTCGAGCAGGCGGCGCATTCGGCGATAGCCGCGCCAGGCCCGGTTTTCCCGCTCGTCCAACCACCGTGGTGCGTCCATGCGCCGAGCCTAACCGACTTGTTGACATGTCACCAAGCTCGCCCTAAGGTGGATGACATGTCAACCACATTGCCCACGCGGCTGGTGCGGCTCCTGGCCGGCCTGTTCCTCTTCGGCGCCAGCGTGGCGCTGATGGTCCGGGCGGATCTCGGCCTGTCCTCCTGGGACGTGCTGCACCAGGGCATCGCCGACCGGACCGGCCTGCCGCTCGGGTGGGTCGTCAACGGCGTGGCGCTGCTGGTCCTGCTGCTCTGGTTTCCGCTGCGCCAGCGGCCGGGCGTGGGAACAGTGGCCAACGTGGCGCTGGTCGGCCTGGCGCTCGACGCGGTCCTGGCGGTGCTGCCGCCACTGTCCGCACTTCCCGCCCGGATCGGCCTGCTGGTCCTCGGCGTGCTGCTCAACGGGGTGGCCACCGGCCTCTACCTCGGCGCCCGCCTCGGGCCCGGGCCCCGTGACGGCCTGATGACCGGCCTCGCCGCGCGCGGCCTGCCCGTCGGCCGCGTCCGCACCCTGATCGAGCTGGTGGTGCTGGCCCTCGGCTGGCTGCTCGGCGGCACGGTCGGTCCCGGCACCCTGCTGTACGCCCTGGCCATCGGGCCGCTCGCCCAGTTCCTCATCCCCCGACTCGCCGTGCCGGCCCCCGGCCGTCCCGCCCCGACAGGAGTGACCTCGCCATGCCCCGCCTGAACGTGATCGTCGCCAGCACCCGACCCGGCCGGGTGGGCCGCCGCCTCGGCGACTGGTTCGCCGAGGCGGCCGTCCGCCACGGCGCCTTCGACGAGGTGCGCCTCGTGGACCTCGCCGAGGTCGGGCTGCCGTTCCACGACGAGCCGCACCACCCCTCGGAGGGCGTCTACCTGCACGAGCACACCCGGTCGTGGAGCGAGACCACCGCCGCCGCCGATGCCTTCGTGCTGGTGATGCCGGAGTACAACTACGGCTTCAGCGCGCCGCTGAAGAACGCGATCGACTACCTCTACCACGAGTGGCGGCACAAGCCGGTGGGCTTCGTCAGCTACGGCATGACCTCCGGCGGCCTGCGGGCGGTCCAGATGATCAAGCAGGTGGTGACCACGTTGAACATGGTGCCGGTCAACGAGGCGGTGGCGATCTTCCTGCGGCAGGCGCTGGACGAGGCCGGCGGACTGCGACCGGATCCGGGCCGGGAGGCCGCCGCGGACCAGATGCTCGACCAGCTGGCCCGGCTGGCCGTCGCGCTCGCGCCGCTGCGGGTGCCCGCGTGACCGCCCGGCTGTGGGAGCTGTTCGGCGAGCGAGGGCGCGGGACCCTGGTGACCCTGCGCCGGGACGGCCGGCCGCAGCTCTCCAACGTCGACTACCTGGCCGAGCCGGGGCTGATCCGCTGCTCCACGACGGGCGACCGGGCGAAGGTGCGCAACCTGCGGCGCGATCCGCGGGCCAGCTTCCACGTCAGCACCGCCGACGGCGGGGCGTACGCGGTGGCCGAGGGGCGGGTGGACATCACCCCGCCGGCCGCGGCGGCCGACGACGCCACGGTCGAGGAACTGGTCGAGGTCTACCGGCGGATCCGGGGCGAGCACCCGGACTGGGCGGACTACCGGGCGGCCATGGTGGCCGACGGCCGGCTGGTGCTCCGGCTCACGGTCGAGCGGGTGTACGGCTGGCGGCCCTGAGCCGGCCCGGTCCGGTGCCGCTTTCCGACGGTCGGTGACTAGGGTCGGTGCATGGCAATCTCGTACGAGGACATCGTCAAGGTCCCGAAGGCGCTGCTGCACGACCACCTCGACGGCGGTCTGCGGCCCGCGACGATCGTCGAGCTGGCCGCCGAGGCCGGCCACGAGCTGCCCACCAGTGACCCGGACGCGCTGGGCCGCTGGTTCGCCGAGGCGGCGAACTCCGGTTCGCTGGAGCGCTACCTGGAGACCTTCGCGCACACCGTGGCGGTCATGCAGACCGGGCCCGCGCTGCGCCGGGTGGCCCGCGAGTGCGCGCTCGACCTGGCCGCCGACGGGGTGGTCTACGCCGAGGTCCGGTTCGCCCCCGAGCAGCACCTGGAGCAGAACCTGACCCTGGACGAGGTGGTCGACGCGGTGGTCACCGGTTTCCGGGAGGGCAGCGCCCTGGCCGCCGAGGCGGGCACCCCGATCCGGGTCGGGACGCTGCTCACCGCGATGCGGCACGCGGCCCGCTCGCAGGAGATCGCCGAGCTGGCCGTGCGGCACCGGGACACCGGGGTGGTCGGGTTCGACATCGCCGGGGCGGAGGCGGGTTTCCCGCCCACCCGGCACCTGGACGCCTTCGAGTACCTTCAGCGGGAGAACTTCCACTTCACCATCCACGCCGGAGAGGCGTTCGGGCTGCCGTCGATCTGGCAGGCGATCCAGTGGTGCGGCGCGGACCGGCTCGGGCACGGCGTCCGGATCGTCGACGACATCACGCCCGGGAACCCGCCGGTGCTGGGCCGGCTGGCCGCGTACGTGCGGGACAAGCGGATCCCGCTGGAGCTGTGCCCCTCCTCCAACGTGCAGACCGGGGCCGCCGCGTCGATCGCCGACCACCCGATCGGGCTGCTGCGCGACCTGCGCTTCCGGGTGACGGTCAACACCGACAACCGGCTGATGAGCGGCACCTCGATGTCCCGCGAGATGGCCCTGCTGGTGGACGCCTTCGGCTACGGCTGGAAGGAACTCCAGTGGTTCACCATCAACGCCATGAAGAGCGCCTTCATCCCGTTCGACGAGCGGCTGAAGATCATCGACGAGGTGATCAAGCCGGCGTACGCCAAGCTGATCGGCTGATCACGGCTGCCGCGGGTGGCCGGCGAGCAGAGCGGCTACCCGCCGCAGCACCTGCCCGGCCCGGGCCGCCTCGGCGCCCAGCCCGGTCTGCCGGCGCAGCACCGCCGGCTCCGCCCGCAGCAACGCCACCCCGCGCCGGATCAGCACGCGGGGCGCCTTGCGCTGTTCGGCCAGATCGCGGGCGAGCCGGCGGACGAAGGTGGCCCCGCGGGGGCGGCGCAGCGCGTACGCCCCGGCGAGCAGGCCCCGGCGGCGGCACTCCGCGACGATCTCGGCGGCGAAGATCCCTTCGGCGACGAAAAGTGGCGATCCGTCGACGTCGAATGGCCGGGTGGCCACCCGGCGGTCCGCGCCGATCGCATAAACCGGCACTTCGGCCTTGCCGTCCCGGGCCAGTCGGGCGATTGTGTCCACCGCTGTGTCCGCATCCCAGGCCAGCGGGGACTCCCAGTCCACCTCTCCGTTTCGACGCGGCAACGTAGGGTCATCGCCGTCCTTGTAGAAGTCGTCGAGACAGAGGACAGGAAGTCCGGTTCGCTGGGCTATATACGACTTTCCGGAGCCGGAAGGGCCAGCGAGCAGGACGACGCGGTGCGGGTGTTCCATTACTTTGAGTGACTCCGGCCAGACGGATTGCTATCAAATTGCATCAACATCTCATCACACCTCCGGCGAGGGACAACCTGGGCTTTCTCTTTGCGGGGCGGCGTGATGGAATCTCGGAGGTCCGACCCGCCGGGTCGGTCGCTCGGCGTTGCCCACAGGCGACGCCGGACGCGGTAATGCGAGGGCGGTGACGTGAGCAAACGGCCAACGACGGCGGGCTCCTTCCTGTCGCGTCTGAGCCGGCCGGCCAGCCGGCTCCGCGACATGCCGATCTGGTCCAAGCTCGGCCTGATCATGATCGTGCCGACCATCGCGACAGTCGTGGTCGGCACCAGCGGTCTGGTCGACCACCTGGAGACGCTGAACAATGCCAACCGAGCCGGTGACCTGGCGAACCTGATCTCCTACTCGGGTGACCTGGCCGACACGCTCCAGGACGAGCGGGTCACCTCGGTGCTCTTCCTCAGCTCGACGGAAGTGCAGACGCGGGCGCAGTACCAGGAGGCCTACAACCGGGCGAACCAGCGGGTCGACCAGGCGAAGTCGCCCTACTCCCGACAGCGGCTCGAGATCAACGATCTGCCGCGCACGTTCGAGGCCCGGCTGAAGGCCGTCGACGACGGGCTCTCCGATCTCCCGGGCACCCGCAGCCAGGTCCTCAACGGCAAGCTCACCGGCGACGAAGCGCAGACGTCGTACGAGGGTCTGATCACCAACCTGCTCTCGGTCCGCGACTCGGCCATCCAGCTCGCCGGCGACAACGACCTGAGCGACCGGATGCGCGCCGCGGCCGCGGTCGCCCGGCAGAAGGAATACCTGGCCCAGCGCCGCGTGATCGTGCACGAGGTGCTGAACGGGAAGCGCCTCACCCCGAACCTGCGCGAGCAGTTCATCGAGAGCCGCACCGGCCAGACGCAGGCGTTCCAGAACTTCAAGGCGGTCGCCAACCAGACCGACTCGGAGTTCTTCGACCAGACCGTCAGCGGCTCCGACCTGCGCAAGGCGGAGCGCTACACCAGCCAGATCGCTGCGACCAACGACGGCGACCTGTCGAAACCGCCGTTCTCGACCGACGACTGGGACGCCACGATGGTGGCGTACGCCAAGCTGATCCTCACGGTCGAGAACCGGCTGGACGGCAACGTGGTCCGCCAGGCCGACGAGCTGCGGTCGGACACCCAGCGCCAGGTGTTCCTGGAGACCGGCCTGCTGCTGAGCATGCTGCTGCTGGCCATCCTCTTCGCGTACCTGGTCGCCCGCTCCATGGCCCGCTCGCTGCGTGAGCTGCGTCAGGGCGCCCTCTCGGTGGCCCAGTACGGCCTGCCGCAGGCGGTGGCCCGGCTGCGCGACCCGCAGGTCACCGGGCAGCTCTCCCCGGTGCAGCTGGCCAACCAGATCGCCGAGCCGCTGCCGGTACGCAGCAAGGACGAGTTCGGCCAGGTGACCGAGGCGTTCAACGCCGTCCACCTGGAGGCCGTCCGCACCGCGGCCGAGCAGGCCGCCCTGCGGGCCTCCGTCGCGACCATGTTCGTCAACCTGGCCCGCCGGTCGCAGATCCTGGTCGACCGGCTGATCGGCCACCTCGACCGGCTGGAGCGCGGCGAGGAGGACCCGGACCGGCTGGCCGAGCTGTTCCAGCTCGACCACCTGGCCACGCGGATGCGCCGCAACGACGAGAACCTGCTGGTCCTCGCCGGCGCGGACTCCACCCGCGTGCAGCGCGAGCCGGCCGCCCTGATCGACGTGCTCCGCGCCGCGCAGTCCGAGGTCGAGCACTACACCCGGATCGAGTTCGGCGTGATCGACCGGGACATCGAGGTCGCCGCGCACGCGGTCAACGACCTCGTGCACCTGGTCGCCGAGCTGTTCGACAACGCCACCGCCTTCTCCCCGCCGGACTCCCAGGTCATGGTGGAGGCCCGGCGCGTGGGTGACCGTGCCTCCCTCTACGTCGAGGACCGGGGCATCGGCATCAGCCACGACCAGCTCCGCGAGCTGAACGAGCGGCTGGCCACGCCGCCACAGGTCGATGTGGCGGTCTCCCGGATGATGGGCCTCGTGGTGGTCGCCCGGCTGGCCTCCCGGCACGGCGTCAAGGTCGAGCTGCGGCCCGGCGCCGACCGGGGCACCGTCGCCGACGTCACGCTGCCCACCTCGGTCCTGGTGCCGCGCGCCCTGGCCGGCCGCGGCCAGTCCGCGCCGGCCCTCCCGGCCGCCGGCCCGCAGCACGGCGGTCCCGCCCCGGCCTTCGGCCAGGGCGGTCCCGCCCCGGCCTTCGGCCAGGGCGGTCCCGCCCCGGCCTTCGGCCAGGGCGGTCCCGCCCCGGCCTTCGGCGCCCTGGCCGCCCTGGGCAACGGCCCGCACACGCCGCCGGTCCCGCACCCCGGTGCGTCCGGCAACCAGGTCACCCTGGGCGGGCGGTCCTTCGACCCGGCGTCGCGCAACGGCTCCGGCACCCCGGCCAACGCGGGCGGGGCCCGGTCGATGCCGGCCTGGTCCGACCTGACCGGCGCCGGCCCCCTGGCCGGCGGTGACAACTTCAGCCCGCGGAACTCGAACGGCCAGCCGATCGACCCGCTGCCCCAGCGGCGCAACCCGGCCGAGGGCGACCCGGCCACCACCGGTCAGCAGCCGGCCATCCCGCGGCAGCTGCCGAGCAGCCCGGAGGCCCGGCCGTACAACCCGCCGCCGGTCTCCGCCCCGCCGGTCCCGCCGGTCTCCGGTGTCCCGGTCTCGGGCTACCCCGTGTCCGGCTCGCCGGCTCAGGGCTACCCGGTCTCGGGTGCGCCGGCCTCCGGTTACCCCGTGTCGGGTGCGCCGGGCTACCCCGTGTCGGGTGCGCCGGGTTACCCCGTGTCGGGTGCGCCGGCCTCCGGTTACCCCGTGTCGGGCGTGCCCGCCTCCGGTCAGCCCGTGTCGGCCGCCCCGGCCGCCGGCTACCCGGTCTCGGTGCCTCCGGCGAACCAGCTGCCGCAGCGCCCCGCCCCGCCGGCTCCGGCGCCGCACGTCGGCGCTCCGCCGGTCTGGCCGCCGGTCGCCACGCCCGACCAGGCCGCGGCTCCGGCCGTGCCGGAGCGGCTCGCCGCCGGTCTGGACATGACCACCGAGCTGCCCCGGGTCACCCGCCCGGAGACGGCACCGGCCGCCAACCGGCCGGCGCCGGCCCCCGCGCCGCGCCCGGCAACCCCGCAGCAGCCGGGCAACCGCCAGCGGTACGCGGACGAGACGATGGAGCTGCCGATCTTCCGGGAGCTCGAGTCGGCCTGGTTCCGCACCAGCCGGCCGGGGCCCAAGGAGGAGGCGGCGGCAGCGCAGCCGGCCGCAGCGCAGCCGGCCGCGTCCAACGGCGCCGCGACCCAGCAGTTCGCCAAGGTCGACGCCGCCGGTCGGGCCGTGCAGCAGACACCACCCGGGACGACAGGTAACACACCGATGGCACAGACTCCGACGGCCGGCGGAGCGCCGCAGGGCAACGGCGCGACGAACGGGGGTGCCCGTCCCGGTCACGCCGGTGCGCTGCCGACCCGGCAGCCCTCCGTCCCGCCGCAGCCCGGTTGGCAGACCGCGGCCGACGACGGTTGGCGGGCCGCCTCGGCGGCCACCGAGGTCCCGGTCGAGGAGACCACCCAGAAGGGCCTGCCGAAGCGGACGCCGATGGCGCAGCTCGTGCCCGGTGGCGTCGAGAAGCCGTCCACGTCGGTGCAGCGCCGCACGCCGGAAGGTGTACGGGGTCTGCTCTCGGCCTACCATCGGGGCGTGCAGCGGGGGCGCAACAACCCGACCGACAGCAACTCCACCGGCCCGGAGGGAACTCCGGGCGGGCAGCAGTCCTCGCAGTCTGGCTCAGGCCCAGTGGCCGGGAGCGGGCAGAAGGAGCAACAAGGATGACTACTACGCAGGATCTCGGATGGCTGCTGGCCAACTTCGCCGACCGGGTGCCCGGTGTGGCGCACGCGGTCGCCGTCTCCGCCGACGGCCTGCTCCTCGCGGCGTCCCGTGATCTCCCGCGGGACCGCGCGGACCAGTTGGCGGCGATCTCGTCCGGTCTGGTCAGCCTGACCCAGGGCGCGGCCCGCTGCTTCGAGGGCGGCGCGGTGCTCCAGACCGTCGTCGAGATGGACAACGGCTTCCTGTTCCTGATGTCCATCTCGGACGGCTCGTCCTTCGCCGTGCTCGCCGCGCGCAGCTGCGACGTCGGGCAGGTCGGTTACGAGATGGCCCTGCTCGTCGACCGGGTGGGCGACGCTCTGACCCCGCAGCCGCGCACGGCTGTCGGGATGATGGGCTGAACGACGCGCTGACCGGTGGGTCAGAAGCGGCAACAACTACGACAAGGACGAACACCACCGGGGCGAGCCGGTGCCGGGTACGAAGGAGGTGAGCGGCGACATGGTTGATCGTGACGAACCGACCGGAGCGTTGGTCCGTCCATACGCCGTGACCCGCGGTCGTACCCGCCCCCGGCTCGAGATCGCCCTGGAGGCGCTCGTCGAGACGACGGTGCGCGGCCGGTCGGTTGCCACTGGCAACGGTGGCCAGGGCCGGGAGCACCAGTACATCGCCGCGCTGTGTGACGGACGTGTGCAGTCGCTCGCCGAAATTGCGGCGCGGATGCAGCTTCCGCTCGGCGTGGCCCGGGTGCTCATCGCCGACATGGCGACGGACGGCCTGGTCGCGGTCCACGAGCCGACCATTTTGGACGACTCTGACGACGCGGTGGGCACTGAACTGCTGGAGAGGGTGCTGAGTGGACTTCGCAGGCTCTGACATGTCGCACCGGCCGCCTGCCCCGAGCGGGCGCGTGACGTCGGCGAAGATCGTTATCGCCGGTGGATTCGGCGTCGGCAAGACGACGCTGGTCGGCTCGGTCTCGGAGATCACGCCGCTGACCACCGAGGCGATCATGACCTCCGCCGGCGTGGGCGTCGACGACACCCGGCAGGTGCCGGGCAAGACGACGACCACGGTGGCCATGGACTTCGGTCGTATCTCGATCGACCGCGATCTGATCCTGTACCTGTTCGGTACGCCGGGTCAGACCCGGTTCTGGTTCATGTGGGACGAACTGGTGCGGGGCGCTATCGGCGCCGTCGTGCTGGTCGACACCCGCCGGCTGGCCGACTGCTTCGCCGCCATCGACTTCTTCGAGCACCGGCGGCTGCCGTACCTGGTGGCCATCAACTGCTTCGACGGGATGCAGTACCACGACCCGCAGGACGTCCGGGACGCGCTCGCGATCTCGTCGGACGTTCCGGTGGTGGCCTGCGACGCCCGTAACCGGGAGTCGACGAAGCACGTGCTGATCTCGCTGGTCGAGTACGTGCTCACCATGCGGCGCTCGCGGGCCGTCGCCCCCGCCTGACCCGGTGACGAAGCGCCCGGCGGCCATCGGCCACCGGGCGCTTCTCGCTGTCTGCCGTTCGGTACGCAGCGCAGCCGGGCGGTGACCGTCCCGCCGGGACGGTCACCGCCCGGACGGTCAGGCGTACGGGCGCCAGGCGCCCTGTGTGAGCACGTAAACGGCAAGCGAATCGGGCTCCATGCCACCGTGCCGGGCCGCCGTGAAGGCGTATCCGCCGGCGATCCCCTCGGCCACCTGGGTCTGCAGGAACGCCCGCAACCGTCCACGGTCGAGGCTCGCGGCCAGCCGGGCCGACGCGGCGACGAGCTGGAGCGCGTCCGAGGCGTACGGGGCGAAGGTGTTCGAGGTGCCGTACCGCTGGGTGTAGCGGTAGGTGAAGTCCCGCCGCTCCAGATCGGCCGTGCTGGTCGCGGTCAGCGTGGAGCCGGACAGGCAGGCCGGGTGCACGGCGTACGCACCCTCGACCGCGGCGGCGTTGGCGGCGCTGAGCGTGTCCTCGGCGACCGCGCCGGCGTCGAAGAAGAGCGGCCCGCGGTAACGGGCCCGGCGCAGCTCCCGGGCGGCCACGCCGGAATCCGGTGCGGCGCCCCAGACGATCACCCCGTCCGGCTTGGCGGCGGCGATCCGCCGGGCGGCGGCGGCGAAGCTCCGCCCGGTGGCGGGCAGCCGGATCGTGCGGACCAGGTCGGCGTCGCTGCCGGCCAGCGCGGCGCGCACCGCCTGCACGCCGGAGTCTCCGTGCAGCCCGTCGGCGGCCAGCAGGGCCACCCGCCGTACGCGCTGCGTCCCGACGAGGTCGGCCAGCCGGCGGGCCACGTCGACGGCGTCCGGGGTGAGCTGGAAGCTGAAGGTCCGTTCGTCGAGCGGCAGCACGACGCCGTCCCCGAGGCCCAGCGAGAGGAAGGGGGTCTTGACCTTCTCCGCCGCCTCGGCGAGGGCCACCGAGGTCTCCGCCAGGGTGCCGCCGACCAGGGCCTGCGCGCCGGCACGGGTCAGCTCGGCCGCCTGCCGGGCCGCCTCCCGGGGGTTGCCGCGGTTGTCACGGATGTCGAGACGGACCGACCGCCGCAGGTTGCCCACCGGGATGCCGGTCTTGTTCAGCGCGTCCGCGGTGATTTCGAGGGCCCGCTGCTGGGGAATGCCGAGCGCGGCGCCCCGGCCGGTGAGTTCCAGGCTGGCGCCGATGATCAGGTCCTGGCTGGCGGAGGCGCTGCTGGCCGAGGACTCGTCGTCCGGCCGCTCGCCCTGCTGCCCGCAGCCGGCGAGCAGCAGGCTGCCGGCCGCCGCGGCGAGGACACCCCGACGGGTGAACACGGAGGAGCCGATTGCCGGTGTCGCCATTGGAGCCGCCTTCCCACCCCCGGCGAACATCCGCCGCCGGCTGGTCCGCCGGTATGCTCCCGGCCGGCCGCGTCCGGCGTCAAATTATCCGGGTGTGGGCAGGAACACGCAGGTGGGGCGCGACTCCGATCAGGACCGGTAGCCCGCGGACCGGTACTCGTACTCCCGGTCGTCGTCGCGGTCGCCGGTGTCCCGGCTGAAGTCCCAACCGCCGGCGGCCTCCCGGCCGGGGCGACCGCCGACGGCGAAGCCGCCGATCTCCTGCCCGCGCCGCCAGCCTCGGAAGTAGCCGGTGGTGTTCTCGGCGAGGCTGGCCGCGTTGCGGACGATCCGGAGTGGACGCTCCTCCCGGAGCGGCGAGCCCGGCACCAGGTTGGCCTGCGGGACCCGCTTTGGCAGGCCGGCCTTGGTCTCGTCGCCCACCGACGGGCGGGCCGCCTGCTCGGCCGCCTGCCAGCCGGTGTCCGCGGTGGTCGCCCAGTCGAGGTCGGCCTCGTCGCCGTGCCCGACGAACCAGGCGGACTTCGCCTGCGCGAAGATCAGCAGGTCGCCGTCGCCCTCGTCGGAGACCGGCGGCGGCCGGTGCTCCTTCGGCGCGGGACGCCGCTCCAGCGGGGCGGGCGCCTCCACGCGGGGCGCCGGGCGGCTCGGCCGGTTGGCGTCCGGCCGGTCGACCAGCCGCAGCGGCGGCGCGTCCAGACCGGGGTCGGTCGGCGGGTCCAGCTGGTCGCGCAACGCGCGGTCGGCCAGCGGCGGCGGCTCCACGAGCCGCAGCATCGGCGGCTCCTGCGGCAGGTCGTCGGCGAGCCACGGCGGGGTGACCCGGCCCGGGTCGCTCGGCGCGTCCACCCCCCGCCCGTACGGGTAGGCCGGCGCCTCCTTGGCCCGGTCGTCCTGGTCCTCGCCGGTGTTGACCAGCGGCCAGTTGGCCCGGGAGCCCGGGGGAGCGGCCTCCTGGCCGGGGCGGGGCGTCGGCACCGGGATGGTCAGGTCGGTGGCGCTGAAGCCGCCGGTCGGTGGCTCCTGGTTGGTCTTCGGCCGGGGCGGGATGACCGTCCGCTGCCGCTCGGCCCGGGCCTTGTTGATCGCCGCGGTGGTCAGTGTCGGGCGGAACGGCTCCCCGGCCTCGGCCGGCGGCACGGCGCCGCGCTGCGCCGGGGCGATCGGGGTGATCCCGGGCGGCGGCGGTGGCGGGGCGGAGATGGGGCGGTTGGTCGGCCCGTCCACCCGCGACGGCAGCGGGGCGCCGGTCGGCTCGGGGCGGGCGTGCGGCGCGGAGGCCGGCCGACCCAGGGAGGCGGCCGGTGCGACCGGCGAAGGGGCGACGGGCGGCGGCGCGACCGGCGCCGGGGCCACCGGGGGCGGGCCGAGGGGGCGCGGTGCGGGCGGGGCGGCCGGACCGGCCGGCTCGGGACGGCTGCGCCGACCCACGAGCCCGGAGACCGGCTCGGGACGGCTGCGTCGCGCGGCCTGCTCCGCGACGGGCTCGGACTCGGCCGGGCGCAACGGGCGCAGCCCGGCGGCGGACGGGACCAGCTCGTCGACCTGCTCGCCGCGGCGCGCGGCGGCCCGGCGGCCGGGTGCCGGAGCGGGCGTGGTGACCCGGGCACTGAGCGCGCCCACAAGCGCGTCGCAGCCGGCGTCGCACGCCCGGACGGAGGCGACCGCCTGCCGCACGGTCTCGGCGACGGCGGCGGTGAGCGCCCGGTTGACGGTGGCCCGCCGGGGCGTCTCGGAGATGGCGACCCGCAGCGCGGTCACCGCGTCGTTGATGGTGTCCGCGTCCGCCACACCCTCGGCGGCCAGGTGGGCGGCGACGGCGTCCGCCGCCACCGCGACCTCGCGGCCCCGGGTCACCGTGCCGGTGAGCATGCCCGGCTCGGGCAGCGCGTCGAGGATGGCCAGGGAGACCGGCTCGGCCGGGTCGGGGTACGCGCGCAGCGCGGCCGGGTAGAGCTCGCGGAGCACCTCGCGCAGCGCCACCGCGGCGGAGTGCCGGCCGCTGGCCAGTGCCGCGTGCGCGGCGAGGACCTGCTTGTAGTTGGCGAGGTCGCGCGGCGCCGGGAGGGTCACCGCGGAGAGCGCGCCGGCCTGGAGCGCGCGGGCCAGCCCGACCGCGCGGCGCTCGGCCGGCGGGGACTGCATCTCCTCCAGCGAGTCGTCATCGGCGAAGCGCTCGGCGAAGTCGTCGACCGAGTCGTCGTCCGCGATCGCCAGCGGCCGGCCCGCCGCGCTCAGCAGCGAGGTGACGGTGTGGTCGTCGCTGTCGGCCGCGATGGCCGCACCGCTCGGCCCGCCCGACCGCTCCACGAGCAGCGCGACCAGCTGGGCGTAGCCAGCCGGGTCGTCACCGATCTCGCAGACATGCAGCAGACGGCCTGCGTCGTCGACCACAGCGGACGTCAGCGTCGATCCGACCGAAGCCGACCGGTCGGCGGAATCCGCCGAGGCCAGACCGCAGTACACGCGCACGAGCGCCACGGCGTCGTCCTCCTCCCGGGACACAGGTCTTGCTCTGCCAGAGACTGATGCTCCCCGCTCCGGGTCAGTCGCGCCAGTCCACAACAGCAGAGATCTTGCCGACAATGGTGCGCCAACCCAAACTTGCGGTTTGTGCCCCGATTTTCTTCAGCCGGCGCCGGCCCAGGAATCCACCGATTCCGCCGTTGACAGAAGCGCGCAGCGCCTCGTCCAGGTCGTCCAGGCTGGACCCCGCGGAGAGCATGTCGAGCACCGCCGGTAGCCGCAGGGCGTACGCCAGGTCACGGGCGACCTCGCCGGCCTCGATCAGCAGCGTCGGGTCCCACGCGTCGTGGCCGCCGCGGAGATTCTCCACTACCAGGTCGAGCTCGTAGGTGTCCTCGTCCAGCGGGGCGATGTCGGCCGGTTCAACCCGTTCAGACAGTTCATTCCAGCTGTCCAGTTGAGACAGGTCGTTGGGCGCACCGGAACGGATGAAACTGACCAGCGACTCCGGGGTCTTGAACAGCAGCAGCTTGCCGCGGTGGGTGAGGAAGGCCGGCACCTCCTCGTCGCCCGCGGCGGCGTCCGCCTCGTCCTCGTCCGCCTCGTCCTCGTCCGCCTCGGCGGTGTCCGCCTCGTCCGTGGTCTCGTCGGCGGCCGCCTCGGCCTTGCCGCGCCGGCCGCGCCCGGCCCGCTTCTCGTCGTCGGCGTCCTCGTCCTCCTCGGCGGCGAGGGCGGCGAACTCCTCGTCGAGGATCACCACCTCCTCGTCGTCCTCGGCCTCGACGACCTGGCGACGGGCCAGGAAGGGGTCGTCCTGGTCGCGCTCGGCGACGTCGGTCGGAGTCAGCTCCCGCGCCGGCCGGTAGGCCCGCAGCGTGAAGCCCGTGCCGGCGGGCAGGGCGATCTCCACCGGGTCGATCCGCAGCTCGTCCCAGAGCGCGCGGTCGGCCGCCGGGCGGTCGACCTCGACCTCGTCTGCTGCGGCCGACGCGGTGGTGTCGTCGAGCTCGGGCTCGTCGGCGTCGGGCCGTTGGGGCGACTGGCGGGCCACGCTGACCTCCGTGTGCTTCGGGTTGCCCACCCGGCGGCGGTCGGCCGCCGAGTGACTCTGCGCACATACCCTAGTGGGCGTCCCACCGTCGCCGGGAGCCGCACCCCGGTGGCGTCCCGACCCGCGGACAAGTAGTCTTGCTACACATGAAGGCCCAGGCGCTGCACGGACACCTGGATGCGCTGCTGCTCGCGGTGCTGGAGCAGGGCGCGCTGCACGGCTACGCGATCATCGAGGCGCTCCGGGCCCGCAGCGGCGGCACCCTGGACCTGCCCACCGGCACCATCTATCCGGCGCTGCGCCGCCTGGAGCGGGCCGGCTACGTGGCCAGCGCCTGGAGCACCGTCAACGGCCGGGAGCGGCGCACCTACGAGCTCACCGAGGCCGGCGGCCGGGCGCTCGCCGGGGAACGTGCCGGGTGGCAGGAGTTCAGCGCCACCGTAGGCCGCTTCCTCGGCGCCGGGGCGCCGCCCGCCACCCCAGCCTGACACCGCCAGCCGTCCGCAGGCGCCGGCCGTCCTCAGGCCGCCGGCCGTTCACAGGCCGCCGGCCGTCCGCGGGCCGCCGGCCGTCCGCGGGCCGCCGGCCGTCCGCGGGCCGCCGGCACGTCAGCCGGCGACGCGCGGCCCGAGGGTGGTCCGCAGCCAGCAGCGGGCGGCCCGGGCCAGGGCGAACCAGCCCGCGCTGACCAGCACCGCCCCGATGATCATCGGGGGCCAGGTCAGCGCCGCGTCCCACAGCTGGACCGACCAGCCGAACAGGGCGCTGCCGGCGAGCGCGCCGAGCGCCAGCCCACCGGTCAGCCCGTAACCCACGGCGTGGGCCAGTCGGGGCAACCGGGGCGACCCGCTCCGGGCGGCGAGCAGCCCGAGCAGCAGCCCGGCCAGGGCCAGCGCGGCGACCAGGCCCCAGATCCCGTGCAGCGAGGCGGAGAGCAGCAGGTAACCCTCCGGTGGGCGGGGCCCGTCGCTCCAGCTCGACCCCTGCCAGGTCAGGTCGCCGCCGGCCATCAGCACCACCGCCACCGCCAGCGCCCGCAGCGCCAGCCCGCGCAGCGCTCCGGCCGCCAGCTCGGCCTGGTAGCCGGGAGCGAGCTGGCCCGGAGTGCCGAACTCGGCCACCGCCCGCCGCTCGGCCTCCGCGACCGGCAGGCCGCCCTCCCGGTACGCCTCGACGGCGTCCTCCAGCGCGTGCCGTGCCTCGGTCAGCAGGTCCGCCTTGAGCCGGGCCGGCCCGTGCAGCTGCCCGGCCAGCTCGCGCAGCCGCTCCTCGACGCGGATCTCCTTGTGCCCCCGCATGGCACCACCCTGCCACCCGTGCCGGGCCGGCCGCGTCGGGGAAAACCCCGGAAAGCCGCTCAGGGGGCCAGGGCCAGGTAGCCGCGCTCGGCCGCCTCCTGGAGGAGCCACTGCTCCCGGTACCAGCCCGGCCGGGCCACCAGCTCCTCGTGCCGGCCGCGCTGCACCACCCGGCCGGCGTCGAGCACCACGATCTCGTCCAGCCCCGCCAGGCCGCTGAGCCGGTGGCTGATCAGCAGCACGGAGTGCCCGGCCGGGGTGGCGGCCAGCGCCGAGGCGAGCACGGCGTCCGCGGCCGCCGGGTCGAGCCCTTCGGTCGGCTCGTCGAGCACCAGGACCGGTGGGGCGGCCAGCAGTGCGCGGGCCAGCGCGAGCCGCTGCCGCTGCCCGCCGGAGAGCTGCCCGCCCTGCTCGCCGACAACGGTCTCCCAGCCCTCCGGCTGGGCGCGTACCCAATCCAGCAGGCCGGCGGCCCGGGTGGCGGCGGTCAGCTCCGCCTCGTCGGCGCGGGGCCGCCCGAGCAGCAGGTTCTCGCGGACCGTGGCGTGGAAGACGTACGCCTCGGCGAGCAGGCCGCCGACCACCCGCGGCAGTTCCTCGGCCGGCTGGTCGGCCACGTCCACGCCGCCCACGGTGACCCGGCCGGCGTCGGGGCGTACCGCGCCGGTGAGCGCCGCGGCCAGGGTGCTCTTGCCGGCACCGCTCGGCCCGACCACGGCCACCCGCCGGCCGGCGGGCAGGTCCAGGTCGACCCCGGCCAGCGCGGGCGCCGCCCCCTCCCGGTAGCGGACGGTCACGCCCGCGAACCGGACGTCGTGCCCGCCGGCCGCCGGTCCGGCAGGTGCGGTGGGCGCCGGCTCCCCGGCCTCGGTGAGCAGGTCGGCCACCCGGGCCAGGCCGGCGCGGAGCTGGGTGCGCTGCCGGGCTGCCCCGACCAGCGCGAGGGCCACCTCGACGGCGGCCAGCGTGCCCACGGCCAGGACGCCGACGAGCACCCCGCCGACGCCCGCGCGCAGCGCCACAACCACCGCGGCGGCGGCGGTGAGCCCGCCGACCAGCACCCCGGCCGCGTCCACCGCGAAGCCGGTCGCGGCGAGCCGGCGTTCCAGCCGGGCCAGGCGACCGGCCCGGGTCTCGGCCGCGGCCAGCGCCGTGCCGGTCGCGCCGAAGGCGGCCAGGTCGGCGGCGCCGTGCGTCAGGTCGACCGCGTCCACCGCGAGCGCGCCGCGCAGCGGGGCCACCTCGTCGGCGGCCCGCCGGGTCAGCCCGGCGGCCAGCGCGGGCAGCGCCGCCCCGGCCACCAGCAGCCCGACGGCGAGTACGCCGGCGGCCGGCAGCGAGATCAGCGCGGCGCTCCCGACGGCCAGCACGCTCACCAGCGCGGCCGCCGCGCCCGGCACCAGCACCCGCAGCAGCAGGTCCTGCACCGCCTCGACGTCGGAGACCAGCCGGCTCAGCGCGTCGCCGGTGCGCTGGGCGGCGTCGCGCCGGGCGACGAGGGTGGCGAAGACCCGGGCCCGGACGTCGGTGATCATGCGCAGCACGGCGTCGTGCCCGGCCAGCCGCTCGGTGTAGCGGAACACGCCCCGGCTGACTGCGAGCGCCCGCACCGCGACGATCGCCACGGTCAGCCGGTCCAGCGGCGGCCGGCCGGCGGCGCTCATCAGCAGCCAGGTGGCGGTGGCCATCAGGGCCAGCCCGGCGAACTCGGTGGCCGCGGCGAGCAGCCCGGCGCCCAGCAGGCGGCCCAGGTAGGGCCGGGCCAGCCGCAGCACCGCCCGCTCGGGTCCGTCGGTCACGGCGTCACCTTCCCGGCCGGTACGCGGCTCAGCTCGGTGACGCGGCCGTCCTCGACGCGGAGGATCCGGTCGGCGTCCTCCAGCAGCGCCGGCCGGTGCGCGACCAGCAGCGCGGTACGCCCGGCGACGAGCCGCCGGGTGGCCGCGAGGACGACCGCCTCGCTGGCGCTGTCCAGCCGGGCGGTCGGTTCGTCGAGGAGCACGAGCGGGGCGTCCCGGAGGAACGCCCGGGCCAGCGCGACCCGCTGCCGCTGCCCGCTGGACAGGCCGTGCCCGCGCTCGCCGAGCGTGGTGCCGAGCCCGTCGGGCAGGGCGGCGACCACCTCGTCCAGCGCGGCGTCGGTGACCGCGCCGGCCAGCGCGGCGCCGGTGGTGTCGGGGGCGCCCAGGCGGATGTTGTCGGCCAGCGAGCCGGCGAAGAGGTGGGCCCGCTGCGGCACCCAGGCCAGCTGCCGTCGCCAGGCGTCGAGGTCGACCTCGGCGAGGTCCACCCCGTCGACGGTGACCCGGCCGGCGGTCGGCGTGACGAAGCCGAGCAGCAGGTTGAGCAGCGTGGTCTTGCCCGCCCCGCTGGGCCCGATGACGGCGATCCGCTCGCCGGGACGGATGGTGAGCGTGACGTCCCGCAGCGCCGTGGTCCGCTCGTACGCGACGGTCACGCCCTCGAAGCGGATCTCGCCGCGGCCGTCCGGGGCCGGGCGGGCGGCTCCCGGTGTGGCCGCCTCGGGCGTCGCGGAGAGGGTGAGCGCCTCGTCCAGGGCGGTCAGCCCTTCCATGCTGGCGTGGAACCGGCTGCCCGCCGCGCGCAGCGGCAGGTACGCCTCCGGGGTGAGCAGCAGCACCAGCAGCGCGGTGGAGAGGGTGATCCCGCCGCCGAGCAGCCGGATGCCGACCGGCACGGCGACCAGCGCCACCGAGAGGGTGGCGACCAGTTCGAGGACCAGCGCGGACAGGAAGGCGATCCGCAGGGTCTTCATGGTGGCCTGGCGGTGCCCGTCCGCCATCCGGCGTACGACGTCGACCTGCGCCCGGGCCCGGCCGAACGCGCGCAGCGTGGGCAGCCCGGCCACCATGTCGAGGAAGTGCCCGCCGAGCAGCGACAGGCGCCGCCACTGCCGCTCGGTGGCGGCCTGCGCCTGCCAGCCGAGCAGCGCACCGAAGACCGGGATGAGCGGGATGGTCAGCGCGATGATCAGCGCCGAGCTCCAGTCGGCGAGCACGATCCGGGCCAGCACGGCCAGCGGCACGGTCACGCTCAGCACGAGCTGCGGCAGGTAGCCGGTGAAGTAGGGGTCGAGCGCGTCCAGGCCGCGCCCGGCCAGGGTGGCGAGCTGCCCGGCACGCCGGCCGGCGACCCAGGTGGGGCCGTGCCGGCCGACCGCGCGCAGCAGGTCGGCCCGGAGCGCCGCCTTGACCGTGGCCGCCGCCCGGGCCGCCACGGTGCCCTGCGCCCAGCTGACCAGTGCCCGGGCCGCGACCGCCGCCACGAAGCCGGCCAGCGCCGGACGGTGCAGCCGCCCGTCGATCGCGGTGGCCAGCAGGGTGGCCAGCGCGGTGGCCTGCGCGACCACCAGCAGCGCGGTCAGCCCGCCGAGCACCGCGAGCACGGCGAGGTCGCGCCGGGCCGCGGGGACCCGGCGCAGCAGCCGCGGGTCGAACGGGCGGCGGTTCACCAGTACACCGGTGCCCTGCCGTCGGTCCGTCCCCGGAACACCCACCAGCACATCGCCTGAAAGCCTAGTAGGGCCGGCACGAGCGGCAGCACCAGCCAGCCCAGCAGCGCCAACGTCGGCCGGCTCGCGGCGGCGTCGGCCACGGTCAGCGAGGTTGCCGGGTCGACGGTGGAGACCAGCACCCGGGGCCAGAGCGCCGCGCCGACCAGCGGCGCCGGCAGTGCCAGCGCCGCGCTGGTCGCCGCGAAGGCCAGCCCGGCCCGGCCCCGGCGCAGCGCCGCGCGGGCCACCAGCAGGGCCGCCACCAGCGCCAACGGCAGGAGTACGGCGACCGCCGGGCGGGCCACCGCGGCGCGTACCCGATCGGAGAGCAGGCCCAGGACGGTGGCGGTGGCGACCGCGGTGAGCGCCGCCGGCACCAGGCCACGGGCCAGCCGGGCGACCGACGGCAGGTCGGCGGCCGGCAGCCGCAGCGTGAGGAAGGTCGCACCCTGCACGGCGACCAGCGCGAGCAGCGCCAGCGCGGCGGCGGCCACGAACGGGGTGAACAGGTGGCCGACCCCGGCGGGGTGCCCGTGGTCGGCCGGCGGCACGCCCTGGAGCAGCCCGCCGAGCAGCGCGCCCCAGCCGAGCGCGGCGAGCACGCTGCCGGCGACCACCACCCGGTCCCAGAAGGCGCGGGCCGCCCCGGAGCGCGGCCGGCTGCGGAGCTGCACGCCGGCGGTCACCAGCACCACCCCGGCGAGCGCGCCGAGCACGGCCGGGTAGAGACCGGAGAGCAGCTCGCCCTCCAGGGTGGGGAAGGCGCCGAACAGGATGCCGACGGCGGCCACCAGCCAGACCTCGTTGCCGAGGAAGAACGGCCCCACCGCGTTCAGCGCGGCCCGGCGCGCCTGGGGTGTGGCGCCCCGGGCCAGCAGCAGCCCGACGCCGTAGTCGTAGCCGCCGAGCACGAGGTAGGTGGCGAAGAAGAGGCCGAGCAGGGCGTACCAGGCGAGTTCCACGGCGGGGCTCCCTCAGGCGAACACGGGGTGGGGGTGGTGGTCGGTGTCCGGCGCGGGCGGCCGGCCGAGCGCGGGGTCGTGCGCGCCCCGGGCGGCGTGCCGGACCAGCAGCACCCAGTTGGTGACGGCGAGGGTGCCGAGCAGCAGGGTGAAGCCGATCAGCGAGGTGAGCATGAGCCCGGGGCTCACCGGTGAGACGGCCTGCCCGGTGGGCAGCAGCCCGTACGCGACCCAGGGCTGGCGCCCCACCTCGCGGGCGATCCAGCCGAGGATCACCGCGACGAAGGGCAGCGGCACGGCGAGCAGCACGAGCCAGAGCGGGAACTTGAGCCGGATGATCCAGTCCCGCCAGAGCAGCGGCAGCAGCAACCAGGCGCAGCCCAGCGTGAGGCCGATGAGGATCATGAAGCCCAGGCCGACGTTGGACAGCGCCGGCGGGGTGTAGTCGCCGGGCCCGAACCTCGCCGTCCACTCGGCGACCATCGCGTCGCGGTCGGCCCCGCCGCCGAACTTGGTCGGCTGGAGTTCCCCGACCGGGCCGAACTGCGCGAAACCGAAGCCCTGGAGTGTGGTCACCGCGAGCGCCGCGGTGATGAGACCGATCCGCAGCGACTTCCGGAACAGCAGGAAGTCCGGGGTACGCCGGAGCAGGTGCCAGGCGCTGACCGCGGCCATCAGCATCCCGCCGGTGACCAGACCGGCCGAGACCACGTGGCCGAAGGCGAAGCCGAGGGTGGGGTTGGTGAGCAGCGCGCCGAAGTCGGTGAGGTGGGCGACGCCGTCGCGCACCTCGTAGCCGACCGGGTGCTGGAGCCACGCGTTGGCCACCATGATCCAGAACGCCGAGGCGTACGCGGTGAGCGCGACGCCCCAGAGCAGCGCCAGGTGGACGCCGCGCCGCAGCCGGTGCCAGCCGAAGATCCACATGCCGAGGAACGTGGACTCCAGGAAGAAGGCGACCAGCGTCTCGATGGCCAGCGGCGCCCCGAACACGTTGCCGACGTAGCGCGAGAGGCCGCTCCAGTTCAGCCCGAACTGGAACTCCATGACGATCCCGGTGGCTATCCCGAGCACGTAGTTGATCACGTAGAGCTGACCCCAGAAGCGGGTGAGCCGCTCGTAGACCGGCTTGCCGGTGACGAAGCCGGCCGTCTGCAGGCCGACCAGCAGGGTGACCAGGCCGAGGGTGACCACCACGAAGAGGAAGTGGATCGAGGTGGTCGTGGCGAACTGCAGGCGGGCGAGGAGCAGGGGATCCATGGCCGTCCTCCCACTAGTTGACTCGCTTGTCATAGCGAGCCTACACGTAGCGTGCCTACCTATGCGGTCCGGTGCGGGCCGGGCGTCGGCTTCCCGTCGGTCAGCTCAGGAAAAGGGAGATCGGCAGGGCGACCAGCATGGTCGCGACGGACAACGCGGTGGCGCCGAGCACCCGCGGCGGCCGGTCGGCGACCATGAGCCGCTGCACGCGCACGTCGAGGTCGCGGTCGCCCAGGCCCAGCGTGCCGGCCGGGGTGACCCGGTGCCCGGCGGCGGCGAACCGGCGCAGGGCCCCCGCCAGCGGCGCTCCGGCGTGCAGCTCCCGGGCCTTGTCGTCGGCGCGCATCTCGACCAGCAGCGCCACCCGCTCGTGGGCGTCCCGCACCCAGCGGAACCAGGGCAGCGCCCGGCAGAGCGCCGTGAACGGCAGCAGCACCAGATCGTGCCGCTCCTGGGCGTGCGCCCGCTCGTGGGTGAGCACCGCCGCCAGCTCGCTGCGGTCGAGCAGGCTGAGCGTGCCGGCGCTGACCACCACCCGCGGCTTCACCCCGGGCAGGCAGTACGCCGCCGCGCTCGGGTGGTCGAGCACCAGCGCGCCGGGCACGGTGGGATCGCGCCGGGCCACAAGGCTGAGCAGCTCCCGGTGCCGGCGCTGGGCGCGTACGGTGCCGTGGATGCTGCGCACGGTCGTGGTGAGCAACACCGCGCCGATACCGAAACCGACCCCGACCAGGCCCAGGTGCAGCGCGCCCAGCCCGGCCGGCAGCGTGCCGTGGGCCAGATCGTCGACGAGCGTCAGCAGCGCGCTCCCGGTCGGCAGCTCGTACGCGCTCAGGCCCAGCGCCATGGGCAGCCCCATGGCGGAGAGGCCGAGCGCCAGCCCGACCGCCTGCCAGCAGACGATCGCCACCCGCGGGGCCTGCCAGGTCCACCGCGCGGCGGCCAGGACCTGCGCCGTCAGCCAGCAGGCCAGGATGGTCGCGGCGAAGTGCAGGGCGTACGCCACGGCGGCCGCCCTACCGGTCCGTCGCCTCGTCGAGCGCCGGGCCGCCGGCCCGCGGGTCGTCGACCCGGTCGGTCAGCCCGGCCTCGGCGCTGAGCGCCGCGCGCAGCACGTCCGCCTCGGTGCCGGTCACCGAGCGGGCGAAGCGCACCAGCGCGGCGTCCCGGCTGCCGCCGAGGTCGAGGGCGTCGAGCATGAGCTGGGCGATGTGCGCCTCGCGGGTGGCGGCGGGCCGGTAACGCCAGGCCCGCCCCTCCCGCTCGCGCTGCACCATGCCCTTGCCGGCGAGCCGGTCGAGCACGGTCATCACCGTCGTGTACGCCAGCTCACGCCCGTCGAGGGCGTCGGCGACCTCGCGTACGGTCACGCCGTCCGACGTGGCGGGGACCGAGTCCCACAGCACGTCCATCACCGCACGTTCCAGATCACCGAGCCGAGTCACCCCGTAATCCTACCTCGCGTAGTAGAGGGGAACTCACACGCCCTTGGGGTGCCAGACGGTCTTGGTCTCCAGGAGCGTGGTCATCCGGGCGATGCCGGGGTCCGCGTACCAGTCGTTGTCGGCCGGGGCCGGCCGGAGCACCCGCTTGAGGTTCTCCGCGGCCTTGACCTCCAGCTCGGCGGCCAGGTCGGCGTCGGCGACCCCGGTCAGGTCGATGGCGTTGACGTCCATGTGCGAGGCCAGCGTCGGCACGGTCTCCGACAGCCGGCCGGTGAGGATGTTCACCACCCCGCCCGGCAGGTCGGAGGTCGCCAGCACCTCGGCCAGGGTCACGGCCGCCAGCGGCGCCGCCGGGGAGGCGGCCACCACCACGGTGTTGCCGGTGACGATCGCCGGGGCGACCACGCTCACCAGGCCGAGCAGCGCCGGGGACTCGGGGGCCACCACGGCCACCACGCCGGTCGGCTCGGGCGCGGACAGGTTGAAGTACGGCCCGGCCACCGGGTTCGCCCCGCCGTAGACCTGGGGAAGCTTGTCGGACCAGCCGGCGTACCAGACCCAGCGGTCGATGGCCGCGTCGACCTCGCCGGCGGACGCGCCGAGGGCGACGAACTGGTCCCGCCGGCCCTCCAGCATCTCGGCGACCCGGTAGAGGATCTGACCGCGGTTGTACGCGGTCGCCCCGGCCCAGCCCTTCACGGCGGCCCGGGCGGCGAGGACCGCGTCCCGCGCGTCCTTGCGGGAGGCCAGCGACACGTTGGAGTCCTGCACGAGATACGACCGTCCCGACTCGCTGCGCGGGAACTTCCCGCCGATGAAGAGCTTGTACGTCTTGCGTACCGCGACCCGCTCAGACATTGAGGTACGCCTCCAGCCCGTGCCGGCCGCCCTCGCGACCGTAGCCCGACTCCTTGTAGCCGCCGAACGGCGAGGTGGGGTCGAACTTGTTGAACGTGTTGGCCCAGACCACGCCGGCGCGCAGCCGGTCGGCCATCCACAGGATCCGCGAGCCCTTGTCGGTCCAGATCCCGGCCGACAGCCCGTACGGCGTGTTGTTGGCCTTCTCCACGGCCTCGGCCGGGGTGCGGAAGGTCAGCACGGACAGCACCGGGCCGAAGATCTCCTCGCGGGCGATCCGGTGCGCCTGGGTGACGCCGGTGAAGATGGTCGGCGCGAACCAGAACCCGCGGTCCGGCAGCTCGCACGGCGGCGACCAGCGCTCGGCGCCCTCGGCGGCGCCGGCCTCCGACAGCTCCCGGATGCGGGCCAGCTGCGCGGCCGAGTTGATCGCGCCGATGTCGGTGTTCTTGTCCAGCGGGTCGCCGACGCGGAGCTGGGCCATCCGCCGCTTCAGCGACTCCAGCACCCGGTCGGCGACCGACTCCTGGACCAGCAGCCGGGAGCCGGCGCAGCAGACGTGCCCCTGGTTGAAGAAGATGCCGTTGACGATGCCCTCGACGGCCTGGTCGACCGGGGCGTCGTCGAAGACGATGTTGGCGGCCTTGCCGCCCAGCTCCAGGGTGAGCTTCTTGCGGGTGCCGGCGACCGCCCGGGCGATGGCCTTGCCGACCTCGGTGGAGCCGGTGAAGGCGACCTTGTCCACGCCGGGGTGCTCGACCAGGGCGCGGCCGGTCTCGCCGGCGCCGGTGACGATGTTGACCACGCCGGCCGGCAGGTCGGCCTGCTGGCAGATCTCGGCGAAGAGCAGCGCGGTCAGCGGGGTCGTCTCGGCCGGCTTGAGCACCACCGTGTTGCCGGCCGCGAGCGCCGGAGCGATCTTCCAGGCCAGCATGAGCAGCGGGAAGTTCCACGGGATGACCTGGGCGGCGACGCCGAGCGGCCGGGGGTTCGCACCGAAGCCGGCGTGCTCCAGCTTGTCGGCCCAGCCCGCGTAGTAGAAGAAGTGGGCGGCGACCAGGGGCACGTCGACGTCGCGGGACTCCTTGATCGGCTTGCCGTTGTCCAGCGACTCCAGCACGGCCAGCTCGCGGGAGCGCTCCTGGATGATCCGGGCGATCCGGAACAGGTACTTCGCCCGGTCCCGGCCCGGCATCGGACCCCAGACCCTCTCGTACGCCTCGCGGGCCGCGCGGACCGCGCGGTCCACGTCCTGGCTGCCGGCCTCGGCGATCTCGGCCAGCACCTCCTCGGAGGCCGGGTTGATCGACTTGAAGCTGCCGCCGTCGGTCGGGTCGACGAACTTGCCGTCGACGAAGAGCCCGTACGAGGGCTTGATGTCCACCACCGAGCGCGACTCGGGGGCGGGTGCGTATTCGAACATCGCGCTCAGTCCAGGGTGAAGTAGTCGGGGCCGGCGTAGACGCCGGTCGTCAGCTTGGTGCGCTGCATGAGCAGGTCGTTCAGGAGGCTGGACGCGCCGAACCGGAACCAGTCCGGGTCCAGCCAGTCCGGGCCGACGGTCTCGTTGACCATGACCAGGTACTTGATCGCGTCCTTGGTGGTCTTGATGCCGCCGGCCGGCTTCACGCCGACCTGCCGCCCCGTGGCGGCGCGGAAGTCACGGACGGCCTCCAGCATCACCAGGGTCACCGGCGGGGTGGCCGCGACCGGAACCTTGCCGGTGGAGGTCTTGATGAAGTCGCCGCCCGCCAGCATGGCCAGCCAGGAGGCGCGGCGCACGTTGTCGTAGGTGGCCAGCTCGCCGGTCTCCAGGATCACCTTGAGGTGCGCGTCCCCGCAGGCCTCCTTGGTGGCCACGATCTCGTCGTAGACCTCCTTGTAGCGGCCGGACAGGAAGGCGCCCCGGTTGATCACCATGTCGATCTCGTCCGCGCCGGCCGCGACGGCCGCCCGGGTGTCGGCGAGCTTGACCTCCAGGGGGGCCTGGCCGGACGGGAAGGCGGTCGCCACGCTGGCCAGGTGCACGCCGCTACCGGCCAGCACCTCCGCCACGTACGGGACCATCGCGGGGTAGACGCAGACGGCGCCGACGTGGGGGCAGGACGGGTCGGCCGGGTCGGGGCGCAGCGCCTTGGCGGCGAGCGCCCGCACCTTGCCGGGGGTGTCGGCCCCTTCGAGCGTGGTCAGGTCGACCATCCGGATCGCCAGGTCGATGGCCTGGGCCTTCGCGGTGGTCTTGATGGAGCGGGTGCCGAGCTGTGCCGCCCGCTGCTCCGCGCCGACCTGGTCCACGCCGGGCAGGCCGTGCAGGAAGGTCCGCAGAGCGGTCTCGGATCGTCCCAGCTCGGAGAGGTCCGACCGGGCCGACGTCGCTGTCGCCGTCATGCCCCGAATACTACGCACCCGCGGGCCGAGTGATCTTGGTCACGGCGGGCCGGTGGCGGCGCTCGCACGTGAGCGGCGTCGCTGGTCCGCCCGCACCCGCGATGCGCTCGCCTCCCGACCGGTAGGTTGAGCGATCGTGGACGTACACGTCATTGACCACCCGCTCGCCCAGGCGCGGCTGACCGCCATGCGGGACGCCCGGACCGACTCCGCGTCGTTCCGGGCCGCGCTGCACGAACTCACCACCATGCTGGTGTACGAGGCCGCGCGCTCGTTCCCCGTCGAGAAGTACTCGATCCAGACCCCGGTCACCGCCACCGAGGGCACCCGGCTGGCGAACCCGCCGTTGCTGGTGCCGGTGCTGCGGGCCGGTCTCGGCATGGCCGACGCCGCGCTCGGCCTCCTGCCCGAGTCGTCGATGGGCTTCGTCGGCCTGGCCCGCGACGAGAAGACGTACGAGCCGCGCGCGTACATGGAGTCGCTGCCCCGGGACCTCGCCGGCCTGCCGGTGCTGGTGCTCGACCCGATGCTGGCCACCGGCGGCTCGCTGGAGCACTGCTGCCGGCTGCTCGCCGACCGCGGCTGCACCGACATCACCGTGCTCTGCGTGCTGGCCGCGCCGGTCGGCATCGAGCGACTGGAGCGGTCCGGGCTGCCGTTGCGCCTGGTCACCGCCTCGATCGACGAGGGCCTCAACGACCGGATGTTCATCGTCCCGGGCCTCGGCGACGCCGGGGACCGCCAGTTCGGCGGCATGCCCCGCTTCTGATTCCTTCCCGACGGGCCCACCGCCCCGGCCCGAACCGGGGCGGTGCCCGTACGACGTTCTCCGGCGCGCCGCCGCCCACCGGTAACGATCCGCCCCGCCGCTGACACATACCTGGTGTCCCTGTCAGGAACTCCGGTCGGGAGAGCGATCAGATGACACCCGTGGGTGAGCGGGCTGAGGCCTGGTTCACCAGCCTCTACGCCCGGCACTACCCGGCCATCGTCAGGTACGGGCTGCGGCGACTTCCGGACGCCGACGCGGCCGCCGAACTCGCCCAGGACGTGTTCGTCGTCGCGTGGCGGCGGCGGAGCGAGGTCCCCGAAAACCCCCTCCCGTGGCTCTACTCCGTCGCGCGCCACACGGTGGCGAACCGGTGGCGGCACGGGCGCGCCGCTCCCACCCTGCTCCCGCTCGCCGCGGCGGACCACGTACCGGCAGGGCTCGTCGAGCCCGACGCCGTGGCGCCGGTGCTCGACCTGCGCCGTGCGCTGGCCGAGTTGCCCGAGGCGGACCAGGAGATCCTCCGGCTGATCGGTTGGGAGGACCTCAGCGTCGCGGATGCGGCCATCGCCCTCGGCTGTACCCGGTCCGCCGCCGCGGTCCGGCTGTTCCGAGCCCGGCGTCGACTGCGTTCCGCCCTGGCCTCCCGCCCACCGCTGCGTGACCCCCGGTCGGCGTCCGCCCATGTCTGAGAGGAGCACCATGCACACGCAGCAGGTCCGAAACCTCCTGGGCCCGGCCGACCCGGCGCGTGACGTCGTCGTGCCGCCGGCGCCGGTTTCCGCCCACGACCTGATCGTCCGGGCGGCGACCAGCACACTTCCTCCTGCGGCGTCGGCCCGCCCGCTCACCAGCCGTCGTCTCGTCCTGGCCGGCGCCGTCGTCGCGGCGGGCGCAGTTGCCTCTGCCGGCCTGGTGCCGGTCCTCAGGCGTGGCACGGCGCCCACCGGATCGAGGCCGCCGAAGCCGTTGGACGGGGTGGTGCTCCAACCGGTGGCTTACGAGATCGCCACCGACGCCGAACCGGCCGGGCCGCACCTGCGGGCGCTCGCCCGACAGGTCGCGGACGCCCCCTCCGACCGGGAGGGCGGCCGGTACGCCTACCACCGCGTCAAGTCCTGGGGCGGCGTGATCCAGGAGTCGCCGGAGGGATACCTGGCCAGTTTCGTGGAGGAAAGCCGAAGCTGGGCGACGCCCGACGGTCGTCGGTGGTCGGACACGACGGTGTTGGACATGGAGTTTCCGGACACAGCGTCCCGGGACTACTGGACGAAGCAGCTGTCCGGGCCCGCCATCGGTGGGTCGACCCCGCCGCCCGGAGGGCCCGTCGAGGAACCGCGGGATCCGAACGGGGGCCGGGGGTTGCCCACCGAGCGGGCGGCGCTCGCCCGCCTGCTGCGGACCGACCAGCCGGCGGGCGACGTAGCCAAGGCCGTGTACGACCTGTACGTCCGGCACCTGGTCCCACGGCGGGGCCGCGTCGATGTCCTGACCATCCTGGCCGCCAAGCCCGGTTTCGCATGGCGCGGGCGGGTCGTCGACCGGGCGGGGCGCTGGGGCCTGGCCGTCACCGCCGACCTCACCCCACCGGCGGACCGGCCGCAGAATCCGCAGCGGGCGCAGATGTTGCTGGTCTTCAATCCCACCACCGGCGAGCTGCTCGCCCACGAGTACCTTGAGTTGGCTCCCCGACACCGCGTGCTGCACTACGGGCTGCTGCTCCAGGCCAGCCGCACCGACACGCTCGGCTGACCGGCACTGAGGATGCGGACCGGCGTGGACGGGCGTGAATCCCGCCCACGCCGGCGGCGGCACGCCATCGACGGGGAGTTCGTGCGCGGGGTGCGCGTACCCGCTAGCGTCTGCGGCCATGACTGGTGTTGCGCTCGCGGAAGAGCTGCTGCTCCTCGCCTATGACGACGAAACCGGCAAGGCCACCATGCCGCGGATCAGCCTGGACCTCGGCATGGCCGCCGCGGTGCTGGTGGAGCTGGCCCTGGCCGGCCGGATCGCGTACGCCGACGGGAACCTGGCGGTGCTCGACCCCGCGCCGACCGGGGAGCCGATCGCCGACGAGGTCCTCGCCCGGATCGCCGCCGACACCCCGCACACCCCGTCCTCGTGGGTGCAGCGGCTGCGGCACGGCCTGCGCGACCGGATCCTCGGCGACCTCTGCGGCCGGGGCGTGGTCCGGGACATCGACGAGACCGAGCTGGGCTTCATCCACGTGCACCGCTACCCGGTCGCGGACGCCTCGGTGGAGGCCGACATCCGGCAGCGGCTGGCCGAGGCGCTGACCGTCGGGCAGCTCCCCGACGAGCGGACCGCCGCGCTCGCCACCCTGGTGGCGGTGCTGCGGATGGAGCCGGCGTTGGGCCTGACCGGCGCGGCGGCCGACGACGCCGGCACGCGCCTGGCGGAGATCGCCACGGGTGCCGGCTTCTCCGGCACGGTGAGCCTCGACGACAGCGTCGTCCGCCCCAGCGTCAGCCTGGTGATCGCCGCCCTGGCCCAGGCGGTCGACGCCGCCCTGGGCAAGCGCCCCTGACCCTGACCGCCACTATCGCCCGTTGATCATGAAGTTAGCGGCGCTGGCAACCGCTTTCTCCACCGCTAACTTCATGATCACCGCTGAGCAGGCGCGGGTCAGAGGCCGAGGGCGGCCGCGATCTCGGTGCGGAGGTCGGCCACCGCCAGCCGGGCGCGGTGGCGGGCCGCGGGAACGTCGCCGTCCGTCACCGGCTCCACCACCTCCAGGTACGCCTTGAGCTTCGGCTCGGTGCCGGAGGGGCGGATCACCACCCGGGCGGCGTCGGTGCGCAGGATCACCACGTCCGACTCGGGGAGCAGGTCGGACGCCTCGGTGACCGGGTGCCCGAGCAGCGATGTCGGAGTGGCCGCCCGGATGCGGGTCATCATCTCGGCGATCAGCCGCAGGTCCTCCACCCGGGCCGAGAGCTGGTCGGTGTGGTGCACGCCGAACTCGGCGGCCAGCTCGTCCAGCCGGTCGGCCAGGGTCCGGCCCTCGGCCTTGAGGCCGGCGGCCAGCTCGGCGACGGTCAGCGCGGCCGTGATGCCGTCCTTGTCCCGGACGTGCTCCGGCGCGACGCAGTAGCCGAGCGCCTCCTCGTAGCCGAAGACCAGCGGCTCCCGGCCGCCCCCGGCCCGGACGATCCACTTGAACCCGGTCAGCGTCTCGTCGTAGGGCAGGCCCCGCGCCGCGGCCATGGCCCGGAGCAGGGTGGAGGAGACGATCGTGGTGGCGTACAGGCCGGTCACGCCGCGCCGCATCAGGTGGTCGGCGAGCAGCGCGCCCACCTCGTCGCCGCGCAGCATCCGCCAGCTCCCGTCCGCCGGCACGGCCACCGCGCACCGGTCCGCGTCCGGGTCGTTGGCGATGGCGATGTCCGCGCCGGTGCTGCCGGCCAGCGCGACCAGCTTGTCCACCGCGCCCGGCTCCTCCGGGTTGGGGAAGTTGACCGTCGGGAAGGCCGGATCGGGCTCAGCCTGCTCGGGCACCACGCCGGGCGTCGCGAAACCGGCGCGCGCGAACGCGGCGGTCAGCACCGCGGCGCCCACCCCGTGCAGCGGCGTGTACGCCACCTTGAGGTCCCGCGAGCCGGCCGGGTCGACCACCGCGGCGGCCCGCTCCACGTACGCGGCGACCAGGTCGTCGCCCAGCACCTGGCCGGCCGGGCCGAGCGGCACCCCGGCCAGCGGGCCGACCGCCCGGATGGCCGCCTCGATGCCGGCGTCGGCCGGCGGCACGATCTGCGCGCCCGCGCCCAGCTCCCCGCCGAGCTGCGCGCCCAGGTAGACCTTGTAGCCGTTGTCCTGGGGCGGGTTGTGGCTGGCCGTGACCATCACGCCGGCCACCGCGCCGAGGTGCCGCACCGCGAAGGCCAGCACCGGGGTGGGCAGCGGGCGGGGCAGCAGCAGCGCCGGGCGGCCCGCGCCGGTGGCCACCTGGGCGGTGCGCTCGGCGAAGGCCCGGGAGCCGTGCCGGGCGTCGTACCCGATCACCAGCGGGCCCTCGCCGCCCTGGGCGGCGAGCCAGCCGATCAGCCCGGCGGCGGCCTGGGTGACCACCGCGAGGTTCATCCCGTTCGGGCCGGCGCGCAGCGGGCCGCGCAGCCCGGCGGTGCCGAAGGTCAGCGGGCCGGCGAACCGGTCGGCCAGCTCGGGTGCGCTGCCGGGCAGCCCGGCGAGGACGGCGCGCAGCTCGTCCTGGTCGGCCGGGTCGGGGTCGTCGTCGAGCCAGCGCTCGGCCCGGGCGCGAAGGTCGTCAAGGTCAGTGGTGTCCGCCGCCATTGCCTCATGAAAGCATGGCGGCGGATCACCATCGGCCGTCGGCCTCGACTCAGTTGGCTCCGGTGAGCTGGAACGACCGCGCCATCGCCTCGAAGATCGGCTTGCTCGCCGCGAAGTCGGCCTCGTTCGCGGTCAGGTAGAACGAGTAGACCTTGCCGTCCTGCACCACGCCGCGCCACATGCCGTGTCGCTTCGCGTCGCCGTCACCGCAGGTGTATTCGAACCCGGCGGCGGGCTTGCCGGCCAGCGTCGACTCGCTCATCTCCAGCTGCTCGTAGGGCTTGGCGCACGACTTGCTCTTGTCCCGCAGGTTGCGGGAGGCGAACTCGGCCCAGCTGACCGAGGTGCCGTTCCACTCCTCGGCGAGGACGCGTACCTTGCGGCCCGCGGTCTCCGGGTCGACGAAGTCGACGAAGACGCCACCGGTCTTGCGGTCCCAGCCCTTCGGCACCTGCACGTTGACGCCCTTGACCGACTGCGCCTGCATGTCCACGGGCGGAGCCTCGACCGTCGCCGAGGGCAGCGCGCCCACGATCGGCGGCGGTGCGTCGTCGCCGCCGCTGGTCAGCGCGATCACGCCGACCAGGAGCAGCACGGCCACGCCCGCGGCGGCGGCGAGCTGGACCTTGCGCGGCCAGGCCTTCACCCGGCCGACGAGCTGGCTGCCGACACCCTTGGCGCGGCCGAGCGCGCCGCCGTCGGCCGGCGCGGCGCCCGGGGTCGTCGTCCACGGCTGGCCGGTGCCGGGCACCGACCACTGGTTGCCGCCGTAGACCGGCTGGGTGGCGTCGGCGCCCCGGCCGTAGACCGGCTGGGTGGCGTCCGGGTGGCCGGGCACGCGCTGGGTGGCGTCCGGTCCGGCGGTGTGGCCGAGCCGCTGGGTGGCGTCGGGCGAGATGCGCTGGGTGGCCTCCGGGGCCGCGCCGGCCGAGGACATCGCCCCGGTCGGGGTGTGCAGTGGGCCGGCCAGGGCGTCGGCGCTGGTCTCGTCGAGCGCGGCGCCACCGGCCGCCGCGGAGTCCGGCCGCTCGCCGCGGCGCAGGGCGGCGAGCCGGTCGGTCAGCGACTCGCCGGGGCCGATCATCGCCCGGCCGCCGATCTGGCCGCCCGGCTTCGGTTCGGGCGTGATGATCGCCGGCGGGGTCGACGGCCGCTGCACCGGCACCACCGCGTACGGGTCGGTGACCGAGTTGACCGCCGTGGCGGTGCTGGTCAGCGGGCCGGCGAGCAGCTCGCGCAGCATGCCTCGGGCGGTGTGCACGTCCAGCCGGCGGGCCGGGTCCTTCTCCAGCAGGCCCATCAGCACGCGGGTCAGCGGGCCGCTGCGCTGCGGGGTGGCCGGCGGGTCCTCGACCACGGCGTGCATGGTCTCGATCGGGTCGCCCTTGTCGAACGGGGGACGCCCCTCGACGGCGGTGTAGAGCGTCACGCCGAGCGAGAAGAGGTCGCTGGGCGGGCCGAACTCCTGGCCCATGGCCCGCTCGGGCGAGATGAAGTGCGGCGAGCCGAGCACCATGCCGGGCGTCGTGAGCTGCACGTCGGTGGGCATCCGGGCCACGCCGAAGTCGGTCAGCACGCACCGGCCGTCGGTGCAGATCAGCACGTTGGCCGGCTTGACGTCGCGGTGCAGCACGCCGATCGCGTGCGCCACCTCCAGCGCGCCGAGCAGGGCGATGCCGATCTTGGCGACCGCGCGGGGCGCCACCGGCCCGTCCTCGATCACCATGTCGGCCAGGCTGCGGGCGTCCAGCAGCTCCATCACGATCCACGGCCGGCCACCCTCGGTGACCACGTCGTAGACCTGGACCACGGCGGGGTGCTGGATCGCGGCGGCCGCGCGGGCCTCGCGGAGGGTCCGTTCGTACAGTGCGTCGCGGTCGCTGGGGGCGAGCCCCGGCGGGAGGACGACCTCCTTCACCGCCACGTCGCGGCGCAGCAGGGTGTCTGTCGCGCGCCAGACCGTGCCCATGCCGCCGTTGCCCACCGGGGAGCGCAGCGAGTAGCGGCCACCGATGGTGGTGCCGGATGCTGCGCGTCCAGTGGGGGGACTGGCGGGTCCGCCGCTCCACGTCGGGATCTGAGTCACAGAAAAGCCACCGGGGGATATCGAGGGGGCTGGGACACAACCCCACTATCTTGCTGGTTCCGACGCCCGATGCGAAACCCGACGCGGCGGACGTTTACCTACTCGACGGTATGTGGCCAGCTACTCACCTCCGGTCGATGCGCGCCGTCGCGGTGTGCGGTATCCCTCACCCAACGAACGGCGACCGCGTCCTACCATCCGGTAATGAGCGAAGCGCGGTCAAGCGAGTCGGGTTTCCCGATCAAGGGCGTCTACACGGCGGCCGACCTTCCGGAGGACCTGGACTCCCGGCTGGGCGGCCCGGGTGAATACCCGTACACCCGCGGGGTCTACCCGACGATGTACACCTCCCGGCCGTGGACCATGCGGCAGTACGCCGGCTTCGGCACCGCCACCGAGAGCAACGCCCGCTACCACCAGCTGCTGCGCGCCGGCACCATGGGCCTCTCCGTCGCCTTCGACCTGCCCACCCAGATGGGGTACGACTCGGACGACCCGATCGCGCACGGCGAGGTCGGCAAGGTGGGCGTGGCCATCGACTCCATCGAGGACATGCGGACGCTCTTCGACGGCATCCCGCTGGACAAGGTCTCCACCTCGATGACCATCAACGCGCCCGGCTCGGTGCTGCTCCTGCTCTACCAGCTCGTGGCGGAGGAGTCCGGGGTGCCGGGCGCGGCGCTCAACGGCACCATCCAGAACGACATCCTCAAGGAGTACATCGCCCGGGGGACGTACATCTTCCCGCCGAAGCCCTCGCTGCGGCTGGTCGCCGACACCTTCGCCTACTGCCGGGCCGAGGTGCCGAAGTGGAACACCATCTCCATCTCCGGCTACCACATGGCCGAGGCCGGCGCGTCGCCCGCGCAGGAGATCGCGTTCACCCTGGCCAACGGCGTGGAGTACGTCCGGGCGGCGCTGGCCGCCGGCCTGGCCGTGGACGACTTCGCGCCCCGGCTGTCGTTCTTCTTCGTGGCGCGCACCACGCTGCTGGAGGAGGTCGCCAAGTTCCGGGCGGCCCGGCGCATCTGGGCCCGGCTCATGCGCGACGAGTTCGGGGCGAAGAACCCGAAGTCCATGATGCTGCGGTTCCACACCCAGACCGCCGGCGTGCAGCTCACCGCCCAGCAGCCGGAGGTGAACCTGGTGCGGGTGGCGGTCCAGGGCCTGGGCGCGGTGCTCGGCGGCACCCAGTCGCTGCACACCAACAGCTTCGACGAGGCGATCGCGCTGCCCACCGAGAAGGCGGCCCGGCTGGCGCTGCGCACCCAGCAGGTGCTGGCGTACGAGACGGACCTGACGGCCACCGTGGACCCGTTCGCCGGGTCGTACGTGGTGGAGGCGATGACCGCCGAGCTGGAGACGGCCGCCGACGAGCTGATGCAGCGGGTCTTCGACCACGGTTCGGCGGTGGACGCCATCGAGGCGGGCTTCCAGAAGCGGGAGATCGAGCAGTCCGCGTACCGGATCGCCCAGGAGATCGACTCCGGCGAGCGGGTGGTGGTCGGGCTCAACCGCTTCCGGATCGACGAGGAGGAGCCGTACGAGCCGCTGCGGGTCGACCCGACGATCGAGGTCGGCCAGGCGGAGCGGCTGGCCAAGCTGCGCGCCCAGCGGGACTCCGGTGCGGTCGAGCGCGCGCTGGCCGAGCTGCGGGCGGCGGCCGAGGGTGACGCCAACGTGCTCTACCCGATGCGGGAGGCGCTGCGCGCCCGGGCCACCGTCGGTGAGGTGTGCGGAACGCTGCGCGACGTGTGGGGGATCCACCGGCCGAGCGACCGGTTCTAAGTCGACGAGGGCGGCCCGCCCGGCACCCCGTGCGGTGTCCGGTGCGGGCCGCCGTCGCGTTCCCGATCTCGCGCTGACCTGGGCGAACGCATCGCGGCGGCGTACAGTCGATGGTCTCCCCGCACGCGGCGGGGGCGGTGACGGCTCGGTGCGGATCCTCCCCGGGCGACGCCGCCCGGGCGCCGCTCCCGGGGCCGTCGGGCAGCGTGGCCGGAGCCGGCGCGCGTGTGCGGATCGGGATTGCGGGTAACCCGGTCGGGTGAACCGGACGGACAGCCTGTGCGGTCGCACGCGGGGCCGCCATGTCACCGTGAGGAGTCGTCCGACAGCCGACCGTTGTCGCGCAATTGTCCGAGCGGCAGTTAATTGTCGCGACTAATGCGACAATTCGGAACGACGGCCCGGGTTTTGGTGACCGTTGAATCGGTTACGCGTTGTAGGAGGTGTGGGGCAGATGACGGCGTTCGACCGCGATCTACCTGCTGTCCCGCAGATATTCGGGCCCTCTCACCAGGGCATTCGTGACGCTGCGCGGTCCGACCGCTACGCGAAAGATGTTGCGCAGCGTCACCGCCGGAGGTCTAGGCTGTCTGCTGTTCTCCCCGATGATCCATCCATCTCTAGTGATCGAGAATTCGACGTGACGAGTGCGTTGACGCTGCCGTCCGGCAGCCAGCTGGCGTCGTCCTGGCCGGAGGCGCCGACCGGGTCCCAGCCCCTGCCCCTGGAACTCGACCATCTGCTTGCGCTGCGCGTACCGGGCCTCATCGCCACCCGCCGTCACATCCACTCCCACCCGGAGCTGTCGGGCGAGGAGTTCGAGACGGCCGCCCTGGTGCACCGGGAGCTCTCCCTCGCCGGGCTGAAGCCGCGCCTGCTGCCGAAGGGCAACGGCGTCATCTGCGACATCGACGGGCGCCCGGACGGCCCGGTGATCGCACTCCGCGCCGACATCGACGCGCTGCCGCTCAGCGACCCGAAGGACGTGCCGTACCGGTCCACCGTGGACGGGGTCTGCCACGCCTGCGGGCACGACGTGCACACCACCGTGATGCTCGGCGTGGGCATGCTGCTCGCCCAGCTCGCCGACCTCGGCCAGCTCGACGGCCGCGTGCGGCTCATCTTCCAGCCGGCCGAGGAGATCCTGCCCTGCGGCTCGCTGGAGGTCATCGAGGCCGGCGGCCTGGACGACGTGGTGCAGATCTTCGCGGTCCACTGCGACCCGAACCTGCCGGTCGGCAAGGTCGGCCTGCGGGTCGGCCCGATCACCGCCGCCGCCGACAACGTCACCGTCCGGCTGACCGGCCCCGGCGGGCACACCGCCCGCCCTCACCTGACCGTCGACCTGGTCGACGCGCTGGGCCGGCTGGTCACCGAGGTGCCGACCCTGGTCAGCCGCCGGGTGCCGGCCAACAGCGGGCTGCTGCTGGTGTTCGGCCACGCCTCGGCCGGCACCCGCTACAACGTCATCCCCTCCGAGGCCTGCGCCGCCGGCACCCTGCGGGTGATGGACCGCGACACCTGGGACCAGGCCCCGAAGATCGTGGCTCAGGTGGTGCGGGACGTCCTCGCCCCCACCGGCGCCACCGTCGACCTCGAATACCTGCGCGGCCGGCCCCCGGTCACCAACGACGCCCGGGCCATCGGCGTGCTCACCGCCGCCACCGCGGCCGCGCTCGGGCCCGAGGGCATCGCCGAGACCCCGCAGAGCATGGGCGGCGAGGACTTCTCCTGGTACCTGGAGCACGTGCCCGGCGCGCTCGCCCGCCTCGGCGTCGGCCGGAACGGGCCCAACGTGGACCTGCACCGGGCCTCGTTCGACGTGGACGAGCGCGCCATCCCGGTCGGCGTACGCCTCATGGTCCAGACCGCGCTGCGGGCACTGGCGGCGGCCCGCTAGGCACCGGACCCTCCGGCAGCGCCGGGCCGCCCGGCGGCGTACGCCGACGGCGCCGGCGGGCCAGGGCCAGCACGAGCGCGACCGGAACGCCGATCGCCACCGCGAACGGCAGCACCGCGCCCAGCACGGTGAGCGCCACCCGCAGCGAGCCCAGGAACGCCGACCAGCCGCCCCGCAGCCCGGCCAGGAAGCCGAGGTCCTCCTCGTCCTCGACGGCCGCGGCCTCCGGACCGACGAAGGTCACCGTGATGGTGGAGAGCGCGGTCAGGTCGGCGAGCCGCCGCTTCTTCGCCTCCAGCGAGGCCAGGTCCGCCTCCCGGCGGCCCACCTCGTTCTCCAGCGTGACCAGGTCGGTGATCGAGGTGGCCCGGGCCAGCAGCCGCCGGGCGCTGTCCACCCGGGCCCGCTGGGTGGCGATCCGGGCGTCCAGGTCCACGGTCTCCTCGGTGACGTCCTCGGTGCGGACCTCGCGCCGCTCCTGGTCGCCGAGCTTGACCAGCGCCTCCAGCACGGTCGTGAACCGCTCCGCCGGCACCCGCAGGGTCAGCTCGGCCCGCGCGTCCGCCGAGTCGCTGTTGCGCTGGTCGCCGCCGACGAAGCCGCCCGCCGCCGTCGCCGCCGTGCTCGCCTCGCGGGCCGCCCGCTCCACGTCGTCCACCCGCACCTGGAGCGTTCCGGTGTAGATGATCGCCCGCTGGTCGACCCGCAGGTCCGCGCCGCCCGCGCCGGACTGCGCCTTCTCCGGCGCGGCCTGGTCCCGGTCCGCCGCCCCACCCGCCACCGACTGCGGCTGGGCGGCCGAACCGGCGTTGTCACCCGAGTCACCGCCCGCGCTGCAGGCCCCGACGCCCAACACCACCAGCAGCCCGGCCGCCGCGAGCGCCCGGCCCCGGCGGCGGCTGTCCCGTATCCTCATGTCCCCGCTCCGATCCTTCGACGGCCCCGCTGCGGGACCGATACGTCGGACGCGACGCGACACCGCGCCGGTTCCGGCAGACTGCGCTGAGGACGTCACGATTCGATAATCGAGGAGTCACGATGCAGCTCACCAAGTACGCCCACTCCTGCCTCCGGCTGGAGCACGACGGGGGAGTGCTGGCCGTGGACCCCGGAGTCTTCAGCGATCCGGCGGCGCTGGACGGGGCGGACGCGGTGCTGATCACCCACGAGCACCCGGACCATGTGGACGTCGAGACGCTGACCCGGGCGCTGGACCGGCGGCCCGCCCGGATCTACGGCCCGGCCTCCCTCACCGGGGTGCTCGGGGACGTCGCCGAGGCGCTGACCGTGGTCACGCCCGGCGAGTCGTTCACCGCGGCCGGGGTGGCGGTCCGCGCGTACGGCGGCCAGCACGCGGTCATCCACCCCGACATTCCCGTCGTCCAGAACATCGGCTACCTGTTCAACGACGTCGTCTACCACCCGGGCGACGCGCTCGTCGTCCCCGACGACGTCCAGGTCGACACGCTCTTCGCCCCGATCCACGCGCCCTGGTCGAAGTTCTCCGAGGTGGTCGACTTCATCCGGGCGGTCGCCCCGCGGCGGGCGTTCGCCCTGCACGACGCGCTGCTCAACGCCAACGGCTTCGGCGTGCTCGACCGCCAGTACACCGCGCTGTCGAAGACCGAGTACCGGCGCCTCGAACCGGGCACCCGGATCGACGCCTGAGCGCGCATGGCCGGTCCACCCCCCGACCTGGTCCAGCGGCTCTACGCGACGCCGCCGGACCGGTTCGTCGCGGCCCGGGACGCCGCGGTCGCCGAGGCCCGCCGGGCCGGTGACCCGAAGGGCGCCCGGGAGATCGGCAAGCTGCGCCGGCCCACCGTCGCCGCCTGGCTGGTCAACCTGCTCGCGATCCGCCGCCCCGAGCTGGTCGCCGACCTGGCGCAGCTCGCCGAGTCGCTCCGCTCGGCGCAGCGGGACCTGCGCGGCGGCAAGCTCCGCGAGCTCTCCGCGCAGCGCCGGGCCGTCGTGGGCGCGCTCGTCGCCGAGGTACGCAAGCTGGCCGCCGCCGAGCCGGCCGCCCCGCCGCTCGGGAAGCTGCCGCTCGGCGAGGTCGAGGCGACGTTGAACGCCGCGCTCTCCGACACCGAGGTGGCCGAGCAGGTACGCGCCGGCCGGCTGCTGCGATCCACCCACTACGCCGGGTTCGGCGAGGTGCCCCGGCCGCAGTTGCGGCTGGTCACCGGGGGCGGCGAGGAGGAACCCGCCGTACCCGACCGGGCGGCCGAGCGCGCCGAGAGCCGGCGCACGCGCGACCAGCGGGCCGCTGAACGGGAGGCCCGGGCCGAGCGGGCGAAGCGCCGCCGGGCCGTGGAACGCGAGCTGGCCAAGGCCCGCGACGACCAGGACCGGGCGGAGGCGGAGCTGACCGGGGTCACCGACGCGGAACGGGACGGTGCGGCGACGCTGGACCGGATCGAGACCGAACTGGCCGAGCTGGAGCGCCGCCGGGCCGTCGCCGAGCAGGAGCTGAGCCGGGCCAAGCTGGCCCGTCGCGGCGCGGAACGGTCGCTCACCGCCGCCCGCCGGCGCACCGGTGAGGTGGAGGCCGCCTTGGAGGCGCTGGACGCCGAAGAGGAGGATGCCGCGGAGGGTGGTCACGAGGCAGACTGATCGTGATGGATGACCACGGTGGACGGACGGTGGGGTGCCGCCGATGACCCCGGAGCAGGTCGCCGCCGCCAGCAAGCCGCTGGTGCTGGAGCTCGGGGAGGCGTTCTCCCGCTGCCCGTCGACGCTGCGCCGGGCCCGGCTGCTCGGCATCTCCGGCTGGGCCTTCTACATCACCGGCCGGGCCGGCGCGCTCGGCGACGTACGCGCCGAGACGGTCGCCGCCGCGCTCGGCTTCATCGCACCGGAGGCCGTCGCCGACGGCTGGGACGCCGCCGTGCGCACCGTCCCGCCGCTGGAGGTGGCGGGCGCGAACCTGGCCGAGTGCTGCCGGTGGGGCGCCACCAACCTGGGGGACGCTCCGGAGACGTCCCGCCTCGCCGGGCTGCTGCGGCAGGTGGTCGACGCGGCGGACGGCAGCGGCATGCCGCTCTTCGCCGCCTGGCGGGCCATGCCGGTCGACGACCCCACACCGGGCGCCCGGGCGGCTGTCGCGCTGCTACTGCTCCGCGAGCACTTCGCCGGGGCGTACCTGCTGGCGGTGCGGGCCGCCGGGATGACACCGCTGGAGGCGGTGCTGGCCGGCCCGGAGGGGGACGCCGGGGCCGCGGCGTGCGGCTGGTCGCCGCCGTACCCGCCGGTGGGGCCGCTGGTGCGGCGGCGGCTGTGGGCCGAGGCGGTGACCGACCGGCTGGTGTCCCCGGCGTTCCGGGCGCTCGGCCCCGGCGAGGGCGCGGAACTGCTCAACCTGCTCACCGCCGCGCGACTGCACGTCCGCGGATAAATGGGGAGCGCGGTCGCCGGGGCGGCTGTCAGGATCGGCCGCGTGACGATCCCCGCCGGCTGGACCGCCCGCCGCCCCACCCTCGACGACGTGCCCGCGATCCTGGCCGTCGTGCACGCCGCCGACACCTTCGCCGTCGGCTACCCCGACTTCGACGCCGAGGACGTCCAGGACGCCCTGACCGCGCCCTTCGTCGACATGGCCCGCGACTCGTGGCTGGTCACCGACCCGGACGGCACCGCGGTGGCCTGGGCGATCCTGAGCAACCCCACCGGGGTGGGCCGGGAGTTCGTCGAGGTCTATGTCGACCCGGACCGCGGCGTGGACCTGCGCGCCCCGCTGCTGGCCCGGCTGCTCGACCGGGTCGCCGAGCGGGCCACCGAGCGGGGCCTGCCCGCGCTCGCCGCCCGGACCGCCGTCTTCGCGCCGGAGACCCGCTGGGCGGAGGAGCTGGTCGAGGCCGGCTTCACCCGGCTCAAGCGGTACATCCGGATGACCCGCTCGCTCGCCGACCTGCCCGCCGAGCCGCCGCTCCCGGCCGGCGTGACCGTGCGCCCGCTGCGCGTCGACGACGAGGCCGACCTGCGGCTGTTCTACCGGATCTTCGACACCGCCTTCCGGGACACGCCGGACTACGAGCCCGTCGACTTCGCGGGATGGCGGGAGCAGCTCCCGTCGTACGGCAAGGTCTGGGACGAGTGGTTCCTGGCCGAGGTCGACGGGGAGCCGGCCGGCGCCCTCCAGTCCTCCGACCAGGCGCTCGATCAGGACATGGGCTGGGTGCGGACGCTGTCTGTGCTGCCCGCGTACCGGCGGCGCGGGGTCGGGGCGGCGCTGCTGCGCCGGGCCTTCGCCATCTACGCCGCCAAGGGCCGGTCCGGGGCCGGTCTCGGCGTCGACCTGGCCAACCCGACCGCCCCGGTCACCCTCTACCGCTCGGTCGGGCTGGCCGAGGCGCGCTGGACCGACATGTACGAGCGGAGCGTCCCCGCCGCGGGTGTGTGATACGCGACCCGCCGCGGGGCCGCCGCCCGATCGGGGATCCGGCCGGAGCAGACTGAAGAGGTGGGAGACGCGCTACGCGGACGCGGTGCCGGTGGGGCGGGACCGCAGCTCGGTGACGTAGTCGTCCGGCGCGCCCGCCTTCTCCGCCGCGTTCGCGATCTCCGACAGGTACCACGACGTCGGCAGGCCGCCCTCGTAGCCGTCGAAGACGTAGACCCAGGCGGTCACGTCCCCGTCGAGCGTCGAGACACGCACGGTCAGCTTCCGGTACGTCCCGGAGGTCACACCCTCGATCTCGTCGAGCTGGGCCGCGTCGTAGGGGTGGATGTCGTAGAGCGCCACGAAGACCCGGTCGCCCGGCGACTCGACCACGGTGCTGACCGAGCCCTCCCAGCCGATGACGTCCTCGCCCGCGAAGGTGAGCCGCCACCCCTCCAGCCAGCCGGTGCCCACCATCGGCGAATGCGGACAGTAGGCACGCATGCGGGCGGGGTCCAGGTTTGAGCCGTAGGCGGCGTAAAGACGCACGGCGATGACGATAGCCCGGCCGACGGGTGGGGGAGAATACGACGGTGCGTGTCGAGCGCGACGGGGAGAAGAAAGTCACTGTGAGCATTGATCGGGGGCGAGCGCGGTGAGCGCGAGGAGCGCAGCGGAGCGGAGCCCCGCAGTCGCGAACGAAAGGATGGCTCAGTGAGCCAGATCGTGATCATCGGCGGCGGGCCGGCCGGCTACGAGGCGGCGCTGGTCGCCGCCCAGCTCGACGCCGATGTCACCGTGGTCGAGGCGGAGGGGGCCGGCGGCGCCTGCGTGCTCTCCGACTGCGTGCCGTCCAAGACGTTCATCGCCAGCTCCGGCGTGGTCACCGGCTACCGGGACACCGAGGAGTTCGGGGTGCACTCGGACGGGCTGGAGGCCGTCACGGTCGACGCCCGGGCCGTGCACGAGCGGGTCAAGCGGCTCGCCCTGGCCCAGTCCGTGGACATCCACACCAAGCTGGTCAAGGCCGGCGTCGAGTTCGTCGCCGGCTCCGCCCGGCTCGGCGAGGACACCCTCGGTCACACCCACCGGGTGATCGTCACTCCGGCCGGCGGCGGCGAGGAGTACTCGATGGCCGCCACCACCGTGCTGATCGCCACCGGCGCCACCCCGCGCCAGCTCCCCACCGCCGTGCCCGACGGCGAACGCATCCTGACCTGGCGCCAGGTGTACGACCTGCCCGAGCTGCCCGAGCACCTGATCGTGGTCGGCTCCGGCGTGACCGGCGCCGAGTTCGCCAGCGCCTACCTGGCCATGGGGGTCGACGTCACGCTGGTCTCCAGCCGGGACCGGGTCATGCCGCACGAGGACGCCGACGCCGCCTCCGCGATCGAGCGGGTGTTCCGCAACCGGGGCATGACCATCCTCAACAACTCCCGCGCCGAGGCGGTCCGCCGGATCGGCGACGGCGTCGAGGTGGTGCTCGCCGACGGCCGGGTGGTCGCCGGCTCGCACGCGCTGATCGCGGTCGGCTCGATCCCCAACACCGCCGACCTGGGCCTCGCCGAGTACGGCGTCGAGCTGGCCCGGGGCGGCTACGTCACGGTCGACCGGGTCTCCCGCACCAACGTCCCCGGCATCTACGCGGCCGGCGACTGCACGGGCGTGCTGCCGCTGGCCAGCGTCGCCGCCATGCAGGGCCGGATCGCCATGTGGCACGCGCTCGGCGAGGCGGTCCGGCCGCTGCGGCTGCGTACCGTCGCGGCGAACGTCTTCACCGACCCGGAGCTGGCCACCGTCGGCGTCTCGCAGGACGAGGTCGACGCCGGCAAGGTCCCGGCCCGCCAGGTGATGCTGCCGCTCTCCGGCAACGCCCGGGCGAAGATGGACGACCTGGCCGACGGCTTCGTGAAGCTCTTCTGCCGGCCGGCCAGCGGCCAGGTGATCGGCGGCGTGGTGGTCGCGCCGAAGGCCAGCGAGCTGATCCTCCCGATCACCATGGCGGTGGAGAACAACCTCACCGTCAACGAGCTGGCCCAGACCATCACCATCTACCCGAGCCTGTCCGGCTCGATCACCGAGGCCGCCCGCCAGCTCATGCTCCACGAGCTGGAGTGAGCTCCCGCTCCCGCAGCACCACCTCGGCGAGGTGGCGGTGTTCCCCGCCCCGGGGCGCCGCCGCCCCGCCGGTCCGGCGCCCGGCCAGCGTGGCCGCGACCACCGCGAGCAGGGCGACCTCGGCGAGGATGAGCAGGCGCTCGACCAGGCCGATCAGCAGCCGGTCGCCGGGGTAGGCGGACCAGATCATCGTGGCGGCCAGCACGAGACTGGTCAGGACGAGCCCGCGTACCCACCCGGCGGCCCGCCCACCGAGCCGTCGGGCGAGCAGCCAGCCGCCGACGGGCAGGGCCAGGAAGGCCACCACCGAGGCGTACCGGTGCACGTAGGCGGCGACGTCCATGGGCAGCCCCGGCTCGTTGGTGGGCACCACCGCGGCGGCCATCAGGCCGGCCGACCAGGCCACCAGCAGCGCCCCCGCGAGCCGGCCCGCGCCGGCCCGGAGCAGCGCCGGCAGGAGGACGAGCGTGGCCGCCGCGAGCACGGCCATGGCCGTGTCGATGACGCCGCCCCGGTCGGAGACGGCGAAGTCGCTGACGGTCAGCGACCAGGGACTCAGGTTGTCGTTCACCTCGAGGTGACCGAGGACGGCGAGCACCGCCGCCAGGGCGATCCCGCCGAGGGCCAGCAGACCACTGCTCCGGGTTCCAGGCATGCCTCAGCCTGTCGCCGGAACCGCCCGAAACGGATCCGGGACCGCCACCCACTTCGATCCGGGGGTCGCCCCCTAGAGGCAGCGGGCGCGGTGGTCAGGAGGCCGCCGTCGGTTCCTCGACCGTCACCTCGGCCTCGGGGCGGTGGCGGGCGCTGATCACCGTCATGGCCCAGCCCGCCGCCGCGAACCCGGCCGCCGCCGCCCCGCCGATCAGCAGCAGCCGCCACACCGACTCGGTCAGCGCGGCGCCGCCGAGGTGCCCGACCAGCGTCCCGTACGCGGCCCAGCAGATGGCCGCTGCCGCCTCGTAGAGGACGAAGAGGCGGTACGGGTAGCGGCTGCGCCCGGCCGAGAAGCAGGCCGCCATCCGGCCCCCGGGCACGAACCGGCAGAGCAGGATCACCAGTGGCCCCGGTTCGCGCAGCCCACGGGTGACCCGGGCGGCGGCCCGCCGGGCCCGTCCCGGGGTCGCGTGTCGCGGCTCGCGGCGGGTCGGGGCGGTGCGCCCGAGCAGGTAGCACGCCAGGTCGCCGGCGAAGACACCGAGCGCGCCGACCGCGATGGTCAGCGGCAGGCTGAGTCCGCCGTAGACGGTCAGCGCACCGCTGGTGATCATGACGACCTGGGTCGGCACCACCGGCACGAAGGCGTCGGCGACGAGCAGGGTGAGCAGCACCGCGTACGCCCAGGTGGGCGACGCGACGTCAGAGATGAGTTCGGCCACGACCGCCACCTCGCCGGAGTTCCCCGTTGTACCGCACCGAGCCTGACGGCGTGTCCCGCGTCACCGCGACCAGCCCTGCCCCGCGGTGACGGCCGACACCAGCAGGCCACTCGTGTTCAACGATGCGGCGCCGCCGAATGTGACGATCCGTCGGGGCGTCGCGCCGCGCCGGGGCGGGCGGCGGATCGTCGATCCGCGGCGTACCGTTGTCGGGGCGCGGCTCCGGAGGCGTCGGGTCCCCCGTTCCCGACGGCCGGGCCGCCGCGGGTCGCCGGCAGGTCCCGTGCCGGCGACCCGCCCCCACCGCACCGGGTCCGGGTGCGTCGCGAAATCCAGGTGCGTCCGCCGCGTCGCCGCGCGTACCGTCGCCGCATGCGTAGCGCGGTGGTGACCACGACGCCGGGTATCCCCGGCGCGCCGCACTGACGTTTCCGTCGACGAGGCCCCGGGGCGATCCGCTCCGGGGCCTCGCGGCGTTCCGGGTCAGCTCGCCTCCGGGTCGTACCCGATCAAGGAGAGCGACATGATCGACCACCGCAGGCTCGGCCGGGACCTGGAGCTGTTCGTCTCGGACCCCCTCGCGGGCGCCGGGTTCCCGATCTGGCTGCCGGCCGGGGCCGCCGCCCGGCACGCCGTCGAGGAGTACGTGCGGGAGCTGGAGCGCCGGGCCGGCTACCGGCACGTCTACTCGCCGCCGCTGGGCAAACGGGAGCTGTTCGAGCTCTCCGGCCACCTCGGCTACTTCGCCGACGACATGTTCCCGCCCCTGCGGCTGAGCGCCGACGACGAGTTCGTGCTGCGCCCCGCCCTCTGCCCGCACCACGCGCTGGTCTTCCGCGCCCGGGGCCGCTCCTACCGGGAGCTGCCGCTGCGGGTCGCCGAGATCGGCGGGATGTACCGGCCGGAACGCTCGGGGGTGCTGGGCGGGCTGTCCCGGGTGCGCGCCATCTCGCTCAACGACGCGCACAACTTCTGCGCCCTGGAGCAGGTGGGCGAGGAGGTACGGGCGATCCTGGGGCTGATCCGCGAGGCGCACGCCGCGCTCGGCGTCCGGCCGGCCGGGTTCCGGCTGTCGCTGCGCGGGCCGGGGGAGAAGTACGTGGGCGACGACGCCGACTGGGCGCGGGCCGAGGAGCTGCTCCGCGCCGCGCTCGACGGGGTGGACCACCACGAGGGTCCCGGCGAGGCCGCCTTCTACGGCCCGAAGATCGACATCCAGATCGCGGACGCCGCCGGTCGGGAGTCGACCCTCTCCACCATCCAGCTCGACTTCGACAAGCCGGAGCGGTTCGACCTGTCGTACACCGACGCGGACGGGCGCCGGAAGCGGCCGGTCATGGTGCACCGGAGCCTGGTCGGCAGCATGGAACGGCTCTTCGCGTACCTCATCGAGGTGCACGCGGGCGCCTTCCCGGCCTGGTACGCCCCGGTGCAGCTGGTGTTGCTGCCGGTCGACGACGGGCAGGCCGACGCGGCCGTCGAGCTGGCCCGCCGGGCGGAGGCGGCCGGGCTGCGGGCCGAGGTCGACCTGGCCGGCTCGCTGGGCGCCCGGATCCGCGACGCGGCCCGCCGGAAGGTCCCGTACCTCGGGGTGATCGGCCCCCGGGAAGCGGCCGGCGGTGCGGTCTCGCTGCGCCTGCGCGACGGGCGCGGGCTCGACCCGATGCCGGTGGCCGACGCGCTGGGGCTGGTCGGCGCCGTGGTGGCCACCCGCTCGGCCGACCTGCTCCCGCCGGGCTGACCGCCGCCCCGTCGCTCCGGCCGGGTCGCCGCTCCTGGCGTCCATGTCAGCGCCCGGCCGGCGCGGCCGCCGGCTTCCCGGGCGGTCCGCCGGGCCGTCCGGGCGGTCCACCGCCGGGCCGACCGGGCGGTCCGCCGGCCGGCAGCGGCGCGGCGGCCTCTTCGTCGACCACCGCGCCGGCGAACTGCGACCGGTAGAGCTCGGCGTAGGCGCCGTTCGCGGCGACCAGCTCGTCGTGCGTGCCCTGCTCGACGATCCGGCCCTGGTCCATCATGAGGATCAGGTCGGCGTCGCGGATGGTGGAGAGCCGGTGCGCGATGACGAAGCTGGTCCGCTCGGTGCGCAGCGCCGCCATGGCCCGCTGGAGCAGCACCTCGGTGCGGGTGTCGACCGAGCTGGTCGCCTCGTCGAGGATGAGCAGCGACGGTTCGGCGAGGAACGCCCGGGCAATCGTGATGAGCTGCTTCTCGCCGGCGCTGACGTTGCTGCCCTCCTCGTCGATCACGGTGTCGTAGCCGTCGGGGAGGCTGCGCACGAACCGGTCCACGAAGGTGGCCCGGGCCGCGGCCAGGATCTCCTCCTCGGTGGCGGTCGGCCGCCCGTACGCGATGTTGTCCCGGATGGTGCCGCCGAAGAGCCAGGTGTCCTGGAGCACCATGCCGATCTTGCCGCGCAGCTCGGCTCGCTTCATCGAGCCGATGTCCACCCCGTCCAGGGTGATCCGGCCGGCGTCCAGCTCGTAGAACCGCATGACCAGGTTGACCAGGGTGGTCTTGCCGGCGCCGGTCGGGCCGACGATGGCCACCGTGTGCCCGGGCTCGGCCACCAGCGAGAGGTCGTCGATGAGCGGCTTGTCCGGGTCGTAGCGGAAGGAGACGTGCTCGAACTCGACCCGACCGGTGACCCGGGGCGGCGCGGGCCGGTCCGGGGCCTGCTCCTCGGCGTCGAGCACCTCGAAGACCCGCTCGGCCGAGGCCACCCCGGACTGGAGCAGGTTGGCCATCGAGGCGATCTGGGTGAGCGGCTGGGTGAACTGCCGCGAGTACTGAATGAACGCCTGCACGTCGCCCAGGCTCATCGACCCGGAGGCCACCCGCAGCCCGCCGACCACGGCGATCGCGACGTAGCTGAGGTTCCCCACGAACATCATGGCCGGCATGATGATCCCGGAGATGAACTGGGCCCCGAAGCTGGCCCGGAACAGCTCCTCGTTCTTGGCCGCGAAGGCGGCCTGCGCCTCGCGCTGCCGGCCGAAGACCTTGACCAGCTCGTGGCCGGTGTACGTCTCCTCGATCAGGCCGTTCAACTCACCGGTGTGCCGCCACTGCGCGATGAACCGGCGTTGCGACCGCTTGGCGATCTGCTGGGTGACGACCACCGACAGCGGCACCGCCACGAGGGCGACGAGGGCCAGCAGCGGCGAGATCCAGACCATCATGGCCAGCACGCCGACCACGGTGAGCAGCGCGCTGAGCAGCTGGCTGAGCGTCTGCGACAGGGTCTGCGAGATGTTGTCGATGTCGTTGGTGACCCGGCTCAGCAGCTCGCCGCGGGGCTGCTTGTCGAAGTAGGGCAGCGGCAGCCGGTTGAGCTTCTCCTCCACCTCGGCGCGCAGCCGCAGCACGGTGCGCTGCACCACCCCGTTGAGCAGCCAGCCCTGCCACCACATCAGCAGGCTGGCGCCCAGGTAGAGGGCGAGCGCCAGGGTGATCGTGCGACCCAGCGCCGTGAAGTCGATGCCCGCACCGGGCACCACGTCCATCCGGGCCAGCATGTCGGCGAAGTTCTCGTTGCCGGCGGCCCGGGCCGCCGCCACCGCCTGCTCCTGGGTGGTCCCGGCGGGGATCTGCCGGCCCACCACCCCGGCGAAGATGAGGTCGGTGGCGTGCCCGAGGATCTTCGGGCCGATCACGCTCGCGCCGACGCTGGCCACCGCGAGGGTGATGATCGCGGTGAGCGAGAACCGGTGCGGCCGGAGGCGGCCCAGCAGCCGGCGGGCGGACGGCCCGAAGTTCATCGACTTCTCCGCCGGCATGGCGGCGCCCATCCACGGCGGCCCGCCGCCGCCGCGCCGTGCGGCCGCCGCCGGCAACCGCTGCGGCGACCCCCCGTCGGCCTTCGCCTCCGGCGCCGGCTTCTGCCCCGGTACGGCGGTCACGCGGTCACCTCCGCCGTCTGCTGGGACGCCACGATCTCGGCGTACGTCGGGCAGGTCACCAGCAGGTCGTCATGTCGTCCCATCCCGACGACGCCCCCGTCCTCGAGCACGATGATCTGGTCGGCGTCGATGATCGTGGAGACCCGCTGCGCCACGATCACCACCACCGCGTCCGCGGTGACCGGCTTCAGCGCGGCCCGCAGCCGGGCGTCGGTGCCGAGGTCGAGCGCGGAGAAGGAGTCGTCGAAAAGGTAGATCTCCGGATTGCGGACCAGCGCGCGGGCGATCGCGAGCCGTTGCCGCTGGCCGCCGGAGACGTTCGTGCCGCCCTGCGCGATCGGCGCCTCCAGGCCGCCCGGCATCTCCGCGACGAAGTCCCGGGCCTGGGCGATCTCCAGCGCCGACCACAGCTCGGCGTCGGTCGCGTCCGGGTTGCCGTAGCGGAGGTTGCTGGCGACGGTGCCGCTGAACAGGTACGGCCGCTGCGGCACCAGCCCGATCCGGCGCCACACCTCGTCGGGCTCCAGCAGCCGCACGTCCACCCCGTCGACCAGCACGGCGCCGGCGGTCGGGTCGACCAGCCGGGGGATCAGGGTGAGCAGGGTCGTCTTGCCGGCTCCGGTGGAGCCGATGATGGCCGTGGTCCGGCCGGGGCGCGCCTGGAACGAGATGTCGTGCAGCACCGGCGCGCTCGCACCCGGGTACTGGAAGGAGACCCGGCGGAACTCCAGCTCGGCGCGGCGGGTCATCGCGATCATCGGTTCGACCGGCGGCACCACCGACGACTCGGTGTCCAGCACCTCGACGATCCGCTCGGCGCAGACCGCCGCGCGGGGCACCATCATCAGCATGAAGGTGGCCATCATGACGGCCATCAGGATCTGCATGAGGTACTGCAGGAAGGCGGTGAGCGCGCCGACCTGGATCTGGCCGGAGTCGACCCGTTCCGCGCCGAACCAGAGCACGGCGACGCTGGAGACGTTGAGCACGAGCATGACCACTGGGAAGATCAGCGCCTGGAGCCGGCCGATCCGCAGGGCGGTCTCGGTCAGGTCGGTGTTCGCCACCCGGAAGCGCTCGGTCTCGTACGGCTCGCGGACGAAGGCCCGGACCACCCGGATGCCGGTGATCTGCTCGCGCAGCACCCGGTTGACCGTGTCGATCCGGGTCTGCATGAGCCGGAAGCCCGGGACCATCCGCCGGGTGATCAGGCCGAGCGTGATCGCCAGGACCGGCACGCAGACCAGCATGAGCCAGGAGAGGCCCACGTCCTCCTGGAGCGCCATCACCACGCCGCCGACGCTCATGATCGGCGCCGCGACGAGCATGGTGCAGCTCATCAACACCAGCATTTGCACCTGCTGGACGTCGTTGGTGTTCCGGGTGATCAGCGAGGGCGCCCCGAACCGGGCCACCTCGCGGGCCGAGAAGCTGTTGACGTGCGCGAAGATGCCGGCCCGGACGTCCCGGCCGAAGCCCATGGCGGTCTTCGCGCCGAGGTAGACGGCGACGATCGAGCAGGCGATCTGGAGCAGGCTGACGAGCAGCATCCAGCCGCCCGTACGCATGATCTGGTCGGTGTCGCCGAGGGCCACGCCCCGGTCGATGATGTCGGCGTTGAGGCTCGGCAGGTAGAGCGATGCCATCGTGCCGACGAACTGGAAGGCCACCACCGCGGCCAGCAACCGCCGGTACGGGCGCAGGTGGGTACGGAGCAGGCGGATCAGCACGGACGGCTCCCCGATGGGTCTTCGGTGTCGGACTCGCTGTTCCGGTTCAACCGGCGAAGGTCCCCGTCGGACATGCTCGTGATGATTTCCGTGAGGAACTCCCGGATCACCGCCTGCTTCGCGGGGTCGGCGTCGACCGAGGTGAGCGGCCGGTTGCTGTGGATCAGGTCGATGATGGCGAGGGCGTGTTCCCGGCCCTTGTCGGTCAGGCTGAGCTGCACGCTGCGCCGGTCGTCGGTGTCCCGCCGCCGGGCCACGAAGCCGTCGCGCTCCAGGGTGTCGACGATGCCGGTGAGGGTGGCCGGCCGGACGAAGCACCGCTCCGCCATCTCCCGGTGGGTGCTGTCGCCGGCCCGCAGCAGGACGAGCAGCACCCGCATGCCGGCGGAGGTGAGCCCGTGGTGTTCGGCGAGGTAGCGGCCCCAGTGCTGCTCGACGATGTGCCCGGCGATCGAGATGAGCCGGCCGAGCGGCGCGTGCTGGAGCGCGTCGGGGAAGCGGACGAGCGGTCCCATGTTCACGGGCGTCAGGTTAGCCCCCGAACCATCAGGTCCCAAACTATTTACGCGGTCAGCCGAAAGCCACGGCCAGGGCGGCGGCGACGAACAGCACCTGGAGCGCCGTCCGGGTGCCGACCGGGGTCACCGGCCGGCCGGCCAGGGTGAGTCCGCGGCGCGCGGCCGAGACGTTGGCCGGGAACATGGCCAGCATCAGCAGCGCCAGGCCGGCGGCGGCCGGACGCGCGGTCGCCGGGAGGAGCAGCCCGAGCGCCCCGAGCAGTTCGAGCACGCCGGTGAGGGTGACCAGCAGCTCGGGCCGGGGCAGCCGCGGCGGCACCATGGCGATCAGGTCGGCGCGGCGGGACAGGAAGTGGGCGGAGCCGGTCAGCACGAACATCAGGGCCAGGCCGACCCGCAGGGCGGGGTGCCAGCCGTCGAGGGCGGCGACGCCGGACAGGCCGGCGAGCCGGGCCGCCGCGGTGCCGGCGAGCAGGGCGATCAGGGGTGCCATGGGTACGCCTTCCCCGGAAGGAACTTGTCGACGACAAGATTGCGTCGCGGGAAGCCATCTTGTCAATGGCAAGTTAGAGTGGCGCGCATGAGCCAGTCCCGCGCGTACCACCACGGCGACCTGCGCCGCGCCCTGCTCGACGCGGCGGTGGAGGTGATGGCCGAGTCCGGCCCGGCCGCGCTGAGCCTCCGCGACCTGGCCCGCCGGGCCGGCGTCTCGCACGCCGCACCCGCCCACCACTTCGGCGACAAGGCCGGGCTGCTCACCGCGCTCGCCGCCCAGGGCTTCGAGCTGCTGGCCGAGGCGCTGCGCGACGCCGGCGACGACCTGGTCGACACCGGGGTGGCGTACGTGGGGTTCGCGGTCCGGCACCGGGCGCACTTCGAGGTGATGTTCCGACCCGACCTCTACCGGGCCGACGACCCCGAGGTGGTGGCCGCCCGGACCAGGGCCGGCGAGCTGCTGCGCACCGGCGTGGCCCGGCGCACCGGGCGGGGCCCGGACGTCGACGCCCTGGCGGCCTGGTCGATCGTGCACGGCTTCGCCACGCTCTGGCTCTCCGGCGCCCTGCCGCCGCGGGTCGGCCCCGACCCGGAGGCCGCCGCGCGTACCGTCATCAGCCGGCTCTTCCCCTGACGGCCGGGGCCCCCGCCCGCTGTGGGGAGAGCCCCGGCCGCCGGGTCACCAGCTCGTCGGCAGCGGCATGCCCTCGGTGTAGCCGGCGGTGCTCTGCACGCCGACCAGCGCCCGCTCGTGGAACTCCTCCAGGTTGCGCGCGCCCGCGTAGGTGAACGCGCTGCGCACCCCCGAGATGATCTCGTCGATCAGGTCCTCGACGCCCGGCCGGGTCGGGTCCAGGTACATCCGGGCCGAGGAGATGCCCTCCTCGAAGATCGCCTTCCGGGCCCGGTCGAACGCGCTGTCCTCGGCGGTCCGCGCGCTCACCGCGCGGGCCGAGGCCATGCCGAAGCTCTCCTTGTAACGCCGGCCGTCCGCGTCGGTGTAGAGGTCGCCGGGGGACTCGTAGGTGCCGGCGAACCAGGAGCCGATCATCACGTTCGAGGCGCCCGCCGCGAGCGCCAGCGCCACGTCCCGCGGGTGGCGTACGCCGCCGTCGGCCCACACGTGCCGGCCGAGCGAGCGGGCCGCCGCGGCGCAGTCGAGCACCGCGGAGAACTGCGGGCGGCCCACGCCGGTCATCATCCGGGTGGTGCACATGGCGCCCGGCCCGACGCCGACCTTGATGATGTCGGCGCCCGCCTCGACCAGGTCGCGTACGCCGTCCGCGGTGACCACGTTGCCCGCCGCCACCGGCACACCGGGGTCGAGCTTGCGGACCGCCCGCAGCGCCTGGATCATGCGCTCCTGGTGCCCGTGCGCGGTGTCCACCACGAGGGTGTCCACCCCGGCCTCCAGCAGCGCCGCCGCCTTGCCGGTCACGTCGCCGTTGATGCCCACCGCGGCGGCCACACGCAGCCGGCCCCGGTCGTCGACGGCCGGCTTGTAGAGCGTGGCCCGCAGCGCGCCCGACCGGGTCAGCACCCCGACCAGGCGCCCCTCGGCGTCCACCACGGGGGCGAGCCGCCGCCGGCCCGCCGAGAGCCGGTCGAAGCCGGTACGCGGGTCCGCGTCCGCCGGCACGGTGTGCAGCTCGGTCGACATCACGTGCCGGAGCTGGGCGAAGCGGTCCACCCCGACCGTGTCCGCCTCGGTGACCACGCCGAGCGGGCGGCCTTCCTCGTCGACCACGATCACCGCGCCGTGCGACCGCTTCGGCAGCAGGTGGATGGCGTCGCCGACGGTGTCCGTCGGGCCGAGCGTGATCGCGGTGTCGTGCACCAGGTGCCGCCGCTTGACCCAGGCGACGACGTTCGCCACCACCTCGATGGGGATGTCCTGCGGGATCACCGCGATGGCCCCGCGCCGGGCGACCGTCTCGGCCATCCGCCGGCCGGCCACCGCGGTCATGTTCGACACCACCAGCGGGATGGTGGTGCCGGTGCCGTCGGCCGCAGCCAGGTCGACGTCGAGCCGGGAGCCCACCTCCGAACGGTTGGGCGCCATGAAGACGTCGTTGTAGGTCAGGTCGTGCGCGGGAACCGCGCCATGAAGGAACCGCACCCGGCCATCATTCCTGCTCGCGGTCGGTCCCGCCGCCGCTGGTGGCCCAAACCACCCCGGCCGGCGGGACCGCCGCGGACGTCAGGAGATGGTGCAGATGGCCGCGCCCGCCGTGATCACCGCGCCGACCTCGGCGGACAGGCCGCTGACCGTGCCGGCCTTGTGGGCGTGCAGGGGCTGCTCCATCTTCATGGCCTCCAGGACCACCACGAGGTCGCCCTCGGCGACGGTGTCCCCGTCCGCCACGGCGATCTTGACGATGGTGCCCTGCATGGGCGAGGCGAGCGCGTCGCCGCTGGCCGCCGCGCCGGCCTTGGCGCCGCCGCCCCGGCGGGCCGGCTTCTTCGCGGCGGGCGCGGCGGTCGCCGTACCCGCGCCGAGGCCGGCCGGGAGGGTGACCTCCAGCCGCTTGCCGCCCACCTCGACCACGACGGTCTCGCGCTCGGCCGGGCCCTCGACGGCGCCGGCGGGAGCGGTGAAGGCCGGGACCGTGTTGTTCCACTCCGTCTCGATCCACCGGGTGTGCACGGTGAACGGCTCGGCCGTGAACGCCTCGTCGCGGACCACCAGGCGGTGGAAGGGCAGCGCCGTGGCCATGCCCTCGACGACCATCTCGTCCAGCGCGCGGCGGGCCCGCTCCAGCGCCTCGGTGCGGGTCTCGCCGACGATGATCACCTTGGCGAGCAGCGAGTCGAAGTTCCCGCCGATCACGTCGCCGGCCGAGATGCCGGTGTCCACCCGGACGCCCGGGCCGGTGGGCAGCCGCAGCGCCGTGATGGTGCCCGGGGCGGGCAGGAAGTTGCGGCCCGGGTCCTCGCCGTTGATCCGGAACTCGATCGCGTGCCCGCGCGGCGTCGGGTCCTCGGTGAACCGCAGCTTCTCGCCGTCGGCGATGCGGAACTGCTCGCGGACCAGGTCGATGCCGGCGGTCTCCTCGGTCACCGGGTGCTCGACCTGGAGCCGGGTGTTGACCTCCAGGAAGGAGATGGTGCCGTCCACGCCGACCAGGTATTCGACGGTGCCGGCGCCGTGGTAGCCGGCCTCCCGGCAGATCGCCTTGGCGCTGTCGTGGATCTGCCGGCGCTGGGCCTCGGTGAGGAACGGCGCGGGGGCCTCCTCGACCAGCTTCTGGTGCCGGCGCTGGAGCGAGCAGTCCCGGGTGCCCACCACGATCACGTTGCCGTGCTGGTCGGCCAGGACCTGCGCCTCGACGTGGCGGGGCTGGTCCAGGTAGCGCTCGACGAAGCACTCGCCCCGGCCGAACGCGGCGACCGCCTCGCGGGTGGCCGACTCGAACAGGTGCGGGATCTCCTCCATGGTGCGGGCCACCTTGAGGCCGCGCCCGCCGCCGCCGAAGGCCGCCTTGATGGCCACCGGCAGGCCGTGGTCGACGGCGAAGGCCATCACCTCGTCGGCGTTGCCGACCGGGTCCGGGGTGCCGGGGACCAGCGGCGCGCCGGCCCGCTGGGCGATGTGCCGGGCGGTCACCTTGTCACCGAGGTCGCGGATCGCCTGCGGGGTGGGGCCGATCCAGGTCAGCCCGGCGTCGAGGACGGCCTGGGCGAAGTCGGCGTTCTCGGAGAGGAAGCCGTAGCCGGGGTGCACCGCGTCGGCGCCGGCCTTGGCGGCCACGTCGATCAGCTTGTCGATCCGCAGGTAGCTGTCGGCCGCGGTGTCGCCGCCCAGGGCGTACGCCTCGTCAGCGAGGGTGGCGTGCAGGGCGTCCCGGTCGGAGTCCGCGTAGACGGCGACGCTCGCCAGGCCGGCGTCGCGGCAGGCGCGGATGACGCGGACGGCGATCTCGCCGCGGTTGGCGATGAGTACCTTGCGCACCTTGGTGGCTCCTCCCGAGGTCGTTGCCGGGAGTGTATCGGCCGGGGATTCGGCCCTAACGATCGCTCAGTGTGGGATGCCGCACTGTAGTCAAATTTGGCTATTACGCTTGTCCGGTGTCGGCAACGCGGATGATGATTCTGGGCCTGGTGCGGTGGATGCAGCCGGTGCACGGCTACGACGTACGCCGTGAGCTGCTGAGCTGGAGCGCGGACAAGTGGGCCAACGTGCAGCCCGGTTCGATCTATCACGCCCTGCGCAAGCTCACCGACGAGGGCCTGCTCCGGACGGTCTCCGTCGAGCAGGTCGGCGCCCGCCCCGCCCGCACCACCTACGAGGTGACGCCGAAGGGGGACGAGGAGTTCGAGACCCTGCTGCGGGCGCAGTGGTGGCAGCTCAACGAGCCGCCGGACCCGTTCGTGGCGGCCTTCTCGTTCCTGCCGGCGATGCCGCGCGACGAGGCGGCGGCGGCGCTGCGGAACCGGGCGAACCTCATCCGCGCGGGCGTCGAGTCGATGCGCGCCTCGCTGGACTCGGACTGGGTGCGCAACCGCAAACCGGTGCACGTCGGCTGGATGTTCGAGCTCTGGCTGGCCCGGGCCGAGGCGGAGATGGGCTGGTGCGAGCGGATCGCCGAGCGGATCGAGTCCGGAGTGTCGTACCTGCCTGCTGGGCTGGAGCAGGCCGAGGGATGGTCGGGCTGGACGGCCGGTGCTCCCAACGCGGAATAATCAACGTTGACCACAAGAGTTATATCGCGTTAGTCTCTGCGCGAGCCGTGGGGGAGCCGTGCGTCCTCCTCGCGGACCATCGGCGGCCGGTCGCGTCCGGCCCGGAGGACCAGGAGCAGACATGATCGAGACCAGGGGGCTGCGGAAGTCGTTCCGCTCCCGCGCGGGTCGCGAGACGAAGACCGTGGACGCGGTCCGTGGCGTCAACCTCGAGGTGGCCGAGGGGGAGATCTTCGGCTTCCTCGGCCCCAACGGCGCCGGCAAGACCACCACCCTGCGGATGCTCGCCACCCTCATCGAGCCCGACGGCGGCGAGGCCACCATCGCCGGCGCCGACCTGCGCAAGGACCCGGCCGAGGTGCGCCGGCGCATCGGCTACGTGGCCCAGGGCGGCAGCACCTGGGACGAGTCCACCGCCCGCGAGGAGCTGGTGCTGCACGCCCGGCTCTACGGCATCGGCAAGGTCGACGCGCACCGCCGCGCCACCCGGGCCCTGGACGCCTTCCAGCTCAGCGAGTACGCCGACCGCAAGTGCAAGACCTACTCCGGCGGGCAGCGCCGGCGGGTCGAGATCGCGCTCGGCATCATCCACGAGCCGAAGATCGTCTTCCTGGACGAGCCCACCACCGGCCTCGACCCGCAGAGCCGGGCGCACATGTGGGACGAGATCCGCCGGCTGCGCGCCGAGGGCATGACGGTCTTCATCACCACGCACTACCTCGACGAGGCCGACGCGCTGTGCGACCGGATCGCGATCATGGATCACGGCGAGGTGGTCGCGGAGGGCACCCCGGCCGAGTTGAAGCGCGAGATCTCCGGCGAGGTGGTGCTGGTCGGCCTCGACGCCGCCACCACCCCGCAGGCCGCCGAACTGCTCGACACCGAGGCGTACGTCAGCAAGCTGGAGACCGCCGACGAGGGCGGCCTGCGCCTCTACGTCGACGAGGGCGCCACCGCCATCCCGCAGGTGCTGCGCCGCCTCGACCACGCGGGGCTGGAGCTGCGCTCGATCGAGCTGCACCGCCCCAGCCTCGACGACGTCTTCCTCACCAAGACCGGCCGCTCGCTGCGCGAGTCCTGAGCATCGGGAGCACTGTCATGAAACTCGCCCGCGACACCTGGCTGATCTTCCAGCGCCAGATCCAACTGCTGCTGCGCAACCCCGTGTGGGTCTTCGTCGGCGTCTTCCAGCCGGTGATGTACCTGCTGCTGTTCGCCCCGCTGCTCAAGCCCGCGCTCAACGCGCCGACCCAGGCCGCCGCGTACAAGATCTTCGTGCCCGGCCTGCTCGTGCTGCTGGCCATCTTCGGCGGCCTGTTCCAGGGCTTCGGCCTCATCGCCGAGCTGCGCGCCGGGGTCATCGAGCGGTCCCGGGTCACCCCGGTCAGCCGGCTCGCCCTGCTCCTCGGCCGCTCGCTGCGGGACGTGGTCTCGCTGATCGCGCAGGCGGTCATCATCACCCTGCTGGCGCTCCTGTTCGACCTGCGCGTCTTCATCGGGTACCTGCTGCTCGCGTACCTGATGCTGGCCCTCATCGCGCTCATGACCTCGGCCGTCTCCTACGGCGTCGCGCTCAAGGTCAAGAGCGAGGACGCGCTGGCCCCGCTCATGAACACCGTGGCCCAGCCGGTGCTGCTGCTCTCCGGCATCCTGCTGCCGCTGACCTTCGCCCCCGGCTGGCTCCAGGGCGTCGCCAAGTGGAACCCGTTCTCCTGGTCGGTCGACGGCGTCCGCGCGCTCTTCGCCGGTGACCTGAGCAACGACAAGGTCTGGCAGGGCCTGACGATCGTCGCGGTGCTCGCCGTCGCCGGGGTGGTCTGGGCCGCCCGGCAGTTCGCGCGCAGCGTCCGCTGACCCGACGAGAGCTGCCTCTCATCCAGGGCGGGGTGCCGGCCGTGCGCAAGTAGCGTAAGGCCGGTGCCCCGCCTCACCCGTGACCGGACGACCTGGCTGACCTACGCCCAGCTGGGACTCTGGGGCTTCTTCCTCTACGGGTTCGGTCCCGTCGTCCCGCTGCTCCGCGACGAACAGGGCACCAGCGCCGCCGTCGCCGGCCTGCACAGCACCGGCATCGCGGTCGGCGCGCTGGCCGGCGGCGCGCTCTTCGCACCCGCCGCCCGCCGCCTCGGCCGTGGCCCGGCCATCTGGCTCGGGCTCGCCGGCGTGGCCGCCGGCGTCATCGCGCTGAGCCTGCTCCACCCGCTGCCCGCCACCATCGCGGCCGTCGCGGTGATCGCCACCTTCGGCATGGTGGTGATCAGCGGGGTCAGCGTGGTGCTCACCGCCCACCACGGGCCCGCCGCACCCGCCGCGCTCACCGAGGCCAACGCCGCCTGCGCCGGCATGGGGATCCTCGCGCCGCTGGTCATCGGCGCGACCGTGGACGCCGGCCTCGGCTGGCGGCCGGCGATGGCCGCCGAGGTCGGGCTGATCACCCTGGTCGCCCTCGCCGCCGTGACCCTCCGGGTACGCATCCCGAAGGCTGCCCCCGCTGTCGCGGCTGCCGCCGACCCGCCCACCTCCCCGCCCCCTGCGTCGTCTCCGATCTTGGACACTTACCGATCGCCTCGAACGGAAATTGTCCAAGATCCCCCTCGTCCGGCAGCGATGGAGGCGGCGGCGAGGGCAGGCGTCGACCCTGTCGGCCGCGCGGTTCCGGGGCGGCTGCCGCGGGCTTACTGGATCGCCTGGGTGCTGATGTCGGTCACCGGGTCGATCGAGGTCTGCCTGTCGCTCTGGACCGCGGACGTGCTCCGTACCCATGCCGGCCTCACCGCCGGCGGGGCGTCGGCCGCCGTCGCGGCGATCGTCTGCGGCATGTTCGCCGGCCGGCTGGCCGGCGGCCGGCTCGCGCTGCGCTGGCCGCCCGTGCCGCTGCTCCTCGCCGCGCTGACCGTCTCCCTGACCGGGTTCGCGCTGTTCTGGTCCGCCCCGGTGGACTGGCTGGCCGTCACCGGCCTGGTCGTGCTCGGGCTGGGCAACGCCCTGCACTACCCCCTGGCGATCTCCATCGCCCTCGCCGCCGCCGGGCCGGCCGCGGACAAGGCGGCCGGCTGGGCGTCGTACTCGATGGGGGTGGGCTTCGGGATCGCGCCCGTCGCGCTCGGCTGGGTGGCCGACGGCGTCGGCCCGCACCTGGCCTTCCTGCTCCTGCCCGGCTTCATCGCCGCGGCCATGCTGCTCACCGTGCGCCTCGGCCGCGCCCTGCGCCTGCCCTCACCCACCGACGACCGCACCCCGGTCTCCGCCGCCGCGTAACCGGCGACCGCTCGCCAGCTCGATCGACTCCGGCTCGGCGAGGTGGCGGTGCCCGGTGGGTGCGGATATCGCCACCTCGGCGTAGTGGCGGTGTCCGGTGGGTGCGGATACCGCCACCTCGGCGTAGTGGTTCAAAGCACGCGGGCCAGGGTCACGCCGTCGGCGATGGGCAGCATGACAACCTCGACGCGGACGTCGGCGAGGATCTCGTCGTTGAAGGCGGCGATCGCCCGGTCGTCGGCGTTCTGCGGGGCGAGCACCCGCCCGCCGCGCAGCGTGTTGTCCACGGCGATCACCGCGCCCGGACGCATCCGGGGCACCAGCTCGTCCCAGTAGACCGGGTAGCCGACCTTGTCGGCGTCGATGAACGCGAAGTCCAGGTAGCGCTCCTGCGGCAACTCCCGGAGCGTGTCCCGGGCCGGGCCGATGCGCAGCTCGATCCGGTCCTGCACGCCCGCGCGGGTCCAGTACCGCCGGGCCACGCCGGTGTACTCCTCGGAGATGTCGAAGCAGGTCAGGCGGCCACCCTCGGCGAGGCCCCGGGCGATGGCCAGCGAGGAGAGCCCGGTGAACGTGCCCACCTCCACCGCCTGCCGGACACCGAGCAGCCGGGTCAGGAAGGTCAGGAACGCCGCCTGCTCCGGCGCGACCTGCATGTCCGCCTGGGCGGGAAGGGCGGCGCGGGTCTCCTCGGCCAGCTCCCGGACGATCTCGTCGGGGGCGGATCCGTGCGCCACGAGGTACGCGTGCAGTTCCGGGGTCAGCGGCAACGGCTTCGTGCTCATGATCGGACGTTAGCCGAGATGTTCGATTTCCTGGCCCCCCGGCGCGACCTTCGTCCACAGGTCGGTGATGTTCAGCTCCAATTCGGCGAGGAGACCACGCAGCAGAGGCAGGGAGAGCCCCACCACCGTGCCCGGGTCGCCCTCGATGCCGGTCAGGAACGCCCCGCCCAGCCCGTCGATGGTGAACGCCCCGGCCACCGCCAGCGGCTCACCCGTCGCCACGTACGCGGCGATCTCCGCGTCGCTGATGTCGGCGAAGTGCACAGTGGTCGAGGCGACCGCCTCGGCGCGCGACTCGTGCACCACGTCGAGCAGGCAGTGACCGGTGTGCAGCACACCGCTGCGCCCGCGCATCCGCTCCCAGCGCCGGGTGGCGTCCGCCGCGTCCGCCGGCTTGCCGAGAATCTCCCCGTCGAACGCCAGCACCGAGTCGCAACCGAGCACCAGCGTCCGCTCGTCCGGGTTGGGACGCAGCCGGCCCAGCACCGCCTGCGCCTTCAGCCGGGCCAGCTCCAGGCTCAGCTCCTCGGCGCGGTCGCTGACCACCTGCGACTCGTCGACACCGCTGACCAGCACGTCGGGTTCGATCCCGGCGGCCTGGAGCAGCTTGCGGCGGGCGGGACTCTGCGAGGCGAGCACGAGGCGCAGCGGCACGGAGGTCGACATCCCACCGACGCTACCGGCTGATCCGCGGCGGCGGGTCGTCGCCACGTCGACGCCGGCGCCAGGCCAGATAAAGGCCGCCCGCTGCCAGCAGCACGCCCAGCGTCACCAGGCCGCGCGCGGTGGAGTTGTCATCGTTCCCGTTCCCGTTCCCGTTCCCGTTCCCGGCTGCGGGAGGCGCGGTGACGGACGGCGTTTCGAACCCGAGTGGCGGGACGTCGGCGGTGAGGGCGGCGACCAGGTCGATGACGCCGTAGCCGTACTCGTCGTCGCGGCCGGGTGGGCCCTTGTCGATCGCGGTGGCAGTAAGGCGGTGAGCGACCTCCTGCGCGGGGAGGTTGGGGTATCTGGATCGGATCAGCGCAGCGGCACCTGCCACGATCGCGGTGGCATCGGAGGTGCCAGTGCCGACGCGATAACCGCCGTTGATCCCAGTGCTGTAGATGTCCACCGCCGGCGCCACGACGTCGATCTCCGGGCCGCTGACGGATATCGCCGCGTGGTCACCGTTTCTGTCGATACCACCTACTGCGATGACGTCAGTGTCGCTAGCGGGATACTCGACAGTAGAAGATGCGGTCGTATTGCCGGCTGCCGCAACAATCACTACGTCCGCCTGGAGCGCAGTTCGGATCGCCTGCTGAAGTTCTACATCCGCCCCTGCTGCGGCGGAGATACTAATTACGTCAGCGCCGTGACTGACAGCGAAGTCTATGCCAGCTGCGAGATCTTTAGTGTCGCCGCCTTCGCTCTTTTCTTTGCCCCTGATCGGAAGCAGTTTCGCCTCTGGGGCGATGCCGAGGACGCCTCTACTGGAAGGTCTTCCATGGGCGGCAATGAGGCCTGCCATGCCAGTCCCGTGACCATCGACATCATGTCGGCCGTCGCCGTCATCTTCGTCGGTCGTATCTAGGCCTGGAAGCACGTTGTTCCGCAAGTCGGGGTGCAGAGAAATGCCAGTATCAGGTAGTGCCACGATCACGCCTGCACCCTTTGAGTACGTCTGCGCCTGATCCGCCTTGAGGTAGCTCAGGTGCCATTCAGCGCTTCGAATTGGGTCAGATCTAAGGGAGGGTGGCACCACGATGGCGAGTGCAGGCGACGCGCAAAGCGTTGCTCCTGCGATTCCAATCTTCAGAGCGGCAAAAAGCAATGCTCGTCTCACCTATCAAGCCCGATTGCTGGTCCCGGGTCAGTGGGACCCTTGTCCTCGGGCGGGTGAACGACGGGCGGGACGCCTTCATCAACTTCCCACGGATGGTCCGGATTCCACGCTCGCTGATCCTGCTCATTTTGGTTCGTCCGGGTTCCCCGAGGTGGCCATCCTTGCGAGCCGACTGGGCCAGGGCTTGGTCCGCCGCCAATTGGGGAGGTGCCATGAGGCCCGTTACCCTGCGAGATCCTCCCAGCGCCGGGCCTTGACCCAGCCGCGCCGGTCGGTGCCGTGCCCGCTCCGCCACCCCCAATTACGCCACCGATCGGGTTGACCCGACGCGTCGGGGCTGACGAACCCGACTGGCCCATTCCCATCCCGGGCGCACCACCGATCATTCCCCCCAGGGGAGGAGTCCTCGGTGGATTCGGATGCGGAATGTCACCCGTTGGTGAGGGCCCGGCCGGCCTCCATGGCTCTCCGAGGCGGCCAGGAGGTACTGAACGGCTTGAGGAACTTGGGAATCCGGTGATCGGAGGTGGCGTCGGGGTACTCGGCTGGGGCATCGGCTGCAGCTGGGGCGTTTGGGCGCTGGCGCTAACGGCCGGCGGTGCAAGCCCCGCCCCTGCCCCGCCGAGAATTGGCCCCACGCCCGATGCCGTGGGAGCAGACGCCACTGACCCCGCCCTTGCCTGCCGATCGACGCGAGTGCTGGAGCCCTGCGAAGGTAATGGCACAGGAACGATAGGTGGGATAACGGGCGTCACTGGCTGATCGTTGGCCCCGACGGTACCCTCATCGCGGCCCGGCCACTTTCTCGGTGGGGGTTGGCGGAGCATGACTTGGGCTTGTTGGAGTTCGCCGCTCAGCCCCGTCATCAACCCGCGCGCCCGCACGTTCAACTCTTCAAGCTCCGCGTCCGTCACCGGCGGCTTCTCCGGCAGCCGGCTTCCCGCCACCGCCTTCGGGTCGGCGAGCACCGTCTCGTACGCCTGCTTCTGCCGCACCTTCTCCGCGTACTCGTCGAAGAGGGGCTTGAGGTCGGCGCGGGTGCTGCCGATGGCGCGGGTGGCGGCGGCGAGTGCGTCGTAGTTCGCGGCGGCGGCGTCGTGGGTGCGCTGGACCTGGTCGATGAGCTGGTCGAGTTCGCCGAGGTACGCGCGGGCGGCGGCGTTGGTCTCCGGCGGCCACGCCTCGGCGAGCCCGCGCCGGTATTCGCGTAGCCGGCTCACGTGGGCCAGGGCGAGGTCGCAGACCTTGCGCCAGCCGGCGACCTGCTTCCACTGGCCGGTGGTGTCCTGGTCCTGGAGGCAGGCCCACATGCTGGACACGTCCATGAGGTGCCAGTCGGTGAGCCCGGAGGTGCGGCCGCTGCCCCGTTCGATCACGGCAGGACCACCCGCCCCTGCTCGGGTGCCGTGGGATCGGTCAGCGGCGGCACCGGGCGGGCGGTCGCCGCGGACGGCGTGGCCAGCGCCCGTTCCACGTCGGTGACCCGGGCCGAGGAGAAGGCGTCGGAGTCGCCGTAGGCGGTGGCGATGTGGCCGGCGGCCCCGGCCAGCCGGCCGGTGGCCGGGGCCAGGTCCCAGACCGTGGTGACGGTGGCCTTCTGGGTCTCGTGGTGGGCCTGGAGGAACTGGACCAGCTCGATGAACGCCTCGGCCGGGTTGGGGACCGGGGCCTTCATGTCGTCGGCGATGTACGACAGGTGGGGGGCGTAGTTGCGGGTGACCTCGTCCTGGAGCCGGTCGGCGAACTCCCGCATCCGTCGGATGTCGGCCTCGATGCCGCCGTAGTCACGCAGCCAGCCGGCCGGCTGGTTGTCCTCCGGGATCATCGACCCTCCCTGCCCGTCACCGCACGGTTTCCCTGAGTGAGGTTAATGGCTCGGCGCGGATCCCGGCAGTCCTGATGCGGGGGTGCGTACCGGGGATGGGTCAGCGGGGGAGGCCGGAGGCGCGCCACGCGCCGGGGCCGGCGGCGGGCGCCGCGCCGGCCGGACGGGCGCTGCGCGCCCACTGCGACACGGCGGCCGGCGCGGTGGCCGCGGCCGGCCGGGTCCGCACCACGATCGCGCCGACCAGGGCGGCCAGTTCCTCGGCGGTGGGCACGCCGCGGACGATCCGGAACAGCGGCTCTTCGGCAGACATGACGACAGGGTACGCGTCCAGAACTTGACCTTCACCGCACAGTGGCGTGCCGCCGGTGTAGCCGTCGGTGCTGCCGGGTACGGTTTCCGGGATGTCTGACGCGCTTCCCCAACTCGTTGCCGACCGGTACCGGCTCATCTCGCCGCTCGGCCAGGGCGGCATGGGTCGGGTGTGGAAGGCGCGCGACGAGGTGCTGCACCGCGACGTGGCGATCAAGGAACTCGTTCCGCCGCCCAGCCTCACCCCGGAGGAGCGCCGCGAGATGCGGGAACGCTCGTTGCGGGAGGCCCGGGCCATCGCCCGGCTCAACAACGTCAACGTGGTCCGCATCTTCGACGTGCTGCGCACCGACGGCGATCCGTGGATCGTCATGGAATACGTGCCGTCGAAGTCCCTGCAGGACACGATCGCCGAGGACGGCCCCGTCACGTCCGCGAAGGCCGTGGAGATCGGTCTGGGCGTGCTGGGCGCGTTGAAGGCCGCGCACAAGGCCGGCATCATGCACCGCGACGTGAAGCCCGGCAACGTGCTGCTCGGCAACGACGGGCGCGTGGTGCTCACCGACTTCGGCCTGGCCACCATCCCGGGTGACCCCAACGTCACCCGCACCGGCATGGTGCTCGGGTCGCCCGCGTACATCGCGCCGGAGCGGGCCAAGGACGGCACGGCGGGGCCGGAGGCCGACCTCTGGTCGCTGGGCGCCACGCTCTATGCGGCCGTGGAGGGCAAGTCGCCGTACGCGCGGCCGTCGGCGATCGCCACCCTGGCCGCGCTCGCCACCGAGCCGCTGCCGCCGCCGAAGAACGCCGGGCCGTTGAAGCCCGTGCTCCAGGGCCTGCTGCGCAAGGACCCGGAGGAGCGGATCACCGCCGAGATCGCGGAGCGCATGCTGCGCAAGGCGGTGGGGCGGCGGGCCAAGGGCATCTCGCTGCTGGACGGCGTACGCCGGCCGGGGCCGAACGGTCCGCGCGGGCCGCGCCCGCCGCTGGTGCCGGCCCCGCGCCCGGCCGACGGCCAGGCCGAGCGGCCGGTGAGCCCGGCGCCGCGCAATCCCGACGGCGGTACGTCCGCGGCCGCCGTCGCCGGTGCGGCGGCGGCCGCCGCCACCGCGAAGGTGCCGGCCGGCTCGGACGCCGCGCCCACCGCCAAGGTCGCTCCGCCGGTCGCCGAGCCGACCACCAGGCTCGACGCCGCGCCGGCCGTGGACGAGACCCGGGTGGACGGTCCCGATCCGGCGCTCGACGAGACGCGGCTGGACGGCGAACCCGTGGTGGAGCCGCCGGCGCCGCCGAAGAATCCGACCTCCGTGCTGGTCGAGCCGGTCAGCCCGGCGCCGTCGACGGGCCGGGCCGCGGTGATCCCGGGCACGAAGCCGGAGCGCAGTCGGCGCAACCTGCTGATCGGCGCGCTGGTGCTGGTGCTGCTGGTCGGCCTTGCGGTGGCTGTGCCACTGCTCAACAGCGGTGACGACGGCGGGAAGGGTGGGCAGAAGGCCGCCGCCACCTCGGCGGCGCCGGTCCCGCCCGCACCGGGCACCAGCGGCGCGCCCTCCTCGGCCGCGCCGACCAGTGCGTCGCCCAGCCCGACCCCGTCGGTGACGCCCTCGGCGTCCGCCGGCACCCTGCCCGCCGGCTGGCACTACTACAAGGGCCCGAACGGCTTCCAGGTGCCGATCCCCGACGGCTGGCAGGCCCGGGTCCGCTCCGACAACGTCGTGCTCTATGAGACGGGCGGGGCGCGGCGGGTGCTGTTCATCCAGTGGACCTCCACGCCGAAGAAGGACGCGTACGCCGACTGGCAGGCGCAGGAGTCGAGCCGCCGGAACTACGTCGACAACTACAAGCTGGTCGGGATCACCCGCTGCGACGGCTACTACCGCACGTGTGCCGACTGGGACTGGTTGGAGACGCGCAACGGAGGCACCCGCTTCCACGTGCGCAACCGGGGCGTGGCCACCGCCAGCAACCGCGGCTTCGCCCTGCGCTGGGAGGTCCCGGCGGACGCCTGGCAGGCCAACCTCCCCAACTGGGAGATCATCACCAGGGGCTTCAAGCCCGACCGCAAGAACTGACCCGGCAATCCCGCCGTTGCGAAACTGACTCGCATGGCCTTCCGTCCTCGGGGGTATTGAGACCCGCGACGACGGAAGGAGGAACGACATGGGTTACCGACACAAGGACACCGGCCCCCGGCTGGCACTGTGGATGCTCGTCGCGCTCGGGGACGTGGTGCTGCTGCTGGTGAGCGCCGGCCTCTCCGCGCCGGTCGCGCTGCTCGGTGTCGTCGCCCTCACCGTCGCGGGGGTGGCGGTGTGGCGGCTGGCCCGCCGGACCACCCTGGCCGGGCGGGGCGCGGTCCCCGTGCCGGTCGGCTCGCGACGCAGGGCGTGACCCGCGCGGTCAGGACGGCAGTGGCGGCAGCCGGACCAGCTACGGACCTCTCGGTCGTAGCCGATCCCGCTGCCGCCGACTGGCACCGGGGGATGGTCAGGTGTTGTTGGCCAGGGCGATCAGCCGGGTCCGGTCACCGTTCCAGTAGTTGCGGTCGACGTTGCCGCTGATGCCGGAGACGCTGCCGGTGCTGGTGTACTGCCAGAAGCTCCAGAAGGGGGCGCCGGCCGGCAGGGTGCCGGGCGCGCTCGCCCAGCGGGCGAGCCAGAGCGGGTGGTTGGCCCACGGGCCGGTCCAGCTGCCGGTGCACTGGTTCCACCAGCTGGTGGTGGTGTAGATGACCGCGTACCGGCCGGTGCGGGAGCGGTAGGTGTTCAGGAAGTCCTGGACCCAGTTGCGCATGCCCGTGGTGCTCAGGCCGTAGCAGTAGCCGCCGGCGTACGGGTTGCCCTCGATGTCCAGGGCGGCGGGCAGCGTGCGGCTGTCGGCGGACCAGGCGCCGCCGTTGCTGGCCAGGTAGTTGGCCTGGGTCGCACCGGAGGAGATGTTCGGCCGGGCGAAGTGGTATGCCCCACGGATCACCCCGGCGTTGTACGCGTTGACGTAGTTCGCGTTGAAGTTCGGGTCCTTGTAGCTCGTGCCCTCGGTGGCCTTGATGAAGGCGAACTGGATGCCGGCGTTCCGCACGCTGGTCCAGTTGATGCTGCCCTGGTAGCGCGACACGTCGATGCCCGGGGTGGTGGCCGCGGCGGCCGGTCCGGCGGTCGCGAAGAGGGCCGCCGCGGCGGTGGCGGCGACGGTCAGGCCGGCGGCGAGCAACCGGCGCACGGAGAGTCTGGTACGAGCCATCGATGCCTCCCAGGGACGTCAAGTGATTGACGCTTATCTTTGGAGGTAAGTGCCCTAGATCGCAAGAGGGCTTAAAGAATTTTTCATTGACGGTCGTCGTCGCCTGGACGGCCTTCACGAGTCGGTGCCTCGAACGACACAGCTCAGCCCGGTAGGCTCCCCGCCCATGCCCCTGATCGACGGCCTCACCACCCTCTGGGACAAGCTGCTCGGCGCCCAGCCGGACCCGCCGCCGCTGCTGGTGCTGCTCACCGCCGTCGTCGCGGTGGTGGCGGTCGCCACCCGGCTGCCCTGGCGGATCGCCCGCAACGCGGTCACCATCGCGCACGAGGGCGGCCACGCGCTCGTGGCACTGCTGACCGGCCGGAAACTGCGCGGCATCCGGCTGCACTCGGACACCTCCGGGCTCACCCTCTCCGCCGGCCGCCCCTCCGGCCCGGGAATGATCCTCACCCTGCTCGCCGGGTACGTGGCACCATCCCTGATCGGCCTCGCCGGGGCGTGGCTGCTCGCCGGCAACCGGATCACCCTGCTGCTCTGGATCGCGGTGGTGCTGCTGCTGGCCATGCTCGTGATGATCCGCAACGTCTTCGGCGTGCTGTCGCTGCTGGTCACCGGCGGCGTGGTGCTGGCCGTCTCCTGGTACACCTCGCCGCAGGTGCAGGCGGCGTTCGCCTGGACGTCGGTCTGGTTCCTGCTCTTCGGCGGCGTGCGCCCGGTGATCGAGCTGCAACGCATGCGCAGCCGGGGGCGGATGCCCGAGTCCGACGCGGACCAGCTCGCCCGGCTCACCCCGTTCCCGCCGCTGTTCTGGGTGACCGTGTTCCTGCTGGTCAGCCTGGCCGCGCTGGGCGCCGGAGCGCTGCTGCTCGCCGGCCCGATCCTCACCGACGCCGGACTGACCAGCTGAGCTGCACCCCGCCCGAGGAGGCCCACGGACACCGCCGGCCGCCTGATGTGGAGTGGATCACCGGGCGGGCCGGGCCCGGGCGGGGCAGAATCGGACGGGTGCGATACGTGATCATCGGGGCGGGCGCGGTCGGCGGCACCATCGGCGTACGGCTGGGGGAGGCCGGCCGCGACGTGACGCTGGTGGCCCGCGGCGCGCATCTGGACGCGCTCCGGGAGCGGGGTCTGACCCTGCGGACGCCCGACGGCACCGTCACCAGTCGGCTGCCCGCGGTCGCCGGGCCGGACGACCGCCCGCTGCCGGCGGACACGGTGCTGGTGCTCACGGTCAAGTCCCAGGACACCGCGGCGGCCCTGGCGACCTGGGTGGACACCCCGGTCGAGGGCGGCGGCACGGCGGGCGAGCGGCTGCCGATCGTGCTGGCCCAGAACGGCGTCGCCAACGAGCCGGCGGCGCTGCGGCTGTTCGCCCGGGTGCACCCGGTCTGCGTCTGGCTGCCCGCCACCCACCTGGAACCCGGTGTGGTGGTGGCGAACGGGTACCCGCACCCGGGGATGCTGCACCTCGGCCGCTACCCGTCCGGCGCGGACGACACGAGCCGCGCGGTCGCCGCCGACCTGACGGCTGCCGGGTTCGTGGCGCCAGTCCGCGACGACGTGATGCGCTGGAAGTACGGCAAGCTTCTCGGCAACCTGGGCAACGGCCTCCAGGCGCTGCTCGGCCCGGAGGCGCCCGAGTCGCTGGCCGCCCGGGTACGCGCCGAGGGGGAGGCGGCTCTGGCCGCCGCCGGCATCCCGCACACCACCCGCGCCGAGGAAGCCGCCGAGCGGGGCGACCGGGTAGGGCACCGGCCGGTCGACGGCGAGGAGCGGGCCGGCGGCTCCACCTGGCAGAGCCTGGCCCGGGGCGCCGGCTCCGCGGAGGCGGACCACCTCAACGGCGAGATCGTGCTGCTCGGCCGGCTGCACGGGGTGCCAACGCCGGCCAACGCGGCGGTCCAGGCCGCCGTACGCCGGGCGGTCCGGGAGGGCATCCCGGCCGGCGGGTTCCCCCTGGCCGAGCTGGAGAAAATGGTCGGCTGACCGGGCAACCGCGGCCCGGGTGCCAGGCGTCTCCCCTGCGACCGCCACGGGGGAGGTAGCAGGGTGCCGGACGTCGACGGGTTCGACGAGTTCTACCGGGGCAGCCGACAACGGCTGCTCGGCTTCGTCTACGTGCTCACCGGCAACCTCGCCGAGGCCCAGGACGCCGTGCAGGAGGCGTACATCCGGGCCTGGCAGCGCTGGTCGACCGTGCGCGGATACGACGACCCGGAGGCGTGGGTGCGGGTGGTGGCCAGCCGGATCGCGGTGAGCCGGTGGCGCAGCCTGCGGAGCCGGGCGCGGGCGTACCTGCGGCACGGCGCGGAGGAGAGCATCCCGGGGCCGAGCACCGACACCGTCGAGGTGGTGGCCGCGCTGCGCCGGCTGCCCGAGGAGCAGCGCACCGCCATCGCGCTCTACTACCTGTGCGGCATGCCGGTGGCCGAGGTGGCCCGGGAGACCGAGGCGCCGGTCGGCACGGTCAAGGCGCGGCTCTCCCGGGGGCGCGCCGCGCTGGCCGGGCTGCTCGCGGTCGTGGATCTGGAGGAGGCCGCCGATGCGTGACGATGACCTGACCTTCGTCGAGCTGGTGCAGCGGGACCTGCACAGCGTCCGTTGGCCGGAGCCGGCCGAGATCCGGGCCCGCGCCCGGCGGCGCAGCCGGCGCACGGTGGTGGCGGCGGCGCTCGCCGTGCTGGCGGTGGCCTCGGGCACCGCGCTCGTGGAGGCCGGGCGGGCCGCCGGTCCGACCAGCGCCGTGGGGGACGGCGGTCCGACGGGCACGGTGGCGGCGTCGCCGGTCGCCCCCGCGCCGTCCGGCCGCGCCGACATTCCCGAGGCGGTGCTGCTCGAGCCGCGCGACCTCACGGTCAAGACGGGGGTACGGCTCGGCGACACGGGCCTGGCCGAGCCGGTGCGGGTCGACAGGCAGTTGGAGTCCTGCGCCCGCGAGCAGGGGATCTATCTGCAGCCGACCGTCTCCCGCTACTCCCGTTCGCGGATACTGCTGCGGCCCGTGGCCGGGGCGTCGGGTGATGTCCCGGTGTTGAGCCAGGACGTGTACCGGGTCGACCCTCCGTGGGGTCTGGGGCTCTTCGGCGACATCGATCGGATGCTGGCGGCCTGCCCGCAGTGGCAGACCAGCTCGCTCCTGACGCAGGCCGGCCGGACGGTGACCGCGGAGACCGAGCACCGCTGGGAGCCTGCCGTCACCGGCTTCGCCGGCGACCAGTCGGTGATGCTGCGGCACGTCACGGACCAGGCCCGCGACCAGACCAGCGGGAAGGCGGTCGGGCCGGCGGGGTCGGTCGACGTCACGCTGGTGGTCCGGCTCGGCGACCTGGTGACCGTGATCGTGCCCGGCCCGGGCACGATCGAGGACCGGGTCGACGGCAGCGGGCCGGGCCTGAGCTACGCCCAGCTCGAAGCACTCGGCAGGGTGGCCGCCCGGCGGCTGTGCGGGGCGGCCAACCCCGGCTGCTGACGCGCCGAGGCTCCCGTCGGACGTGCGGCGGGGGCCTCGGCGGACAGCGCTACAGCGGGATGTTGCCGTGCTTCTTCGGGGGCAGGGTCTCGCGCTTGGTGCGCAGCACCCGCAGCGCCCGCACGATCTGGGTGCGCGTCTCGTGCGGCGGGATGACCCCGTCGACGTACCCGCGCTCGGCGGCGATGTACGGGTTGGCCAGGGTGTCCTCGTACTCGGCGATCTTCTCGGCCCGGACGGCGGCCGGGTCCTCGGCGTTGGCCAGTTCGGAGCGGTAGAGGATGTTGACGGCGCCCTGCGCCCCCATCACCGCGATCTGGGCGGTCGGCCAGGCGAAGTTCTGGTCCGCGCCCAGGTGCTTGGAGCCCATCACGTCGTACGCTCCGCCGTACGCCTTGCGGGTGATGACGGTGACCTTCGGGACGGTGGCCTCGGCGTACGCGTAGATGAGCTTCGCGCCGCGCCGGATGATGCCGTCCCACTCCTGCCCGGTGCCGGGGAGGAAGCCGGGGACGTCCACGAAGGTCAGCACCGGGATGTTGAACGCGTCGCAGGTGCGCACGAACCGGGCCGCCTTCTCCGAGGCGGCGATGTCCAGGGTGCCGGCGAAGTGCATCGGCTGGTTGGCGACCACGCCGACCGGGCGCCCCTCGACCCGGCCGAAGCCGACCACGAGGTTCTGCGCGTAGAGGGGCTGGACCTCCAGGAACTCACCGTCGTCGAGGACGTGCTCGATGACCTGGTGCATGTCGTACGGCTGGTTGGCCGAGTCCGGGATCAGCGTGTCCAGCTCGCGGTCCTCGTCGGTGATCTCCAGCTCGGCCGGGGCGTCGAAGACCACCGGCTCGTCCAGGTTGTTCGACGGCAGGTACGACAGCAGCGCCTTGACGTACTCGATCGCGTCCTCCTCGTCGGTGCCGAGGTAGTGCGCGTTGCCGCTGCGGGCGTTGTGGGTGCGGGCGCCGCCCAGCTCCTCCATGCCCACGTCCTCGCCGGTGACCGTCTTGATGACGTCGGGGCCGGTGATGAACATGTGCGAGGTCTGGTCGACCATCACGGTGAAGTCGGTGACCGCCGGGGAGTAGACCGCGCCACCCGCGCACGGGCCCATGATCAGCGAGATCTGCGGGATGACCCCGCTGGCCCGCACGTTGCGGAAGAAGATCTCGCCGTAGAGGCCGAGGGAGGCGACACCCTCCTGGATCCGCGCGCCGCCCGAGTCGTTGATGCCGACGACCGGGCAGCCGATCTTCATGGCGAGGTCCATCAGCTTGACGATCTTCTCGCCGAAGACCTCGCCGAGGGAGCCGCCGAAGACGGTGAAGTCCTGCGCGAAGACGCAGACCTGCCGGCCGTCCACCGTGCCGTAGCCGGTCACCACGCCGTCCCCGTACGGGCGGGTCTTCTCCAGCCCGAAGTTGGTCGAGCGGTGCCGGGCGAATTCGTCCATCTCGACGAAGGAGCCCTCGTCGAGGAGCATCTCGATCCGCTCGCGAGCGGTCTTCTTGCCCCGCGCGTGCTGCTTCTCGACCGCGCGCGCCGACCCGGCGTGCACCGCCTCGTCGAGCCGTCGCTCCAGGTCCGCCAGCTTGCCGGCGGTCGTGTGGATGTTGATCCCGGTCTCGGTAGTCACCCAGGGAATATAACGATGGTTCAGGTGGGTGACGCTGTGCAGTGCGCCTCACCGCTTCCGGACGACCGGCCGGCGTGCGGGCCGTAGGCTGGCGGGATGCCCGGCTCGCCGTACACCGATCTGGACCGCCCGCCACTGTCCGCGGCCCGGCTGCGGCGCGCGCTGATCGCCCCGAACGGGCCGTGGCGCCGGCTGGAGCTGCGCGCCGAGACCGGCTCGACGAACGCCGACGTGGCCGAGGCCGCGCGGGCCGGCGAACCGGAGGGCCTCGTGGTGGTCGCCGAGCGGCAGACCGCCGGCCGCGGCCGGCGCGGCCGGGTGTGGCAGTCGCCGCCGCGGGCCGGCATCGCGACCAGCGTCCTGCTCCGGCCCGGTGAGGCCGACGCGGAGCGCGGCTGGTCGCCCGTGCCACCGCAGGGGTACGGGTGGCTGCCGCTGCTGGCCGGCGTCGCGCTGGTCGAGGCGGTGGCCCTGCTGGCCGAGCTGGACGCCCGGCTCAAGTGGCCGAACGACCTGCTGGTGGACAGCGCGAAGTGCGCGGGCGTGCTGGCCGAGGCGGTGCCCGGTGCGGGGCCGGACCAGCCGCCCGCGATCGTGGTCGGCATCGGCCTGAACGTCACCCTGCGGGCCGAGGAGCTGCCGGAGAACCCCACCGGGCTGCCGGCCACCTCGCTCCAGCTCGCCGGGGCCGCCGCCACCGACCGGGACCCGCTGCTACGCGCTCTGCTCCGCTCGCTCGCCGACTGGTACGAGCGCTGGCGGAACGCCGGGGGCGACGCGGTCGCCAGCGGCCTGCGGGACGCCTACCTGGCGGGGTGCGCCACGGTCGGCCGGGAGGTGCGGGTGCTGCTGCCGGACGGCCGGGAGGTGCGCGGCACCGCCACCGGGGTGGATCCGGACGGGCAACTGCTGGTCGCCGGCCCGGAGGGCGAGCTGCGTCTCGCCGCGGGCGACGTGCTGCATCTGCGCTGAGCACCCTCCGCGCGGCCGATCCCGGAGGATGCGCCGACCGGTTACGGTCAGCGCGTCCTGTTCTGCGAGGAGGTTCCCGTGGCGTTCCCCGAAGACGTGCTCACCGAGGACGAGCACGTCGTGCTACATCTCCACCCGCACTGGAAGGCCCTGATCCGGCCGATCCTGGTGCTGGTGCTCGCCGTCGCGGCGGTGGTCGCGGGTTGGCTCCTGCTGCCCGAGGGCGACGGCGGCACCATCGCGCTCTACGTGATCGCCGCGCTCGGCCTGGTGCTGGTGTTCTGGCTGGGGCTGTGGCCGTTCCTGGTCTGGCGCACCACCCACTACCTCTTCACCAACGAGCGGGTGCTGCTCCAGGAGGGGGTGTTCTCCCGCAACCGGCGGGACCTGCCGCTGACCCGGATCAACGACCACGCCATGCACCAGAAGTTCCTGGAGCGGATGCTCGGCTGCGGCACGCTGACCATCGAGTCCGCCGGTGAGCGCGGCCAGTCGGTGCTCAACGACGTGCCGCACGTCGACAAGGTCCAGACGAAGCTCTACGAGCTGGTCGAGGCCCACCACGACCGGCACAGCCTGGGCGACGGCGAGATGCGCGAGATTCTGGCCGACATGAGCGAGGGCAAGCCGCTGCGCGACCCCTCCGCCTGACCTTCCCGGCCTTGTTGATCAAGAGGTTTGCGTCGGGATCGGGCACCCGACAGACGCAAACCTCTTGATCGACGCCGGGGAACGGGCCGGGAGGGCCGCGTCAGCGACGCGGGGCGCGGCGTGGGGTGGGCTGGAGTTCGGCGGCCAGCTCGGCGTCCAGGTCGGCGCCGAGGGCGCGGCCCAGGCCGGCGTCGGCCGGTGCGGGGCGGACCTGGTGCGGTGGGTGGTCGCCCGCGCGGCGCTCGCCGAGCGGGCGCTCGGTCTCCTCCAGCTCGCTGACCGACTCGGCCAGCTCGGCCACCGGGTCCATCTCGGCCATGGTGTCCCACTCGTCTCGCGGGATGGCGTGCCAGGTCTCCTCGGCGTGTTTCGGCACCGGCTGGAAGACGAACGTCCGGTAGGACCAGAAGCGGAACAGGGTGGCCAGCAGCACGCCGCCGGTCTTCGCCACGTTCAACGCGAGCAGGCTGTGCACGCCGAGGCCGTACTTGGCCAGCGCCAGGATGCCGAGTTCGATGACCAGGCCGGCGCCGTTGAAGAGGAAGAACAGGACGTATTCGCGGCGAAGCGCCGAACTCGGCCGATCCCGGTACGTCCAGTGCCGGTTCATCAGATATGACGTGATCGTCGCGACGATGGTCGCGATGACGGTCGCCTTGAGCTGGCCGTTGCGGAAAACCGTGAGTGCCAGCGCATTGAACACCGCGTAATTGATGACGGTGTTGATGCCGCCGACGATGCCGAATTTGAGCGCCTCGTGGATGAACTTCTGCCAGCGCACGGGCAGCAGACGGACAAGAGGCATGCGGAACACCTTAGGGCAGTGGGCAGGGCCGGCTGGGCCCGGCAGGACGGGATGGGCGGTGGGTCACGCCCCGGACTCTCGGTCGCGGCTCGTCGCCGGAACGGACGGAGTTCCCGCCTCGACGAAAACGAACCGTCGGTACGACCAGAACCGGAACAGCGTCCCCAGGCCGGTGCCGACGATGAAGCTGGCGATGTTGTCGGCCAGCGGGGTCTGGAACACCTCGGGCCACACCGCGCCGAGGCCGTAGCGACTGATGGCGAGGCAGCCCACCGCGATGCCGAGGCCCACCCCGTTGAAGAAGAAGAACAGCGCGTACTCCCGGGCGGGGTGGGAGCGCTGGCGGTGCCGCCAGGTCCAGAACCGGTTGCCGAGGAACGCCAGGCTGGCCGCGATCACGGTGGAGACGGTCTTGGCCGCCACCGGCGGCATGTGCCGCACGCTCGCCAGGTAGTTGAAGAGGGCGAGGTCGACGAGGAAGGCGAAGCCACCCACGGTGGCGAACTTGCTCATCTCGCGGACCAGATGACCGAAACGGTCGATCAGGGCCCCGATCAGACCTCGACGGGTCTGCGGAGCCCCCGGTTGGTCCCCGGTCATCGTCGCGGCCACCCGCCGAGAGTACCGGGTGCGCGCAGCGGCGACGGGCCGCAACGGCGAGTCGGCGGTCCGCCGGTCCGGCGCTCCGCTCCCGGGCGGCCCGGCGCGTCCCGCGCCCCTTCGGCTGACCGCCGTCCGTTTCCGGTATCCGTGAGCGCAGCGTAACCACGAGTGGCGCAATTGTGGAGCGGATCACGGAATCGTCGTTCGTGTCATGGCGGTCGCCTTCCGCCCGTCCGGCGTCCGCGCGGGGTTGGTCACGTACCGGGCCGTCGAAGGTTCTCCGCAAGATTTGCGTGAAACTGCGCGCGAAAGCGGGTAAGAGATCGCGATGCCGCAGCGTGGCCGTACCTTGTGCAGTTCTTCACAACCAGTCCCACTGACTGGGGAGGCAGCCCGGTTTACGCTGAGCCCAATCCCAGGTTTCCACGAAGGCGACGCACCGGCTCGCCAGAACTCGTGCATCCCATACATCGGTCAGCGTCGACCACAAGGAGATGTGACATGGTTGCTCCGGCTACTGTTCGGGGTATCGATCAGGCCCCGACGTCCCACCCCAAACTGCTCGCCTGGGTACGTGAGGTCGCGGAACTGACCACCCCCGACCGGGTGGTCTGGGTGGACGGGTCCGATGAGGAGTGGCGCCGCCTCACCGACGAGCTCGTCGACAAGGGCACCCTGATCCGGCTGAACCCCGAGAAGAAGCCCAACTCGTTCTACGCGCGGACGGACCCGACGGACGTCGCCCGGGTCGAGGAGCGCACCTTCATCTGCTCCGTCGACGAGGCGGACGCCGGCCCCACCAACAACTGGATGGCGCCGGCCGAGATGAAGCGGACGATGACGGAGCTGTACCGCGGGTGCATGCGCGGGCGCACCATGTACGTCATCCCGTTCTGCATGGGGCCGGTCGAGGCGGAGAGCCCGATGTTCGGCGTCGAGATCACCGACAGCCCGTACGTGGTCGCCTCGATGCGCATCATGACCCGGATGGGGCAGAAGGTCCTCGAGGCGATGGGCGACGACGCCGACTTCGTGCACGCGCTGCACTCGATCGGCGCTCCGCTCGAGCCCGGCCAGCAGGACGTGGCCTGGCCGTGCAACGACACCAAGTACATCTCGCACTTCCCGGAGACCCGCGAGATCTGGTCCTTCGGTTCGGGCTACGGCGGCAACTCGCTGCTCGGCAAGAAGTGCTACTCGCTGCGGATCGCCAGCGTCATGGGCCGCGACGAGGGCTGGCTCGCCGAGCACATGCTGATCCTCAAGATCACCTCGCCCGAGGGCAGGGTCTACCACATCGCGGGCGCCTTCCCGTCCGCCTGCGGCAAGACCAACCTCGCCATGCTGGAGCCGACCATCCCGGGCTGGAAGGTCGAGACCATCGGCGACGACATCGCCTGGATGCGGTTCGGCCCGGACGGCCGCCTCTACGCGGTCAACCCGGAGTACGGCCTCTTCGGCGTCGCGCCGGGCACCGACTGGAAGACCAACGCCAACGCCATGCGGACGCTGGACCGCGGCAACTCCGTCTTCACCAACGTGGCCCTCACCGACGACGGCGACATCTGGTGGGAGGGCATGGGTGAGCCGCCGGCGCACCTGATCGACTGGAAGGGCAACGACTGGACGCCGGAGAGCGACAGCCTCTCCTCGCACGCGAACAGCCGGTTCTGCACCCCGATCACGCAGTGCCCCATCCTCGCCGACGACTACTACGACCCCAACGGCGTGCCGATCGACGCGATCCTGTTCGGCGGCCGGCGCCGGGACACCATCCCGCTGGTCACCGAGGCCCGCGACTGGGTGCACGGCGTCTACATGGGCGCGACGCTCTCCTCGGAGACCACCGCCGCCGCCTCCGGCGCGGTCGGCGTGGTCCGCCGCGACCCGATGGCCATGCTGCCGTTCATCGGCTACAACGCCGGCGACTACTTCCGGCACTGGATCGAGATGGGCAAGGGCACCGACGGCGACGAGGCCAAGCTGCCGAAGATCTACTACGTCAACTGGTTCCGCAAGGACGCCGAGGGCAACTTCCTCTGGCCGGGCTTCGGCGAGAACTCCCGGGTGCTCAAGTGGGTCATCGAGCGCCTGGAGGGTCGGGCCGAGGCGGTCGAGACCCCGATCGGCATGGTCCCGGCCCAGGACGCGCTCGACGTCGAGGGCCTGGACATGACCCCGGAGGACGTCCGGATCGCCCTCAAGGTCGACCCGGAGGAGTGGCGCAACGAGCTGCCGCTGGTCACCGAGTGGTTCGAGAAGTTCGGCGACAAGCTCCCCGGTGTCCTCTGGGCCGAGCTGGACGCGCTGCGTGCCCGGCTCGACGCGGAGCCGCAGAAGTAGAGGTGTGACGGAAGCCCGCACCGGGCAACACCGGATGCCATGAGGACGGCCGCCGAACCTGTCGAGGTCCGGCGGCCGTCCGCCGTCCGGGCGCTGACCACCCTGCTGGCCGTCACGGCGGCGGCCACCATCGTGGTCGAGCTGCTCAACTACTGGTACGCCCCGGAGCAGGAGTTCGGACTCGCCGTCCGCACCGGCTGGGCCATGCTGCGGTCGCTGGGCTTCCTGGTGCTGATCGGGCACGTCAAGCGGGGCCGGGCGGTGGCGAAGCCGTTCGGCCTGATCCTGTCGGTGACCACCGTGTTCGCGGTGGGGCGGCTGGTCGTACCCCGGGCGGGGGTGCCGCCGCTGCCCGGCCTGCTCGGCTTCGGGGTGCTCACGGCGCTCTGCGTCGCGGTCGTGGTGCTGCTCTACCGCTCCGAGGCGGTCGGCGGGCACCTGGTCCGGCACCGCAAGGGCCTGGTCGTCGAGGGCGGGGTGATCTCCTGGCGGGAGCTGGTTCCGAAGCGCCCGCCGGTCACCGGCTGGCTGCTCACCGCCCGGGTCGCCGCGTTCACCTACAGCCCGCTGATGCTGGTCCCCGCCCTGGTCGCGACCGGCTCCATCCTGGACGGGCGGATCAGCGCCGTGCCGGCCGTGCTGTTCTGGATCGCCGCCGGCATCGCGGTCAGCTACGCGGTGCTGTTCTGCACCGCCTTCCTGCTGCGTGACCGCCCCTGGGCCCGCAAGCTCCTGGTCGCCATCACCCTGGCAGCTCTCGCGGTGGACCTCCCCCTCTGCTGGTGGCTCCTGGACGTGGACGGCCTGATCCGCGACGGCGCCCCCCTCCTGACCGCAGCCCTGCTGACCCTCTATTCCCTCCACCGCGCCACCCGCACCCGCACCCCCGCGTCCCCGCCGCGGTGATCATGAGGTTGACGGCGATGTCGATCTCCTTTACTGCCGCCAACCCCATGATCAACACGGTGGGAGGGGGCGCGGCGGCCCCGGGCGGGGGTTGGGGCGGGGGAGGATGGCGGGGTGGGGGACGAGTACGACGTGATCGTCGTCGGGGCCGGGCCCGCCGGGGCGGCCGCCGCGCTCGGGGCGCGGCGGGCGGGCGCCCAGCGGGTGCTGCTGCTCGACCGGTACGACTTTCCGCGGGACAAGGCGTGCGGGGACGGCATCGCCGCGCACGCGCTGGACGTCCTCGCCGAGCTGGGCGTGACCGGGGCGGTCGACGGGTACGCGCCGCTGCCCGCGCTGCGCCTGGTCGGCCCCGGCGGCGCGACGGTGGCCCGGGCGCTGCCCCGGCCCGCGTACACGGTGCCCCGGCAGGTGTTCGACGCCCGGCTGGTGGCGGCGGCGACCGCGGCCGGGGCGGAGCTGCGCCGGCACACCGTACGCGCTGTGGAGGTGCGCGAGGACCGGGTGGTGCTCGACGGCGAACTGGCCGCCCGGGCGGTGGTCGGCGCGGACGGGGCCGGCTCGGTGCTGCGCCGCACGCTCGGCCACCCGGTGAACCCGGACCGGCACCTCGCGCTCGCCATCCGGGGTTACGCCCCGGCCCGCCCCGGCCCGCCCGAGCAGCTCATCGTCACCTCGTCGCCGCGCTGGCCGGCGTACGCCTGGTCCTTCCCGATCGGTGACGGCCGGGCGAACGTCGGGTACGGGGAGGTGCTGCGGGGCGAGTCACTGACCCGCGCCCACCTGTTGGACCGGCTGGCCGCCCTGCTCCCCGGCACCGACCCGGCGGCCGTGACCGACCTGCGCGCGCACCACCTGCCGCTCTCCACCCACCGGCCGGCGCCCGGGCGGGGCCGGGTGGTGCTGGCCGGCGACGCGCTCTCGCTGATCAACCCGTTCACGGGCGAGGGCATCTTCTACGCGCTGCGCTCCGGGGCCCTGGCCGGCGCCGCCGCGGCCGACGCCCCGGCCTTCGCGGCCCGCCGGTACGCCGACGCGCTGCGCCGAGGGCTCGGCACCCACCTGCGGCACAGCTCGGTGGCGGCCTGGCTGGCCCGGCGGCGGTGGGTGGTGGACGCGGCGGTGCGCGCGGCCCGCCGCGACGAGCGGGTCTACCGGACCGTGGTCGAGCTGGGGCTGGGTGACGGACGTCTCGACGCCCGCACCCTGGCCAAGATCGGCGCCGCCCAGCTCGGCCGGTCCGACGCCGCGCCGCGACCCGGAGCCGTCGACGATGCGCCACCGCGACACTGATCGTCCGCGCGGGTCGCTACCCTGCAAGGTGATGACTCTGCGGAAACTCCTCTACTCCGTGTACGAGCGCCGGCTCACCGCGAAGCTCGCGGGCAAGCCGGTGCCCCGGCACGTCGGCGTGATGTGTGACGGCAACCGCAGATGGGCCCGGGAAATGGGCTTCGTCGACCCGAACGACGGCCACCGGATGGGCGCCGAACGGATCAAGGAGCTGCTGCGCTGGTGTGACGCCGCCGGTGTCGGGCACGTCACGCTCTGGCTGCTCTCCACGGACAATCTCTCCCGGCCGGCCGCCGAGCTGGACCCGCTGCTCCAGATCATCGAGGACCTGACCACCGAGCTGGCCGAGGAGGGCAACCCCTGGCGGCTGCGCATGGTCGGCGCCCTCGACGTGCTGCCCGCGCAGCACGCCGCCGCGCTGAAGGCGGCCGAGGAGCGCACCCGGCATCGCAGCGGCGGCGCGCAGGTCAACATCGCGGTCGGCTACGGCGGGCGCCGGGAGATCGCCGACGCGGTGCGCTCACTGCTGCTGGAGCACGCCGCGACCGGCGGCACGGTGGAGGAGCTGGCCAGCTCGATCGATGTCGACCACATCTCCGAGCACCTCTACACCAAGGGCCTGCCCGACCCGGATCTGATCATCCGGACCAGCGGTGAGCAGCGGCTCTCCGGCTTCATGCTCTGGCAGAGCGCCCACTCGGAGTTCTACTTCTGCGAGCTCAACTGGCCCGACTTCCGCCGGGTCGACTTCCTCCGCGCCCTCCGCTCCTACGCGACCCGGCAGCGCCGCTACGGCGCCTGAGGGCCCCGCCGGCAGGCGCGGCCCTCGGCGGGCGCGGGATCAGCGCAGGTGGGGAAGCGCCTCGGTGAGGAAGTCGCCGAGGGCGGCGGGGGAGTCCAGGGTGAGGTCGGCGGCGTCGGCGACCTCGTGACCGGTCTCCGGGTTCGCCACCGCGACGCAGACGCCGAGGAACTGCGGGTCGGCGGCGGCCCGGGCGCGCAGCGCCGAGAAGGCCTTGATGTCCGAGACGTCGTCGCCGAAGTACCAGGCGCCGCCGGCGTCGCGGACCGCCTCGCCGATGACCATGCCCTTGTCCCGGTCGACCGGGGGCTTCAGCTCCAGCACCATGCGCCCGGCCTGGCAGCGCAGGCCCAGCCGCTCGGCCTGGGTCCGGCCCCACTCCTGCACGAGACCGCCGAGCTGCGGCGCGGTGCGCCAGTGCAGCGCGACGGAGAGCCGCTTGAACTCCACCAGCGCGCCGGGCGGCAGCTCGGCGCGGGCCTGCTCGGCCAGGTCGGCCATGGTGGGCACCCAGGGCAGAGCGGCCGGCTCGGTGACGGTCTCGCCGCCCGAGTGGCTGTGCTCCAGGCCGTAGAGGCCGTAGAGGTCGATGCCGGCGAGGCCGCCGAGGCGGTCGCGGAGGAATTCCACCGGGCGCGCGGAGACGATGGCGATCCGGCGGACCCGCGAGGCGAGCGCTTCCAGCGCGGCGAGCACCTTCGGCGCGGGCTGGACCGCGGTCGGGTCGTCGTCGACCGGGGCGAGGGTGCCGTCGAAGTCGAAGAAGAGCACCACATCGCCCGCGCGGGCGGCGGTGGCGCGCCACGCGTGCGCGGCGTCCAACGGGGTTTTCGGCTGCTGGTTGCCCAGATTCAACGGCGGCACGCGCGACAGCGTACCCCGGTCACGGCGGCGTATTCGTGGCCGAGATGTGACGTCCGGACGACGCGGATGATCAGCGTTCGGCGGCTCCCCGTCCCCGGCGCCCGAACGGCACCACGGCCGCTTCCTGCCCGTGGCTCAGCAGGTAGCCCTCCACGAAGCCGGTGTTCCGGTCGCCGGTGTGCGCCTCTATCTCGTTGAGCCGCGCCACCAGGAACTCGGTGAGCGCGCTGACCCGGTCGTTCAGCCGGTCGTGCAGTTCGGCGACGACGGCGAGGACCACCGCGGTGCCGGCCGTGATGAGCGCGAAGAGGTTGACGACCAGGGGAAGCTGCCCGCCGTCCAGTACGCCGACCACCACATTGCCGGTCACGCACGATGTCACCGACACCACCGCGACCACGACTGCCAACCATTTCAGGGTCATGGACAGACCCCTCCTTCTGTCCCGCAGGGCTGGGTTCGGCTGTGTCCCGTCCCCCCGCCGATGACGAGCCCTTAGCAGTACAAACGTGGACGCTAGCGTGTCCGATCCGGCCCCGAGGCGAAACGATCGGGTCTGGCCTTCCGTTCTTTCGCCATCTGAGGAACTACCCGGCTTGTTTACCTCTATTTCGGACATCGACCGGAAGGGTTGGGCGATAAGCGAGATAACGAATGGTTTCTCGGATGTGGAACTTCTCCGCGTCGGAGACGTTCGGGTCGACCAGCCGGCGCAGCAGCGCCTCGACGTCGGGGTCCATGGGCGGCGGGGTCGGCGCGGCGCGGGGGGCCGCCGCCCGGTCCCAGCCGAGGGCGGCGAACGCCGCCGCCGGGTTGAGCCCCAGCCCTTCGCAGAAGGCGACGACACGTTCGGCCTCGGGGTCACTGGCCCAGTCGCCGCGCACCCAGCGGTTGATGGTCTGGCGGGAGACGCCGGTGCGCCGGGAGACCTCCGTGCCGCTCCAGGCCCGCATGGCGCGTGCGTCCTCCAACGCGCGGCGGACGAAGGTGGCGAAGGCGATCTTCCGTGCGTTCGCGGTCTCGGTCACCTCGTGACGGTACGACCAGTCGGTCTCCGGGGCACCGCCCGGCACGCTGCTGTCACGCCGACGTGACGATGATCCACGGTTCCCGGTAAACGATCCAGAGCTGTTCCTGAGGGGTGTCACCCGGGCAGAATAGATGGACGCCAGTACGGCGGCAAACAAACGAAAAGCTGATACTGTCACGCTCATGAGACAACTTACGGTGTGTCACGTGCATGAGACGACGAGTGCTCACATGCGTCACTCCGCGGGTGTCGAGGGGGTCTCGTGACCGAGCTCGCGACCCGTGCGCAGGCCTTCGGCCTGATCGCGGAGGGGGTGACCGCCGGCCTGAGCGCCCCCTGGCGCCTCTACCTGGCCCGGGGCTGCCGCTACCTCTCCCTCAGCGTGGGCGACCGTGACGAGTGGGACGCCTGGCGGACGCACCTCGGCTGTCCCGAGCTGAGCGTCCGGGTCTACGAGGCCGGCGGCGAGATCCGCCGGGCCTCGGTGGCCGAGGTGATCGTCGACGGCTGCCGGATCAGCGTCGAGCTGGTCGAGGAGGTCAGCACCGCGGATCTGGAGCGGCTGCTGGTCGTCGACCCCCTGCCCGGGGCGGACGAGCGATGAGCCCCTTTCTCGCCGTCGTGCTGGTCCTCGTGCTCGGCTCCACCAGCTATGCGGCGGGCCGGCTGCACGGCCAGCTCAGCTACCGGATCGGCTACCGGTTCGGCTACCGCCAGGGCTACTTCGACGGCGACCGGGGCGCTTGGAACCGGCGCCGCCGGGACGCGCAGGCCGCGATCGCCTCGGCGCTGGCCGGACCGGCCCCGGCCGCGGTGACCGCCCCGGCCGGGCGGACCGCCCCGTTCGCCGGCACCGCCGTCCCCGCCGCGGTCACCGCCAGCACCACCACCGGCCCGGCCCTGCGGGCCACCGCCACCGCCCAGATCGGCGGGTTGGCCACCCGGCAGGGCACCACGTACACCGGCTCCTCGTTCGGCTCGGCCGGCGGTGGGCCGCGGACCGGGACCCTGGTCCGCCGGCAGGGCTGAGGCCCGCCCAGGGGCACGGTGTGGCGTCCGCGGCGGACGCGCACCGTCGGAGCCGCAGTCAGACCGGTGACGGCGGCTCCGCCGGCCGGGATGCGCGCAGGGGGCATGCATCCCGGCCGGTTCCGCCGCGCCGTTCATCCCCCGTACGGGTGATCCACTCGCACCACTAGCCGACCGGGCCCGCGGCCATTAGCGTCTAGGCATGGCACGGGGTTTTCCCGGGCCAGCCGGACAGCCCGGACCTGCGACCTCGCGCACGGGGCCCGCATCCGACCCCGTGTCCACCGGGCACCGGAAGAGGCGGAACTCGGGTGGCCGGGTGCCCATCCGCGGAGCAGGCCTGTGACCACTCGCCGTACCCCCGCCGGTGCCGACCAGACCCCGGCCGCGACCGCCACGACCCGCCGGACCACCCGCAGCCGCCGCACGGCCGCCGCGCCCGCCGGCGCCGAGGAGCCCCGACCAGCCGGCCCGGCCTTCGTCCTCGACACCTCGGTCCTCCTCTCCGACCCCGCGGCGTTCCACCGCTTCGCCGAGCACGAGGTGGTGCTGCCGCTGGTGGTGATCTCGGAGCTGGAGGGCAAGCGCCACCACCCCGAGCTGGGCTGGTTCGCCCGGCAGTCGCTGCGCATGCTGGACGAGTTGCGGGTGCGGCACGGCCGGCTGGACCGGCCGGTGCCCGCCAACGACCAGGGCGGCACCCTCCGGGTGGAGCTGAACCACACCGACGACGGAGTGCTGCCGCCCGGGTTCCGGAACGAGTCGAACGACGCCCGGATCCTCTCCGTGGCGCTCAACCTGGCCGCCGAGGGCCGCGAGGTCACGCTGGTCAGCAAGGACATGCCGCTGCGGGTGAAGGCGGCCTCGGTCGGCCTGCGGGCCGACGAGTACCGGCACGGCCAGGCCAGCGACCCGACCTGGACCGGCATGGCCGAGCTGGAGCTGGCCGAGGAGGAGATCGGCCGGCTGTACGCGGGCGAGACGCTCGACCTCGACGCCGCCTCCGGTCTGCCCTGCCACACCGGCCTCGTGCTGCACTCGGCGCGGGGCTCGGCGCTCGGCCGGGTGCTGCCGGACAAGACCGTCCGGCTGGTGCGGGGCGACCGTGAGGCGTTCGGCGTGCACGGCCGCTCGGCGGAACAGCGGGTGGCGCTCGACCTGCTGCTGGACGAGTCGATCGGCATCGTCTCGCTCGGCGGGCGGGCCGGCACCGGCAAGTCCGCGCTGGCCCTCTGCGCCGGCCTGGAGGCGGTGATGGAGCGCCGGCGGCACAAGAAGGTCGTCGTGTTCCGCCCGTTGTACGCGGTCGGCGGCCAGGAGCTGGGCTACCTGCCCGGCTCGGAGTCGGAGAAGATGTCGCCGTGGGCGCAGGCCGTCTTCGACACGCTCGGCTCGGTGGTGCACGAGAACGTGCTGGAGGAGGTCACCTCGCGGGGCCTGCTGGAGGTCCTGCCGCTGACCCACATCCGCGGCCGGAGCCTGCACGACGCCTTCGTCATCGTCGACGAGGCGCAGTCGCTGGAGCGCGGTGTCCTGCTCACCGTGCTGTCGCGCATCGGCCAGGGGTCGCGGGTGGTGCTGACCCACGACGTGGCCCAGCGGGACAATCTCCGGGTCGGCCGGCACGACGGGGTGACCGCGGTGATCGAGGCGCTGAAGGGTCATCACCTCTTCGCGCACGTCACTCTCAGCCGTTCGGAGCGTTCTCCCATCGCCGCGATGGTCACCGATCTGCTGGAGGACATTCCGCTCTGAGGCTTACCTTCGTCCGCCTTTGATGGCATTTATCCTGTGGCGCAGATCACAATTGGCGTCCTTGGTTTCCCATCGGCCTCACTGTGCGCAATGGTGTCCTTCGAGCGCCCACGCATCAGGAAGCATCGTTCGCCGCGCCACGGCGAAGGAGCCACGAACACCGGTGCGTCGGCTGCGACCGCGAGGGTCGGGGCGCTCACGGCGCCGGCGCGCCCGCTCCAGGGCCACGCGTCGCGCCGTGTCCTTGCCCCCGACGAAGGGACACTTCGTGAGTCGGCTGTGGAGCCGGTTCGGCGCCCGTACGGCCGCTGTCGCACTGCTCTCCGTGGGCGTTGCCGGCGGCTTTTATCTGGGCGAAGACCGACAGACCCAGCAACAGGGCCTGACCGCGCAGGTCGGCCTGGAGGTCGACCGGACGGAGTACGCGTACCAGCGCGACCGCCAGGCCGACCACCGCCTGTCGTCGGCCAAGCAACGGGCCGCCGAGTACCAGGCGAAGCTGCGGGCCGCGGCGGCGGCCAAGGAGGCCGCCGAGCGCGCCAAGGAGGCCGAGGCGGCGGCCGCGTCCCGCAAGAAGGAGCGGGAGGCCGCGAAGAAGGCGGCGACCAAGCCCTACGACGGGCCGATCCCGGCGTCCTGCGAGGAGTACAGCGGCAACCGCAAGATCGGTTGCGCGATCATGCTCGACGAGGGCTTCGGCATCGACCAGTTCCCGTGTCTGGACAAGCTCTGGACCAAGGAGAGCGGCTGGAACCCCAAGGCCCACAACGACTCCTCCGGCGCGCACGGCATCCCGCAGGCCGTGCCCGGTAGCAAGATGAGCTCGGTGGCCGACGACTGGGAGACCAACCCGGCCACCCAGATCAAGTGGGGCCTCGGCTACATCGAGGGCCGCTACGACGACCCGTGCGGCGCCTGGCAGCACTCGCAGAGCCAGGGCTGGTACTGATCGGACATCGACGGCGGGGCGTGCGGAGATTCGCACGCCCCGCCGTCGTCGTGCCGCTCTCGACTGGCGATGCGCCCCGATTACTGATAGCACTTGACGGGTGACCTGGCATGACGGCCCCACGGGCGGCGACCCCCACCGGTTCGGCACCGAGGCGTTCTACGCCTCGCTCGGCCGGGCGTTCGTCGCCATGTGCGCGGTCGTGCCGGTGCTGTTCCTCATCGAGGCGGTCGACGTCGGCCTGCGTGCCGACCTCGACGTCAGCGCCGGCATCATCCCGCACCGCATCCAGGGGCTCGACGGCGTCTTCTTCTCGCCGTTCCTGCACGCCGGCTGGAACCACCTCTACAGCAACAGCATCCCGCTGATCCTGCTCGGCACCTTCGTGCTGGCCGCCGGCACCCGCCGGTTCCTCTGGTCCACGTTGGTGATCATCCTGGTCAGCGGCCTGGGGGTCTGGTTCACCGGCTCGCCCAACTCCGTGGTGGTCGGCGCGAGCGGCGTCATCTTCGGCTACCTCGGCATCCTGCTCACCCGCGGCATCGTCGAGCGGAGCTGGTGGAACTTCGCCGTGGTGCTCCTCGTCGGCCTGCTCTACGGCTGGCAGCTGCTCGGCATCCTGCCCACCGACGAGCGCATCTCCTGGCAGGGGCACCTGTTCGGGCTGCTCGGCGGTGTCGTCGCGGCGGTGCTGTTCCGCCGCCGGGTGGAGGGCGGGACGCGCGACTCCCTCGGGTCACCCCCGGTCACGTTGCCCTGACGGCACGTCCACCCGCCGGCGGGACGTGCTTGCCCGCGGCCACCGCCCCGCCTACCGTCGGGATCAGCACGCGTTGATCCCTTGGCGAAAGTGACGGTACGCCATGCGCGAGGTCGATGTCGCCGTGATCGGAGCTGGCCCCGCCGGGCTGTTCGCCGCCTACTACGCCGGGTTCCGCGGGCTGTCCGTGGCCGTGATCGACGCGCTGCCCGAGCCGGGTGGCCAGGTCACCGCCATGTACCCGGAGAAGCTCATCCTCGACGTCGCCGGGTTCCCCGCCATCAAGGGGCGGGAGCTGGTCGCCAACCTGGTCGCCCAGGCCGCGCCCTTCCGCCCGGAATACCTGCTCGGGGTGCGCGCCGAGAAGCTGTCGTACCTGGACGGGCGGCCGGTGCTCGGGCTGGCCGGCGGTGACCAGCTGCACTGCGGGGCGGTGCTGATCACCGGCGGGCTGGGCAGCTTCTCGCCCCGGCCGCTGCCGGTGGCGGACAGCTTCGTGGGCGGCGGGATCGTCTACTTCGTACCGCAGCCGACCGAGCTGACCGGCCGGGACGTGCTCATCGTCGGCGGCGGGGACTCGGCGTTCGACTGGGCGGTGACGCTGGCCCCGATCGCCCGCTCGGTGACGCTGGTGCACCGGCGGGACCGGTTCCGCGCGCACGCCTCGACCGTCGACCGGGTGCGCGCGCTGCCGGTGCGGGTCGTGGTCAACGCCGAGGTGAGCCGGCTGTACGGGGAGGACCGGGTCACCGGCGCCGAGCTGACCGTGCGCGGCGGCGCGGTGGAGACCCTGCCGGTGGATACCGTGGTGGCCGCGCTCGGGTTCACCGCCGACCTGGGCCCGCTCGCCGAGTGGGGGTTGAACCTGGACCGGCGGCACATCGTTGTCGACAGCGCGATGGCCACCAACCTGCCCCGGGTCTTCGCGGCCGGGGACATCACCGACTACCCGGGCAAGGTCCGGCTGATCGCGACCGGCTTCGGCGAGGCGGCCACCGCGATCAACAACGCGGCGGTCGTCATCGACCCGAGCGCCCACCTCTTCCCGGGCCACTTCTCCGACGGCACCTGACCGGTGGCCCCGCCGGGCTCAGGCGGCAGGCAGGCCGATGAGATCCGCCATCAGAGCGGTCTGGTGGTCGAAGTACTCGTCGCGGTGGGGCAGCGTCTTGTTGATCCGGCCGAACAGCTCGAAGCTGATCAACCCGAAGAGCTGGGTCCAGCCGGCCATGCCGCGGGCCAGCAGCGCGGGCGGCAGGTCCACGGCGAGCAGGGCGGCCAGCTCGGCCACGTCGGACCGCAGCGGCTCAGGGAGCTCCTCGCCGGAGGCGTCGATCCGGCCGCCGGCCACCCCGTCGCGGAGGATGCCGACCAGGGTCACCGGGGGCCGCTGGGCCGGCGCCACGGTGTCCTCCGGCGCCGCGTAGCCGGGGACGGGGCTGCCGTAGAGCAGGGCGTACTCGGCCGGGTGGGCCAACGCCCAGGCGCGGGCGGCCCGGCACACGGCGTGCCAGCGCCCGCGCAGGTCGGCCTGGTCGACGCCGGCGTCGGCCGCCTCCACCGCGTCGCCGAGCGCCTCGTACGCCTCCAGGATCAGCGCGGTGAGCAGGTCGTCGCGGCTGGGGAAGTAGCGGTAGATCGCCGAGGAGACCATGCCCATGTCCCGGGCGACCGCGCGCAGCGACAGGTTCGCGCCGTCGGTGGCCAGGTGGCGGCGGGCGACCGCCTTGATCTCGTCGATCATCCCGGCGCGGACCCGGGCGCGGAGCGAGTGAGCGACCATGCCTCCACTCTGCCACGGATGAGAGCGCCAATCAAAACCGAGAGCACTGCTCTTGACGAGCGGGGTGGACGTCGGTCATGCTCTGTTGCGAGAGCGGTGCTCTCGCATCGGATTCCTGCTTCGAAGGGTGGCCCTCATGGCCCTGCACGTGATCGTCGGCGCCGGACCCGTCGGCACCGCCACCGCCCGGCTCCTCGCCGAGCGCGGCGACCGGGTGCGGGTGGTGACCCGCCGTGGCAGCGGACCGGTGCACCCCGCGATCGAACGGATCGCCGCCGACGCCGCCGACGCGGACCGGCTGACCGCCCTGACCGAGGGCGCGGTGGCGCTGCACAACTGCGCCAACCCGGCGTACCACCGCTGGCCGCTGGACTGGCCACCGCTGGCCACCGCGCTGCTCACCGCCGCCGAGCGGACCGGCGCGGTGCTCGCCACCGTGGGAAACCTCTACGGGTACGGCCCGGTCGACGCCCCGATGACCGAGGCGACCCCCCTCGCCTCGACCGGCACCAAGGGGCAGGTCCGCAACCGGATGTGGGCCGACGCGCTGGCCGCGCACCGGGCCGGCCGCGCCCGGATCACCGAGGTACGCGGCTCCGACTACCTCGGCGCCGGAGGCACCTCGCTGGCCATGATGGTGCTGCCCCGGGTGCTCGCCGGGCAGCGGGTGTTCCTGCCGGTCGACTGGGACGCCCCGCACACCTGGACGTACATTCCCGACGTCGCCCGCACCCTCGTCGCCGCCGCGACCGACGAGCGGGCCTGGGGCCGGGCCTGGCACGTGCCCAGCGCCCCCGCCGTGTCGATGCGGGACCTGGCCGCCCGCGCCGCCGCCCTGGTCGGCGCGCCCGCGCCGCGACTGACCCGGATGCCGTACCCGGTGCTGTGGCTCGGCGGGCTGGCCAACCCGATGGCACGGGAGCTGCGGGAGACCGCCTACCAGTTCCGCCGGCCGTACGTGCTGGACTCGACCGCCGCCACCGCCACCCTCGGCGTCGACGCGACGCCGCTGGACCGGGCGGTCAAGGAGACGGTGGCGGCGCTGCGCGCCTGACCGGCCGCGGGGGCGGCCCGACCGCGGCGACCAGCACCGCGACCAGGGTCAGCCCCGCCCCCAGCAGGGTGGTCGGCGTGGGGTGCGAGGCGGCGGTGGGCAGCAGCAGGTCCAGCAGCACGGCGCCGACGACCTGCCCGGCGATGGTGGCCAGGCCGAGCAGCAGCACGCCGGTGAACCGGACGATGGCGGCGGCCAGCGCGATGAACACGATGCCGATGGGGCCACCCAGGTAGAGCCACGGCTCGGTCGGGAAACCGCCGGCCGGGCGGCCCCGGACCGCCACCTCCACCGCGAAGGTGGCGAGCAGCGCCACCGTGCCGACGGTGAAATTGACAAGCGTGGCGGTCACGGCGCTGCCGGCGGCCCCCCGGACCCGGCCGTTCACCGCCTGCTGCCAGGCGATGCCCACCCCGGCGGCCAGCGGCAGCAGGGCCAACGCCAGGGCACCCGGATCGCCGAGCCGGTCGCCCACCGCCAGCAGCACGGCCAGCACGGTGAGCACCGCGCCGACCAGCCGGTTCGGGGTGACCGGCTGCCGACCGGTCGGGCCGATGCCGGCCCGGTCGACAAGCAGGCTGCTGCCGGTCTGCCCGGCCACCACGGCGACGGTGAACACCGCCACGCCGAGGGTGCCGATGGTCAGCCCCTGGGTGGCGACCAGGAAGGCGCCGCAGACCCCGCCCAGGCACTGCCACGGCCGCAGCGAGCCGTCCCGGAGCGCGGCCCGCAGGGCGGCCAGGCCCCGCCGGCCACCGGGGGTGGCGGGAACCAGCACGAGCAGCACCAGCAGGCCCAGGCCGAACGAGACCACCGCGGCGGCGATCCCGTCGGCCAGTCGTACACCGAGCTCGCCGTTGATCCGGGACTGGACGGCCACCGCGACCCCCGAGGCGGTGGCCAGCCCGGTGCCGGCGATCCGCCGCGTGGGCGACAGCGTCGGGGGCGCCGCAGTCCCGGTCGCGGTCACTCCTGTTCGGCCAGGGGACGCCCGTCGAAGTCGACCGCCGAGTAGAGGGCGAGCTTCTCCAGGCGGTGGTAGGAGTCGATCACCCGGATCGTGCCGCTCTTGGAGCGCATCACGATCGACTGGGTGTACGCCCCACCCGCCCGGTAGCGCACGCCGCGCAGCAGGTCCCCGGACGTGACGCCGGTGGCCACGAAGAAGCAGTTGTCGCCGGTGACCAGGTCGTCGGTGAAGAGCACCCGGTCCAGGTCGTGCCCGGCGGCCAGCGCCTTCTCCCGCTCCTCCGCGTCCTTGGGCCAGAGCTTGGCCTGCATCATGCCGCCCATGCACTTCAACGCACAGGCGGCGGTGATGCCCTCCGGGGTGCCGCCGATCCCCATCAGCACGTCGACGTCGGACTCGCCCCGGGCCGCCGCGATGGCGCCGGCGATGTCGCCGTCGGAGATGAACCGGATGCCCGCCCCGGTCCGCCGGATCTGCTTCACCAGGTCGTCGTGGCGCGACCGGTCCAGCACGCAGACCGTCACCTCGGCGGGGTCGGTGCCCTTGACCTTGGCGATCCGGCGGATGTTCTCGGCCACCCCGGCGTTGATGTCGACCACGTCGGCGTACATCGGGCCGACCGCGAGCTTCTCCATGTAGAAGACGGCGCTCGGGTCGAACATCGCGCCCCGCTCGGCCACCGCGAGCACGGCCAGCGCGTTCGGCATGCCCTTGCTCATCAGCGTGGTGCCGTCGATCGGGTCGACCGCCACGTCCACCTCGGGACCGGTCCCGTCGCCGACCTCCTCACCGTTGAAGAGCATCGGGGCGTTGTCCTTCTCGCCCTCGCCGATCACCACGACCCCGCGCATCGGGATCGAGTTGATGAGCTTGCGCATGGCGTCGACGGCGGCTCCGTCGCCGCCCTCCTTGTCGCCCCGGCCGACCCAGCGGCCGGCGGCCATGGCCGCCGCCTCGGTCACCCGGACCAGGTCGAGGGCGAGGTTGCGGTCGAGATCCTGGGGCGTCCGCGTCCTGGTGGTTGTCATCACGGCTTCCTCCTCGCGACGTTGCGGGGTGGACCGGCGGGATGCGGCCGTCGCCGCCGCCGGTTTTGTCGCTGATCCTCACACGATCTCAGGTTCGACGCCGGAGCGGGGCGGAGGAGGCCAGGATCACGTCCTCCGGGCGGCTGCGAGAATGGCCGGGTGGAAGCCGCACAGCCTGCCGACCGCGTACCGACCGACGCCACCCCGCCCGACGGCCAGCCGCCGGTGCGCCCGACCGCCGGGGCGACCCCGCCGGCCGGCGAACCCGCCCTGGTCGAGCCGACCGCGCCCGCCGCCGACGCCGGGGAGAAGCCCGCGCCGCCCGCGCGGAAGGAGAAGGCCCGGTCCGAGCGGTCGCCGAAGGACATGGCGCTGTCGCTGCTGGTGCTGCTGGTCCCGATCGCCCTGCTGGTCGCCTTCTACCGGGGCTTCCTCGGCGGGGACGAGCCGGTCACCGTCGACCCCGCGCCCGCCTTCGAGCAGGCCCGCGCCGCCAACGCCTTCCCGGTCGCCGAGCCGCGCGGGCTGGGCTCCGACTGGCGTACGGTCAGCGCCCGCTACCAGACCGAAACCGGCGCCGGGACGCTCCGCATCGGGTACGTGACCCCGGAGGGCCGGGGCGCGCAGCTGGTGGAGAGCAACGTGCCCGCGGAGAAGCTGCTGCCGGCCGAGCTGAGCGGCGGCCAGCCGCAGGGCCCGGCCGACCTGCCCGGCGGCACGAGCTGGCAGCGGTACACCGCCCGGGGCAACGAGCAGGCCCTCGTCCTGCTGGAGCCGAACCGCACCGTGCTCGTGGTCGGCGACGCCGGGGAGGCGGAACTGCGCGAGCTGGCCACCGCGCTGCGCTGACCCGAGCCCGCCGCCGGTGCGAGGTCGTTCTCCCGCACCGGACAGGGATTGCGGAACACCGCTTCAGGGAACAGAAGGGGGCACGAGCCCACCGGAGCCGACCACACCGGCCGGAGCGGGCTCGTGCGCCGGAGCCGGCGTCCGGGCTTCGGCGCCCCGACTCCGGCACCTCCGTGGGCCGGACGACCCACCTGGAGAGGTTGACGTGACGATTCGACGCTTCAGCGCCACCGCGTTCGCCGCGGCGCTGCTCATCCCCGGCCTGGCCGCGTGCAACAACACCGGGACCGCCGGCGCGGGTGCCTCCGCGACCCCGGCCGCCTCCGGCAGCATCGCCCCGAGCGGCACCCCCGCCGGCGACGCCAAGCAGGCCCTGCTCGACTCCACCAACGCGATCCGCGACGGGAACTTCCGGTTCACCATGTCCGGCGCCGGCTCCACGGCCGAGGGGCAGGTGCACGAGCCCACCCAGAGCGCCGAGATGCGGATGACGATCGGCGACCCGTCGTCGGACCTGATGATGAAGCTGGACCTGGTCCACTACAAGCCGGACAGCTGGGTGAAGCTGGAGCTGGGCGGCAAGGCCGCCGCCAGCGTGCCCGGGATCAAGAACCTCAACCTCGGCAAGTACCAGCACCTCGACCAGACCCGGATCAAGGGCAACCGGGCCCTCGGCTTCGACTTCGACAAGGTCGACCCGGCCGGCAGCGCGGTGCTGACCCAGGGCATCACCGAGGTCCGGAAGACCGGCGACGGCGCGTACGCCGGCACCGTCGACGTGTCGAAGGCGGCCGAGGCGGGCTCGCTCGACCCGGCCGTGATCACCGCGCTCGGCGCGCAGGCGCAGTCGGTGCCGTTCACCGCCAAGGTCGACCCGCAGGGCCGGCTCAGCGAGCTGGTGCTCCAGATCCCGGCCGCCGGGCAGAGCGCCGCGCAGGACGTGAAGATCACCTACACGGACTACGGCAACGCCGCCGCCGCGCAGAAGCCCCCGGCCGACCAGGTCGTCGAGGCGCCGGCCGAGTTCTACAACCTGTTCAACTGAGCGTGCCGGCGGGACGGCTCCGGCCGTCCCGCCGCTCAGTCCTCGGCGCGCTGCCGGGCGGCGTCGATGCGGGCCCGGGCGCCGTCCAGCCAGCGCTGGCAGATCCCGGCGAGCTGCTCGCCGCGCTCCCAGAGCGCCAGCGACTCCTCCAGCGAGGTGCCCCCCGCCTCCAGCCGCTCGACCACCGAGGCCAGCTCGGCCCGGGCCTGCTCGTAGCTGAGCCGCTCGTCCTTCGTCGTGTCAGTCATCGGGTCCCATTCCATCAGCCGTCCACGGTCGCGGTCAGCTCGCCCTCGGCGAGGCGTACCCGCAGCGGGTCGCCCTTGGCCACCTCGGACGCGGCGCGCACCACATGCCCGTCGCCGCGCTGGACGATGGCGTAGCCCCGGTCGAGGGTGGCCGCGGGCGAGAGGGCGCGCAGCCGCGCCAGGGTGTGCCGCAGGTCGTCGCCGGCCGCGCCGAGCCGGTGGTCCAGGCAGCGGCCGGCCCGGTCACGCAGCGCGGTCACATCGGTGGCCCGCTGGTCGACCATCACCTGCGGGCGGGCCAGCACCGGCCGGGAGCGCAGCAGGTCGAGCCGGTGCTGCTCCCGGTCGACCAGGTTGCGGACCGCCCGCTCCAGCCGGGACCGGGCCTGGCCGATGAGGCGTACCTCCTCGGCCAGGTCGGGCACGATGCGCTTCGCCGCGTCCGTCGGCGTGGAGGCGCGCACGTCGGCGACGTAGTCGAGCAGCGGCGTGTCGGTCTCGTGGCCGATCGCGCTGACCACCGGCGTGCGGCACGCGAAGACCGCCCGGCAGAGCGCCTCGTCGGAGAAGGGCAGCAGGTCCTCGATGCCGCCGCCGCCCCGAGCGATGATGATCACGTCGACGGTCGGGTCGGCGTCGAGCACCTTGAGCGCGCCCACGATGTCGGGCACCGCGCTCGGCCCCTGCACCGCCACGTTGACCGTCCGGAACTCCACCGCCGGCCAGCGGCGGCGGGCGTTCGTCAGCACGTCCCGCTCGGCGGCCGAGGCGCGGCCGGTGATCAGCCCGATCCGGCCGGGCAGGAACGGCGGCCGGCGCTTGCGGGCCCGGTCGAAGAGCCCCTCGGCGGCCAGCAGCTTCTTGAGCTTCTCCAGCCGGGCCAGCAGCTCGCCCAACCCGACCTGGCGGATCTCGTCGGCGCGCAGGCTCAGCGTGCCCCGGGCGGCGTAGAACTCGGGCTTGGCGTGCAGCACCACCCGGGCGCCCTCGCTCAGCTCCGGTGCGCCCGCGTCGAGCACGTCGCGGTTGGTGGTGACGGTCAGGCTGAGATCCGCCGACGGGTCACGCAACGTCAGGAAGACCGTGCTCGCCCCCGGCCGCCGGCTGATCTGCGCGATCTGCCCGTCGACCCACACCCACCCCAGCCGGGCGATCCAGGCCCCGATCTTCTGGCTGACCACCCGGACCGGCCACGGCTCCTCGGACGTGCTCCGCTCCGCTTCGCTCACCCGCCCACCCTAAGGCCCACCCCCGACGGTGCCCCGCCAGGCGGGAGCGTGCCCCGGACGTGGCACAGCTCGCAGTCCGGCCGGGGGAAACGAGGCACGTACGATGGTCGGGTGACTGACGCTGAGACGACTCCCCGGACCGGCAAGCGCGTGCTCCTGGCCAAGCCCCGCGGCTACTGCGCGGGCGTGGACCGGGCGGTGCAGACCGTCGAGGAGGCGCTGAAGCTCTACGGCGCGCCGATCTACGTGCGCAAGCAGATCGTCCACAACAAGCACGTGGTGCAGACGCTGGAGGCCAAGGGCGCGATCTTCGTGGAGGAGAACGAGGAGGTGCCCGAGGGCGCCACCGTCATCTTCTCCGCGCACGGCGTGGCCCCCGAGGTCTACGAGCAGGCCAGGGCGCGCTCGCTCAAGGCGATCGACGCGACCTGCCCGCTGGTCACCAAGGTGCACCAGGAGGCCCGGCGGTTCGCCGCCGAGGACTACGACATCCTGCTGATCGGCCACGAGGGGCACGAGGAGGTCGTCGGCACGGCCGGCGAGGCGCCCGCGCACATCCAGCTCGTGGACGGCCCGGACGGCGCCGACAAGATCACCGTGCGCGACCCCGAGAAGGTCGTCTGGCTCTCCCAGACCACCCTCTCGGTCGACGAGACCCTGGAGACCGTGGCCCGGCTCAAGCAGCGGCTGCCGCTGCTCCAGTCGCCGCCCAGCGACGACATCTGCTACGCCACCTCCAACCGACAGCACGTGGTGAAGGAGATCGCCCCGGACTGCGACGTGGTGATCGTCGTCGGCTCGCGGAACTCCTCCAACTCGGTACGCCTCGTCGAGGTGGCGCTGGACGCCGGCGCCCGCGCGGGGCACCTGGTCGACTTCGCGCACGAGATCGACGACGCCTGGCTGGAGGGGGCCCGCACCGTGGGGCTGACCTCGGGCGCCAGCGTGCCCGACGAGCTGGTCCAGCAGGTGCTCGCACACCTGGCCGAGCGCGGCTTCGCCGACGTCGAGGAGATCACGACCGCCAACGAGCGGCTGACCTTCTCGCTGCCGCAGGAGCTCAAGCGCGACCTGAAGGCCGCGGCGGCCCGCGGCTGACCGGCCGGAACGAAACCGCCACCGACCACGTCCAACCGGTCATGAAGACTCCTCGGACGGTGCTCGTCGCCCTGCTCGCCGGCGCGGCGTTGACCGCCTGCGCCGGCAACGGCGGCGAGCCCGGCGGCCCCAGCCCGTCGGGGGCCACCCCGGTGACCAGCAGCGCCGGGCCGTGCGCAACGTGGCCCGCCTGCCAGCCCGACCCCGGCACCAGCCCGACAGGAGCCGCCCCGGTGACCAGCCAGCCCGTTCCCGGCCCGAGCCGCCCGGATCCCACCTGGAAGGGCGGCCCGTCGAAGCCGCCCGGCGCCGGCGCCACCACCCTCAGCGGGACGATCCGCGCCGGTGTCGAGCCCAACTGCCTGCTGCTCGACGACAACCTGCTGATCGGCGGCCCGCGCGACCTGCTCAAGCCCGGCGCCCGGGTGGAGGTCACCGGCCACGCGGAGCCCGGCATGATGACCACCTGCCAGCAGGGCACCCCCTTCGTCGTCGAATCCGCGCGCCGCGCCTGACCCGCAGCTCGGGGAACCGGTCCGGAAACGGCGGAGCCCCGCCCCTCGGGTGAGGGGCGGGGCTCCTTTGTTCAGCGGGTCAGTTGACCGCACCGACCTCCACCGAGCCGCGGCCGACGACCGCGCCCTCGACGGTGGTGACGGCCAGGTCACCGTAGAGCTCCCGGCCGGCGGCCGGGGTGGACTTGGCGGTCACCGTGCCGGTCAGGGTGGCGGTGGCGCCGTTGGCCAGGGACAGCGGGGTGCTGGGGGCGGAGAGCGAACCCAGCGCCGGGGCGGCGAACGAGTCGCGGTAGTCGTACGCGGTGGTCGGGTCGCTCATCGCGTAGCCGTCCACGACCACCCGGTAGGTGCCGGCGGCCGGGTTGGACAGGGTGACCGCCTCCTCCGAGTCGCCGTCGGCCGACTGGCCCACCCGGGTCGCGCCGAGGAAGACCGACAGGTCCAGATCGGCGCTCAGGTCGGACGGGTTGCCGATCCGGGCGGTGAACGAGGTGGCACCCGCCGGGACGTCCACCGTGTATTCCTGGCGACCGCCCTGGGCGATGCTCGGCCGCTCGGCGTGCACGCTGGCCAGCGGGCCGCCGACGCCGGTCACCTGGACCGGGCCGAAGGTGTTGGTCAGGCCCCAGCTCACCTCGGTCGGTGCGCCGGCGGTCACCGAGGGCAGCTCGACCACGGCCGGCTCGACCGTGATGCCCTGCACCCGCGCCTGCAGCTGGAACGGGTTGTCCAGCGCCGGCGAGGTACGCCGGGCCTCGACCTCGATCTCCCAGACGCCCGGGATCGGGTTCTGGTAGTCCCGCTCCTGCGGCTTGCAGGCGGCGGCGTCGGAGAAGTTGGTGTAGCAGGCGGTGCTCGCGGTGCTCTCGACCGGCACGCCGTACGGGTTGAAGGCGAGGAACCGGGTCTGCGAACCGGTGGCGATGCCGGACAGGTTGACCTGCAGCGCGCCCGCGCCCTCCGGAACCGTCACGAAGTACGAGGTGAAGCCGTTCCGCTCGACCGAGCCACCCGTGGAGAACGAGTAGGACGGTGCGGAGACCGCGGTCGCGGCGACCACGACGGTGGCGACCTCGAAGTCGACCACCGAGGTGGCCGGGTCGTCGACGGTCATGATGGCGCCGTGCGCGCCGGCGGTCGTCGGCTTGGCCTTCACCTTGACGGTGACGGTCTTGTTCAGCGGCAGCCACACGACCGCCGGGGCCGAGAAGGTGCCGTCGTTGCCGCGGAACGCGACGGTGTGCTTGAGACCCTTGTTCGGGCCGCTCGTGCGGGTCAGCTTGACTTCGTAGTAGCGGCTCTCCTTGACCTTCTGCCCGCCCTTGCCGGCCGCGCAGCGGTTGTAGATGCCGGTGCCCACGTTCGGGCTCGGCTCGAACAGGCCGGAGTCCTTGTTGTACTTCGTCAGGTTCCCCGACAGCTCGGTGCAGACCGGGGCCGCGGAGGTGTAGGTCCGGGTCTGCACGCCGGCGGCCAGCAGGTTCCACGCGCCCGCCACGTTGAACATGCCGTAACCCTGCGCGTAGGTCGGGACGCCCGCGATCGGCTTGGCGGAGGTGTAGATGGCCCGGCGCAGCGCGGCCGGGGTGACGCCCTTGTCGGTCGCCTTGGCGGCCGAGAGCAGCAGCGCGGCGGCGCCGGTGGCCTGCGGCGAGGCCATCGAGGTGCCGTTCAGCATCTGGTAGCCCGGGGGCAGCGGGTAGCCGGCCTCGGGGACCGGGTTGCCGGGCTGCCAGGTCGGCGCGGTGGAGATGGCCGAGCCGGGGGCGGTCACGTTGGGCTTGAAGCCGCCGTCCTCGCGCGGGCCGCGGGAGGAGAAGTTGAACAGGGCGTTGTCCTTGCGGACCACCGAGCCGTAGTTGGCCAGCCAGGTGTCCTTGCTGACGTTCGCGGCCACGCTGACCACGTTGCTGGCGACCGAGGGGTCGCCGACGGTGTTCAGGCCCGGGCCGGAGTTGCCGGCCGAGATGAACATCTGCACGCCGTAGGTGCTGATGAGCTCGTCGTACAGGTTGGCGCGCGCGTTGGAGCCGTCGTTGAGCGCCGGCAGGCCGCCGATCGACATGTTGACCACGTCGACCTTGCGGTTGACCACGAGGTCCACCATGCCGGTGGTGAGCGCCGCGGCGGTGCAGCCGCCGCCCCACGAGCAGGCGCGGGCGGAGACGAGCTTGGCGCCCGGGGCGGCGCCGTCGAAGGCGCTGTTGCCCAGCATGTCGTTGGCGGCGGTGATGCCGGCGACGTGGGTGCCGTGGGTGGCCTCGATGATGCCGATGTTGACGTAGTCGTAGTACGGGCCGGGCTGGCCGTCGGCCGGCGCGATGTCCACGTTCCGGCGGTACTCGACCACGAACGGGATCTGCTCGCGCACCGCGGTGGCCGGGTTGTCCGTGCCGAAGTGGCCGACCTGGAACTTCTCCTTGTACGGCCGCATGAGCTCGTCGTCGGTGAAGTCGTTGTTCTGGTTGGCGTCGACCCGGATGTCGCCGTTCACCGGGTTGTAGAGGATGCCCCAGAAGTCGGTGGTGTCACCGTCGCGGTTGACATCGCCCCGCGCGTCGTCCAGCGCGGTGATGTTCTCCCGGAAGACGTTGAACTTGTAGGTGCCGGCCGGCGCGGTCCAGGTGCCCAGCGTGTTGGTGAACGAGGGGCCTGCCACGTCGGTGGCCATCGCGCGCCAGGAGGCGTCCTCCAGCGGGTCCGTCGCGGTCACCCAGTCGACGATCTTGCGCTCGCCCGTGGTGGTCTTCTGCAGCGCCGGCTGGTCCAGGTCGACCCCGGAGTCCATGATGCCGATGGTGACGCCGCGGCCGTCCCACTCCGGGTGCGCGGCCTTGAAGGCCTCCGCACCGGTCTCGTTGGTCGGCATGTACGGGTTGACGGCGCCGGTGTCGGTGCCCGGGCCCGCCAGCGTCTCGCCCTGCTCGGCGGTCTTCGCGCCCGCCGGGGCGGCCTCGGGGGCCGGGTCGGGGAGCTTGATGGTCTCGTCGAGGTCGACGGCGGAGACGCCCGGGAGCGTCGCGGCCTTGAGGACCTTGGCGGTCGGGACCTTGGCCAGCACGTAGCCGACCTGGTCGTAGCGCTGGCTCACCGAGGCGCCCAGGCCGGCCAGCCCGTCGGCGACCTTCTTGGCCGAGCCCTTCTTGGCGGCGATGATCAGCGTGACGGTCGGGGCGTGCTTCGCCTCCGCCTCGTCGAGGAGCTTGGCGTCGTGGGCGCCCAGCGTCTCGGCGGCGGTCGGCTGCGAGGCGTCGGGGGCGGCGGCGGGGGCTGCGCTCGCGGTCGCGGCGCCACCTCCGACGGTCATGGCGCCGGCCGCCAGGACCGAGGCGAAGAGCGCGGCGGAGGTACGCCGGCTCCGGTTGCGGGGTTGACTCACGTTCTCTTCCTCCAGAGAACAGGGCCCTTCAGGAGACAGGGCGCACGTGACAGCGATCCTTCGGCCTGGCCCTGTCGGTGTCACTACTCCGAAGTAGGTTGTGACCACTCCGTGACGAGGATCGGCCGTCATCGTCACGTGCGGCGTGTCAACCGTCGATGCCTGCCACCCGATCGACCGATGTGGACGCGCCCTCCACCAGCTCCGGGGCCTGCGGCTGGCGGGGTGCCAGCTCCACCTGCGCGGGGGCGGCCAGCTCCTGGTCGGAGACGCCCAGCTCGGCCAGCTTGCGGGCGCTGACCAGCACCCGCGCCTCCAGCGAGCCGACCGCCCGGTTGTAGGCGGTCACCGCACCGCTCAGCGCGCCGCCGAGCTTGCCGACGTGGTCGCCCAGGGTGGACAGCCGCCCGTAGAGTTCACGGGCCAGCGAGTGCACGGTGGCCGCGTTGCGGGCCAGCGCCTCCTGCCGCCACGAGTAGGCCACCGTGCGCAGCAGCGCCACCAGGGTGGCCGGCGTGGCCAGCACCACGTTGCGGGCGAAGGCGTGCTCCAGCAGCGACGGGTCACGCTGCAACGCCACGTCGAGGAACGGGTCGGCCGGCACGAACAGCACCACGAAATCCGGGGTCTGGTCGAACGCCGCCCAGTAGGTCTTGGCGGCCAGCCCGTCGACGTGCGCCCGCAGGTGCCGCGCGTGCGCGTCGAGGTGGGTGTCCCGACCCCGCTCGTCGCGCGCCTCCATGGCGGTCAGGTAGGCGTCGAAGGGCGCCTTGGCGTCGACCACCACCGTGCGCCCGCCGTGCAGCCGGACCACCAGGTCGGGACGGACCCCCTGGTGATCGGTCGCCGCGGTGACCTGCTCGTTGAAGTCGCAGTGCTCCAGCATGCCGGCCGCCTCGACGATCCGGCGGAGCTGGTGCTCACCCCAGCGCCCGCGCACCTGCGGGGCGCGCAGCGCCGCGACGAGCTGCTTGGTCTCGGTGCGCAGCTCGCCGGAGACGGCGCTCATCGACCGCACCTGTTCGCGCAGCTCGGCGTAGGCGTCGACACGGTCGCGCTCCAGCTCGGCGACCCGCTGCTCGTAGCGGCGGAGGGTGTCGTGCAGCGGAGCCACCGCCCGCGCCACCGCCTCCTGGGACTGCGCGGTCGCCTCGTAGCTGAGCGCCCGCATGGACTGCTCCAGCCGCCCCTCGCCCTCCCGCGTGGCGGCCAGGGTCGCCTCCAGCCGGGCGATCTCGGTCGCCGAGCGGGACCGGGCGGCCAGCCAGCCCACCGCGCCGCCCGCGGCGAGACAGAGCACCACCACGGCCAGCGTCGAGAAGCTCATGCCGAAGAGCTTGCCAAACGGGTACGACGTGCGCCCGCTGGGTACGTTCGAGGTCATGGAGATTGCCCTGTGGGTGGTCCTGATCCTGATGCTCGGAGGTGCCCTGGTGTTCTGGCGGTGGGGGAGCAGGTCCCGGCGGGCCACCGAGCTGGCCGACGCCCGCGCTGAGGCGCAGCGCTGGTACGAGCGGCTCGGCGGGCAGCTCATGAATCTGCACGGGGACGCCCCGGCGGTCCGCCAGGCGCTGGCCGACGCGGGCGAGCGCTACAACGCGGCCGGTTCCCAGCTCGAGCAGGCGGGCACCCCCCACCAGTTCGCGCTGGCCCGGGAGACCGCGCTGGAGGGGCTGGCGTACATCCGGGCGGCGCGCACCGCCATGGGCATCGACCCGGGCCCGGAGCTGCCGCCGCTGGCCGCCGCGCGCGGCGCGGGCATGCTCACCAAGGAGCGCGAGGTCAACGTGCAGGGGCAGACCTACCGGGCCGGCCCCCAGCCGGGAAACCAGACTCCCTACTACTATCCGGGCGGAAACTGGCAGGGCCGCCCGGTTCCGGCCGGCTGGTACTCGACGCCGTGGTGGAAGACCGCGCTGGGCACCGGGGCCGGCGTGCTCGGCGGCATCCTGATCGCCGACGCGCTCTTCTCGCCCGCCTTCGCCGACCCGGGTTACGGCTACGAGGCCGGCTACCAGGAGGGCTTCAACGACGGCTTCGGCGACGGCCAGGACCAGGGCGGCGACGCCGGCGACCAGGGTGGCGACGGCGGTGACCAGGGCCAGGACTTCGGTGACCAGGGCCAGGACTTCGCCGGCCAGGGTGACTACTCCGGCGGCTACGGCGGGGACTTCGGCGGCGACTTCGGTGGGGGCGACTTCGGCGGCGGGGACTTCGGCGGCGGCGACTGGTAGCGCGCCCAGGAGGACGACGGCCCCGGTCGGCGGGACCGGGGCCGTCCTCGTCGACCGGGGTCAGCCGGTGTTGCGCATGCCGGCGGCGATGCCGTTCACCGTGGTGAGCAGCGCCCGCTCCAGCGCCGTACCGTCGTTCGGGGCGCGGCGGCCGCCCGGCGCGGTGGCCACCGCGCGGCCCGCGGCGCCGGAGTCCCGGTACTGCCGCAGCAGCGCCACCTGGAGGTGGTGCAGCGGCTCCAGGTAGGTGTCCCGCACGGCGAGCGTGCGCTGGAGCACGGGCGAGTTGTCCAGCAGCGCCGGCGAGGCGGTGATCGCCAGCACCTCCTGCTTGGTCAGCTCGTACTCCTGCTCGATCTTGGAGAAGATCGGGTGCAGCTTCTTCGGGACCAGGGTCTCCACGTAGCGCCGGGCGATGGTCAGGTCGGTCTTGGTCAGCATCATCTCGACGTTCGACAGGAACGTGCGGAAGAAGTGCCAGTTCCGGTTCATCTCGGCCAGCACGTCCTCCAGCCCGGCCGCCCGCGCGGCGGCCAGCCCGGAGCCCACCCCGAACCAGCCGGGCACGATCTGCCGGGTCTGCGTCCAGCCGAACACCCACGGGATGGCGCGCAGGCCGGAGAGCCCGGCGCCGGTGTTCGGCCGCTTCGCCGGCCGGGAGCCGATGTTGAGCGCCCCGAGCAGCTCGGTCGGGGTGGAGGCCCAGAAGTAGGCGGCCAGGTCCGGGTCCTCGACCAGCGACCGGTAGGACCGGAAGGCCGACTCGGAGACCTGGTCCATGGTCGCGTCCCAGCGCTCCAGCATCTCGGCCGGCTGCCGCGGCGCGGTGTGCAGCAGCGTCGCCTGGAGCACCGCCGCCACGGTCAGCTCCAGGTTCTCCCGGGCCAGCGCGGGCAGCGTGTACTTGTCGGAGATGACCTCGCCCTGCTCGGTCACCTTGATCGCGCCGTCGAGCGTGCCGTACGGCTGGGCCAGGATGGCCTCGTGGGTGGGGCCGCCGCCCCGGCCGACGGTGCCGCCCCGACCGTGGAAGAGCCGCAGGTGCACGCCGTGCCGCGCGGCCACGTCCCGCAGCGCGCGCTGGGCCCGGTGGATGGACCACTGGCTGGTGGTGATGCCGGCCTCCTTGTTGGAGTCGGAGTAGCCCAGCATCACCTCCTGCACGTCGCCGCGGGCCGCCACGAGCGCCCGGTAGGCCGGCAGGGACAGCAGCTCGTCCAGCAGTTCGCCGCCGGCGTTCAACTCGGCCGGGGTCTCCAGCAGGGGCACGAAGCCGACCCGGGCCCGGCCGCTGTGCGCGTCGACCAAACCGGCCTCGCGGGCCAGCACGACCGCGGCGAGCACGTCGTCGACGCCCAGGGTCATCGAGATGATGTACGACTCGATCACCTCGGTGCCGAACCGGTCCTGCGCCTCGCGGATCGCACCGAAGACGTCGAACGTCTTCTGCGCCGCCTCGGTGAGCGGGCTGTCCAGGGTGGAGAGCGGCCGGCGGCCGGCCAACTCGTCGGCGAGCAGCTTGGTGCGCTCCAGGCGGGTCAGCGACGGGTAGTCGGACACCTCGCCGACCGCCGTGTAGAGCTGGGCGAGGACCGCGTGGTGCGCCTCGGCGTGCTCCCGCACGTCCATGGTCGCCAGGTGCAGCCCGAACGCGGACACCGTACGGATGGTCGAGGCCAGCCGGCCCACGGCGGTGAGCTGCCCGGAGTTGCGGGCCAGCGAGGCGCGCAGCAGCTCCAGGTCGGCGATCAGCTCGGCCGAGCCGCGGTAGTCCCGCCCGGGCACGTGCGGGGTGCCGGTGCGCAGCCGCTCGCGGGTGTTGGCCAGCTTCGCCTTCACGCACCGCGCCTTGAGCCGGTAGGGCTCCTCGGCGTTGACCCGGCGGAACCGGGGCGCCACCTCGGGCAGCGCGTCCAGGTCGGTGGCGAGGCTGGCGGAGAGGTCGAGGGAGACCGCGCGCAGGCGGCGGGAGACGCTGACCTCGTTGATCAGCTCGTCCATGGCCTTCTCGGTGGCCGCGATGCCGTGCTCGTGCTGGATGCGCAGCACCTCGCGGGTGACCGTCGGGGTGACGAACGGGTTGCCGTCCCGGTCGCCGCCGATCCAGGTGCCGAAGGTCAGCGGGCGGGCGGTCGGCGAGGTCTCCACGCCGAGGGTGCGCAGCGTGTCGGCGAGGTCGTCGAGGACCTGCGGGGCGGCCTCGGCGTGCAGGTCGCGCAGGTAGTAGATGGCGTTGCGGGCCTCGTCGGTCGGGTCCGGCCGGTCCAGCCGCAGCTCGTCGGTCTGCCACATGAGGTCGAGCAGCTCGGCCAGGCGCCGGTTGGCCGGCCCCTCGTCGCTGGCGCCGTAGAGGATCGCGTTGGCGGTCTCGGCGTCCAGTTCGTCGGCGATCGCGCGCAGCTTGGACAGGATGGACCGGCGGGCCGCCTCGGTGGGGTGGGCGGTGAAGACCGGCCGTACAGCGAGCCGGCGGGCCGCGGCGGCGATCTCCTCGGCCGGCACCCCGCGCTCGGCGATCATCTTGGCCGCCTGGTCCAGCCAGCCGCCGTGGATGGCCCGCCGCCGGCGCAGGTCGCGGGCCCGGTGCACCTGCTCGGTGATGTTGGCCAGGTGGAAGTAGGTGGAGAAGGCCCGCGCCAGCTTCGTGCCGGTGGTGACGTCGAGCCCGCCGAGGCGCTGGGCGGCGGCCGGCGGGTCGGAGCGGACCTGGGCGCGGATCTCCTCGACCAGGTCGAGCAGGGGCCGGCCCTCCTGTCGGGCGAGGGTCTGCCCGAGCAGCGTGCCGAGGCGGCGGATGTCGGCCCGGAGAGCGGCGTCGGGGCCGTCGTGGTCGTGCTGGTCGGTCACGGTGCGCTCCTTACGCGAGTACGAAGGACAGCGCTGTCCGACTCCCTGGATCGTATCCGCGCGAGCCCTGGCGCAAGGAGGGGGATCGCGTGACGATCTGCACTCTGGGACCGGCCGACCGACTCAGCCATGGGCGGGCGGCCCCCCGGCCGGGTCGGGGCGGGCACGGGCGGCCCGGGCCGCGCGCCGGCGGGCCCGGAAGATCGTCGCGGTGAGCAGCCCGAGGAGCCCGAGCAGCGCCCAGAGGGTGAGCCCGGACAGCGCCCAGCCCGTCGAGCGGCGGTCGAAGTAGACCGCCGACTTGATCAGGTCGGTGGCCAGGCCGGGCACGTTCCACCGGTGCATCCCGCGCAGCCAGGCCGGCAGGAACTCGGGGGCGTAGATGCCGCCCGAGCCGGGGTTGCCGAGCACCACCAGCAGCAGGATCACGAGGCCGGTGCCGAGCAGCCCGAGCCACGCCTGCACGGCGCTGGCCACCATGGCGGCGGCGAAGACGGCCAGCGCGCCGACCGCGGCGACCGCCGGGATGTCGTGGTGCCAGATGTCGAGCAGCGGGCCGACGACGGCGGCGCCGACGATGCCCAGCACAGCCGAGTAGACCGCCAGGGCGGCGATCCGCAGCCCGGCCCGGGGCAGGCTCACCGGGGCGGTGCCGGTGCGCAGGCCCAGCGCCGTGGACGCCAGGTAGCCGCCGAGCACGTAGCCGACCGCCAGGTAGAAGGGGACCAGCCCGCGCGGGTCGGTCGTCTCCACCGGCACCTCGTCGGTGACCTGGATCGGCAGGTTCGCCTGCTGGGCGGCCTGGCCGAGCACCTGGGTCACCAGCTCGGCGGCGGCCGGGGCGGAGGCGCTGGCGGTGACCAGGCGCAGGCCGTTGTCCGGTCCGGAGGTGAGCACGCCGTACACCTCGCGGGCCGTCAGGCCGTCGTCGGCGGCGCCCGGGTCGTCGTACTCGACGGGTTTGATCTTGTCGGTGCGCTGGCGGACGGCGGACAGCACGGCCTGCGCGCGCTGGTCGCCGAGGACCACCCCGACGGGCACGTCGCGGGGCCGGGGCTGGTGCAGCGCGCCGACGTAGGCGGCGATGAACGCGGTGGCCAGGGCGAGCGTGCCGAGCAGCAGCGCCGCCGTGCGGGGCAGCCAGTCCCGTACCGGAGGGTTCCGCTGCGGCTCGTCCACGCGCCCAGCCTATTGCCCGCATATGCCCGTCTCGGGTGCTTTCCTCCGGCGGAATTCGCTGGCCTGGCCCGATAGCTTCGGATCATGGTGCTGCCCAGCTACCCCCCGAAGCCGAAGCCCGGCGACCGCGTCGCGGTCGTCTCGCCCTCCGCCGGCCTGCCGGGCCTCTTCCCGCACGTGTACGAGCTGGGCCTGCGCCGGCTCCGCGAGGACCTCGGGCTGGAGCCGGTGGAGTATCCGACCACCCGGCAGGTCGGGGCCGACCCGCGGGACCGGGCGCGCGACCTGACGGCCGCCTTCGCCGACCCGAGCATCACCGCGGTGCTCGCCACGGTCGGCGGGGACGACCTGATCACGGTCACGCCGTTCCTGGACGACGCGGTGCTGCGGGCCAACCCGAAGCCCTACTACGGCTACTCCGACAACACCAACGTCCTCAATCACCTCTACCGGCTGGGGATCGTCGCTTACCACGGCGGATCGGTGCTGGTGCACCTCGGCCGGTCCGGGGCGCCGCACCCGCTGACCTTCGACTCGCTGCGGGCGGCGCTCTTCACCTCCGGCTGGTACGAGCTGACCCCGGCGCCCGAGTGGGGCGACGAGCCGCGCGACTGGCGGGACCCGGCGACGCTCGCCGACGAGCCGGTGATGTTCCCCGGCGAGGGCTGGCGCTGGCACGGGCCGGCCCGGGTGGTCCAGGGGCGCACCTGGGGCGGCTGCCTGGAGATCATCGGATGGCTGATGGCGGTGGACCGGGTGCCCTCGGCGGCCGAGCTGGCCGGGTCGGTGCTCGTGTTCGAAACCTCCAACGAGCTGCCCGGCGCGCAGGAGGTCTTCCGGATCGTGCGCAACCTGGGCGAGCGCGGACTGCTCGCCGGCTTCCCGGCCATCGTGGTCGGCCGGCCCAAGGCCTGGGACTTCGAGAAGCCGCACACCCTGGACGAGCGGCGGGCCTGGGGCGAGGCCCAGCGCGAGGCGATCCTGGCGGCCCTCGCGCCGTACACCGACGACCCGGTGGTGGTCTTCGACGTCGACCTCGGCCACACCGACCCGCAGCTGATCATCTCGTACGGCGGGGAGATCCGGGTCGACGCCGTCGAACGCCGCATCGCCGTGCGCTACTGACCACAGGCGCCGACGATGGCTCCGTCACAAGCCAGCTTGGAGATCTTGATAGAAAACGGCCCCTATGGGGGCCACTTCCTACCAAGATTTCGGGCGGGTCAGGCGGCGACTGCGAAGGCGCGGACCGGGAAGGTGCCCATGCCGGCCACGCGCGGCGGGGCGGCCGTGAACCGGAACCCCTCCGGGGGCAGGGCGGCCAGGTTGGTCAGGTGCTCGACGATCGGGATGCCGGCGGCGAGCAGGGCGCTGTGGGCGGGGCGCTCGCCGGCCGCGGCCGGGGTCATGTCGTCGATGTTGATCGAGTCGATGCCGACCAGCGCGGCTCCCGCCTCGACCAGCCAGTCCGCGCCGTCGGCGGTCAGGTGGGGCGCGTCGGGGCCGGCGTACCGGTCGGTGCCGAAGTGCGTGTCCCAGCCGGTGTGCAGCAGCACCGCCCGGCCGGCCACCTCGTACGGGGCGAGCAGCAGCCGGTCCACCGCCCGGGTGCCGGCCGGCACCCGGACCAACACGCCGGGCAGGTCGGCGAGGCGGTCCAGGGGGACGCCGGTCAGGTCCGCGCCGTCCGCCCAGCGGTGCGCCGGCGCGTCCACGTAGGTGCCGGTGTTGGCGATCATGTCGATCTGGGCCACGTGGAACTCGACGCCCGGCGCGTACCGCTCCCGGGACGCCTCGCGGGTCAGCCAGTCGGTGATCCGGGGCGGCTGCCAGCCGGGCAGGGTGACCATGCCGTCGGTGATCACGTGGCTCAGCTCGATCAGCCGCCGCCCGCCGGCCGCCGGGGCGGCCACCCCGCGACCGCCCTTGTGCGGCTCCGCCACGACCGTCCGGTTGGTGATCCGCACCTCGCCGACCATGAGCAACCCGAGGTGGCGGACGAGGAGCGCCGCCAGTTCGTCGTCGGTGATCTCCGGGCCGGGGATGTCCAGCCGGAACCCGTCGGTCCGCAGCCCGCCGCCATTCGCGAAGATCACCTCGGCGTCGAACACCGCCCGGTACTCACCAGTCATGTGCCTCACCGCACCACGTCGGCCCGGACCCCGTCAAGATCGATTCCGGCGCGCCGGCTGCGGCCCGGAATGTCCGGGGAGCGGGATAGTCTCGAATGGTGCCACCCCCCGTCCGCAACGGACGCGGGGTCGTCGCCGTGCGTCGACCTCCTGGAAGTGATCACTGATGCTCACCGGACTCTTCTCCGCCGCCCTGGCCGACCCCGGGCTGGCCCGGGCGCGTGACCTGGCGCGCTCCGGTGCCGCCCAGGTCGACGGCCTCGATCTGACCGCCCCCGCCGCACTGCGGCCGTTCGCCGTCGCCGCCGTCGCGGCCGACGAGCCGGCCGGCGGCGCGGGCCGTCCCGTGCTGGCCGTGACGGCCACCACCCGCGAGGCCGACGACCTGGCCTCCGCGCTGGGCAGCCTGCTGCCGCCGGAGCAGGTGGCGGTCTTCCCGTCCTGGGAGACGCTGCCGCACGAACGGCTCTCACCCCGCTCCGACACCGTCGGGCGGCGGCTGGCCGTCCTGCGCCGGCTGGCGCACCCCGGCTCGGCCGACGCGCACGGGCGCACCGGCCCCCTGCGGGTCGTCGTGGCGCCCGTCCGCTCGCTGCTCCAGCCGCAGCTCAAGGGGCTCGGCGACCTGGAGCCGGTGCAGCTCGCCGCCGGTGACGAGGCGGACCTGGAGGAGGTCGCCCGCCGGCTCATCGACATGGCGTACGCCCGGGTCGACCTGGTCACCAAGCGCGGCGAGTTCGCCGTGCGCGGCGGCATCCTGGACGTCTTCCCGCCCACCGACGAGCACCCGTCCCGGGTCGAGTTCTGGGGCGACGAGGTCGAGGAGATCCGCACCTTCGCCGTCGCCGACCAGCGCACCATCGAGGGCGTCCCACAGCTTTGGGCGCCGCCCTGCCGCGAGCTGCTGCTCACCCCCGAGGTCCGCAAGCGGGCCGCCGCGCTCGCCCAGGAGCACCCCGAGCTGGCCGAGATCCTCGACAAGCTGGCCGAGGGCATCCCGGTCGAGGGCATGGAGTCCCTCGCCCCGGCCCTGATCGGCGCCGACTCGATGGAGCTGCTGGTCGACTGCATGCCGGCCGGCACCCACGTGCTGCTCTGCGACCCGGAGCGGATCCGCACCCGGGCCCACGACCTGGTGCGTACCTCCGAGGAGTTCCTCCAGGCCAGCTGGGCCGCGGCCGCGGTCGGCGGCCAGGCCCCGGTCGACCTCGGCGCCGCCGCCTTCCGGACCCTGGCCGACGTGCGCACGGCGGCCCGCGCCCTGCGCCAGCCCTGGTGGACCCTCGCCCCGTTCGGCCTGGTCGAAGCGGAGTCCGCGCCCGCGCGGCAGCCCTGGGAGGACGAGCCGACCGAGGTCGACGTCACCCCCGACGACGCCATCGCGGTGACCCTGGCCGCCCAGCCGGCCCCGCTCTACCACGGCGAGACCGCCCGGGTGGTCGACGACCTCAAGCGCTGGGCCGGCGAGGGCTGGTCGATCGCGCTGGTCTTCGAGGGCCACGGCCCCGCCCAGCGGGCCGTCGAGGTGCTGCGCGACGCCGGCCTGGGCGCCCGGCTCACCGAGGAGGTGCCGGCCGCGCCCACCCCCGGTGACCTGCTGGTCTCCTGCGGCTGCCTGACCGCCGGCTTCGTCGACGAGGCGTCCCGGTTCGTGCTGCTCACCGGCAACGACGTCACCGGCGGCCGGGGCACCTCCACCCGTGACATGCGCAAGATGCCGAGCCGGCGGCGCAACACCATCGACCCGCTGGAGCTGAAGGCCGGCGACCACGTGGTGCACGAGCAGCACGGCATCGGCCGCTACGTCGAGCTGGTCCAGCGCACGGTCAACGGCGCGAGCCGGGAATACCTGGTCATCGAGTACGCGCCGAGCAAGCGCGGCCAGCCCGGCGACCGCCTCTTCGTCCCCACCGACCAGCTCGACCAGCTCTCCCGCTACGTCGGCGGCGAGCAGCCCACGCTGCACAAGATGGGCGGCTCGGACTGGCAGAAGTCCAAGGCCCGGGCCCGCAAGGCGGTGCGCGAGATCGCCGCGCAGCTGATCCAGCTCTACGCCGCCCGCAAGGCGTCCAAGGGGCACCCGTTCGGCCCGGACACCCCCTGGCAGCGGGAGCTGGAGGACGCCTTCCCCTGGCAGGAGACGCCCGACCAGCTCGCCGCCATCGAGGAGGTCAAGCGGGACATGGAGCAGACCGTCCCGATGGACCGGCTGATCTGCGGCGACGTCGGCTACGGCAAGACCGAGATCGCGGTCCGGGCGGCGTTCAAGGCCGTGCAGGACGGCAAGCAGGTGGCCGTGCTGGTGCCCACCACCCTGCTGGTGCAGCAGCACTACAACACGTTCGCCGAGCGGATGAGCCAGTTCCCGATCACCATCCGGCAGCTCTCCCGGTTCCAGACGCCCAAGGAGACCGAGCGGACGCTGGAGATGGTCGGCGACGGCACCGTCGACATCGTCATCGGCACCCACCGGCTGCTCCAGTCGGCCACCCGGTTCAAGCAGCTCGGGCTGGTCATCATCGACGAGGAGCAGCGCTTCGGCGTCGAGCACAAGGAGCACCTGAAGACGCTGCGTGCCTCGGTCGACGTGCTGGCCATGTCGGCCACCCCGATCCCGCGCACCCTGGAGATGGCGATCACCGGCATCCGGGAGATGTCCACCATCGCCACCCCGCCGGAGGAGCGGCACCCGGTGCTGACCTTCGTGGGGGCGTACGACGACCGGCAGGTGGCCGCCTCGATCCACCGCGAGCTGCTCCGCGACGGGCAGGTCTTCTACCTGCACAACCGGGTCGAGTCGATCGACAAGGCGGCCCGCCGGATCCGTGAGCTGGTGCCCGAGGCCCGGGTCGCGGTGGCGCACGGCCAGATGGGCGAGGAAGCCCTCGAAAAGGTGATGGTCGGCTTCTGGGAGAAGGAGTTCGACGTCCTGGTCTGCACCACGATCGTCGAGTCCGGCATCGACATCCCGAACGCCAACACCCTCATCGTCGAGCGGGCCGACCTGCTCGGCCTGGCCCAGCTGCACCAGATCCGCGGCCGGGTGGGCCGGGGCCGGGAGCGGGCGTACGCGTACTTCCTCTACCCGTCGGACAAGCCGCTCACCGAGAACGCGCACGAGCGGCTGGCCACCATCGCCCAGCACACCGAGCTGGGCGCCGGCATGTACGTGGCCATGAAGGACCTGGAGATCCGGGGCGCCGGCAACCTGCTCGGCGGCGAGCAGTCCGGGCACATCGAGGGCGTCGGCTTCGACCTCTACGTCCGGATGGTCGGCGAGGCGGTCTCCGCGTTCAAGGGCGAGCACGCGGAGGAGGAGACCGAGGTCAAGGTCGACCTGCCGATCGACGCGCACCTGCCGCACGACTACGTGGGCGTGGAGCGGCTTCGCCTGGAGATGTACCGCAAGCTGGCCGAGGCCCGCGACGACGAGCGGCTGCGCGAGGTGGTCGCCGAGATGACCGACCGCTACGGCGAGCCGCCCGCGCCGGTGCAGAACCTGGTCGCGGTGGCCCGGTTCCGGCTGCTGGCCCGGCGGTACGGCCTCACCGACGTGTCGATGCAGGGCAAGCACATCCGGTTCGGCCCGCTGCCGCTGCCGGACTCGAAGCAGCTCCGGCTCAAGCGCTACCACCCGGACTCGGTCTACAAGCAGGCTCTCGATCAGGTCAGCGTGCCCCGGCCGAGCACCCGCCGGGTCGGCGGCGAGCCGTTGCGCGACCAGGCGCTGCTGGAGTGGTGCGCCCAGCTCCTCAAGGATGTGCTGGGTGAGCCGGTCGCGGCGCAGCCGGCGGGGGCGGGGGCTCGGTGAGGTGGGCGGCGTCACAACCGCCTGCCGGCCGTGAGAGAGTGGCCGTCATGCGTGCTCGCCGTCTCATCGCCGCCGCCAGCGTCGCGGCCCTCGCTGTTCTCTCCCTCGCCGCCTGCGGCCGGTCCGCCCCGGGTGTCGCCGCCTACGTGGGCGACACGAGCTACTCGATCGACCGGGTCAACGCCATCCGGGACGAGGCCGCGCAGGCGTACGCCGGGGTCGTCAAGGCCGCCGAGGAGCAGGGCCAGACCGTCCCGGCCGAGCTGCGCGAGATCGACCTGGACGGGCAGGACGTGGTCAACCTGCTGGTCGGCCTCGACCTGGGCAAGCGGATCGTCGCCGACAAGCAGCTCCAGGTGCCCGACCAGATCAGCGCGGCCGACATCGGCCAGGCGCTGCGCGTCCCGAACACCGAGTACGCGAAGCTCGCCGCCGAGTGGTACGACGTCTTCAACGCGCTGGGCCAGGGGCTGCCGAAGGCGGAGCTCTCCGACGCCGACACCGCGGCCGTCTACGCCGCGCTGGTGAAGGCGAACGTGGCGCGTCCCGGCTGGTCGACCGAGCAGCAGCGCCAGGCGTTCTCCGACCCCTCCATCGCGCCTCAGGTCTCGGCCGTGGTGGGCCTGAGCGAGGCGCTGAAGGCGCAGGTCGACCGGGATGACGTCCGCGTCAACCCCCGCTACCCGACCCTGGCCGTGCCCGCCCTGCTCCAGATCCAGTCGCAGAACGTCAACCTCTACAACCTGCCGTACGTGGAGGGCGCCGACCAGGTGACCGACATCTCCACCCCGGAGCCGGAGTCGACCGAGCCGGAATCGGCCGAGCCGAGCGCGTCGGTGGCGCCCTGAGCATGACCGCGCGCATCGTCCTGCTCGTCACCTCGCCGCGGCTGCCGGCCGGCCTGCTGACCGCGCCCGCCTGGGACGTGGTCCGCTCCGCGCCGGTGCTGGCCGGCGCCGAGAGCGAGCTGGCCACGGCGGTCCGGTCGACGGGCGCCGAGGTGACGGTGGTGACCGAGGGCGCCACGCAGGCGTTGCTCGACGCGGCGGCCGCGCACGGCAGCGCGGTGTGGCTGTCCGGCCCGGCCGGCGACGAGGCGCTCGCCCGCGAGCTGGGGTTGCGGCTGGCCCGCCAGCCCGGCCTCGCCGAGCTGGAGCTGATGTACGGCTCGTGGGACCCGCCGGGCGCCCGGCTGCTCGACGCCGTCGAGGTGATGGACCGGCTCGCCTCGCCGGGCGGTGACCCGTGGAAGCGGGCGCAGACCCACCGCAGCCTGGCCGGGTTCCTGCTGGAGGAGTGCTACGAGGCGTACGACGCGATCAGCGCCGACGACACCGACGCGCTCCGCGAGGAGCTGGGCGACGTGCTGCTCCAGGTGCTGCTGCACGCCCGGCTGGCCGAGGACCTGCCGGAGGGGAAGCGCTGGACGGTCGACGACGTGGCCGGCGGCCTGGTCGACAAGATGGTCCGCCGCAACCCGCACGTCTTCTCGGGTGAGCAGGCCGGCTCGATCGAGGAGATCGAGGCGAACTGGGAGCGGATCAAGCGGGCCGAGAAGACCCGCGAGTCGGTGCTGGACGGCATCGCCCTGAGCCAGCCCGCGCTCGCCCTGGCCGCGAAGGTCCTGGACCGCGCCGGCCGCGTGGGCCTGGCCGTCCCGCCGCCGCTGGCGGAGTCGCAGGTCGACGCCGAGGCGCGACTCGGCGCGGGCCTGCTCGCCACGGTGGCCGCCGCCCGGCAGGCCGGCATCGACCCCGAGGCGGCCCTGCGCCGCGCCACCCTGGCGTACGCGGACGCCGTCCGCGCCGCCGAACGGGACGCCCGATCGAGTTGACCAAGGGGTTCGCGGCGGCCGGAGCGGCGATCGCGACGCGAACTTCTTGATCAACGCAGGCGGCGGCCGTCGGTCGTGGTCGGTAGGGTTTCCGCATGGAGCAGTTTGTGCCGCTCGCCGAGCGGATCGTCGAGGCGTTGCTGGAGAGCCGGCCCGGGCTGGCCACCTCGGCTGGGGACCACCGTTACGATGACCGGCTGCCCGACCTGTCCGCCGACGCCCTCGCCGCCGACCAGGCGATGCTCAAGGACGCGGCCGACGCGCTCTCCGAGATCGACCCCGACTCGCTCGACGTCGAGGAGCGGGTCGACCACGCGCTGCTCAGCAGCCTGGTCGATCGAGGGCTGTTCGAGGCGACCGAGATCCGGGGCCACGAGTGGGACCCGCTGCGGCACAATCCCGGCCCGCTGCTGCACGCCCTCATGGCCCGCCCGTACGCGCCGGTCGAGGAGCGCCTGACCCACCTGGCCGGGCGGCTGGCGGCCGTACCCGACGCCCTGGCGACCGCGCGCGCGACGCTGCGCGACATGCCGCGGATCCATGCCGAGACGGCGGTCGGGCAGTTCACCGGCACGGCGGCGCTGATCCGCGACGAGGTGCCCGGGCTGCTCGCCGAGGCGCCGGCGCTGCACGACCGCGTGGAGCCGGCCGCCACCGCGGCGATCGCCGCGCTGGAGGAGTTCGTGGCGTGGCTGCGAATCGGCCTGGCCGCCGACGCCGGCCCGGGGCGCGACCCCCGGCTCGGCCGGCGCCGCTGGGAGGCGCGGCTCTGGCACACCCTCGACACCGAGCTGAGCGCGGCCGAGGTGCAGCGCCGCGCCTGGGCCAACCTCGACCGGGTCACCGCCGAGATCCGCGCGGCGGCCGTCGAGCTGGTCGGTGGCCCGGCCGACGACGAGACGGTCCGCCGGGCGCTGGACCTGCTCGCCGCCGAGCACCCGGACGACGCCACAATCGTCGACCTCGCCTCGGTCACGCTCGACGAGGCGAGCGACTTCGTCCGGGCCCACGACCTGGTCAGCCTGGTCGACGACCCGTGCGTGATCCAGGAGATGCCGGAGTTCGCCCGGGGCGTGGCGGTGGCCTACTGCGACTCGCCCGGCCCGCTGGAGACGGCGGACGTGCCGACCTTCTACTGCATCGCGCCCACCCCGGCGGACTGGCCGGCGCAGCGGGTCGAGTCGTTCTACCGCGAATACAACGACCACATGATCCGCAACCTGACCGTGCACGAGGCGATGCCCGGCCATTTCCTGCAGCTCGCCCACGCCCGCCGCTACGCCGGCCCGACCCGGGTCCGCGCGCTCACCGAGTCCGGGGTGTTCATCGAGGGCTGGGCGGTCTACACCGAGGAGCTGATGGCCGGGCTGGGCTTCGGCGGGCTGCCGGTCCGGCTCCAGCAGCTCAAGATGCAGCTCCGGATGACCATCAACGCGCTGCTCGACCAGCTCGTGCACTGCGAGGACCTGCCGGAGTCCGAGGCCATGGCGTTGATGACCGGGCGTGGCTTCCAGGAGGAGGGCGAGGCGGCCGGCAAGTGGCGGCGGGCGCTGCTCACCTCCACCCAGCTCTCCACCTACTTCGTGGGCTACAGCGAGATGGCCGACATCGCCCGCGCCCGGCCGGCCGGGGTGTCGTCGCGCGACTGGCACGACGCCATGCTGGCGCACGACTGCCCGCCGCCGCGGCACCTGCGGACGCTGCTGGGGATCTGACCGTCAGCGCGACCCACGGGCGGCGACCGCGTCGACCAGCCAGCGCGACAGGGAGTACGCGGGGGGCAGCTCCGCCGGCAGCGCGTCCACCGGGAACCAGCGCGCCTCGGTCAGCTCCCTCGGGTCGGCCACCGGCTCGGCCGCCGGGTCGGTCACGGTGGCGGTGAAGCCGGCGAGCAGGGTGCCCGGGCCGGACATCGCCCAGGGCTGGCTGTCCACATAGGTGGGCCGCCCGATCGTCAGGCCGACCTCCTCGGCGACCTCGCGGTGGGCGGCCGCCTCCAGCGACTCGCCCGCCTCGACGAACCCGGCGACCAGCGCCCACAGCTCCGTGGGCCCGTACGCGTGCCGGACCAGCAGCAGCTCGTCGGGGCCGCCGGCCGGGCCGGGGCGGGTGATCGCCACCAGCACCGCGACGGAGAGCGGCAGGAACGTGGTCAGCCCGCAGGCGGGGCAGCGCCGGGCGGTCTCGCCCGGCACGTCGGCCAGCTCGGTGCGGCACGCCCCGCACCACCGGTGGGTACGCCGCCAGGTGACCACGGCGAGCGCCCGCCCGGCCAGGTCGGCCCGCGGTCCGGGCAGCTCGGCGGCGAGACCCCGCCAGCCACGCCAGCGGCCGGGCAGCGCCTCGGGGTCGGCGGCCTCGGCGGTCCAGGCGGGCGCCCCGTCGAGGGTGCCGACCGGCACCCAGTCGAGCCCGGCGGGCAGCTCGCCGATCCGGGGGAACCGCCCGTCGGGGCCGGTGAGCAGCCTGCGCCCGGCCACCGGCAGGGCCAGGTCGTCCGGGTGCGGCGGCCGGCCGTGATCGGCGGCGGGACGGAAGGGGGCCGCCCCACCCGTCCCGGCCGGGTCGCCGGTCGCGCCGGCGTCGTGCGGCGTGCGGGTTCCGGTGCCGCCGGTGCTCACGAGGTGGTGGTGCGGCGGTCGACCACGCCCGCCCCGGCCGGCACGTCGAAGGCGGCCGACTCGACCGTGTCGGTGTAGCGGCTCAGGGTGACCTCCGCGGCCTTGCCGTCGAGGGTGCCGGTGAAGCTGCCCAGCACTCCCTCGCTGGTCACGCAGGCGCCGAAGCGGTTGTCGGCCCGGGTGACGTCGACGCAGGTGGCGTGGTGCCCGGCCAGCGTGGTGTCGCTCTGCTCGATGGTCGCCTCGGGGTCGAGTGCCGCGTCGGTGAGCAGCCGGATCACCGCCGGCGGGGTGACCAGCCCGAGCTTGCGCGCCTCGCCGTAGACGACCACGGAGGGCCGGCCGGCGGTCAGCACCGGCGGCGACACCGTGCACGAGGTGCGCCCGGCCGCGTTCGCGCACCGGGTCACCGCCTCCTGGGTGACGGTGATCTTGCCGTCCGGCCAGGTGTACGAGGAGCGCAGCGGCTCCTTGGTCTGCGCGATCGACGCGGTGCGCCCGTCGCTGAGCTGGTAGTCGGCGGCCCAGGTCTGCTCCAGCGCCCGGTCCATCCGCGCGGTCAGGTCGTTGACCAGGTCGGCCCGCCCGAGGGCGACCCCGGTGTCGTCGAGGGCCTGGCAGCCGGTGACCGAGAGCGACGCGATGGCCGAGGCGGCGAGCACGCGGAGAGTCGTCGAGGCGGCGGGCATGCCGCCCAGCCTTGTCGATCGACGCAACCTCTCGCAAACCCGTTGTCGGTTGAGGCCGGAGAATCCGGGAATGTCCGTGTCACCCTTCGTCGTGGGCGGCATTCGGATGAGTGTCCGCGTAGGGCAGAGCCCCTCGCGTTCAGTCACCGAAGTGCCGCCCCGACGCAGGTACGCACGGGCGGGGACCGATACGCTGCGTTCAACACCTGCCTCAGCCGCACCGTCGCGGCCCATACCGGACCGGAACACACAAACGAGGAGCGACTCAGTGGCAACCATCGAGGGAATTGTCGCCCGGGAGATCCTGGACTCGCGGGGCAACCCGACGGTCGAGGTCGAGGTCGGGCTCGACGACGGCACGATCGCCCGCGCCGCGGTGCCGTCCGGCGCCTCCACCGGCGCCTTCGAGGCGATCGAGCTGCGCGACGGTGACAAGGACCGCTACCTGGGCAAGGGTGTCGAGAAGGCCGTCGCCAACATCGAGGACAAGATCGTCGACCAGCTCATCGGGTACGAGGCCAGCGAGCAGCGGCTGATCGACCAGAAGATGCTCGACATCGACGGCACGGACAACAAGGCCGAGCTGGGCGCCAACGCCATCCTCGGCGTCTCGCTGGCCGTGGCGAAGGCCGCCGCCGGCAGCGCCGAGCTGAGCCTCTTCCGCTACCTGGGCGGGCCGAACGCGCACCTGCTCCCGGTGCCGATGATGAACATCCTCAACGGCGGCGCGCACGCGGACTCGAACGTCGACATCCAGGAATTCATGATCGCGCCGATCGGCGCGCCCACCTTCCGGGACGCGCTCCGCTCCGGCGCCGAGGTCTACCACGCCCTGAAGTCGGTGCTCAAGAAGAAGGACCTGTCGACCGGCCTCGGCGACGAGGGCGGCTTCGCCCCGAACCTGCCGACCAACGCCGCCGCGCTCGACCTGATCGCCGAGGCCGTGGAGAAGGCCGGCTACCGGCTCGGCACCGACATCGTCTTCGCCCTCGACGTGGCCGCCACCGAGTTCTTCGACAACGGCAGCTACACCTTCGAGGGCACCGCGAAGAGCGCCGAGGAGATGAGCAACTACTACACCAAGCTCGTCGGCGACTACCCGATCGTGTCCATCGAGGACCCGCTGTCCGAGGACGACTGGAGCGGCTGGGCCACCCTCACGGCGGCGCTCGGCGACCGGATCCAGATCGTCGGCGACGACCTGTTCGTCACCAACCCGCAGCGCATCGCCCGGGGCATCAGCGAGCGGGCCGCCAACGCGGTGCTCGTGAAGGTCAACCAGATCGGCTCGCTCACCGAGACCCTGGACGCGGTCGACCTGGCCCACCGGGCCGGCTTCATGTGCATGATGAGCCACCGTTCCGGCGAGACCGAGGACACCACCATCGCCGACCTGGCGGTCGCCACCGGCTGCGGCCAGATCAAGACCGGCGCCCCGGCCCGGTCCGACCGGGTCGCGAAGTACAACCAGCTCCTGCGGATCGAGGAGGAGCTGGCCGACGCGGCGCGGTACGCCGGTGCCGGCGCGTTCCCGCGCTACCGTTCGGCCTGAGCCGAGAGCTCCGGGGGAGGGGTGTGACGATGCAGCAGCGCCGCACACCGGGTGGCCAGCGGCCGGCCCGCCGGCCGGGTCAGGCCGGCCGGCCGGGCGGTGCCCGGGTCCGGTCGTCGGTCCGCGACGCCGGCGTCCGCGCCGAGCCGCGCGCCGCCGGCCGGTCGCCCGGCGCCGCCCGCGCCACCGAGGGGGTACGCTCCGCGAGCCGCCCCGCGGCGGCCCGGCGTACCGCCGCCGGTGGCACGGTCAAGCGGCTCACCGCACCCCAACCCCGGCGCTTCACCGGGCGCGCCACCGTGCTCTTCGCGGTGCTGATCGCGCTCGCCCTGGCCTACACCTATCCGGTCCGGGTCTACCTGGACCAGCAGGCCGACATCGAGCGGATGGAAGCGTCCCAGCAGCGGCAGCGCGAGCTGATCCAGGAGCTCTCCGCCGAGGCGGAGAAGTGGCAGGACCCGGCGTACATCGAGACGCAGGCCCGGGAGCGGTTCTTCATGGGCCGGCCCGGCGAAACCCTGCTGGTGGTGCTCTCCGACCCGGAGGGGGCGGCCAAGGACGCCGGCAAGGGCGCGAAGCCGGGGCCGCCGAAGCCGCCGGACCCCTGGTACGACACCCTGTGGTCGAGCGTGCAGGCGGCCAACGCCGAGCGCCCCGACAAGTGAGCACCGAGGAGAGCCAGAAACCGTGAGCGTCGTACCACCGCAGGATCCGGCGGCGGATTCCGTACCCCCGCCGGAGCGCCAGCCGGCCACCGAGGCCGACCTGGCCGCGGTGGCCGCGCAGCTCGGACGCCCGCCCCGCGGCACCCGGGCGGTGGCCCACCGGTGCCCGTGCGGCCTGCCCGACGTGGTGGAGACGACGCCCCGGCTGGCCGACGGCACGCCCTTCCCGACGCTGTTCTACCTGACCTGCCCGCGGGCGACCGCGGCGTGCAGCCGGTTGGAGTCGGCCGGGCTCATGAAGGAGATGGCCGAGCGGCTCGCCGAGGACCCGGAGCTGGCCGCCCGCTACCGGGCCGCGCACGAGGACTACCTGGCCCGCCGGGAGGCGATCGGGCAGGTGCCGGAGATTGCCGGGATCTCGGCCGGCGGCATGCCGGGGCGGGTCAAGTGCCTGCACGTGCACCTCGGGCACGCGCTCGCCGCCGGGCCGGGGGTCAACCCGTTCGGCGACGAGACCCTCGCCCTGGTGGAGAAGTGGTGGGCGGCCGGCCCCTGCGTGGACGTGCCCGCGGCGGAGTGAGATGACGGCCGCCGACGAGATCCTGGTCCGCCGCGCCCGCACCGGCGACGTACGCGGCATCCGGCGGCTCGTGGACACCTACACCGACGACCGGCGGCTGCTCAGCAAGGCCACCGTCACCCTCTACGAGGACGTGCAGGAGTTCCGGGTGGCGGTGACACCCGACGGCACGGTGGTCGGCTGCGGCGCCCTGCACGTCATGTGGGAGGACCTGGCCGAGATCCGCACTGTGGCGGTCGACCCGTCCTGCCGGGGGCACAAGATCGGGCACCGGATCGTCGGCGAGCTGATCGACGCGGCCCGCGAGGTGGGCGTCGCCCGGATCTTCGTGCTCACCTTCGAGACCGGGTTCTTCGGCTCGTTCGGCTTCCGCGAGATCGACGGAGCGCCGGTGCCGCAGCCGGTCTACGAGCAGCTCCTGCGCTCCTACGACGAGGGTGTCGCCGAGTTCCTCGACCTGGAGCGGGTCAAGCCGAACACCCTCGGCAACAGCCGGATGCTGCTGCGCCTCTGACCCGGCTCACGTGCGCCGCGGGTGGGCCGCGAAGAACTCCCAGATCAGGTCGGTGGCCGTGACGCTGGCGTCCGGGTCGGCGAGCGTCCCCGCGGTGGCGCCCGGCCACGAGTGGCTCATCTCGGGGAGGCTCCACACGGTCACGTCGCTGCCGTCGGCGCAGCGCGCGTCGGCCCGGCTCAGGCCCGCCGGCGCCGCCGGCTTCCTCCCCGCCACCGGTTGGCAGCCGAGCCGTCGCTGCCAGGTGCGCAGCCCGTCGTGGAAGATGCCGGCGTACTGGTCCTGCCCGCCGACGAAGGTGATCACCGAGACCGGCCGCTTCGGGACGTAGCTGTCCGGCTCGGTCAGCGGGCCGCTGTAGCCGCCGCTGACCACACCGATCGCCGCGAACACTCCGGTGGCCTCCACGGCGACCCGGAAGCTCAGGTCACCGCCGTTGGAGATGCCCGTCAGGTAGACCCGGTCCGGGTCGGCCCGCCAGGTGTCGACCAGGTGGGCGGTGAGCGCGGTGAGGAACCCCACGTCGTCCGCCGACCCGCAGCAGATCAGCGCGTTGAAGCCGCCGTGCCGCCCGTCCGGGTAGGCGACCAGGAAGTTCTCCCGGTCCGCGCGGGCGTCCAGGCCGGTCAGCTCCCGCATGTCGGCCCCGGTGCCGGGGAAGAAGTGCAGCGCGATGACCAGTGCCGCCGGGCGCGCCGGGTCGTACCCGGGCGGGGCGTGCAGCAGGTAGCTGCGCTCCACCCCGCCGTGGCGCAGGGTCAGCTCGTGGTCCCCGGCGGCCGGCCGTTCGGCGGGCGTCGACGCGGCCGCCCGCCCGCTCGGCGTCGGTGCGGCGGCCGGCTCGGCCTGCCCGCCGCACGCTCCACCGGTGAACGCCAGAACCAGCCCCGCCAGCACCGCGATCGTCCGCCGCACGTCCCGCCCTCCCCGTGGGTAACCGGGCTCCACCGTCGGTTCCGGGACCCGAGCCGGTCAACCCTTTCGGTCCTCGCCGAAGCCGGGCACGCTGCTCTCATGCTGCGGCTGCACCTCGGACCGGCGGACCTGAGCCGGGTACGGTTCGTCGACCGGCTGCACCCGGTCGGCACCGCGATGCTGGCCTGCCAGGCGTTGCACGATCCGGCCACCGCCGCCATGGCGCCGGACCTCGTGGCGGCGGCCGGCTCGGCGACCTCCGTACGCGGGGTGCGCGCCGCCGCCACGTCGCTGCGGCACCTGCTGCCGGCCCGTGGGCGCCTGCCCGACTTCCTCACCCCGTTCGACGGGCTGGACTCGGTGGCCGCGGGCCTCGCGGCGATCCGGTCCACCCCCGCCCGCCGGGTCCGGGAGGAGGTCGCCGACGCCTACTCCGAGGTCGCCGCGACGCCGCTGCGGCGCGCGTTCGCCGCCGCCGACCCGACGGTGCTCGACCTGTTCGGCCGGGCGCTCGACACCTGGTTCGGTGCGGTGCTGGCCCCGCACTGGTCCACCCTGACCACCGTCCACCAGCGACAGCTGGCCGACGCCGCGCACCGGCTGGCCCGGCGCGGGCTGGCGGGTCTGTTCGACGGGCTGCACCCGGCGATCCGGTGGCGGCCACCCGTGCTGGAGGTGCGCACCTGGTGGAGCGGGGAGGTGACCGGCACCGGCGAGGGGATGGTGCTGCTCCCGTCGCCGGTGGCCGGCCCGCTGCCCCGCGTCCTGGTCGAACCGGGCCGGCCGGTCCTGCTCGTGTACCCCGCCGCCATGCCGGCGCGGGCCACCGATCCGGCGGTCGACCCGCTCGCCGGGGTGCTGGGCGCCACCCGGGCGGCGATGCTGCGCCGCCTCGCCGCGCCGGGCCCGCACACCACCACGGCGCTCGCCCGGGGCGTCGGGGTCGGCCTGTCCACGGCCTCCGAGCACGCCACCGCGCTGCGCGCCGCCGGCCTGGTCGCCACCGAGCGCGACGGCGGCGCGGTCCGGCACCGCCTGACCCCGCTCGGCGCCCACCTGCTCGGCCGCCCCGCGGTGGACGACTGACCCGGTCCGTCGGGGTGGCTGCCGTAGGGTGGCAGCCGTGACGACGCGCGTGGCCGCCATCGACTGCGGGACCAACTCCATCCGACTCCTGGTCGCCGACCTGCCCGACCCGTCCGCCGGGCCGCAGGCGCCGCTGGTCGACCTGAGCCGGCGGATGGAGATCGTCCGGCTGGGCCAGGGGGTCGACCGCACCGGCCGGCTCGCGCCCGAGGCGATCGAGCGGACCCGCGTGGCGCTCGCCGACTACGCGTCGGAGATCGAGAAGCTGGGCGCCGAGCGCGTCCGGATGTGCGCCACCTCCGCCTCCCGCGACGCCTCGAACGCCGCCGACTTCCGGGCCATGGTCGAGCAGACCCTCGGCGTCGCGCCCGAGGTGGTCACCGGCGACGAGGAGGCCCGGCTCTCCTTCACCGGGGCCGTCCGCGGCCTGCCCGCCGACGCCGAACCGCCCTACCTGGTGGTCGACATCGGCGGCGGCTCCACCGAGTTCGTGGTCGGCACCCGCGAGGGCGGCGTCCAGGCGGCCATCTCGATGGACATCGGCTGCGTCCGGATGACCGAGCGCCACCTGCACGGCGACCCGCCCGGCCTGGACGAGGTCGCCGCCGCGCAGGCCGACATCGCGGTCGCCGTGGACCGGGCGCTGACGGCCGTCCCGGGCCGGGAGGCCGCCACCCTGGTCGGGCTCGCCGGGTCGGTCACCACCGTGGTCGCCATCGCCCAGGGGCTCCAGGAGTACGACCCGGCCCGCATCCACCACGCCCGGGTGTCGTACGACCAGGTCGCCGAGGTCACCGCCGACCTGCTGGGGAAGACCCGCGAGCAGCGGCTGGCCATCCCGGTGATGCACCCGGGCCGGGCCGACGTGATCGGCGCGGGCGCGCTGGTGCTCCGGGTCATCATGGAGCGCGCCGGGATGCCCTCCGTGGTCGCCTCCGAACACGACATCCTCGACGGCATCGCCTGGTCCCTGGCTTGAGGCAGCCGGCACGCGTGACGTGCCCGGCTCGGATGTCCGGCCACTCGGCCGCCACCCGACCGGCGTCGGTCAGCCGTTCACCTCGAACGCTGGCGCGGCCAGTCCGACGACGGCCCGGACCCGTCCCCGGAGCCGCCCGACACCAGCCCGGCCCAGTCGGAACGACCGGCCCAGCTTGCACCGCCCGCCCCGGACGAGCCGCCCGCCGCGGCTGGACCGCCGGCCCGCACCAGTTCCGGCTCGGGCGTGGTGGGCGGCGTGCTGAGCCCCAGACCGTCCACACCCAGCGGGCGGTCCCGTCGGGTCGCGGGCGGGAGAATCTCGTCCGCCTGCAGCGCCGTGGGGGTGTCGTCCGCGGGCTGCGGCCACCGCTGCCAGCGGCGGATGCTCACGACCCCGACGAGGAGCAGCGAGCCGACCAGCAGCGTCGTCCCGGTCCGGAGCGGGGCCGCCAGGTCGACCTGGTGGCCGCTCAGGGTCAGTTTGTGGTCGAGCAGTTTCAGCACTCCGGTCGGACTGACGAGCAGGCCCAGGTAGCTGGCCGAGTAGACCAGGCCGGTCAGCGCCGCGCCCAGCGGGGAGAAGCGGAGCGTGGCGATGAGCCCGAGCACGAGCCCGGCGGCGGCCAGCACCAGCGCGGGGCGAACGAAATCACCGCTGTCCAGCGCTCCCCCGTTCTGTGCGGCGGCGAACGCCTGCTCCGACCGGTCCTGGCCGAGGGCGAAGAGAATCCAGGCCAGCGGACCGACGATGGCAGCGGCGAGCACGGTTCCGAGGTGTCGCATCCGGGCAACGTACCGACGTTCCACGAGGATGAGCAGGCCTCATAAGCGAAAATTAAAGTCAATCCTGGGTCGCGGACGGTGACGCGCCCGGCGGCGGTCAGGTTCGTTCGGTGGCGAGGCGGGCGCCGAAGCCGAGCAGGGCGACCCCGGTCAGCCCGTCCAGCCAGCGGCGGACCCGGCGCCGGGACAGCAGGTCGCGGGCCCGGTTCAGCGCCGAGACCAGGACCAGCAGGTACGCGAGGCTGAGCACGGCGTGGCTGAGCGCGAAGGCGAGCAGCACCCCGATCGGTGCGCCGCCGCCGACGAACTGCGGCAGCACGGCCAGGTAGAACGCCAGCACCTTCGGGTTGGTGACGTTGGACAGGAAGCCCTGCCGGAACCCGGCCAGGGCCTGCCCGGGGGTGGCGGCGGCATCGCCGGCCAGCGGCGGGTAGTCGCCGCGCCAGGCCGACCGCCAGGCCTGCACTCCGAGGTACGCCAGGTACGCCACGCCGGCCCAGCGGATCGCCTCGAAGAGCGGTTGGGAGCGGACGATGAGCGCGCCGAGCCCGGCGGCGGCGGTCACCCCCTGCACCGCGTTCGAGGCGGTCACGCCGATCGCGCTCCACCTGCCCCGGCGCCGGCCGGCGGCCAGCGTGTTCCGGGTGACCACGGCGAAGTCCGGCCCCGGGATGAGGATCAGCACGGTGGCGAAGATCAGGAAGGAGGCGTAGCTGCTCCACGACACGCCACGAGCCTACCAAGCTACCACGTTCTTGACGGTACTACGTAATCCGCACTAGTGTGCGGAGCGTGGATACGACGCAGCTCCTCAAGGGCGTGCTCGACCTGGCCGTTCTCGCCGTGCTCAAGGAGGAGGACGGCTACGGTTACGACATCCTCCGCCGGCTGCGCGAGGCCGGCCTGGAGGAGGTCGGCGACGCCTCGGTCTACGGCACCCTGCGCCGGCTCTTCGCCGCCGGGCTGCTGACCACCTACGTGGTGCCGAGCGAGTCCGGGCCGCACCGCAAGTACTACTCACTCAACGTCGCCGGCCGGGACCAACTCACCCGCTCCGGCAAGACCTGGCGCTCCTTCGCCACCACCATGGACGCACTGCTCGACGATCGGGGGATGGCGGCATGACCGTCACTGGGCAGGAGATCGCGGACTACGTCGACCGGGTGCGGGCCGCCCTGGCCGATCTGCCGCCCGCCGTCCGCGACGAGCTGACCGAGGACCTGCCGGAGCACCTCGCCGAGGTTGCCGCCGAGGCCGAGGGCACCCTCGTCGACCGGCTCGGCACGCCCGAGGCGTACGCGGCGGAGCTGCGGGCCGCGGCCGGCGCCGAGCCGGGAGCCGGGCCGGGGCGCCGGCGCCGGCGACTGGCCGCCGCGCAGGCGCGCGCCGGGGCCCAGCTGCGCGCCCTCGACACCCAGCTCGGCCCGCTGCTCGGGCAGTCCTCGGTGAGCGAGTTCCTCCGCCCGCTGCGCCCTGCCTGGTGGCTGCTGCGTGGCTGGCTCGTGGCGCTGATGATCTCCGTCGTGCTCCAGGAGCCCTCGGGGTTGCTGCCCCGCCTCGACGGCAGCGTGCTCGCCGGCCTGTTCCTGCTCGCCGGCACCGTGCTCGCCTCGGTCTGGCTGGGCCGGCGCTCGCCCGGCCTGCACGGCTGGCCGCGGCGGCTGACGCGGCTCGGCACCGCGGCGCTGCTGATCTTCTCCTTCGCCGTGCTGGTCAACGTCGACCAGCACGCCAGTTCCGACCAGTTCGGCAGCTACCAGGAGGTCTCGGTCGGCGACCGGTACGACTCGATCGAGGACGTCTTCGTCTACGACCAGGAGGGGCGGCTGATCCGCAACGCCCAGCTCTTCGACCAGAACGGTGTGCCCATCCGGCTCGGCTGGCCGACCTGCATGAGTGTGGACGGCAACATGCCCCCGCCGCGCAACGCCTACCCCTACTGCCCCGACCGGGCGCCCTTCGGGCCACCGGCCCCGGCAGCACCGGCCCCGGCCGCGCCGACCCTGAGCGCCCCGCCCGCACCGAGCGCGAGCGCGGCCACCCCCGCGCCGAGCGGGAGCGCCACCGCCGCGCCGACCGTGACTCCGTCGACCGCGCCCACCGAGAGCACGCCGACGCCGGCGCCGACCCGCTGAAGCCGACCCCGAGGGGGGGGGCGCCCAAAGTGCGGCTCCCCGGCGGGAGGACCAAGAAGGGGTGGGGGTAAGGAGGGGGGGTGTGGGGCAGCGGGGGGGA